>NZ_JAOWGR010000040.1:1640-386562 GCF_030333015.1 Citrobacter sp. Cpo012 | reverse complement strand
TGAATCGCCACGGGTTTAACAGACACCTCGGAGTCATTTAAGATGACTTAAAGAGAGGTGCCCATGAGCGGTAAACGTTATCCCGAAGAGTTTAAAATTGAAGCAGTCAAACAGGTTATTGATCGCGGTCATTCTGTTTCCAGCGTTGCAACACGTCTCGATATCACCACCCACAGCCTTTACGCCTGGATAAAGAAGTACGGTCCGGACTCATCCACTAATAAAGAACAGTCAGATGCTCAGGCCGAGATCCGCCGACTCCAGAAGGAGTTGAAGCGGGTTACTGACGAACGAGACATATTAAAAAAAGCCGCGGCGTACTTCGCAAAGCTGTCCGACTGAGGTACGCCTTTATTCGTGACAACTCCCGTTGCTGGCCTGTTCGTCTGCTCTGCAGGGTGCTGGATGTTCATCCCAGTGGCTTTTACGCCTGGTTTAAGCAACCGTATTCTCAGCGCCACCAGGTAGATCTAAGACTGACGGGACAGATCAAACAGTTCTGGCTGGAGTCCGGTTGCGTTTATGGTTATCGCAAGATCCATCTGGACTTGCGGGATAGCGGTCAACAGTGCGGAGTGAACAGAGTCTGGCGACTGATGAATCGTGCCGGGATAAAGGCTCAGGTCGGGTACCGGAGCCCGCGGGCACGCAAAGGCGAGGCCAGTATCGTATCGCCCAACAGGCTCCAGCGACAGTTCAATCCGGATGCTCCGGATAAGCGTTGGGTAACGGACATAACCTACATCAGGACCCACGAAGGCTGGCTGTATCTTGCTGTGGTTGTTGATCTGTTCTCACGCAAAATTATCGGCTGGTCAATGCAATCCCGGATGACAAAGGACATTGTCCTGAACGCACTGCTGATGGCTGTATGGCGGCGTAATCCCCAAAAACAGGTGCTGGTTCATTCGGACCAGGGCAGTCAGTACACAAGCCATGAGTGGCAGTCGTTCCTGAAATCACACGGCCTGGAGGGGAGCATGAGCCGTCGCGGTAACTGTCACGATAATGCGGTTGCAGAAAGCTTTTTCCAGTTGCTGAAACGCGAACGGATAAAGAAAAAGATCTACGGAACGCGGGAAGAAGCCCGCAGCGATATTTTTGATTACATCGAAATGTTTTATAACAGTAAGCGTCGGCATGGTTCGAGCAATCAGATGTCACCGACAGAATATGAAAACCAGTATTATCAACGGCTCGGAAGTGTCTAGATTATCCGTGGCGATTCAATTATCAAGGTAAGGAGTAAATGAAATTTATCCTATATTGGGGGGAATGAATTGGACAATCCAATCGATAGTATCTACGAAGCACATCAGGACGTTTATATTAAATATCACCAATTACACAATGATCGTGTTTTAGTGTTGGCGCCTAAGCAGATTTTGAATCGGGATCAACCGGGAGTAGTAGGGCTAATGAGAGTTGGCCTTGATACTTTCGGCTGCTTGAACGAGGCTCTTGAGCTCATCCTCGGTAAAGCAGGCCTCCTTGACATAACGGAGCAAAGTCATGACCTCGGGTTGGTCATGAAGGTAGTCGACAACTTCCGGGTCTGTGGAGGAAGACAAGCGAAACAGCACGTCAGGGTCGGCCGCTAGTATCTTGGCCAGCTCCTTAATTACCTCTGCTCTTGGCGGACGCTCCTTGCCACGCTCGATGCGGCTTAGATAGGCGGGGGAAATGCCTACCTTGAGCGCAGTTTCGCGCAACCCAAGATCTTGGGCGACTCGAAGGTCGCGGATGGTTTCACCAAAGTTTTTCATAGCGTTTAATATACTTCAGTGTTTAGTGTTTTGCAACACGAAACCTCTCTGGTAATCTTTGGCATAATTCGGTATATTTTGGTTTATTTTCACTCAGAGGCAGGAAAGCCACCTCTGTTCTGGTACTGTGCTTTGACGGCCAACAAGCCCTTCAGGAGAGGCGGCATGAGCAATGACGAGGTTCTGAAACTAAAGGATGTTGCCACCCTACTTAAGGTCGGTGAGAAGACAGTCTATTCCATGGCCCAGACCGGGGAACTACCTGCTTTTAAGGTCCGAGGCCAGTGGCGATTTTCCCGAAAGGATATCGACGCATGGATAGAACAACAGAAACATACAACAAAAGATTTCGGTGAGGGTAATACAAAATGCCCCTGACCTCGGAGCGCGGAGTTTTGAAATGAGCAAAAAGAACAGCACACAAACCGAAAACACGATACCGGCTGGGTATACGCTCGACTACGTTTCCGGCAAACAGATCAAGGAAACGAAGAAAGAGCTAGTACGGCAGCGGATCGTTCGCGCCCTAATCCACGAATACGGATTCTCGCCGGAAGATATGGAGCTAGATTTTTCCATTGGCGGCCGCAAGAAGGTGGACGTAGCCATCTTCCACCATGGCAAGGAACACATCATCGAGAATCTGGGGCGCGCTGTGCTCTGCCGTCAGGAACCTAACGTCGGCAAAAATGCCGTACGCATCCGCGATTTTGAACAGGCCGCTCAAGATCTTGATGAAATTGAAGCTATTATGCGCGAAGTTGAAGCCGTTAAGTATGGTTTGTGGACTAATGGCTTGGAGTTCTTCTTTGTTGAAAAAGAGCAACAGCGATTCGAAACAAAGTGCAACCCAATCGGCGACTGGCCTATGGCGGAAGAGTCTGTTGGCACCAAAGATATTATCTCTGATGCTCACACGCGCGTCGCTGACAATGAGATGCTTAAAATCACATTCCGTCGTTGCCATAACTTCATCCATGGCAACGAAGGCATGCCAAAGGACGCCGCCTTCTGGCAGTTCCTCTATCTGATTTTTTGCAAAATGCATGACGAAAACCTTCGGGGAATCCAACGTCAGTCATGGAAGCGGCAGTTCTGGGCTGGCCCTAAAGAGCAGTTTGAAGTTGAGGGCCGAAAGGCCATTCGTGCTCGTATTGAGACGCTCTTTACCGAGGTTAAAAAGCAGTATAAGAACATCTTCCGGGGCAATGAGGAAATCACCCTCTCCAACCGGGCGTTAGCCTTTATTGTTTCTGAGTTAGCCAAATACGATTTTACCCGCACGGACGTTGATGCCAAGGGCGTGGCCTACCAAGAGTTAGTGGGCGTCAATCTGCGCGGCGACCGTGGTCAGTATTTCACTCCCCGGGGCGTAGTCAAGCTAGTCGTGGAAATGCTCGATCCCAAGGAAAGTGAGATGGTGCTAGACCCTGCTTGCGGGACTGGCGGCTTCTTGGTCGCCACTTTGGGACACATGCTGAAGAAATTCCGTGAGGAGCAGAACACCCAGAGCGAAAATGAGGACACCAGCGAGTTTCTGAACGTCCACGATCGGCTGAAAGAGTATGCTGCAGCCAATGTGTTCGGAGCCGACTTTGACCCGTTCCTGATTCGCGCTGCTCAGATGAACATGGTGCTGGCGGGTGACGGTCGGGGTCACATTTACAACATCAACTCTCTGGAGTTCCCGCTGGGACATTTGACCGATCTGCCCTCCGCTAAAAGGGAGATTCCATTGGGGTCAGTGGATATCATCGCCACCAATCCTCCATTCGGCTCCGACATCCCGATCACCGACAAGCATATTCTGGAACAATACGAGTTAGCACATAACTGGGAATCAGATGGCGAAGGTGGTTTCCGCAATACAGGGTCATTGAAAGGCAGTGTGGCCCCGGAGATTCTCTTTATTGAGCGATGCATCAAATGGCTCAAACCAGGCACAGGTCGCATGGGTATCGTGCTGCCCGACGGTGTTCTCGGTAACCCAGCAGCTGAATACATTCGCTGGTGGATCATGCGCGAAACCCAGGTGCTTGCCTCCGTGGATCTGCCTGTGGAAGCTTTCATTGCCGAGGCCAATGTTAACATACTCACCAGCCTGCTATTCCTGCGTCGCAAGAGTGAAGAAGAAAAGCGAGCTGAAGCCTTGGGCGGTATCGATGAGTATCCTGTGTTCATGGCTGTGGCTGACAAGGTTGGTTTTGACCGCCGTGGCAACAATCTATACAAACGCACCCCAGACGGAGAAGAGATCCTTGAGCCCAAGCAGCATATCGAACGCATCCGAATCGGCGGACGTTTCGTGGAACGGACCCTGACTCGTAATGAAAAGATCGAGGACAACGATCTGCCGGTCATTGCTGAGAAGTACCGCGAATTTCTCAAGGAGCAGGACTAATGAACGATCAAGACGACATCATTGAAGCCTCGCAGGATACTACCGAAGAGAGCGGTCTGGATAAGATCTTTGATGAGACCCAGCTCACTGGCGGCCGCAAATTCTGGATCAGGGGCGACGAGCCTTTCACCGAGGTGGGTCAACAGTCTATTGTCCTGCGCATCAATGAACCCATTGCCGTCGCCAAAGCTTGGCAACCAAACCTGCTAACTCATGGCTGGGAGCTGACGCTGGAGCTGTGTATTCATGACGAACTGCCTTTGGTGGCAGAGAAATACAAGGAATTCCGTGCGACTGGTGAGGTGACGTTATGAGCAGAAAGTTCCAAGTGAAAGCGGTTCCAAGCACTTGGCTGGAAAGTAATGGACGGCGGTTAGACTGTGGTCCTTATATGTCTGGTGCGGCAGAGATTCGCGAACTCCTAAAGAAACACAAAACTGATGTACTTCCCGTTTTGACAGCAGGTCACGATGGTGGGATTTACAACGGCCCTCAGTTCGAAAGGAATTATGTTGATGATGCGCAATACGGTGTTCCGTTTTTAACAACCACTTTCATGATGCAGGCTGATTTGAGCCGGTTACCTCTTCTGAGCAAGAAGGATGCGCACTCTAGGAAACTCAGCTACTTGCGGGTTCATGAAGGGATGACGTTAATTACGTGTTCCGGAACGGTGGGAAGGACCATTTATGCACGCTCAGACATGAATAATGTTTGGTCCAACCAAGACATTCTGAAGATTGTTGCTGACCCGAATCGAATACTTTCGGGGTACCTGAATGCATATCTTTGCACGAGATTCGGAGTGCCCTTTGTTGTTTCTGGGAAATACGGTTCGGTAATCACTCATCTTGAGCCAAAGCATTTTGCTGATCTCTTGGTTCCCCGTCTCGGAAAAACTATCGAACAGAAGGCTCATGATCTTGTTGAACAGTCTGCGGCACTACTCACCCAATTCCAAGCCAATTTAACTGAGGCAACGGAGCTCTACTTCGATTCTGTTGGTCTGAAGGACCTCACTGCAAGCGAGTGGCATTCTTGGGGGGCAGATCTTGGCTTCACAGCTAAAGCCGGAGTCAAATCTCTACGGGCGTTAAATTTTAACCCACGTTTTAACCAACTTTGTGACCGTATTAAGCAAGGTCCTTGGAAACCCTTGGGTGAGCTATGCGTTTCCGGTACGCTTAAACGCGGAGTTCGTTTCAGTCGTGTGGATGCTGATCCTGAATATGCATATCGACTGATCGGACAAAAGGAACTTTTCTGGTTACGTCCACAAGGGCGGTGGATTGGGAAAAATTTTGTCCCGGGCGGCGTACTCGTTGAAGATGGCTGTGTACTTGTGGCTGCTCAGGGCACACTCGGTGAATCAGAACTTTATTGTCGTGCGGAATTTGCAACCGGTAAGGCTTTGGAGAACGCATATTCAGAACATATTCTCCGTGTATTGGCGGATCAGAGTTTGATTGAACGTGGTGCCCTCTTTGCTTTCATGCGTTCCGAGTCTGCTTTCAGAATGCTTCGTTCCATTTCGGTGGGCAGTAAGCTTCAAGACCACCATTACGCGATGCTCCCCTCGCTTCCCATCCCTTATCCGTCAAGTGACATCAGGACGCGCTGTAATGACCTTGTTATTGCAGCATATGAGGCAAGGGAAAAGGCTATCGAGCTCGAAGACCAAGCCCGCGCCCTGGTCGAGCGCACAATTGAGGAGGGCGGTCGCTAATGGCGAAGGTCATACCCATCGGGCAACCTGCAAACGAATCTGAACGCCAGGCCATCGGTTTCCTTCGGGATCATCTTCCCGATGGCTGGTTGATCTTCCACAACTTCGAGATGCGTCAAGGGGAGGAGGTGTTCGAAATCGATATCGCAATCCTCGCGCCTCATGCGATTTATTTGGTGGATGTCAAAGGAACGCGTGGCAACATCGATGTGTATGGCTCAAAGTGGTATCCCGAGGGGAGGCAAAAATTTCACTCCCCTCTGGCAAAGCTGCGCAACCACGCCAAGGTGATGAGCACCTTATTGGCTGACAGCAATAAAGGAATAATCGAGTTACGTAAAGTGCATGTACATGCGGTTGTATTGCTTACAGCAGATGATGCCCAGCTATATGATCCTGCTGGCATCGATAGCCCGGATGTGACTGACTACAAGCGCTGCTTAAAACTCTTTACTGATAAGGGGAAAATCCCAAGCCACCGTCTTTCTGATATTCGTTCTTATCACTCACATATTGACAAAGCCATTCAAGGTAGAGCCAAGCCAAAATCAGCTCCCCCTGTGTTTGGAAGTTGGCAGGTTATAGAAAAACTTGGTGGCACAGACCGTTACACCGAGTACCGCGCAAAGCACAATTTATTGGGGGCGAAGGCGGGTCAGGTTCGCCTAAGAGTTTATCGCGCAGACCCCTATCTAGAGGAAGCCGCCCGCAAAGACGAACTGAAAAAAATCAGTAATGCTTTTGTGGCTGTTCAGCACATGAGTGCTCATTCGAATGTATTGGCTGTGCGTGACCTGATTCAATCTGACGATGGTAATGAAATTACTTTGGTGGCCGATGATATTTCAGGTCAAGCGCTGCGTCAGCATTTAAAAAAGCCTACTTTTGCGCTCACAACAGATCAAAAATACCAGGTGATCAAAGGTGTACTTTCTGCATTGGATCACGCACATCAACATCAGGTCATTCATCGAAACCTCACACCAGATGCGATTCTCATCACTAAAGGGGGTATAGCTCGCATCACCGATTTCGACTTTGCTCGAGTAGGTAAAAACCGATCGATTTCAGAAACTATTGCTAATCAAATTACCGAAGATCTCGATTCGGCTTATCGCGCTCCCGAATTAGTGATATCCGAGCAAAAGTCTGAGCCGAAAGAGGCCTCCATTGCTTCTGATTTATTCTCTGCAGGCTTAGTATTTTACGAGTTGCTAACTGGTGAGTTGCCCTACGAAAATATTGATCAAATGATCGAAGCCGATGGTAAATTCCCTATCAAACCCTCGGAGCACAAACCTGATTTCCCCAAAGGCATTGATGAGTGGTTGCAAACCTTTTGTGAGTTCGATCCTGAAGATCGTTTTGCCAGCGCTGCTATAGCTAAAAAGCAATTTGAAGATCTGATATTACCCGAAGGCAAAAGTGAAAAAAAACCTTCTGCACCAGCTTTTAACATTCCTGATGACCTAACCAACCTGCCTGCCGATTTTGTATTAGCTGAGCGTTTCAGTGTGCAAAAGAAACTCGGCAGCGGTGGCTTTGGGGTGGTCTATAAAGTATTTGATGCTTTAGGCGATGTAGTTCGCGTTATCAAACTTGTGACCAAAGACCGGCGTAGCGTTTATGAGCGCCTGCGCCGCGAATATAAGACACTCACCAGCCTGCCAGATCATCCACATGTCGTTAAGGTTATCTGGGCCGATCGAATGGCTGATGCAAATCAAACTCCTTATATCGTCTTTGAGTATGTGGAAGGCTTGGACGTGTCCGATCTGATCGATACTGAAGCCTTGGCGGTGGATGATGCTGTTCGCATTGTTCGCGAAGCAGCCGAGGGCTTAGCGCATCTCCATAAACATGGTATTTATCATCAGGACGTTAAACCCTCTAATTTGCTATGGACTGATAAAGGTGTTCGTATCATTGATTTTAATGTCGCGGTATCCGAAAGTGACGAGGTTCAGGGAGGTGGTGGCACTCGTCGCTACCTGCCGCCGGATTACGATTACAATTCCGAGCCGGATGCTTCTGACCGGGTAGACCGCGACATCTATGCTTTGGGTATCACCTTCTACGAGTGTCTGACCAGCAAGTATCCGTTCGACGATCCCACGCCGCCGATCAAGACTCAACCCAAGGACCCCAAGCAGTTCAAAGGATGTGCCGACCTCAGCTCGTCACTGGTCAACATTCTGGTGAAGATGATCGCGCCGGAGCGTAAGGAGCGCTTCACGTCAGTCGATGAGTTCTTGACTGCCATGGCTGAGGTCAAGCGTCTGCGCTCGGTGCTGACCACCGGCGAGATTGGAGCCGGCCCCAAGGTGGTATCCAGGCTGGGCTTCGAGCCGACCAAGCCCAATAGCAACCCCTTTGTCACCCATCTGCTGACCCTCTACAGCCAGAGCCAGGTATCCAACGCGGGAACCCGTGGCCTCGACGAAGTTGGTAAGGCCACATATGTGCCGACATATCTGGACGAAAAGCTTAAGCCCGCCTTGCTCAAAGGCGAGTTTAAGCTCGTGATCATTAGCGGTAACGCAGGTGATGGCAAGACCGCCTTTATTCAGCAGGTTGAGTCCTTTGCCGAGAGCAGGGGCGCGCAGATGCAACGAGGCGCGAATGGAGCAGTGTTCCAGATCAAGGGGCATACCTACCTGAGTAACTATGACGGCAGCCAGGATGAAGGCGATGAGCGAAACGATGCGGTGTTGCGGAAATTCTTTGCTCCTTTCGCGGGTAAGGATGCCTCTAGCTGGCCCGAAAATCAGACTCGCCTAATAGCCATTAACGAGGGACGGCTAGTCGATTTTTTCCTAGAGCATGAAGAGGAGTACCCGCTGCTCGCCAGGCAGATCCAACAGGGTTTGGCCGGGGCCGTTCCGGAAGGCGGCATAGCGATCATCAACCTCAATTTGCGCTCGGTAGTTGCTGACCCCGAAGAAAGTCAGCCTTCGATTTTTGAGAGGCTGATTGCCCGCATGACACACCAGGAATACTGGCAAGCCTGCGAGAAGTGTGGCATCAAGGGCAAGTGTTTTGCCTACCATAATGCCCGGACTTTCCAGGATCCGGTTGCCGGCCCCAAGGTGATCGAGCGTCTGAAGATGCTCTACACCATTACCCACCTTCGCGGGAGATTGCATATCACTATGCGCGACCTACGGTCGGCGTTGGCTTTCATGTTAGTGGGCACCCAAGATTGTGACGGTATTCACCAGCTTTATCAGACCGGTGGTGAAGAGGTCCAAAACCGCATCTTGGACGGATTCTATTTCAACTCGTGGCTTGGTGGGGAAAAAGGCTCCAATGACCGACTTATTGCTCTGCTGCGCGAGATCGACATTGCTGAAGTCAGCAACCCTGATCTGGACCGCGAGTTAGGCTTTCTCCATCCCAGGGCTAAGGCTATGAGTCGTTTCTCGTTTGCAGAACGAGCCGGATATGACAATGAATTGGTTGAAGCGTTGTTTGACAGCCTGCCTCGCGATTACTCATCGAAAAATCGTGCCCGATTGATTTCCAGACATCGGAATTACATTTCACATATGCGACGTCGCCATTTCTTCGAACGAAGGGACATAGGGTGGAAGGAGATGCTGCCATATGAAAGCATCGATCCCTTCTTGGTCTCCACGCAGCGGACAGGTACAAAAAGCAACGATGAGGTGACTGCAATTCTCCGCGCCATCAACCGAGGCGAAGGTTTAAGCGACCCTGCGAGGCTAGGTAACCAGTTGGCACTGCGTGTTCGCCAAGTGGATAAAGGTACTATTCGCAGTTACCGGCTTTTCGACGGTAACTATTTTTCGCTTCGTACCGAACAGGAGACCGCGTCTCATCCTTTCCTCGAGTGCCTGTCTCAGGCGTTGGTCCTGCTTTATGACTCCGGCGAAGGGCACAAGGCCAGCCTACGAATCAATCTCGATATATATGAAATGCTGATGCGCCTTAACGACGGCTACCGACCAAGCGTAGAAGAGCAAGAAGGCTTTTTGTTGAGCTTGTCCGTCTTTAAGAACTTGTTGGCCTCTGTACCTTACAACGAAGTATTGTTAACCAAGGCTGGCCACAAATTTTACGAAATCCGTCGAGAACAAGATGGACGGCTAGTAATGGAAGCGTCTGAAAAGGGGGCCGAATACAATGTCAATTAAAGGCCGTGACAAAGAGTTTCGAATCCCGAAAGTTTCTTATCTCGATTTTAAACATATTGAGATGGATCGCGTACTCACCATGTTGTTTCCACGATTGAAATACGATGGCTATGGTAGTCGCAGACCTCCTCGCGGTGGTGATCTTTCAGTTGAGGAGTTTCTCGAAGATTTCCTTGAACATCCCGAGTGGTTTGCTGGTTTCGATCAAAACCCTGAAATTGTTCGAGCTTGGATTGAAACAGATCTTATGGATCTAGTGAATAGAGGTAAAAGCAACCAAGCTCTAGCTGCACCACGTCCTTTGCATGGTAATACCTATAAGTTTCGTAACGCGAAGCACACCCGAGATTACGGCGCTGCAGAGCAAATCTACTGGATGCTTTTCTATGCCCGCAAAGGTAAGGGCCAAGCGGCGCGAGATGCCTTGAAGCGTTTCTTCTTCCCAGGGGTCGACTTGGTGACGGACCGTTACGATCCCAACGCTTCCGTGGATGTGGAAACGCAGGCCATCTTGCGATTAGACCAACAGGTTACGCAGGATATGAAGGATTCCAAGGAGCCCGCACGTTTCCAACCTCTGTGTATAGGGCAGGCCGATATTTTGGCAGACGATATTCTGCGTTTACTCGCCTATGAGCCTTATATCCCGCGCTCGGTGTTGGTTGACTATCTCAAAACTCTGATGGCCTTCCATCTGGCACTTTATCACCTCAAACTACTGCAAATGCTGCCCAAGCTGGTGAAACAGCGCTCTGGTAACGATCTCTGCACCGCCAGGGAATGTCCGATCAACCCGGGTCTCGACAATGCTCTGGAAGGTTGCCCTTACCGCTTGGCGTTGATAGTAGATATGGGGGACGTCAACAATCCGCACATGGTTGAGTTAGCTCGAAAATCCACTGACCGGCTCTATCGTCAGATACCTGCTTTTGTGCAGGCCAATTTTGTCGTCAAGAAACTCGATGAAATGGCGGAATACCTGAGCAAAAAAACTGGTAAATTGGCTCCTCCAGGAGGCGGTGTGTTCACTGTTAGTGATCTGATATCCCTGCTGAAGCCCGAACACGACACCGAGCGTCAAGCCTACTTCAAATTCCGCTTGGCGAGCCTAATTGAAGAATCGGCCTCCAGGAATGAGGATTTAGACCCAGAGATCCGGGACGTCACCGCCATGGGCTTGGGTGAATTCGATTCCTTCATTGAAATACTGATGGCCTATCGAGGTAAATATCACCGCCAATACATCACTGAGTGCTTGGATTCTCTTCTGCTGAAGAATAAAGAAAGTGGGCTTTTGGCTCAGGCCCGGACTAAGGGAAGCCCACGTAGATTTGTGTTAGGAAGCAAGCTGCTCGAAGTGCTCCTCCAGGTAGCTGTACTCACCCAAGACGGCGGGCGTTTTGTGACCCACGAGGTTCGCATCGAAGAATTGTTAGCCTTTTTAAGGAACCGCTACGGTCTTTACATCGACCAGTTACCAGAAGGAACCATAGCTAACAGCAGCATACTAGACAAACGTGCCCTGCGTCTTAATCTCGAAGCCTTCAAGCGCCGCCTTCGTGAAATTGGGTTCTACCAGGATTTGTCGGATGCTTATGTAACCCAAAAAGTATCGCCCCGATATGCAATTGAAAGATTTGATAGAACTGATAAGAATGGGAGACACACATGAGTAGCGCGTTCATAAAGCTTCCACAGGATAAATTGAATGCGGCGTTGGCTGGAGTGCTGTGTCCTCGTATCGAAGCGATCCTGAGTGATCGTGGCCCAGGCCACTGTGTGCGAGTCACTGACCTTGATGACGAAGTTATGGAGTCAGTATGCTGGGAACTTAGGCGAATCTGGCCTGACGGGAACATATTTATACTCGGCAGTCATGACCAAGAAGGCATGCCTTTCCGAGTAACTTCCACCAAGTTGGTGGAACTGCGTAATCCTGACGCGAACGGCGAGCTGCGCCAGCCTTTGCTAGTGTTCATACCGACCTCGCTCCGTACTAGTGCCGAGGATTCTTTTGGCGTGGCGACCTTCGAGGAACTTACCTTCACCGATATCTACGAGGATCTGATCGAATCGCTGTTTGACCGGCTCCCGGCAACGCTGGCTAGCTATGTTCGCGATCTTTTGGGTATTCTCACCGAGGAGGAATGGCTATTTGCCGACGATGTTTCTCGCGTGCGGTATCTACTTACCGCGCTCGAAAACGGGATTGATGGCGAAACGCTTGGGGCCAGTCTGTATGAATTGGCGTTGATTCCGGACTTCAAGCTC
Source organism: Citrobacter sp. Cpo012 (assembly GCF_030333015.1). Classification (NCBI taxonomy): domain Bacteria; kingdom Pseudomonadati; phylum Pseudomonadota; class Gammaproteobacteria; order Enterobacterales; family Enterobacteriaceae; genus Citrobacter; species Citrobacter sp. Cpo012. The sequence continues at coordinate 374,241 of NZ_JAOWGR010000040.1, read as the reverse complement.
TTTGCCGATCCGGGCATAGTCATTGGAAAAATTCGCCGTAATCTTGTCAGCGTCCGCAGTTTGATAACCTCGCACAAGTCGGTTCGTGGTCGTATTGCTGATCTTGGGCTCAGTGATAAGGCATTGGAGTCGCGTCTATTCACCTATTTTGAAAAACACGATATCCATGAGTCAGAATTCTGGACGCCACCCATTGCGACAGACAAGAGTTGGTGGAGCATTTCTTTCGATAAATGGACGTTCAAAGAAGAGCTATCACTGGACAAGGTTCTTCTGACTGTGTTGGAAACCGACTTGCCGGTCGTTGCGGACGATGAAACCGACGAGCAACTCACTGGCCTCATCGGGCAACAGGTTCTGGTACCGAACGATCGTCGTAAAATGAACGTGGTGTTTGAGGTTAATCCTCACCCCGGCAAGGTCAGTGGGCTTGACCATTTTATGGTGCAAATCATTTCGCAGAATGACGGCCCGGTAGGGAAATCTAAAAAGGTAAAGGCCTGGACCCCGAACCGCCTGCAATGTACTACAAGCCTTGCTAAACTCAATAAAATCGAATTCGATGAAGGATGGCATTTCATCCGTGTAATGCCCTGGACTGCCGATGGCGACCCGATTCCGCTGGAAGCGGATTCCACCTCCGAGGGCGCTAAGCGCTCTTACGAGAGCGAGCCTTTCTACGTCTTGCCCGGTGGCAACATTGAAGAAGAGCCCCCTCAACGTGCCGTTCCTATTGAGCAGAGCCTGGAGCATGCACGTTTCCGACTGCAATTGACAGCCTTGGGTGATGAACGTGATCCCGATGATATCGCCATCAGTGGTGTCGCCTGGTCCGAGGGCGGTCGTACCAAAAAGTCCTCCCGCCTTGAAACCTTGCACGCAAAATTCGGTCGTGAGGGGGCTGTTCAGATTCCGCTATCACGTACGCTCAAAATTATCGAGCAACGCATCTTAGCAAAGCCTAAACACCCGTCAGGCTGGCGAATGCAGATCAACCTGGATACCGCTGAGCCGCCCTCCGAGGTCGGGCTCATGCTGCCCTCTTCTGCTGCGATGGCATCTTTCCTGGCTGCCCGTGAAGAGTTTTTTGCAGCGGTGCGCAAAGACACTGCCGAACTGATCATGCAGGGGCTGTTGTTCCAGGACTCTGAAAAGGAATGCCTCGCGTATGCTGAAAGCTATCTTGACTTGGTCAGGAATCTCATCCGCCAGGCCGAGATGACTTCTGGTGTCGAGCGCCAGCAACACCTGCAATCGCTAAGAAACATACTGGCCGTTGATTCAATCCATGTCATCCTGACCGACTTCCGTGGAAGGCATCGCGAGGCTGTTTTGGTCTCCCCAACCCATCCGCTCCGAGCCTTGTGGCTGAACAGTTGGGTTACTCTGGGCAAGGATTGGATCGGGAAGATCAAGTCAGGTGGGAAAGAATACATTCCTCACGTCCGTTCCGCCCTATTGGATAGCCTTGTGCCCTCAGCCTATCCTGTTGGCATTCCCGTAGAGGATGGTCGTATCTTCACGCCGGTGGACAATCTAAATACGTTTTGGGCTCTATACGCTCCAACAACCGAGGATAATTCTCGTGGTCTGATGGCGGAGATCTGTTCGGCACTTGGCTTGGCCGAGCCCTCTGCGGCGGGAACTGATATTTCCGGAAAGGTCATTGCGGATAAGATTGAGCGCTATCTCTCCCAGCATCCTTATGTGAGAGAGCTATCGCTGAATATCTTTAACCCCGGAGCTGGTTCGTTAATAGCAGAGGCTTTGATAGCGCTTCAGCAGAAAGGTGAGTATGCCAATTTACGCTATGATATACGGCTCTTTACCTCCGAGCCTGACTCGCCAGTTTTGGGTGAGGCGCTTGAATCCATAGTTCGTCCCGGAGCGACGGTGAATGAGGCTGCAGACGCGTTTGCTGCATCAACTGGCAGTCATCTGTTTTCCAAGCTGAACTTGGCTAAGCACGCGTTGAATGAATTCCATGCAAATCCCAAGGATTTTCCAGCGCACATCAGCGTTCTTTTGGATGTGTTCCCCGCCGAGGAGCTTTCCATTTCCGAGAGGCCGATGGGGGTGACTCCGTTGTATGGGTTGATACAGGGTTTTGACACCGAATTCGTTGACGACGATTCGGGTACCTTCTGGAATAAGCAGCCTATTATTGGGCGCTCCTTCGGTGCGAGTAACCACGCTGCGTGTTTCGATTTGCTGTCGTCGCTGAGCCGTCACCTCTGTTTTGCAACCTCAGCGGTTGCTGCTTCTGGTGCTAGTTTCAAGGCCGTACCCGTTGTAACCCTTGGCCTCGATGTGGCCCAACGAGAACTGATTTACGAGGTTCACCAGATCAGCGATTGGGTGTTCACTATCGACCGAAATATGGGGATTGAGTTTTTCGACCATGGCGGTCGGAAGAACAGACCGGATTATCTGATTGACTATGTGCCAGGAGCCAGCTCCCAGGCGACACATAATCTGATAATCTCCTCGCGCTCGAACGATGAATTGGAGGCCATGCTGAAGCCGGTGCTGCTTGAGCACGGTTTGTCCGCCGACGGCGAGCAGTCGGTTCAGATACTTGCGAACCTACGCTCGCTTTCTGGTCAGCTTGCCCTGAAACTGATTTCCGCACGTACGCAACAGGCGGAGGCTCTTGGCCTGGCTCTGGCGAGGCTCTATCTCGAATATCAAGGCGCGTTAAGCAATCAGATCATTGTGCCATTAGACGCACACACGGACCTCTACCGCTCAAGCGGTGAGTCATACGATGTTAACGATGCTATCAGCCTACAACGTACCGACTTGGGCTTGTTTGATTTAGATTTAAACACCAGGACGATCACCTGTAATCTGGTTGAGGTGAAGTGTTATTCGCAGGTTGGTGCCTTTGCGGCTTTCAACCAACTGAAGGAACGGATCTCCGCCCAGATAAATCAGAGTGAGCGCATCCTCCAGCGTCACTTTGACCCGGCCCTGAAAAAACCGGATCGGCCGGATAGGTTGCTCAAGAGCCGGGAGTTGGCTCAGATTCTTAGGTTCTATCTGGAACGCTCACTGCGTTATGGGATCTTTGAAGAGACTGCCGCGCACGAAGCGAGAGGACTACTTGAATCCATTGAGCAGGGCTACTCGCTTCAATTCAGGCGGTGCGCTTTGATTTTCGACTTTGACAAGTCTGGAACAGAATCTCCTGACAACGAGGTTGGCATCGAATTTCATCGTATCGGCAAGGATCTCATTCATGCCTTGCTGGAGAACTGCCGCAAGCCTGTGTCTGTCGAGAGTGAGGAAGTACCGACAGCTCCTACTCTGAGCGAACAGTTCATTTCGAACGTACCGAAGCTCGAGACTGCCGCTTTCATCGCCCCTAATAGGGCCCGCTCGACATCCTGGACGGTGGACGAGCTTTGGGACGATGAGCTGGAGACACCAGTCACACTGCCAACACCTTCTGTCTCAGAGGAAACCATCGCACCTGTTCAAAAGGAAGCACAGGCGAAACCCGTCGAGCAAGCACCTGAACCTACCACCATTGTGCCCAAACAAGAAAAAGATGACGAACAACCCGCCACCGTTGATGTGGAACCGGAAGAAGCTGTTCAACCCGAGATTGAAGTGCAGGAGCATCTGACATCCGAGCCTCAAGCCGAAGTCAGCTACGACATCATGCTGGGCGTTAATGGTTGTTCACCGCAGTACGGATTGCTCGGAGAGGTTTCCGGACGGAAAATCGCGCTGGACCTCAATCATACCCACACGATCAGTCTCTTCGGGGTTCAAGGCGGTGGAAAGAGCTACACCCTTGGAACAGCAATTGAGATGGCCTCAATGCCGATTCAACACATTAATGTGCTGCCAAGCCCGCTCGCCACAGTCATTTTCCATTATAGCCCGACGCAGGATTATGCGCCGGAGTTTACCTCGATGATTAATGCCAACTCGGTAGAGGATGAGATCTGTATCCTTCGTGAGCGTTACAAGGCCAACCCGGAAGCATTGAAGGATGTCTTGATTCTTACCCCTGCCAACAAGGTAGATGATCGCAGGGCCGAGTACCCGGATATTGAGGTTAAGTCGATTGCTTTTTCTGCCGCTGAACTCAAGGCAGCACACTGGAAATTCCTAATGGGGGCGATTGGTAGCCAGAGCATGTATATGCGCCAAATCAATCTCATCATGAGGGGACTGCGGGATAACCTGACCTTGGATTCTCTGCGGGCAGGCATCGATAACTCTGGTTTGTCCGATCATCTAAAGGAGCTGGCCCAGACGCGCTTACTGTTTGCAAGCGAATATATCGATGATAACCAGCGTCTCCAGGATCTGATTCGCCCCGGCCGGTTGATTATCGTGGATCTGCGAGATGAATACATCGAGAAGGACGAAGCTCTCGGTTTGTTCGTGGTGATGCTACAGGTTTTCTCAGAAGCAACCTACCAAGGAAGCGCCTTCAATAAGCTGGTGGTTTTCGATGAAGCTCACAAATATATCGAAAATGATGACTTGGTTTCTGGCCTTGTCGAGGTTGTCCGTGAGATGCGGCACAAGGGAACAAGTATTATGGTAGCCTCTCAGGACCCTCCATCAGTCCCGATCTCTCTGATCGAGTTGTCTTCACAGATCATCATGCATAAATTCAACTCACCTGCATGGTTGAAACACATCCAGAAGGCGAATGCCGCTCTTGGTGAGCTGACCTCCGACAAGATGAGCCATCTTGGAACCGGCGAAGCCTATGTATGGTCGAGCAAGGCCTCGGACGACTCATTCACCCGGGGCGCTGTGAAGATCAAGTGCCGTCCTCGCATTACCCAGCATGGTGGCAGTACCAAAACGGCCGTGGGTCGGTAGGAGATCTTTAAAGGGGCTACTTGGAAAACGGAGAATATCCTACACTAAGCATGTTTTTTAAGCAGATATGATAGGCAGCTTTGAGCGAAGCGGACATTACAGCCAAGCTGAACTAAGCATGGAAAACTAAACATACTGCACAAAAAAAGGATCAGTGGCTTTTTTTAATTATCAGTCTCACCTCCGGTGGAGGTGACGATTGTTCATGTGGTTTTTTCCTATAGAATGCCCATGCTAAATACTGCCTCGGTTTGTTACCAGCAAATTAGGGAGTAAATAGCATGGGCAGATATAAATCCGCTTCCCACTTATTCTATCGCTGTCAGTATTTTGTATGGACGACGGTCTGGAAAGACAATAAAAGCGAAGGGCAATCTTTCTATTTTCTTGACCCGGATGGCCACAAGCTGGAGCTACATGTGGGAGATTTATCATCTCGATGGCGCAATGCCGTGAGAAGCCTTATTCTGGAATGCGTTTCGGATCGGAAAAATAATCACACAACTTTGTGATCTTCCACACAGTATTCAATTTTATGTCCCATTATGGGGGCAAACCCCCAAAGCAAAATCTAACAACTCATTAATTTTCAATAAACTAAACGAAAAGGCGAGTCCGGCACAGAAAACGATATGGCTGGAGTTCAAATCACGATTTTCTTGGCTAAGGGTTATGCTTATATGCATGTTCCCCTTATCATGGAACTTATTAACAATAAAAAAGTAAGAAAATTGAGACTTGATTTTTTACTTGAATTATTAAATCTATCATGCACAGTTTAATAAAATAAGCCCCTGAGATGACTAGGTAAAATGAAAGAAAGTTTAATGATTGGATATCTTTGGTGGTAACTCTAGATGCTGATGATGAATACAGAAATAAGAACGCCAGAACGGCGTCCTTAAATAACTAACAAGATTTATCTTTTGGGTTTTATTAATGATTGTATCAATGGTATAATTAACCATCCTGTTAGTTGCTTCAGGTAGTCAACAATTGTACCATCCGATAATAAATAATGGAGAGCAAATAGAATGAGTATTAAAAATATATTTTTGCAAGTTAAAAATTTATTTAAATTTAAAACTTTTATTCTGCCACGCATTGCGATTAGCGAACGCTCACGCGTCTTGGTGCTTTGCACTCGCGATATCGCAATGCGTGGCAGAGCTTAGCATAATTTTTCAAATAAGTCAACGTGTTAGTAATAATATCCTAATAAATTCTTGCTTCTTTATCCATAAATATTTTCATATCGCTCTCTAAATAATGTCCTACCTGTGCATTCCTCATATGGCATTGATTTAAGTTGAAAATTATCTGAACCAATACTGTTTTTGTGAAAAAACTTTTCAACGAAATATGATGGCCTTGATAGACTACCTTTTGCTGACGTAAGCATCCTTGAAATCCCCATGGCATAAGGTCTATAATGATTTCACATGGTCTGTTGTGTGTCACTTAAGGTTAAGGAGTGCGTATGTCTGTTATAGCACTGGTCCGTCAGCGGATTAACCGCATGAGACGAGGTATACCGTTTTCTATCAGTGGGTTCTACCCGCTGGGAAGTCGCGCATCTGTACAGCAGGCTATGAGTCGTCTGGCAAAAGAAGGCATGATTGTTCGCGTAGATCGAGGATTTTATGCGCGACCGAAACCACTCAAGAATATTCCTTCCATCAAGATCGTAACCAGTGCTGAAAAGGTAGTAGCTGCATGGGCTAAAGAGCGTGGTTATAAAATTACCATCCAAGGGCTGGAGGCTGCTTATCGGCTGGGTATGCAGACGCAAGCTCCGGTTAAGCGTATTTACTGGTCGAATGGTCCAACCAGAGAGTTTAAGGTTGGCAACGAGACTGTGATTGTTCAGCACAAGTCAGAAAGTAAACTGAAGTGGCTGAATCGGCCTGAAGGGGAGTTGTTACGTGGGTTGCTGAGCCTGAGTGGAAAGTATGCCCGTCTGGAAGCAATCAAAAATGCTTTTAACCGTCTTAATATCTCTTCCCGGGAAGCTCGCTCAGCCATTGCTAAGAAATTAGTGAGTGAACCAGCTCTTCAGGGATGGCGTACTCAGCTTGAACTCTTTCGGCAGGCTATCTGATGAGCAGCATCTTTGAACTCTATAAAACTGAAGAAGGGCGGGGCCAACTTCAGGAAATATTCAGTTATGCTGCACAGAAGCACCCATTGAGTCTGGGGGCGAGCTTTCTGGAAAAGGATCTCTGGGTTACAGAGATCCTACGTCTTCTGTTTGATGAAGGTTTTCTTCACCCATACACAGTCGCTTTTAAAGGTGGAACCTCATTAAGCAAGTGCTGGAATGTGATTGAGCGCTTTTCTGAAGATATCGATTTATCGATTCACTGGGCGGAACTTGCTGGCCATTCAGAAGAACAGGAACAAGAAGCCTGGAAAGCAAGTACCCGAAGTCGAAGTCAGAATCAACGCTTTCGTGAACAACAGCAAACAAGACTCGAAGAATGGACCGCAGAGTTAGTGGAAAAACTTAATCAGCGTTTCCAGTCTTATGGTATTTCCGGCCTGGAGGCTCGTTTAGAGGCGGAAAGTAGGGGAGAAAAGGTCGATATATTCTTTCCTCGTGTTCACGCTGATTCTGCGGCTTACCAGCGAGATCATATCTTATTGGAGTTCGGTGGTCGTAACCGAGGGAAACCGACGGATACAATAACGGTAAGCAGTTATTTATCCGGAATAAAAGAGCTGGGTGAACTGGAGTTGCCATCTGCAACAGTCCAGGCTTATAACCCTGGCTATATTCTCTGGGAAAAAATTACCGCACTGCATCAGTTTTGTACCCAGGAAAAAGAACTAAATGCAGAACGTCTATCCCGTCACTGGTACGATGTTGATTGCCTGTTACAGCATCAGTTTGCCGATCTTTATGATACAAAAGAAGCAATGCATAACGTGATTGAAATGAAGCAGCAGCGCTGGACCTTTCCTGGTGTGGATTATACGTTGGTTGCTAAAGGTGAGTTACGTCTGGTCCCTGAAGATGCTGGGCGCCTTGCTGCTATCGCTGAAGATCATCGTATTGCAATTGAGGGTGGCATGTTTTTTAAGGAGCCTGACGGCTTTGATAAAATTATTGAACGTCTCCAACAAGTTCAGGATGAATTTAATTGTGCTATGAAAAGGTAATGGGACCTGATACGTTTAATTCCTAATTCTGTGATCTTCTTCCAAGTAATGATATTAAGTGCCCATTCTGGGGGCAAATCCCCAAAATAAATTCTAACAACCCATTAATTTTCAATGAATTAAACAAAAAGGCGAGTCCGGCCTTCGCACTCACCCTCTAAACACCTCCTTCCTGTGCCACTCCACAAAACCTTCTTTTGGATAATTCTCGCGCATCATCGGTAGAGCAATCTCCTTCCCGTCGAAATCCCAGAATAGTCTGCCCACCATGCCGCTGCCATTTACTGCGGGTGACACCTGAACTCGCATACTCTCATCCAGCCCAATCGAACCTTTATCAAATGCTTTATGGTGGATTGCACACAGCGCCAGGCCGTTCGAAATCTCGCACGGACCGCCGTGCTGTTTCCATTTGATATGGGCGGCTTCCAGGGCAACCGAAGTGCTGTCGTGGCGCATATTGAAGCCACAAATGGCGCATTCATAGTTATAGGCACGCAGAACCTGCTGGCGGAACAATGGGTCCCGCTGTTTGCGGATTTGCAGGATATCAAACCCCAGTTCATCCGCGATCTCTTCCTGGATGCTTTCGGTGAAGTGAGCCTCGAGAATTTGCTGTGCCAGGGTGTTAATGAGGTTGTTGCTCTTTTTCAGCAGGGCAAAATGTTGTTCATCAAAGCCTCCGGCAACGTTATGCGCCACCAGTTCTCCGGCAGGGGGCTGTTTGCTGCTGCCGGATGTTGAACAATGCTCGGCGTTTTGTAGCTCCCAGAATCCATCGCCCTGTAAGCGCCAGAAGGGCATATCCGGGCGATACTGCGCGCGTTGCGGTCCAAATCGCTCCAGCAGGCTATGCAAGGGGTCGCGAACTTCTAAACCGTAATCAAACAGGCGGCCATGGCCCTGCTGATACCCCGCCAGCACATGAAGCAGCAGCAGAGGCTTGTGCGGCGCACGCTGCTCGCCTTTACGCCAGATGGTGATGTCGGCAATTGCCTGTTGCAGGGATTTACTAGAAGCCATTGATTTCATTTTCGGGTAAATAATTGCGATGATGCTCGCAAAATATCACTTAATCAAGCGTTGCTGTGCCTATTTCGGCCAACACTAAAAACAATATTCATTATCGAATTCGCAGATTAAATAAAAAACTTTTTTCGCCATATTATTTTTTAGTTATTCATGCTTATTCATCGGGGGTGGTATAAGAATAAACCTTTCTTTAGTAAGTGTTATTTTTCTAACTATACGAAAAAAAGATTATTTCCTGGGGTGCTATGCTGGTTTCTGCTTGTTAATAAAAGCAATATCGGTAATTTGAAGTATTGGATTTATCATATTTTAAACATGCATTACATTCCCTTTATATTTTTGAATGTTTGGCAGAAATAGAACGCTCGGTTCCCAATACACAGAGCGAAATAGATACGGGTGAAGATAAAAATTATTCCCTTTGACGAAAAGGTCTACGGATACACCACATCAAAAAAGGCGCCAGTGGGCGCCTTTAAACCTGACCATCACCCCTCAGGCTTTGCGAGATGGATAAGCGTGTCGACACGCGCGGGGGAGAGCGGTTCGCGCGGCTGCGGCAGCGGCCAGCCGTACAGCCAGCGGGCGCTGGTGGCGCAGACTTTTCCCTGACAAGCCCCCATTCCACAGCGTGAGGCGAGCTTTGCCGCCTGCCAGCTTTCGGCGTTTTGCACGTCGCCACAACGAATATCCTCACAACGGCAGAGCAGCGTATCTGCGGTGGTCGCGGCTTTTAGCGACTCCGGCAGCGCAAACGTCGTATGCAACGCCTGGGCAAAACGCTGCCAGCGGGCGCGCGCGGAGATGGCGCTTTGGGCCTTTTGCGGACAATTTGCGGCGGCATAGCCGGCAATTTCTCCCTCGGCTAACGCCAGCTCGCTGCCGCCAAAGCCGGTGCATTCTCCTGCCGCATAGATATCCTGCACGCTGGTGCGTTGCTCCGCATCGACCCAAATAGCCTGATTTTCTGTTTTGCAGCCAAAGATTGCGCCAGGTTCTATATTCGGTACCAGCCCATAGCCAATGGCCAGCCTGTCGCAGGCGATTTCCCGGGTTTGCCCCTGGTGGCGCACGGTCACTGACTGCAGACAGGTATCACCCTGCGCTTGGATGACCTGGCTTGCCGGATGATAGCGGGCTGGAAAGAGCTCGCCGAACTGACGCAATTTTTCAGGCCAGCGCCATAGCCCGGTTGCGAAACGGGCCAGTGCGGTCATCGGGGCCTGTTCGATAATGGCGACAATATTCCCGCCAGCGCGTTTCACCGTACTGGCGACCGCCAGCAGAAGAGGACCGCTGCCTGCAATGACCACGCGTTCCCCCTTGAGTTGTAGGCCGTGTTTTATCTGCGCCTGCAGGCCTCCGGCCCCCGTCACATTGGGTAGCGTCCAGCCGGGAAAAGGCAGCGAGAGTTCTCTGGCGCCGCAGCATAAAATCAGCCGCTGCCAGCGGATTTCGCCGCAGTCGTCTGCGGTTTCGAAGACTACGGAATGTGGGGTGGGGCGGGCAATTAGCCGGGCACCGCTCAGCAGTGTGATGTTGGGATGTTCAGCTACCGCCTGACGAAGCCGTCTGGCGTCCCGGGGGAGCGAGACCTGCGGCCCGTCGCGCCAGATTTGCCCGCCGGGGCGCGGGTTGTCATCAAGGATTATCACTGATTTTCCACAGCGTGCGGCAGCCAGTGCCGCCGACAACCCGGCTGGCCCTGCGCCAAGGATCAGGATCTCACAGTCAACGCTTTGCATGATGGCTCCTTTCAATCACCATTTCGGGCTGGCATTCCGTCTGGCAGGCCAGCACCCGGTGTCCGTTCACCGTGACGCGGCACTCCTGGCAAACGCCCATTCCGCAGAAGGGCGCGCGCAGTTGACCACTCACCGAACGACGGGTCACGCCGTTGCCCACCAGGGCCAGTGCTGCTGCAATACTCATTCCGACGGGAACCTCACAGCTCTGGCCGTCGATAATTACGTTCAGGGTCGTCATGCGATGGCCTCCTGCTTGTGCAGGCGAGCGGGAAGCCAGGCATCCGGGGACACCGCCGGGCGCTCGCCAAGGATCTGGGCGCAAAGTAACTCGGCGGTTGCTGGCGCGGTTGTGACGCCGAGTCCTTCATGTCCCAGCGCCAGCCAGATACCCGGACGCGCAGGATGTGGGCCAATCAGCGGGTTGCCGTCAGCCGATGCCGCGCGAAAACCGCTCCAGCAACGAATGATATTTAGTGTCTCCAGAGAGGGTAAAAAATGGCGCGCGCGCGCCAGCATCTGTGCCAACAGGGGGAGATCAACCTCGCGGTCGGTGTTATCAAACTGTCGGGAGGAGCCAATCAGCAACTGTCCGGTGGGGCGTGGCTGAATGTTAAATGCCACTGAGGTGCCGCCTGCATGGGCGCTGGCACCGTATCCCAACTCTACCAGCTGGTGGCTGAGCAAGGGGCCGTAGCGGTCGGTAATCGCCAACTGGCCTTTTTTGGGTCTGAGCCAGTTTTCGTCCAGCAGCATATTGGCCCCCAGACCGCTGGCGATGACGATGGCGCGTGCGCGCAGTCGTTTACCGCTGTGTAGGGTGACGTAAGGGGCATCAACAGTGAGGGCGCTATCCCGAAGGTGCGTTAAATCGGCATCGTTAATAAACCAGCGGGCGACGTTTGGGGCGTAAACTATCCCGTCGCCAGGGACCCACAGCCCGCCAGTGAGTCCGGTGGTGAGCAGCGGTTCGCGTGCGGCAAGCCGATCGCGGGTCTGCATTTCACTGACAACCTGGTATTGTGCCATTCGTTGTTTCTTTTCTTCTGCCAGCGCAAGCTCTTGCGGCGTTTCCGCCAGCCACAGCGTGCCGCATCCGCGCCAGGCACAGCTTTCCGGCATCCGGGGCGTCAGTTTGCGCCAGCTCTCCAGAGACCAGGCGGAGAGTGCGAGCTCCGCAGGATCGTCATCCATGCACACCAGGTGACCCATACCCGCCGCCGTCGCGCCCGCATTGCCGTCATCGACCAGCGTGACTCGCTGTCCGCGAGCGGCCAGTTGCCAGGCGCAGGCGGCCCCGATAATCCCGGCACCGATAACGATGACGTCACTTTCGATCACAGCGAGATCCCCCAGCGGAACGGATCTTCAGGATTGAGGATCAGCTTATTATCACCACAGACCCATGCCTCTCCGCGGATCGTCGGGACGATCTTGTCGCCATGCGGCACGAAATGCGCCGTAAATTCGCTGCCGATGATGCTCGCCTGCCGCCAGGATTCTCCGGATTTGAGTTTTCCGTCCTCTGCCAGACAGGCCAGTTTGGCGCTGGTGCCGGTGCCGCAGGGCGATCGATCCCAGGCTTTACCGGGGCAGAGTACAAAGCTGCGGCTGTCCGCGCGATCATCTTCTGCAAACAGTTCGATATGATCGATAATGCCGTCATGTTCGCCACGGATGCCTGCACGATCTAACCCTTCACGGATTGCCCATGCGTACTCCGTCAATTCAGGGATCTTTTCCGGCGAGACCGCGAACGGATGATCGTTGACGAGGAAGAACCAGTTGCCGCCCCAGGCGATATCACCCGTTACCGTACCGTGGATGGTTTCAACCTGTACCTGCTTACGCCAGCGGTAGGCCGGCACGTTTTCGACCGAGACGCTGCCGTCTTCGTGCAGCGTGGCGGTCACATCGCCCACCGGCGTTTCAATCAGATGTTTACCGGGTTGAATGCGCCCAAGCCATGCCAGCGAGGCAATCAGCCCGATGGTGCCGTGACCGCACATGTTCAGAAAGCCGCAGTTGTTAAAGAAGATGACTCCCGCCGTGGCCTGTGGCGAAACTGGCTCACAGAGCAATGCACCGACCAGAACGTCGTTACCGCGCGGCTCAAGAATAATGGCTTTACGCCAGTCGTCGTAGTCGCGGGAAAAGCGCTCGCGACGCTCGCTCATGTTCCCCGCTCCCAGATCCGGAAAGCCGTCGATGACCAGGCGAGTGGGTTCACCGCCGGTGTGAGAATCAATCACTCTCAGTTCACTGTACTGTGCTGTCATAGGATCTCCGGGAAGTTAATATTTTGTTGCTAAATGCTGACGCAAGCCCTGCGTCCCGGCTTGATCGCTTTCGTCACTGTAAATGACGAAATCAGCATAATGGCCGCTGTTATCGTTAAGGCGATATCATATTTATTTGTTATTAATCATTTTGTTAGTGGTGTGGTAAACCAAAAAAGGCAACCGCGCCAGTGGCTGGAAAAGGGGAAATTATAAATCTACGGCAGGATCGCAAAACGCAGTAAGGATGCTTGCTGAGTTAACAAAAAGTTAATAAATATTCAGATCACTAATCGGGAGGAAGCGTGATGTCCTGTGTGATTAATGATGTGCGGGCCCCGTCGCCGGTGCCTGAAGTGGCTGAACTTAGCCAGATATGTGAGGGGTTGGCGCGTCAGCGTCCGGACAATATCCAGACGTTGCTCCATGCGATGGCATTGATTGCGCCGCTGCTCAATGCTATTCCGAATGTGGTTTTTTTTATCAAAGATGTGCAGGCCCGCTATTTGATGGTCAATATGACCCTGGCACGACGCTGCGGGTTTAAGACGGTCGTTTCTCTGCTGGGTAAAACCTCTGCCGATGTTTTCCCTTCAGCGCTTGGGCTGGGCTATACCGAGCAGGATATGCGGGTGCTGCGCGAAGGGGTAACGCTGCGCGATCAGCTGGAAATGCATCTCTACAACGGTCGTGAACGCGGCTGGTGTTTGACCCAGAAGCTGGCGCTGCGGGATGCGCAGGGCCAGGTCATCGGTATGGCGGGGATTTCACACGATCTGCAGGAAGCGCAAGCGCGTCACCCGGCGTGGCAGCGGCTGGCGATCGTCGACGATCATATCCGCAACCATTATCACCGTCCCATCGCGATGGAAGAGCTAACTGCCCTGAGCGGCATGTCGGTGGCGCAAATTGAGCGCTACTGTAAGCGTATTTTTCATCTCACGCCGCGCCAGATGATCCACAAAGTTCGGCTGGAAAAAGCCACCGAACTGCTGGCGGGCGATACGCCGATTACCGATATTGCGTTGCAGTGCGGTTATACCGATCACAGCGCGTTTAGCCGCCAGTTTAAGGCGATGACGGGCTCTACGCCGCGTGATTTTCGCATTACGCTTGCCGGGTAAGACACACTCACTGTGCTAATTTCGTCATCAAAGAGGAAGAAAACCACCAAGCAGTCGGTCGCCTGAAACGTCAATCTGTCAGTGAATATTCACCATTCATTCACTTTAAATTAACAAATTGACGACAAGGAACCGAACATGAGCAAGAAAGCCATTCACTGGAGCGGTGTATTCCCGGCAGTCAGCACCCAGTTTCGTAGCGATTATTCCCTGGATCTGGATGCCACCCATACGGTGATGAAAAACCTGGTCAAGGATGGTGTTTCTGGCCTGGTGGTGTGCGGCAGCGTGGGGGAGAACACCTCTCTGACCACGCAGGAAAAGCTGCAGATCATCGAAGTAGCGAAAGATGCTGCGGGCGGTCAGATCCCAGTCATTGCGGGGGTGGCCGAATTCACCACCGCGTTTGCACAGAAGATGGCGAAAGAGGCAGAGCGCGTGGGCGTCGACGGTATTATGGTGATGCCTGCGCTGGTGTATTCCTCAAAACCGCATGAAACAGCGGCCCACTTCCGCAGTGTGGCTACGGCTACCGACCTGCCCATCATGGTGTACAACAACCCGCCGATTTACAAAAACGACGTGACGCCGGATATCCTGGCGACGCTTGCCGACTGCGACAACATCGTCTGTTTCAAAGACTCCTCCGGCGATACCCGCCGTTTTATCGACCTGCGTAACTCTGTTGGCGACCGCTTTGTGCTGTTCGCTGGGCTGGATGATGTGGTGGTCGAGAGCATTACCGTTGGGGCGGAAGGCTGGATCTCCGGAATGTCGAACGCCTTCCCGCGTGAAGGGGAGACGTTGTTCCGCCTGGCGAAACAACAGCGTTATGAGGAAGCGATGGCGCTTTACCGCTGGTTTATGCCGTTGCTGCATCTGGATGCGCGCCCGGATCTGGTGCAGTGCATCAAGCTCTGTGAAGAATTGCTGGGGCGTGGCAGCGCCATTACCCGTCCACCGCGTCTGGCGCTGGAAGGGGATACCCGTGCGCAAGTGGTGGCGATTGTTGAGAAGGCGCTGGCGACCCGTCCACAGCTGCCGGATGTTGGCCTTTAAGTAAAGGAGTGATGATGACGCTACCTCTCTCTGTTTCGGGTCAGCAGTTTATCGCCGGACGCCGCGTGGCAAGCGGTGAGGCGACGCTGCCAAGCCTGCGTGCCGCTGACGG
Organism: Citrobacter sp. Cpo012; assembly: GCF_030333015.1. NCBI lineage: Bacteria > Pseudomonadati > Pseudomonadota > Gammaproteobacteria > Enterobacterales > Enterobacteriaceae > Citrobacter > Citrobacter sp. Cpo012. The sequence continues at coordinate 358,877 of NZ_JAOWGR010000040.1, read as the reverse complement.
CAAGCTGACCGGATACTATTTTTACCCGGCCTCTCATGAGGAGGCCGCCGCCGCGGCGGAGGCGGCTGACCAGGCGTTTCCTGTCTATTCACAGACCGCGCCAGACGTGCGTGCCCGCTTTCTCGACACCCTTGCCGACGAGCTGGATTTGCTCGGCGAGGATTTTTTCGCCATAGCCCACCAGGAAACGGCACTGCCGCTGGCGCGGTTACAGGGAGAGCGCACCCGTACCAGTAATCAGCTGCGCATGTTTGCCGGGGTGCTGCGTCGGGGCGATGCCTTTGGCGTACGCATTGATACCGCACTCCCTGACCGCCAGCCCCTGCCACGTCCGGATCTGCGTCAGTATCTGACCGCGCTTGGCCCGGTGGCTGTGTTCGGGGCCAGCAATTTTCCGCTGGCCTTTTCTACGGCGGGAGGCGATACCGCATCAGCGCTGGCGGCGGGTTGTCCGGTGGTGGTGAAAGCCCATCCCGGACATATGGCGACGGCGGAATTGACTGCCCAGGCGATTGTGCGTGCGGTCGCGGCATCTGGCCTGCCTGCGGGCGTTTTTAACATGATTTTCGGCACCGATATTGGCGCGGATCTGGTTCGCCATCCGGCGATTCAGGCAGTGGGTTTTACCGGTTCGCTGCGCGGCGGTAAGGCGCTCTGGCAGCTGGCGCAGCAGCGTCCGCAGCCGATCCCCGTCTTTGCGGAAATGTCGGCCATTAACCCGCTGATTATTCTGCCGCAGGCCGTCGCCACGCGGGCAGAAACGCTGGCCAATGAGCTGGTGTCCTCTTTCACTTTGGGATGTGGACAGTTTTGTACCAAGCCGGGGCTGATCCTTGTCTTACGCGGCGAAGGTATGTCCCGCTTCACGCAGGCGCTGAAGGTCGCGGTTGACCAGGCACCGGCACAGATCATGCTGAATGCCCCGACGCTTGCCCATTATGAAGAGGGTGTCAGCGCGCTTGAGGCACATCCTCATATTCAGCGTTTGGCAGGGTCTGATGAATCGGTTATCGGCCGCGCGCAGGCCCGGTTGTATCAGGCTCCGGCTTCGCTGCTGCTGGCACAGGATCCACTGCTACAGCAGGAGGTGTTTGGCCCGCTGGCGGTATTGGTCGAGGTGGCCGATGAGGCGGAGTTGCAGTCCATTTTGCGCGTGATTCCGGGCCAACTGACGGCTACTGTGCACGCCGAATCTGATGATGGGCCGCTGGCACAGCGCCTACTGCCAGCCCTCACTGAAAAAGCGGGACGCGTTTTGTTTAACGGTTATCCAACCGGTGTCGAGGTTTGTGATGCCATGGTGCACGGCGGTCCGTGGCCTGCCACCACCGATGCTCGCGGTACCTCGGTAGGGACGCAATCCATCGACCGTTTTTTACGCCCGGTATGCCTGCAAAATGTGCCTGCCGCGCTGCTTCCGCCTGCTGTCCAGGATGACAACCCTCTGAACCTGCTGCGCCTGATTAACGGGCAGTGGACCCGGGAAGCCATTTCCCCCTCTGTTGACTGAAGGGCATGACCATGACGATTCACTCTACGCACCAAACACAGGCCCGCGTTGCTGAGGTGGGTAAATTTAAAAAGCAGCTAACGCTAACCGACCTGACGTTTATTGGGCTTGGGGCTATCTTCGGTTCCGGCTGGCTGTTTGCCGCAAGCCATGTGGCATCGATTGCCGGACCTGCGGGCATTGCCTCGTGGGTCATCGGCGGAATCGCCGTTTTGCTGTTAGGGATTGTCTATTGTGAGCTGGGTGCGGCACTGCCTCGTGCCGGGGGGATTATCCGTTATCCGGTCTTTTCCCACGGTGAGTTGATGGGGTATCTGCTTGGATTTATTACGCTGATTGCGTTTTCAAGCCTCATCTCCATAGAGATTGTTGCTGCGCGGCAGTATGCGGCAGCATGGTTCCCGATGCTGACTCAAACTGGCTCAAGCGACCCAACGTTGCTGGGATGGATAGTGCAGTTTTTGCTGCTGTGTTTGTTCTTCGGGCTGAATTACTACAGCGTAAAAACGTTTGCCCGTTCCAATAACATCATCAGTATTCTGAAATTTTTGGTGCCGCTAGCGGTCGTTGTGACGCTATTTACCTTTTTCAAACCTGAGAACCTGCACGTTCAGGGGATTGCACCCTTTGGTATGTCGGGCGTTGAGGCTGCGATTAGCGCCGGTGGGATCATCTTCGCCTACCTGGGGTTGACGCCAATTATTTCGGTGGCGAGTGAAGTAAAGAATCCGCAGCGTACCATCCCGGTGGCGCTGATTTTATCCGTGGTGCTGTCGACGATTATTTACGTGCTGTTGCAGCTGGCATTTCTTGGCAGTATTCCGACCGAAATGCTGGGTGGCGGCTGGGCGGAGATCAGCAAGCAATTTTCGCTGCCGTACCGGGATATCGCCATTACGCTCGGTATGGGCTGGCTGGCGTTTATGGTGGTGTGCGACGCGATTGTCTCCCCAAGTGGTACCGGCAATATCTACATGAACGCCACGCCGCGCGTGATTTATGGCTGGGCGAAAGCTGGCACCTTCTTTAAGACGTTTACCCACATCGATAAAGAGTCTGGCATTCCGCGTCCGGCGCTGTGGCTGACCTTTGCATTGTCTATCTTCTGGACATTGCCGTTCCCGTCATGGGAACAGCTGATAAGCGTGGTGTCGGCGGCGCTGGTACTGAGCTACGCCATTGCCCCGGTCACGGCGGCGGGGCTACGCCGTAATGCACCGGATTTGCCGCGCCCATTCCGCGTGCGTGCCTTCGGGATTATCGGTCCGGTGTCGTTTGTGATTTCGGCGCTGATTGTATTCTGGTCTGGCTGGGGCACGCTGTCATGGCTGCTGGGACTGCAGATTGTGATGTTTGTCGTCTATGTGCTTTGCAAATCAAAAGTGCCGGTACACACCGTAAGTCTGGCGCAGCAGGTGAAATCGTCTCTGTGGCTTATCGCCTTCTACGCGCTGATTATGCTCTTCTCCTGGCTGGGTAGTTTTGGGGGCACAGGGGTGATTGGTCATCCGTGGGATACGGTGGTGGTAGCGGTGATGTCGCTGGGAATTTACTACTGGGGTGAGCGAACCTGTCTGCCGCGGGCTAACTTTACCGGTGATGAAGAAGAGTAAAGGAGTCGGTCATGGAGATGGTAAACCTCTCGTTAACAGAGGCTTATGCGCTGGCATATAAGGTGCTGCGCGGGAACGGATTCAGTGAAGCGCATGCCGTGGCGATCGCGACAAACGTGACCCACGGTGAGCGTGATGGCTGTGCCTCGCATGGTTTGTGGCGGTTGCTGGGGATTGTGGAGACGCGACGTAAAGGAAAGGTGTCACCTGACGCTGAGCCGGTTATCGCCGATACCGCGCCGGCCATTGTGAAGGTGGACGCCGGTGGGGCATTTTCCCTGCTGGCATTCGAGCGCGCGCTTCCACTGTTGATAGAAAAGGCGCGCCACAGCGGTATTGCAGCCCTTGCGATTAACCGCTGTGTGCACTTTTCGGCGCTGTTTGCCGACGTTGAGCCGCTCACGGAGGCGGGGCTGGTGGCGCTGGCGACGACGCCCAGCCATGCGTGGGTTGCTCCCGCAGGCGGGACGCAGCCGCTTTTTGGCACTAACCCGATAGCATTTGGCTGGCCGCGTGAAGAAAAACCCCCGTTTATCTTCGACATGGCCACCAGTGCGGCGGCACGGGGAGAGATCCAACTCCATCAACGGGCGGGAAAAGCGGTGCCGGAAGGGTGGGGGATTGACGGTGACGGTCAGGCCACCACCGACGCGCAGGCGATCCTCGACGGTGCGATGTTGACGTTTGGCGGGCATAAAGGGTCGGCACTGGCGGCAATGGTGGAACTGCTTGCCGGACCGCTCATCGGCGATATGACCAGCGCGGAATCGCTGGCGTGGGATAAGGGAGCTGGCGGGTTGCCCTATGGTGGCGAGCTGATTCTGGCCCTGGACCCGGCCCGCTTTCTGGGACTGGAGGCTCCGCAGCATCTTGCACGTGCCGAGAGACTCTTTGCCGATATGCAGCGGCAAGGGGCGCGTTTGCCGGGCGAGCGTCGCTATCATTCCCGTATGCGTACAACTCGTGACGGTGTGGAAATAGCCCATTCGCTGTTCATGGATATATCTGCGTTAGTGAAATAATTATTGGCATTATCGCGATAACAGGCGGGATGATGTCCCTCCTGTTATACGTTTATATGAATAGTTACTGTGATTAGCGATGCGCAGGTGTTGGCGCACCTTCGTATCGCGCTAATAAAACCCCTGTAAATTCCCCCAGTGATCTTCGGTAAGCCCAGATGTAAATAAGATGAAATAAGCGCGAATAGCATGCTTTTGGAATAAATAGAAAACGCCTTCATCCCAATAAATCCGGTATTATTAATCGTATTTATTCATTATCTTTCGCGCGCCTGAATATCCCCACGCTCCAGAAAACAACGCCTGTCGGCATCAGACCAAAAATGCGATCTAACTCACTGAAGCAAATAGCAAACTCTGAAACAACGCTTAATTGTACACTTTGCTTTACACTTTTAGTGATGTGAATCACAAATATAAACCCGGGAAGTGATCCGACTCTCACAAATTGGGGTGTACTCATTGAGCAATACATTATGAGAACAGCCTGGAAAGTTAAGTTTTCAGTATTTTCCCTCTCCAGTGATATGCAACGGTGAAGGGCAAATCAACACGCAAAAAAAACTCGTTGAATATGAACGGGTAAAAAAATGACGTGTGATTTGCATCACTCACATTTACAGCTTTTTAAATTATTGCCAGTGATTAATGTTGACCGGGCTATTTCCATAATCAATCAAATCTTGCATAGTGCCTCCACATTATTTCTCCCCCTGGCTCAGGAGGCGAATAGTTATATTTCATCAGACTTTATTGATGAACCAGGTATGATTTACTTCACATTAATACGTACATGACCACTGTTACTGGAGAAACAAAATGAATTATCCGGCAGAACCCTTCCGTATTAAAAGCGTTGAAACTGTATCTATGATCCCGCGTGATGAGCGCCTTAAGAAAATGCAGGAAGCGGGTTACAATACTTTCCTGTTAAATTCGAAAGATATTTATATTGACCTGCTGACCGACAGTGGCACCAACGCAATGAGCGACAAGCAGTGGGCCGGAATGATGATGGGTGATGAAGCTTACGCGGGCAGCGAAAACTTCTATCATCTGGAAAGAACCGTGCAGGAACTGTTCGGCTTTAAACATATTGTTCCGACTCACCAGGGCCGCGGCGCAGAAAACTTATTATCACAACTGGCTATTAAACCAGGGCAATATGTTGCCGGGAATATGTATTTCACTACCACCCGTTATCACCAGGAAAAAAATGGTGCGGTGTTTGTCGATATCGTTCGTGACGAAGCGCACGATGCCGGTCTGAATATTGCGTTTAAAGGTGATATCGATCTTAAAAAATTACAAAAACTGATTGATGAAAAAGGCGCAGAGAATATTGCGTATATCTGCCTGGCGGTGACGGTTAACCTCGCGGGCGGGCAGCCGGTCTCGATGGCGAACATGCGTGCGGTGCGTGAACTGACGGCAGCGCACGGCATTAAAGTGTTCTACGACGCTACCCGCTGCGTGGAAAACGCCTACTTTATCAAAGAGCAAGAGCAGGGTTTTGAGAACAAGAGCATCGCCGAGATCGTGCATGAGATGTTCAGCTACGCCGACGGTTGTACCATGAGTGGTAAAAAAGACTGTCTGGTGAACATCGGCGGCTTCCTGTGCATGAACGATGACGAAATGTTCTCTTCTGCCAAAGAGTTAGTCGTAGTTTACGAAGGTATGCCATCCTACGGCGGCCTGGCCGGACGCGACATGGAAGCGATGGCGATTGGCCTGCGCGAAGCCATGCAGTACGAGTACATCGAGCACCGCGTGAAGCAGGTTCGCTACCTGGGCGATAAGCTGAAAGCCGCTGGCGTACCGATTGTTGAACCGGTGGGTGGTCACGCGGTATTCCTCGATGCGCGTCGCTTCTGCGAGCATCTGACGCAGGACGAGTTCCCGGCACAAAGTCTGGCCGCCAGCATCTATGTGGAAACCGGCGTGCGCAGTATGGAGCGCGGAATTATCTCTGCGGGCCGTAATAACGTGACCGGTGAACACCACAGACCGAAACTGGAAACCGTGCGTCTGACTATTCCACGCCGTGTTTATACCTATGCACATATGGATGTCGTGGCTGACGGTATTATTAAACTTTACCAGCACAAAGAAGATATTCGCGGGCTGAAGTTTATTTACGAGCCGAAGCAGTTGCGTTTCTTTACTGCACGCTTTGATTACATCTAAAAAATAGTTATGGCCCCATCACGTGATGGGGCTTTTTTGTATTCCTTTTCCTTGAACAGGAAGCCTTTGCGGTGCCCGTTACCGTGACATAACTAAAAAAGTAAACCCTGACTCCGACATTTTTATTATCCGCATGATGTACAAATGACAGCTGTAATTATAACGAATAGTCTACAGGAACATTTATCATGGATATTAATGCCATTGAGCGACAGAGTAGTACCCCCGGACTGATTAGCGGAACCATGTTGGTTATCGCGACCGTAGTGGGTGGCGGGATGTTCTCCCTGCCGATTGCGATGGCCGGCGTATGGTTCCCCGGTGCGTCTGTTATTCTTCTGTTTATCGCCATCATGATGTTATTAACCGGTCTGATGCTGGTTGAAGTCAACCTGCATTATGGCGCCGGTGCCAGTTTTAATACCTTTACTCAGGATTTATTAGGCCGTAAATGGAATATCGTTGTCGGTATCGCTTTCGGCTTTGTGCTGTATATTCTGACCTATGCCTATATTTCCGGATCGTCAGCGGTGATGGCGCAAACCGTGTTCAAATACAGCGGCGTGCGTTTTCCGGCGAATATCTCGGTGGTGATCGTCAGTATGCTGGTCGGCGCGATTGCCTGGTACAGCTCCTTGCTGGTCGGACGCATCACTACCGTGTTGATTATCGGTAAGTTTATCGCGTTCTTTGCTACTTTCTCTGGGCTGGTTGGTCATATTGAAGTGGCGAAACTTGTCGACAGCGTGGCGGTGGCGCTGCCCAACTCACAGTACCTGCCTTACATTCTGATGACGCTGCCGTTCTGTATTATCTCGTTTGGTTTTCACGGTAACGTGCCGAGCCTGGTCAAGCTGTATGGCAAGAGTGGGGTCCCGAATATCACGCGTTCGATTATCATCGGTACGCTGTTTGCCCTGCTGCTGTATATCTTCTGGCTGGGCGTCACGATGGGTAACATCAGCCGTTCCGCGTTCCCGCCAATTATCGCCAAAGGCGGCAATATCGACGTGTTTGTTGAGGCCATCAGCGAGCTGTTCACCAGCCGGTATATGGATCTGATCCTGACCTTCTTCGGCAACTTCGCAGTAGCCAGTTCTCTGCTGGCGGCGACGCTTGGCTTGTTCGATTACATCGCCGACCTGTTTCACTTCCCGGATGACGGCATGGGCCGCCTGAAAACCGCGCTGGTGACCTACTTCCCGCCAGCCGCCGTGTGCTTCTTCTTCCCGAACGGTTTTGTGCACGCGATTGGCTACGCCGGTCTGGCCTTTACCATCTGGAGCGTGATCCTGCCGCCGTTCCTGGTGAAAGCCGCGCGGAAACGTTTTCCGACCGCCAGCTATACCGCGCCCTGTAATAACACCGTGCTTAACCTGGTGATTGTCTGTGGAGCGGTTGTCTATCTGACGGTTGTTCTGGACGTATTTGGTCTGCTGCCAACGTTTCGTTAGACGGAGTCAAAATGAAAAACGTGTTGTCTGTTCAGTCGTCAGTCGTTTATGGCTATGCCGGAAATAAAGCCGCTGTGTTGCCGATGCAGCTTTCGGGGATCGATGTCTGGCCGTTTTACACCGTACAGTTTTCCAACCACACCCAGTACGGGATGTGGCAGGGCATGGCGATGCCGCACGGCGAGCTGAGCGCCATCATCAGCGGGCTGGATGACCTGCAAAAGCTGGCGCAATGCGACGCCGTGCTGTCCGGGTATCTTGGAGATAAACGTCATTGTGAAGAGGTGAAGCACGCGGTCACCACCATTCGTCAGCGTAATCCGCAGGCGCTCTATTTTTGCGATCCGGTGATGGGCGATCCGCAAAAAGGCTGCATTGTCGCGCAGGGCGTAGAGTCCTTTTTTGTCGATGATGCCATTCAACTGGCCGACATCATGGGACCGAATCTCTATGAGCTGGGCGTGCTGACGGGCAGACAACTGCGTGGTTTTGACGAGGTGGTGGAAGCTGCGCAGCAGCTGGTGTCGTGGGGTGTGAAGAAGGTGCTGGTGAAGCATCTCGGCGACTGTTCGCGGGACAAACAGGCGTTTGAAATGCTGCTGGTGACGCCGGAACAGACGTTACACATTGCCCGGCCGCTGTATACCTTTGCCAAAATGCCGGTGGGCGTTGGGGATCTGATTTGCAGCGTGATGCTGGCTTCACTGCTCAATGGTTATGAGGACAAGCAGGCGCTGGAGCGGACCACCAGTGTCGTCGATGCTGTGATGCGACTGACGAAAGAGCATGATTCGTATGAACTGCGGCTGATAGATGCGCGTCACCAGATAATGGATCCGCAAATTCGCTATCGGGCAGCGGTACTGTAGCGCCACGAGGGGGCTCTATGTTTCTGACATTGCTGCGGCTTCAGCATCCGCTGGTCTACCGTTTCGCGTGGCTTCGTCTGTGGGTGGCGGTGTTAAGAGCATGCGGTCTGCGTAAGAGGAAGGGGTGAGCATTTTACGCTGCTGTCGCTGCCGGATGCGGCTCGCGCCTTATCCGGCCTACAAATGAGCGTGAAACGCAGGCCTACAAATGAGTGTGAAATGTAGGCCTGATAAGCGAAGCGCCATCAGGCATAAGCGCCAGGTATTACACGCGGAAGTAGCGTGGTGGAATCAACGCGGAAAAGGCGTCGAACTTCTTCACCATCTTTTTCCAGAACAACATAACAACAATCCTCGATTTGAAACATCGGCGCTATTTTAGTCAGCGCCGACAAATCGTAAAGCCTGTCGCCTTGTTCCGTTCCTGGGGCGGTGTAAACCTTTTTGGTCACTGTGTCGTCAAATACGATTGCCGCGAATTTGACGGGGTTGACAATGGCTTACGCCATAAACCAGTAATAAAAGAGACCGACTTTCAGGCCGAGGATCACAATGTAGGCGCAGCAGTATTTCATGGTGCCAGACATAATCTGGTTGGCCTGACCGTCCATTTTGGTGGCAGAAACCGCGATGGCGATGCTTTGCGGCGAAATCATTTTCCCCCCCGTAGCGCCAGAGGTATTGGCCGCCGCCAGCCAGTTAGGATCGATATGCAACTTGCTGGCAGCAATGGTTTGCAGCTTGCCGAACAGAATGTTCGAGTTGGTATCGCTGCCGGTAACGAACGTGCCCAGCGCGCCAATCACCGGGGCGAGGAAGACGTATGAGCTGCCGGTCAGATCGACAATCGACTGCGCCAGCGTGGAGATAATCCCGCTGAGATCCATCACCGTGGCCAGCGCGACGATCGCCATAATTGCGACGATAGAGTTTTTAAGCTGGAAAATCGTTTTGATAAATACTTCCAGCATCCCGCGTGCGGACGCCCCCTGAATAAAACCGCCGATAATGGTCGCAAAGATGATCAGCATCCCTGGTGTGGTCACCCATTCAACTTTCAGTGCCATCGTTTTGCCGTCAGCCAACGTGAAATGCAGCACCGAAGCCAGTTGGGACGCCGCGCCTTTTATTGTCGGGAACAGCGGCGAACACAGCAGGATAAACACAAAAATAAACAGATAGATAGAGCCCACGCGGAACAGCACTTTTGCCGAGCGCGGCGTGGTTTCGCGGGTATGGCTGACCTCAATACGCCACTCTGGATCGGTTTTCCCTTTGCGCAGGCGACTGACCATCGCCACGGCAAACAGGCTGACCAGGCTACCGGCAAAAGCGGGTAATTCCGCGCCAAGATGGATGGCGACAAAATATTGCGGAACCAGCGTGGTGATGCCGCAAATCAACGTGATCAGAAATACGCCACGAATGGCTTTCAGGCCGCCGCCAATAATGCAGACAATCACAAACGGCAGCAGGATATTAAACAGCGCGAGCTGCAAAATAATGGTTCCGCCTAAGGTATAAACCGGCAGATTAACCTGCTCTGCCAGAATAGAAACCGGGATCCCGACCGCGCCGAATGCGGTGGGAACGGTATTCGCCACGAGAGAAGCAATCGCTGCTTTCAGCGGGTTGAATCCCAGCGCAATAAGAATGCCGATCGGAATAGCGACCGCCGTACCATAACCCGCTGCGGCTTCAAGAAATCCACCAAAACACCATGAAATCAGCAGCACCTGAATACGCTTATCTTCGCTAATGCTGGCGAGAATATCGCGCAAAATATCCAGTGCTTTGGTCGCTTGCATGACGTTATAACTGAAAATAGCTCCGAGGATCACAATCACGATCGGCCATAGTCCCTTCAGTGCGCCATAGCCTATCGCGGCTTTCAGATTTTGTACGGGCATTTCCCAGAATATTGCCGATAGTGCAGCGGTGAATATCAAAGAAATCAGTACGGAATAATGGATGGGCATTTTTAATTTCAGTATTAAAAATACCATAAGTAGTAAAGGAGATAGTGCCAGGGCAAACATAAAATATTCGTTCATTGCTATTCCTGATTGGTTCATTAAACCTGATTTATATTTATGGCGGGAAGGCTACATTGCCGTGTAAATAAAATATGTAAACTGAATCGCTTCAGTGAATAAAGTAATTATGATTTGTGGTTTTGTAACTATTGTAATCTTTTAATTAAAATTCAATGCCATGTAAATATACTTAAGAGCAAGGTGAATACCCATAAGTGGTTATTTAATAACGTTTTTAATAATGGTAGTGACGAAGGTAGTAATCATTCGAAACTATTTTATAAGGTGTTAATAACACTGTTGTTTTCAATATAAAAATGTGAGCAAGTCCGAAATAAATAAACATGGGTATTGCATATGCATGTTGATTAGTGGATTATTTGGTTTTGTCATACAAATGAAAATACAGACATTTGCGATTGTCCTGATATAAGAAGAGGAGAGTCGCTATCAAAGGAAAACGATCCGTGCATCATAATGAGCCCAGACATTAGTAAAACAAGCAAATACAAAAACTGGGCGTGAAATACAGCTGAATCTTTGCTTGATATCGCGATATCAAGCGCAATAAACAGAAATGAAGCAATGGAGTAGTTATTGTGAATGTAAATTTCTTTGTTACCTGCATTGGTGACGCACTGAAATCACGGATGGCACGAGACTCCGTATTGCTGCTGGAAAAACTGGGTTGTCGCGTGAATTTCCCCGAGAAGCAAGGGTGTTGCGGTCAGCCAGCCATCAACAGCGGATACATCAAAGAGGCGATCCCCGGGATGAAAAACCTGATCGCCGCGCTGGAAGACAACGACGATCCGATTATCTCCCCGGCAGGCTCCTGCACCTACGCGGTAAAAAGCTACCCGACGTATCTGGCCGATGAACCGGAATGGGCGCTGCGTGCTGAGAAAGTTTCCGCGCGTATGCAGGATCTCACCTCCTTTATCGTCAACAAACTGGGCGTGGTGGACGTTGGTGCCAGCCTGCAGGGCCGTGCTGTGTATCATCCTTCCTGTAGCTTGACCCGCAAACTGGGAGTGAAGGAAGAGCCGCTTACGCTGCTGAAAAACGTGCGCGGACTGGAGCTGTTGACGTTTGCCGATCAGGATACCTGTTGCGGCTTTGGCGGGACGTTCTCGGTCAAGATGGCCGAGATATCCGGTGAGATGGTGAAAGAGAAAGTCTTACATCTGATGGATGCAAAGCCGGAATTTTTGATTGGCGCAGACGTTAGCTGCCTGCTGAACATTGGCGGCCGACTGCAACGGGAAGGCCAGCCGGTCAAAGTGATGCATATTGCTGAAGTGCTGATGAGCCGCTGAGGGGAAAGAGATGTCGATAAAAACCAGCGATGTAGAATTTAAACTGCGTATTCGTCAGCAGATAGAAGATCCGATCATGCGCAAAGCCGTGGCTAATGCGCAGGAGCGTATCGGCGCGAATCGGCAAAAAATGGTCGATGAGTTAGGCCACTGGGAAGACTGGCGCGATCGTGCCAGCCAGATCCGCGATCACGTTCTGAGCAACCTCGACGCTTACCTGTACCAACTCTCCGAGAAAGTGACGGAAAACGGCGGACACGTCTATTTCGCCAAAACCAAAGAAGACGCCACTCGCTACATTTTGCAGGTCGCGCAGAGTAAAAATGCGAAGAAGGTGGTGAAGTCCAAGTCGATGGTGACCGAAGAAATCGGCGTCAACCACGTGCTGCAGGATGCCGGAATCCAGGTGATCGAAACCGATCTCGGGGAATATATTCTGCAGTTGGATCAGGATCCGCCTTCGCACGTCGTGGTCCCGGCGATTCATAAAGATCGCTACCAGATCCGCCGCGTGCTGAACGAACGTCTGGGATACGACGGCCCGGAAACCCCGGAAGCTATGACCTTGTTCATTCGTCAGAAGATCCGCGAGGAATTCCTCAGTGCCGAAATCGGTATTACTGGCTGTAACTTTGCCGTGGCGGAAACCGGCTCGGTGTGTCTGGTGACCAACGAAGGCAACGCGCGCATGTGCACCACGCTGCCGAAAACGCACATTGCGGTGATGGGCATGGAGCGTATCGCGCCGACCTTTGCCGAGGTGGATGTGCTGATCACCATGCTGGCGCGCAGCGCCGTGGGCGCACGTCTGACGGGCTACAACACCTGGCTGACCGGCCCGCGTGAGGCGGATAACGTTGACGGACCGGAAGAGTTCCATCTGGTGATTGTCGATAACGGTCGCTCGCAGGTGCTGGGCTCAGAGTTTCGCGATGTGCTGCGCTGCATCCGCTGCGGAGCCTGTATGAATACCTGTCCGGCGTACCGCCACATCGGCGGACACGGCTATGGCTCTATCTATCCTGGACCTATCGGCGCGGTGATTTCTCCGCTGCTCGGTGGCTATAAAGATTTTAAAGACCTGCCGTACGCCTGTTCTTTATGCACGGCCTGTGACAGCGTCTGCCCGGTGCGTATTCCGTTGTCAAAACTGATCCTGCGTCATCGCCGGGTGATGGCCGAGGAGGGCATTACGCCGAAAGCCGAGCGACGGGCGATCAAGATGTTCGCCTATGCCAATAGCCATCCGGGGCTGTGGAAAGTCGGGATGATGGCGGGCGCGCATGCGGCGAGCTGGTTTATCAATGGCGGCAAAACCCCGCTCAAGGTTGGCGCGATTGGTGACTGGATGGAGGCGCGCGATCTGCCTGATGCTGACGGCGAGAGCTTCCGTAGCTGGTTTAAGAAACATCAGGCGCAGGAGAAAAAGAATGGATAACCGTACCGCGTTTTTAAACACCATCGCCCAGGCGCTGGGTCGCCCGCTGCGCTTCGAGCCGCAAGCAGATGCCGCGCCGGTTAACAACTATGCCAACGAGCGCCTGGCCGAGCTTAGCCCCGAGCAGCGCTGCTCTGCGTTTATCCAGTTTGCCAGCGAAGTGATGCTGGCCCGCTGCGAACTGACCAGCGAGGACCAGGCCGCAGACGCGGCGCTGCGCCTGTGTAAAGAATTGGGTCAGCAGCCTGTGGTGCTGAGCGGCGACAGCCGGCTGGTGGATCTGGGTATCACCGAACGCTTGCAGCAGGAATGCAACGCCGTGGTCTGGGATCCGGCGCGTGGTAGCGAAAATATTACCCAGGCCGAGCAGGCGAAAGTCGGCGTGGTGTATGCCGAGTATGGCCTGACCGAGTCCGGCGGCGTGGTACTGTTTTCCGCACCAGAGCGCGGGCGCTCCCTGAGCCTGTTGCCGGAGTCCTCTATTTTCGTGCTGCGTAAAAGCACCATCCTGCCGCGCGTGGCGCAGCTGGCAGAAAAACTGCATCAGAAAGCACAGGCCGGTGAGCGTATGCCATCGTGCATTAATATCATCAGTGGACCCAGCTCGACGGCGGATATTGAGCTTATCAAGGTGGTTGGGGTGCATGGCCCGGTGAAGGCGGTGTATCTGATTATTGAGGATTGTTGAGGCAGGATGGAAAACCGCTCTGGCGCTATAGGCCAGAGCGGTATCGACGTTATGCAATCATGCTGATGATCAACACGATAATCAGGCCAACCACGGAGTTTACCAGCTCCAGCAGACCCCAGGTTTTCAGCGTATCCTTCACCGACAGGTCAAAGTAGCCTTTGAACAGCCAGAACGAAGCATCGTTGATATGGGTCAGGGTGTTGGAGCCGGCCGCTGTTGCCAGCACCAGCAACGCCGGGTCGACGCCCACCAGTTGACCGGTTGCCGGGTCGAGGATCGCTGCGCTAATAATCCCCGCCGCCGTCATGGCTGAGACCACGCCCTGACCCGTTGCCAGACGAATCAGCACGGTTATCAACCACGCCATGATGTAGGGAGAAATATTGCCGTGCGACATCAGCATGCCGATGGTATCGCCGATGCCGGTATCGATAATGGTTTGCTTCAGTACGCCGCCCGCGCCGATGATCAGGATCACCATGGCGATGCTTTTCACCGCGTTTTCAAAGGCGTTCATCACCCACTGCATATCGTGACCGCGCGCGGTACCAAACAGCACGAAGGCGACAACCATGGCAATAAACATTGCAATCGGCGAGGAGCCTAAGAAGTTGACCACTTCCCACGCCTGCGTCCCTTTCACCAGCCAGATGTTGGCGATGGTGGTGGAGATCATGATGATCGCCGGGATCAGCGGCACCAGAATAGACACGCCGAAGGACGGCAGGTTGTTCTGGTCAACCGGTACGTCGGCCTTCATGAATGACGGCGTTGGACGATCGAGGTTGCCGAGGAATTTCGGCAGGATAAGTCCGGCGCAGATCACGCTCGGAATGGTCACCAGGATACCGTAGATGTAAACCATGCCCATGTCAGCGCCGTAGGCGTTAACCAGCGCGACCGGACCCGGCTGCGGTGGGAACAGTGAGTGGGCGGTGGTGGCGGCGGCAACCGCAGGAATCGCCAACTTAAGGAACGGGATCTTCGCTTCCGCGGCAATGACGATCACCAGCGGTGCCAGCATAATAAACGCCACTTCATAGAACATCGCCAGGCCGAAGATCAGACCAATAATGATCACCGACAGCTGCACGTAACGTAGACCGAGTCGCGCCAGCAGCGTATGGGCAATCTGATGCGCCGCGCCGGAGTCAACCATCAGCTTACCGATGACGGCCCCGAATACCACGATAATCGCCAGCTCCCCCAGCGTGCTGCCAAAACCGGATTTCATGGTATGCAGCAGTTCCATTAAATCCATTCCCGCCAGCATACCGACCGAGAGTGCCGCCAGCAGCAGGGCGACCATCGAGTTTATTTTGAATCTTAAATTGAGCACCAGCATCAGGCCGATGCCGAATACAACCCACAGAATATTGAGAACGTGCATATAACGTCTACCTTACTTTGGTTGAACTATTATGATTTTGGTTGAGATGTTACATATATTGGTCAACCTATGATGCGATGGATGTCACATTGCGTTACATGTTTACATTAATACTGGGTTGTATGGCCGTTCATTAGCGGTATGATCAGCAGATATCGTGATTTGGTTAACCAATTCATCGCTTCAGGTTGACATGTAATACCAAAAGGAGGAATTTATGTGCCATATCGTCGAGTCCATAACGTAAACGAGGAATAAAACATGGAACAGACATGGCGCTGGTATGGTCCTAACGATCCGGTCACCTTAGCGGATGTGCGTCAGGCGGGTGCAACGGGCGTTGTCACTGCCTTGCACCATATCCCGAACGGGGAAGTGTGGACGGTTGATGAGATCCTAAAACGCAAAGCCATTATTGAGCAGGCGGGCCTGGTATGGTCGGTCGTCGAAAGCGTACCGATCCACGAAGACATTAAAACCCGTTCCGGCAACTATCAGCAGTGGATTGCCAACTACCAGCAAAGCCTGCGTAACCTGGCCGAGTGCGGCATTCGTACCGTGTGCTACAACTTTATGCCGGTTCTCGACTGGACCCGTACCGACCTGGAATACGTCCTGCCGGACGGCTCCAAAGCGCTGCGTTTCGATCAAATTGAATTTGCCGCCTTTGAGCTGCATATCCTTAAACGCCCGGGCGCGGAAGCGGACTACTCCGCCGAAGAGATTGCGCAGGCGCATGAACGCTTCACCACCATGAGCGAAGAAGACAAAGCACGTCTGACCCGCAATATCATCGCCGGTTTGCCGGGCGCGGAAGAGGGCTACACGCTCGACCAGTTCCGCCAGCATCTTGAACGCTATAAGGATATCGATAAAGCTGCGCTGCGTGAGAATTTTGCCGTCTTCCTGAAGGCGATTATTCCGGCAGCAGAAGAGGTCGGTGTGCGTATGGCGGTACATCCTGACGATCCGCCGCGCCCAATCCTTGGCCTGCCACGCATTGTTTCCACCGTGGAAGACATGCAGTGGATGGTCGATACGGTCAACAGCATGGCGAACGGTTTCACCATGTGTACCGGCTCCTACGGCGTTCGTGCGGATAACGACCTGGTCGACATGATCAAACAGTTTGGCCCGCGCATTTACTTCACCCATTTGCGCTCCACGCTGCGTGAAGATAACCCGAAAACCTTCCATGAAGCGGCGCATCTAAATGGCGACGTTGACATGTACGAAGTGGTGAAAGCGATCGTTGAGGAAGAACAGCGCCGTAAAGCCGAGGGCAAAGAAGATCTGATCCCTATGCGCCCGGACCACGGTCACCAGATGCTTGACGACCTGAAAAAGAAAACCAACCCAGGTTACTCCGCGATTGGTCGCCTGAAAGGCCTGGCGGAAGTGCGTGGCGTTGAGATGGCTATCCAGCGCGCTTTCTTTAGCCGCTAAAGCAGTGTTGCCGGTCGCCTGTCTGGCCGGCTTTTTTCTTTTCTCTCCGTTGGTCTTTCCGACGGGATCTGGAGTTCACAATGACAACGACAATTGCCAATAGCAACCTGCCGGTTGCACGCCCTGCATGGGACAGCTCTCGTCTGCAATCCCGCATTGTTCACCTGGGATGCGGCGCTTTTCACCGCGCGCATCAGGCGCTGTACACCCACCATCTGCTGGAAACCACCGACAGCGACTGGGGTATCTGTGAAGTTAACCTGATGCCGGGTAATGACTGCATACTGATTGAAAACCTGCGCAAGCAGCAATTGCTGTATACCGTGGCGGAAAAAGGCGCGGACAACACCGTGCTGAAAGTGATCGGCTCGATGAAAGAAGCGCTGCACCCGGAGCTTGACGGCTGTGATGGTATTTTACAGGCCATGGCACGCCCGCAGACGGCAATTGTCTCGCTGACGGTAACGGAAAAAGGCTACTGCACCGATGCTGCCAGCGGCCAGTTAGATCTCAATAACCCGCTGATTAAACACGATCTGGCAAATCCAGCCGCGCCGAAATCGGCGATTGGTTACATCGTACAGGCGCTGCATCTGCGTCGTGAGCAGGGGCTGGCGGCCTTTACCGTGATGTCCTGCGATAACGTGCGTGAAAATGGGCATGTGGCGAAAGTCGCGGTGCTGGGCCTGGCGCAGGCGCGTGACCCGCAGCTGGCGCAGTGGATTGAAGCAAACGCCACTTTCCCGTGCACCATGGTAGACCGCATTGTTCCGGCGGCAACGCCAGAAACGTTGCAGGAGATTGCCGACCAGTTGGGCGTTTACGATCCGTGCGCTATCGCCTGCGAACCGTTCCGCCAGTGGGTGATTGAAGACAACTTTGTTAACGGTCGCCCTGACTGGGACAAAGTCGGCGCACAGTTTGTTGCCGACGTAGTACCGTTTGAAATGATGAAACTGCGCATGCTCAACGGCAGCCACTCTTTCCTCGCTTATCTGGGCTATCTCGGCGGTTATGAAACCATCGCTGACACCATGACCAATCCAGCATACCGCAAAGCGGCGTTTGCGCTGATGATGCAGGAGCAAGCGCCAACGCTGTCGATGCCGGAAGGTACCGATCTCAACGCCTACGCGACGCTGCTGATCGAGCGTTTCAGCAACCCATCTCTGCGCCACCGTACCTGGCAGATTGCGATGGACGGCAGCCAGAAACTGCCACAGCGTCTGCTGGATCCGGTGCGTCTGCATCTGCAAAACGGTAGCGGCTGGCGTCATCTGGCACTGGGCATCGCGGGCTGGATGCGCTACACCCACGGTGTGGATGAACAGGGGCAGGTCATTGATGTTGTCGACCCAATGCAGGCTGAATTCCAGCGCATTAACCAACAGTTCCAGGGAGCCGAACGCGTGACGGCGCTGCTGGGGTTGAGCGGCATTTTTGGTCATGATCTGGCGGAAAACGCCGACTTTGTTGCGACGGTTACCGCAGCGTATCAACAGTTGTGTGAACACGGCGCACGCGAGTGCGTTGCAGCGTTAAGCGCTGACGCATAACCTCCCAGGTATGACGGGTCAATCAAAATACTAATTTGGTTGACCCGTTTTCTGTTTTTGACTTGCCGCAAATGCTATAGTTCGATACCTATTCACCGTATCTGATTACACGCTTCTGACGGACATAACACGATGAAATCGAACACTTCTCAACAAAGACCCTACCAGGAAGTGGGTGCCATGATCCGCGATCTGATTGTCCAGACACCGTACCAGCCCGGTGAGCGTTTGCCACCGGAACGTGAGATTGCCGAGATGCTCAACGTCACTCGCACGGTGGTTCGCGAAGCGTTAATCATGCTGGAAATTAAGGGGCTGGTGGACGTGCGTCGTGGCGCTGGGATCTACGTGCTCGACAATGCGGATGCGCAGACCATCGACAGTTCGGATGTCAATCATTGCAATGATGCGGGCCCGTTTGAGCTGCTGCAGGCGCGACAGTTGCTGGAAAGCAATATCGCCGAATTTGCCGCGCTGCAGGCTACCCGTGAAGATATCGTCAAAATGCGCCAGGCGTTACAGCTGGAAGAGCGTGAGCTGGCGTCCAGCGAGCCTAACGGCTCTGAAAGCGGTGACATGCAGTTCCATCTCGCCATCGCTGAAGCTACGCATAACAGCATGCTGGTGGAGCTGTTTCGCCAGTCATGGCAGTGGCGCGAGAACAACCCGATGTGGATCCAGCTTCATAGTCACCTCGACGATACTCACTATCGTAAAGAGTGGATGGGCGACCACAAGCAGATCCTGGCGGCGTTAATCAAAAAGGATGCCCGCGCGGCCAAGCTGGCGATGTGGCAGCATCTGGAAAACGTCAAACAGCGCCTGCTGGAGTTTTCAAATGTTGATGACATCGACTTCGATGGCTATCTGTTTGACTCCTGGCCGCTGGATAAAGTTAACGCCTGATTTTACCACCTCTCCCACGCGGGCTGTTCCGGCCCGCTCGGCATTGCATAGCAACCTTTCTTTTCACGTCTTAAACCTCATGTAAAAAATGGTTTCCATAGTCTTCAATGATCATTTTTTTCGCTGCCCCTGTGTGATGTAAATTGATTTTCATCAATTAAAAACAACTTATTTTTGCTTGCGAAAAAATGCGCTATTTACCTTATTTTTACCTTTTCGTGCGTATTTTTAGACAAAACTGGTCTGTATTAAGTGAGAATCAAAGTAATTTCCGCTGTGGTTAGGGCAGGGCCGCCTGGCATAGCAGCGCATAAAAACACGTGGTTTGCGTAAAAGTAGACATTAATAACGATATGTAACCTATTGGCAGCAATGATGTTTTGAATGCATGTCATTTTACATGTGAATGATTCATGCCTTTTTAATCAAATGAATAAAAACGAATATGTGTAAAGCTAACATTACACATTATTCTATAATCAAGTTATCTTTCATTTGAAATAGTGTTCCAGTTTTTCTTTGTTTATTAACAGTTTCATTACTATTGTGACTGTATTTTGCCGTTGACATGTTTTTACACTGACTGCATATTTCATCGCCATAAGCGTGTTTGCGTTCAGGAGATGACTATGCCCTCTCGAGATTACCCTGATATCCGAAAAGCCAGGGGAACCCGATCAAAAGATATGGTTCTATTAAGTGCCCGTGTCGATACTTCTCTATGGGAATATGTTCGGACGCTGGCATTTGAAACCCGTAAAAGTAAACAAGACATTATTGCCGAGGCATTAATGTTGCATCGCTCTATTAATGAGAGCACAAGCGAAGAATCTAAGTAATTACTCTCTGTTCGGGTTTTATTTAAAACCCAAAATTGAAATAGGTCTTGCCACTTCATTATTGCCTTTATTGGTATATTTTTTCGGTGTGTTATTGGTGTTTCCCCTTATCTGGAGGGGACTTTTTTATGTGGGCATTCCGCCTTCATAACAAAGTTGATAGCAAAATTCACAATTAAAAGTGAGTAATAATATGAAAAAGTCAGTAGTGGCATTAGCTGTAATGGCATTAGGGGTAACCTCCGCTCAGGCAGCGGAAATTTATAATAAAGATGGCAACAAACTGGATCTGTACGGCAAAGTCAAAGCGGTCCATTCCTGGACTGACGGCACTAATGCCGATGAGACTTATGCGCGTCTGGGTTTTCGCGGTGAGACTCAAATCAACGATCAACTGACTGGCTATGGTCAGTTTGAAAGTCAATTTGATGCCGCTAAAGCAGAAGGTTCTCAGAATGGTGTTAATACACGTCTGGCGTTTGCTGGTCTGGATTATGGCCATGACGTTAGCTTTGACTACGGTCGTAACTACGGTATCGCTTACGACGTGGGAGCTTACACTGACACTCTCTCAGAGTTCGGCGGTGACTCCTTTGAAAATACTGACCGCTTCCTTACTACACGCACTTCTGGCGTTGCAACACTCCGTACCAAAAATCTGTTTGGTGCCGTTGATGGCTTGAGCCTGGGCGCGCAATATCAGGGTCAGGATGATTCCGATAAGGATCCGACGAAACAGCACGGCAATGGCTACGGCTTCTCCCTGGGCTACGACAATATCGCTGATTCCGGCGTATCTGCCATTGCAGCCTACACCAACAGTTCTGTGACTGCTCAGCAGAAACAAAATGGTTGGGATGGCGAAAACGCAGAATTCTGGGGTGCTGGCCTGAAATATGATGCAAACGCTATCTACGTTGCGACCATGTACGGCGAATCCCACAACCTGATTCAGGATGCGGACAAAGCGCAGCACTTTGAAGCGATGGCGGCCTATGTGTTTGATTTTGGTCTGCGTCCGAACGTGGCATACGTTCATGCACGTGACAACAACAACACTGATCTGACCGAATACGTTGCGCTGGGCACAGACTACTACTTCAACAAAAACATGGTTGCTGATGTGGGTTACAAAATTAACCTGCTCGATGGCAAAGACGGCGACAATCAGGTTGTTGCGGGTCTGACCTATCAGTTCTAAGTAGTTATACTAGTACGAAAAAGGCGTCTTGGTTAAGACGCCTTTTTTACATCTGTTGGAGTTTAAACCGGCTGGCTTTCTTTCATCTGTACACCGCTAAACAGCCATTGCCAGATGCCCACTTTTACCCATGCGACCACGCAGAGGATCAGATAAAAAAGCGGATTATGGGTAATGGTAACGCGCATGACTTCCATTAAATCCACATGCAAATTTCCGGCAATTGCCATATTGATAACAAAAATAGAGGCTACCGCGCTGGCCAGTAAAATAAGTATGGCATGTAACTTTGTTATCTCTGGTAACTTGCCAGAGGCCCATTGCCATAAGAATGTTGTTGATAACAGGAAGATAATAAACAATCCCAGTGCGCCAAACAGGCCAAAGTCTTTATAATCCTTTAGCGTGCCAATTAAACCCGCCAAAATAATTAACCCCAGTAGTATTTTTTTAAACCACGACATGTGCCTTTCCCGAAGATGGTGTTGATGTTGAATTAATATGTCCATTTTTACGCATTTTAAATTGAGTTTATAAATGAACAGCTGGGAATTATAAATTGTCTGGCGGGTAATTGCCGATTATTTGCGGTTTATTAAATGCTGACATTTAATTGCGGACTAATCCGAATATATCTTCTTTAGACGTTAGCCGGTTATACCCTTTTGGGCGAGGCGAAACGCTGTTTGTATAATTGCGTGAGGCTGATAAGCGCCGCAATAAACAACGCGACCGCGCCGCACACCGTGGCGTTAACGATTGCCTGTGCGCCGCTTCCCAGCAGGCTGGTTAATAGCGGACCAAGTATTTGTCCAATGCCGTAAGTCAGAGTGACCAGGCCCAGCAGATTAATATTGCGCGGCACGCTTAGTTGACGGGCAAGCGGCATCACCAGTGAAGTAGTTCCCATAAACGTTGCGCCAAACCCCATGCTGCTTATCACCAGCAGCGGCAAGGAGCCGCTGGCGAGCGTCATGACCACGCAGGCGCTTTGAATCAGCAAATTCGCCGTCAGGCATTGCAATACTCCCCAGCGTCGGGCGGCCCACAGCCAGGCGAAACACCCCGGAATTATCGATATGCCGACCAGCGACCAGAGATGGGCAGTCAACAGCGGCGAACCGGCACTTTTCGCCATTAGCGGCAGGTAGGTGGCGACAATGATGTAGCCAAATCCGGCCAGCCCGTACAGTAGAGCCAGCAGCCACCAGGACATAGGCTGATGCTCTGTTTTTACCGGGGCCGCAGCGGGGAGCACGTGATCGCGAGATGGCAGGAGTATAACCAGTAGCACGAAGAACAGAGCCGAGGCTGCCGCTGCGCCCAGCCAGAGCGTGTGCGATGAAAGCGCAAAATGCAGACCGCTAATGACATATTCATTGCCCAGCAAAATACCTGCACCAACGCCGGAGAACAACGCCGCGATCACGAAGGGATGCCGGGTATGATGCAGAACGATCATTGAGCCAAAGATCATCATACCGGCACTGGCGACGCCCGCCAGAAAGCGGATCAGCATCACCAGCGCGGGCTGCGTTAAGCTTGCCATCGCCAGAATCAGCCCTGCGGTAGCGAGCGCGGACGTTAGCAACATCGGGCGTAAGCGAGAGGGAAGATGGAAGAGCCCGAAGGAGAAGAGCAGGCTTCCTGCCAGATACCCGGCGTAGTTGGCGCTGGCAATCCAGGAGAGTTGGTCAAATGTAAATTGACCTTCCGACAGCAGCACCGGCAGCATTGGCGTATACAGAAAGCGCCCAATTCCCATACCCAGTGTTAAGACCAGCATGCCAAAAAGCGCGACGCTGATGGCATGACGATTTGAATCTGGACTTCCCTGGGACATACGGACTCTCATTTCGCGCTGTTAGCTGATAATTGTTATATTACATGTGTAAATGATAATGAAAAGTAAAATAAAAATAAGTCCCCTGGCACGTTCAGGAAGGAGGAAAAGTGGCAAGGCAGCGCCAGTCTCCGTTTTCAAGACGGTAGATAGATTCGGTATGACCCGCAATTATCCACTCATCCTCCTTGCCAGCAACACAGTCGATGTAAATGCACAGCCCGCAGCCACCGCGTAGCTCGCGGGGAATATCTGCCACCCGAAAGCACATACCCGCAGCCTGTAGCGCTTTACGCGTTTTGATGACGCCGAGGGTAGTATGAAACAAGAACAGTGTTTCCTTCACTCACGTTTCCCCTGACGCTGACCAATTAACGCGGCTCCAATCGCCCCAGCAAACTGCGCGTCGGGATGCGTGTGTACGGGAATGCCAATGTGGCCTTCAAGCATACGAGCAAAGGCGTGACAGTGGCTTACTCCCCCGGTAAATAACAGTGGAGCCTGCCCTGAAAGCCGTCCGATGAAATTCGCGCTGCGTCGGGCCATCGCGTTGATCACACCCGCTAAAATGGTCTCCGGCGCGACACCCGCAGAGCGCAGGCTGATAACCTCTGACTCGGCAAAAACCGTGCACATGCTGGTGATGGCATGTGGTTCGACGCCAGTGGTAATCGCATCTAGCTGCTCTACGCTGGCGCCGAGCGTGCGTGAGATGACTTCCAGAAAACGTCCGGTCCCAGCCGCACATTTGTCGTTCATCAAGAAATCGCTGAGGTTACCATCATCATCTAGCTGGATGACTTTACTGTCCTGACCGCCGATATCAATCACTGTGCGGGTACCGGGAGCCAGCAAGCGTGCCCCCAGTCCGTGGCAGGAAATTTCAGTGACCTGTTTGTCAGCATAATCCACGAGCTGCCGTCCGTAGCCAGTGAGGGTTAAAAATGGTCTAACGTCCAGCCCCGCCTGCAGCGTTTCCCATGCCTGCGCGATTGCTTCGGCAGGGCGAAAAGGTGTTGGGCAGAGAAAGCGACGTCTGATGACGTTACTTTCCAGCAAAATACCTTTAGTCGCTGTGGAGCCGGAATCTATCCCTATTGAGTATGTCATCCCTGTTCCTCACAACATTTCAATGAACGCGGCGACACGAGTGCTAAGCTGGCCGATATCCGCGCTGGAGTAGTCAGTTTCAGTGGCGATGTAGGGAATGTTGTGCTGTTGGCGGACGTGGCGTTTGATGGCGAGTGATTCAACGGCGTAAGTGTGGCAAGCCTGTAAAATGACATCGACGACGCCGTCAGCCTGGTACTCTTCAACCATTTGGCTGAGCATTTTCAGACGTTGATCGTTAGGGGAAATACATGAGCAGCCGATGGCGAGGTATTTATCGGTCAGCGCGTCGTAGACGTCGCCAGTTTCCTCCACGCACTGTTCAGTGGCTTTCGCCCCGGTGCAGTTTTCATAGCCCACCACCCAACCGCCGTTTTCTTCAATGGCACGAACCACTTTTTCTGCCGCGCCGCCGATGGGGCAGCCGGTTATCAGTATGCGTGGACGCGACGCCAGACGTTTCCCGGCCTGCCATTCCTGATGTACCCGCTCGGCCATGCTATTAAGCTCGTCGATCAGTGCTGCTTTATCAAAGCGGAAGGTTGCGCCGTAAACAACTTTCAGAATGTCACTGCCGCTGAGTGCGGGTGGATTGAGTTGGCCAACGCGGTAAAAATTCGCCAGTGCGCGACGTTCCTGATTTTTTAGAATGATGGCTTCACGTAGCGCGGCTTCGGTAATCGGGGTGCCAAAACGGGCTTCGATTGCCTGCTGCAGACGCAGGATCTCGGCTTTCCACAGCGCCCGCGAAGCCGCATCACTGGCGCTGTTGGGCAGTTGCATCACATGTACCGCTTTAAATTCAGCCATGTACTCGTACATCTTCTTTTTACCATCGCAGGTCGTTTCGCCCACCACCAGGTCAGAGAAGTAGAAGTAGGGACATTTATCCGTTTTACCAAACCCGTAGCTGCTTTTGATCAGTGGACACAGGTTTCGTGGCAGATCTTTTTCGGCCTCTTCAATCGTTTCATCAGAGGTTGAGCATAGCGAAACGACGACCGCGCCTGCCGCCATCGCTATCTCCTGCGGCATAAAGGTGCAATAGGTCCCAACGAGCGGGATACCCTGCTCTTTAAGATCCATTACGGTGAGAAAACCTTTCTGACGGGCGTCGGAGAATTGATTAAAAATGGCGGGTAAATCGGTGATTAGCGACATGATTTTCCTTCCCCGTAACACGGGAGACAGTAAAAAGACGTCGCATTATAACCATGCAATTTATCTGGCTTTATTGATGTACAACAATTGTGCGCTTACAGATTACGACTGTAGACCCGTGAGACTTCCCCCCACGGATGATAGCCCGGCCCGTCAAAGTAAAATCCCGCTTTCTCGTATAAGCCTTCCAGGTCAGTACACAAATGGAGCTGCATAAAGCCTAGCTGTTTAGCCTGCTGCGCAATATGTTCAATCAGGCGAAATGCCAGACCGTGACCACGATAGCGAGGATCGATATAGAGTGCGCATAGCCACGGCCACAGTTCGCCGCGACTGATAAAATCATTGGTGATCAATCCGGCGCAGCCAACAATGCTGTCGCCGTCCTGCATCCAGTACCACTGCGGTAGCGGGTTCTTTGCGCCAATACAACGATGCAGTGCATCCTCGTAAACTCTCATGGAGTCTTCTGAGGCCCATTGTTGCTGAAAGTAAGCGGTGACCTCGTGCAGTTTTTCCGGTGTTTCGCGCAGGGAAAAAATGCGGATGTTCATCGTCATTGAATTTTTCTCCTTAAAAATTCGCCAGCGTCAGCAGGGAAGGAATTTGCGACAACAGATATAACACCAGCCCAATAGAACCGCCAACCAGCGTGCCGTTGACGCGGATAAACTGCAAATCTTTACCGATGTTCAGCTCGATTTGCTGCGACATATCGCGTGCATCCCAGCTTTTCACCGTGTCGCTAATATGGCGTGTCAGGAAAGTGGCGAACTCTGGCGCTACTTTATGTGCGGCCTGCTCAAGATGCCCATTCAGTGAGGCGCGCAGGGCGCTGTCGGCTACCAACGTTTCGCCGAACCACTGCCCGGCGCTGGCGATGCGCTGCTTCACGCGGGAATCATCGGCGTTAATGTCGGTTTTCACCCACTGACGCAGGTCTGCCCACAGCTCGCCAAGATAACGGTTGAAGGCTTCATCTTCTTTCAGATAGCTTTTCAGGCTTTCGGCCCGCACGGCCATCTCCGGATCGTGTTTGAGCTTATCGATGAGCTTAAACGTGGCGCGATCGAAGGCATGGCGGATCTGATGTGCGCGATCGTGGCTGATGTCATCCAGCAAGGAGTTAACGGCATCAGACACCAGCTCGGCGCTGTGCTCGCCCAGCCATTCGGTTGGCAGGATCTTCGCTTTCAGCGGATGTTCGGTTTCCAGCCAGTGCACGACCTGTCTGGCGATAAACGCTCGCGAGCTGTCGCGCTGGAGCAGGGCGATCAGTTGGGCGATCAGCGTGTCGAGCAGCACCTGATGGCGATTGTTTTTGGTCATGCTTTCCAGCATTAGCGCGCTGGTACCGGAGAGATCGACCTTGTCGATGGCCTTGTGCACCGCCCGCTTGATCAGCCGCTGAATGCGCGAGTCGTCGGTCAGTTCGAGAAAACCGCTCATGATCTGCAGCAGATGCTGGCCAATACGCTGGGCGTTTTCCGGCTGGCTGAACCAGTTGCCGATCAACAGCGCCGGTTCATGGCGGCGGATCAGCGCGACCAGCGACTGGGTATCGAGAAATTTTTCCTGCACAAATTGCCCGAGATTTTCGCCGATCCGATCCTTATTGCGCGGGATAATCGCCGTGTGCTGAGAGATAAACGGGATCGGCACCCGGCGAAAAAGCGCCACCACGGCAAACCAGTCCGCCAGCGCGCCCACCATCGCCGCTTCGGCGATCGCTTTGATCCCCAGTACCCAGAAATTAGGCGGCAGAAACAGCGTGATGACGAAGGTGGCAGCGGCAATCAGCAGCAATGAGAGCGCCAGTCGCTTGGCGCGTTTGAGTTCAGCAATTTTATTCATAGGCTTAAGGATAGAGCCAGACGGGGGGATCGCGCAAAAAATGTGG
Organism: Citrobacter sp. Cpo012; assembly: GCF_030333015.1. NCBI lineage: Bacteria > Pseudomonadati > Pseudomonadota > Gammaproteobacteria > Enterobacterales > Enterobacteriaceae > Citrobacter > Citrobacter sp. Cpo012. Next base: position 331,383 of record NZ_JAOWGR010000040.1, on the reverse strand, counting down.
AGCGCCTCCCATTTTCAGGTGGGCTGGGCTTACTCCGGGATCCAGTTGTCCCAGGCGGGCAAGGGGCCGAGTTCCGCCACCAGAAAATCGATAAACGATCGCACCTTAGGATTGCTGTACTTGCTGGGAAAGTACAGCGCATACAGGGCGTGAGTTTCACAGGTGATAGTGCCGTCGAGCATCAGCGGCGTTATCTCTTCTTTTTGAATATGATCGCCAATCAGATAGGTGGGCAAATACGCCACTCCCTGATCTTCTAACACTGACTTTAGCAATACCAGACTGCTGTTGGCCTGGATCGGCATATGCAGTTTCAACTGATGCAGACGATCCTGTTCATCCGCCACCTTGAGTACCGGTGTGAGGCCGGGATAAACCAGACAATCATGATCCACCAGATCGCTTCGACGCTGGGGCATGCCTTTTTTGGCGAGGTAGCCGGGTGAGGCACAGTACGCCCAGCGAACAGGCACCAGCTTGCGCATCGCATAGTTTTGCGGCGGTGCGGTGGAGATGCGCAGGGCGATGTCGAAATCTGTTTCGTTCAGATTCACAAAGTTATCGTTGAGATCGATATACAGATTTACATCCGGGAACTGGGAGCGATATTTATCCACCAGGTTCACCAGCCGGGAATAACCAAACGCAATTGAGCAGGTTATGCGTAATTCACCCTGCGGGCTGTGGTAATAACCGGAAGTGGTATTCAGCGTTTCATCGAATTCTTTCAAAAGCTTATTAGCGCGGTTGAAGAGATATTGCCCTGCGTCGGTCAGGGTAATACTGCGGGTGGTGCGTTTAATTAATGTCGTGCCCAGCGTGTCTTCCATCGCAGCCAGACTTTTGCTGACCGCAGACGGCGATACGTTGAGCTGCGCCGCGGCTTCTGACAATCCTCCGCAGTCGACGATTTTAGTAAAAAACTCCAGATGCTTGAGTGAAATCGGCGTACTCATAGTTTCCTTTAATTCACAAGTGATTTGCAAAAACGGTACGAATAGGCCGTTACATTCGCGTTTTAAACATGCAACTATTGAATCACAGGAAACAACTTGCTGGCAAAATGAAAAAATAACAACTTAGGTGAGTTACGTCACAAAATAAAAGGAGGCGAAACGGAAACTCATCACATTGTGAATTTAATCTCATTAATTATTATTCTAAAGGTACCGATTATGTGGTCACGACTCGAACCCTACAAATCGTCGATTATTTTATTAGTTGCTCTGGTGATTGGCGGCTTATTAGGTATTTATGCCCCATCGTTTGCAAGTAAACTCCAGCCAATAGGTCAGATATTCTTAAACCTGCTATTTATGATTATTGTGCCGCTGGTGGGTATCAGCGTTATGTCTTCGATCGCCAGTATGACCGACCTGAAAAGGCTGGGACGCATTATGGCGATTATCTTTATTGTTTCGATCGCCATGGCCTTTATTCCAGCCGCCGGGATCGTCGCGCTGGCGCTCTGGTATAACCCGGCGCAGGGCGTCACTATCGATCTCTCGCAGTCGGTGCAGGCGGGCAGCGGTAAGATGGATTTTGTCAGTATGATCACCACCAGCGACTTTATCGGACTGTTTTCTAAGTCCAATATTCTGGCGCTGATCGTAATGGCGATCATCGCCGGTGTCGCAATTGGCCAGTCGGATCAGGCCGGTAAACGCATTGCGTCGCTGCTGGAAGACGCCAATACCGTGATCATGAAGATCGTTTCGATCATTATGAAGGTCGCGCCGATTGGTCTGGGCTGCTACTTCGCCGCCACCATGGCCAGTCAGGACTCTGCACTACTGTTAACCTTTGCCCGCGCCATCGGCCTGTTTATGGTTGCCACACTGGTCTACTTTGTCTTTGGCTCGATTCTCTATTCGTATATTGGCGGCGGTATTCCGGCGGTCAAAGCCTTCTGGCGTAACGCGATTGAACCGTCTGCGACCGCGCTGGGTACCTGCTCTTCACTGGGGACGCTCCCGGTGACGCTGCGTGCCGGTAAGGCGATGGGGATTAACCCGGAAATCGTTGATGTCTCCATTCCGCTGCTGGTTAACCTCAACAAGGGCGGCGTGGCGATGATTGCCGCGCTAAAAATTGTCTTTATCTATTCCGTATTGGGCATGGAATTCACCACCGAAACCTTCTTCCTGACGATGCTGATTGCGGTGCTCTCCGCCATTATCGTTGGTGGCGTGCCGGGCGGGGCGTTCCTGGGTGAAATCTTTATCGTCACAACGCTCGGCCTGCCGATGGAAGCAATCCCGATGCTGGTGGTGCTGGGCACCATTACCGATGCGCCGGCCACACTGATTAACGTTATCCATGATTTGAATGCGGCGCAGATTGTTGAACGGTTCGCTGGAAAAAAGCAGACCAACACTGAAATAAACTCTACTGCTGCGGTGGTATAGGTTTCACACGGATTAAGAACAGGAGATGTTATGAAAGACGCAATGAAGCTTGAAACGCACCTGGTTGTTGCTGGTCGCGACAAACGCTATACCCAGGGAGCGGTGAATCCGGTTATCCAACGCGCCTCTTCACTGGTATTTGATACCGTGAAGGACAAGAAATTTGCCACCGCCAATCGCGCGAACGGCGAGCTGTTTTATGGTCGTCGCGGAACCTATACCCACTTTGCCTTCCAGAAGGCAATGAGCGAACTGGAGGGCGGCGTTGGCTGCGCGCTGTACCCATGTGGTGCTGCGGCGGTGACCAATGCGATTCTGGCGTTTGTTCAGGGTGGCGATCATATTCTGATGACGGGTGCGGCCTATGAACCAACCCAGGATTTTTGCAATAAGATCCTGAGTAAATTCAACGTGGAAACAACGTATTACGATCCGCTGATTGGTGCAGGTATCGTCGATCTTCTGCGTCCGGAAACAAAGGTTGTATTCCTTGAGTCACCAAGTTCTATCACCATGGAAGTCCAGGACGTGCCGGGGATGGTGAAGGCTATCCGCGCGGTGAATCCGGAGATTGTCATTATGATCGACAACACCTGGGCGGCAGGCGTGCTGTTCAAAGCGCTGGATTATGGCGTGGATATTTCCATTCAGGCGGGAACGAAGTACACCATCGGCCATTCGGACGCCATGCTGGGCACGGCGGTGTCGAACGCCCGTTGTTGGGATCGTTTACGCGAAAACTCCTATCTGATGGGGCAAACGCTGGATGCCGATACGGCCTACAACGGCAGCCGCGGATTGCGCACCCTGGCGGTACGCCTTAAGCAGCATCAGGAGAGCAGCATCCATATTGCCCGCTGGCTGTCGGCAAGGCCGGAAGTGGCACGGGTGAATCATCCGGCATTACCGGAATGTCCGGGCCATGAGTATTTTCAGCGTGATTTTATCGGAAGCTCAGGCCTGTTCTCGTTTGTGCTGAAAAAGAGACTGACCGACGAACAGATGGCGAATTTCCTCGATAACTTCTCGCTGTTCCATATGGCCTATTCGTGGGGCGGATTTGAGTCGCTCATTCTGGCGAACCAGCCGGAAGAGCTGAACAGCATTCGCCCGGCCGGAGAGGTAAATTTCAGCGGCACGCTGGTCAGGGTGCATATCGGCCTTGAGGATATCGACGACCTGATTGCCGATCTGGACGCGGGATTTGCACGCATTGCGTAAGGTGAGGTGACCGTAGCCGGAAGCGGCGCAAGCGCCTTATCCGGCCTACATAGTTGTCGTAGGCCGGATAAGCGGGCAGGTTAGTTTTCAGTGGCTAACGTCGTTGCCTCATGCTGGCGTACCCGTTTGAGTAAGCCTGCCAGCGTGAACACGACAGCTATCCCTGCCGCAACCGCCAACAGATGAAACGAAATCCTGCCGCCGTTAAACCATAGCCAGCGTCCAATTTCGACAGAAACCGCCATCACCGTCAGGATCACCATATTCAGCGACGCCGAAACCGTACCCTTCGGTAAGTTGTTGGAAAACAGCGTAAAGCGGAACAGCGTCGGGAAGATCATCCCAATACCAAACGCATACAGGCTGGTCCCCAGCACCGACCACAGCCAGACGTGCGGCCACAGTAAATTGCCGACAATCAGCACTGCCAGCCCGCTCAGCTGTATAGGTGCGGCCCGCCAGATGAAGCGCGGTCGGGTCGGATCTTTCACGAAACGAACCACCACCATATTGGCGACGATCACTGCGCCGAACACCGGGGCCTGTGCCCAGGCAAACTCCGATGTGGTCATGCCGCCAGCATCGATCAGAATAACCGGTGAGACCGCCACCCAGCTCATCATCGGAATATAGCTTAACGACAGCGTGGCTGCGCCAAACAGGAACACCCGGTTGCGGAAAACGTCGCGGAAATCACGCACTACGCCGCGGGCACTGAACGGCACCGCGCCGCGCTGGACGGTTTCCGGCATGGCTAACATTAACCCAATCAGGGCGATAAACCCCATGACGGCAATGATGGCAAACAGGATCTTCCAGTGTACAAAGTGCATTAGCGCCGCTCCGGAGAGCGGGCCGATAACCGGTGCAACCAACACAATGGAAGTGATTATCGCCATTAACTTAATGGCCTTCGTTTGCCCAAACGCCTCCTGCACCGTGACATAGCCAACGGTCGCGATAAAGCAGATGCTGGTGCCCTGCACAAATCGGGCTACCAGAAACTGCGTCATTGAGGTAGTGAACAGCGTGGCAGCACAGGCGAGGGTAAAGATTAACGCCCCCGCAATCAGCACGGGTCGACGGCCAATTCGGTCGGAAAGCGGCCCCAGCAGCCATTGCAGCGCCATGCCTCCCGCCAGATAGAGGCTCACCGCAGCGGGTGCCAGGCTAACATCGGCGTTGAAATCACGTACCACATTGATGATGCCAGGCTGGATCAGGTCCGTCGACAGATAGGCGGCGAAGTCATATAAAATCAACGCGACAGGAAAAAATAGCGTTGTGGCGCGTTGGGAGAAAAACGCGAGAATCCGTTGCATAAAACAGCTCCTTGTCGGGAGAAAACCCTCAACGGGAATAGCGAAATTCAATACCGTCTTTGAGACGTCAGACCGATGACAGAAAAAAGCAGACTGCAAATGTACTGAATTTCATGTAATCAAAAACGCTGTCTGCGCGAAGCGCAAACAGAAGATACGCTCACTGACGCGGGGTCAGAAAACGTAACGATTACAGGTAACAATCAGCACATCGCACCTCAGGAAGAGTAAGTTGAACGGGTAATAACCATCCGCAGTTTAATGCGGATTGGATATTAATTAAACGAGTTTATCCGGTTTATATGCAGAAAATCGCCCTGCAAATCAGACTACGATGCTCTGCAAAAACCGCAGAGCGATAGCACAACCGAAGATAATCAATACACCGCCAGCGATACGTTCTACCCATAATATCCCTCTGGATAACCGTCTCTGGATCTGCGGTAAACCGATGAACATCACGATCAGCAGATCCCAGCACAGCACTACGCTGGTCATCCAGATCCCGCTCATGGTTTGTTGCAGCAGCGTCACCGACGGGCCGAGCAGGGCGGTCATTAGCGCCAGATAGAACAGCGCATTTTTTGGGTTGAGCAGTGACGAACCCAATCCCAGCAGTAGCTGTTTGCCAAATCCTGGACAGGTAGACTGGGCGTCTGTTCCGGTCAGCGTTTGCGGGCGGCTGCGTACCAGCAGGCTGCCAATCCACAATAAATAGAGCGCGCCCAGCAGCTCAATAACCGTAAACAACAGGGGAAGCTGGCGCAGGATCCCCCAACCGATAATTGCCAGCAGGATATACAGCCCGTTGCCGAAAGCGATCCCCACGCACAACCCGGCGCTGCCGCGCATCCGGTATCGTGCGGCGTAACCGACCAGTAAAAAGAAGTCCGGCCCGGGGCTAAGCAATGCGACGAAATGCGCCAGCGCCAGCGCGGGAAAAGCAGAAGGAAAAAGTACAGAAAGCAGCGACATAGCGACCTCAGAGAATGAATCTGAGATCACCGTACGCCTGACGCAGCGCTAATTATTGTCTGATATTGATCGTCCCAACGCGTACTGGCGCGGTGTGGCGGCGGTGTAGCGAACAAAGGTGCGATGGAAATGGCTCTGGTCGGCAAACCCGCTCTGGTAGCCGACATCGGCAATTTCGTCTCCGGCCCGCAGCCGCTGGCGAGCATAGTCAATCCGTATGATGTTCAGATAACTTCCTGGCGTCAGCCCGGTGTCCTGCTTAAAGGTACGGATCAGCGTCTCTTTACGCATATGACACTCATGTGCCAGCTCATTGAGTGAGGGCGGCGTGAGCAGGCTGGACTGCAACCGTTCGCGCAGATACTGGCTGGTGGCGCTTAGGTTTTCTGGTGTGACCAACTGCAACGGCAGCGTGTGCAGCAATGCTTGCGCGGCATCCGTTATTTGCGCGGTTTGGCGTTGCGGCATGAGCGTCACAAGGTGCATATAACGCTGGAATAATTGCGCATCGCGGATAACGGGAGCAGGCGTGCAAAGCCGCTGATTGGTGTTCTGTGCAGGCAGATTAGCAAGACACCACTGGGTATCAAGATAAAGCATATGATAGCTGCGAAACTGTCCGTTTACAGGATTACAGCTGTGAGGTGCCAGCGGCGGTATCACAATCAGATCGCCCACCTGCAGATGGTATTCCTCGCCATCGCACAGACAGCACGTTTCCCCCTCGAGAATTGCCCCAATCGAGAGCTGAGAGTGGTGATGCCGCTTGTAGGCCTGCTGGCTTTGCCAGGTGCTGCGCAGTTCCAGCCACGGCAACTGCTCATCACGCCAGAACGATTGTGGAATATCCCGGGTATGCGTCACATCGTGTCCTCCCTGAAAGTGATGATTTGTTATAGCACAGGCCGGGTGGTGAAAAAGTGGGAATGCGCATTGAGATGGCGATTCTGCGTGACGTGTTCCAGACAAATGCAGACGTTACATAAGGACGTTGTTATCCCGGAAATCGCCTCGCAAAGAGAGAAAGTTGCAGGTGAGGATGTGGTTTTCCGGCGCTACAGTCATGGCATCTTATTTTCAGGTGAAGGATCGCCATGAGCAAAGCTTCAACTTCAACACCACATGATGCGGTTTTTAAAACGTTTTTGCGCCATCCTGAGACCGCTCGGGATTTCCTACAAATACATCTTCCCGCTTCGCTGCGCGAGCTTTGCGATCTTCAGACGCTTAAACTAGAGTCAGACAGTTTTATCGAAGAGAATTTACGTGCGTACTATTCCGATGTGCTGTGGTCGGTGAAAACGACGGATGGGGATGGATATATTTATGTGGTGATTGAACACCAAAGCACACCGGATGCGCATATGGCATTCAGACTGATGCGCTATGCGGTAGCGGCCATGCAGAAACATTTAGATGCTGGGCATCAGCAGTTGCCGCTGGTAGTGCCGATGCTGTTTTATCACGGCGCTAAAAGCCCGTACCCTTATTCGCTGTGCTGGCTGGATGAGTTTGCCAACCCGAAGCTGGCTCGTCAGCTGTATGCTGCGGCGTTTCTATTGGTGGATATTACGGTTATTCCGGATGACGAAATTGTGCAGCATCGACGTATGGCGCTGCTGGAGTTAATCCAAAAACATATCCGTCAACGCGATCTTATGGGGTTGGTCGAGCAAATTGTTTCCCTGCTACTTACCGGACTGACTAATGACACTCAGATAAAGACGCTGTTTAATTATATTTTACGAACTGGCGATGCACCTCGATTCAGTGAGTTTATTCGCGGGGTTGCCGAACGTTCACCGCAGCACAAGGAGCATTTGATGACAATCGCGGACAGATTACATGAGGCAGGATTTCAAAAAGGATGGCTTGAAGGCAAGCTGGAAGGTAAACAAGAAGGCAAACAGGAAGGATTGATAAAGGGGCGACATGATGAGGCACTGCGTATTGCCCGCACCATGCTGGCAGATGGCATCGATATCAGCACGGTACAAAAAATCACCCGACTTTCCGCTGAAGATATTCAGGGTTTAAGCCATTAGATATAGCTTAAACTGCCTAATTGCCTGCCCGGAAGCGCCGGGCAGCTCGATCTACTCTATTGCCGTTTTTACCGCCTCTCCGAGCTTCTGCATTACTTCCCGATGCTTATCGTTTGGCGGCAATGCGCAGTTGATGCGCACACAGTTGCGATACTTCCCCGATGCGGAGAACAGAGAACCCGGTGCAACCTGGATTTTGAGGCGACAGAGCTGCTTAGCGACACAGACCATATCAACCTGGAGCGGCAGCTCGACCCACAGCATAAAGCCGCCTTTCGGTCGGGTGACGCAGATCCCGCAGGGGAAGTATTCCCGTACCCAGCAGGTGTAGATCTCCATATTGCGCTGATAAATCTGGCGCATACGACGAATATGTCGATGATAATGACCTTCGCGCACAAAGGAAGCCGCTGCCAGTTGCGTAGCGGGAACGTTAGTTCCAATGACGGCGTACTTCATGTGCAGCAGTTTGTTGTAATAACGACCGGGCACCACCCAACCCACGCGCAGACCGGGGGCGACGGATTTGGTAAACGAACTGCAGAGTATTACGCGGCCGTCGCTGTCCCAGGAGTGGATCGTGCGCGGGCGCGGGTACTCTGTGGCCAGCTCGCCATACACATCGTCTTCAAAAATGACGATGTCGTGACGCTGGGCGAGGGCGAGCACCGCCCGTTTACGCGCATCCGGCATAATGAATCCGAGCGGGTTGTTGCAGTTGGGAACCAGCAGCACACCTTTGATCGGCCACTGATCCAGCGCCAGCTCCAGCGCTTCAATGCTGATCCCGGTATCCGGATCGGTAGGGATCTCAATCACCTTGATCCCTAAGCCGCGCAGTAGCTGCATCGTGCCGTAGTAGGCCGGTGATTCAACGGCGACAATATCTCCGGGCTGGCAGACCGTCAGCAGCGCCAGCGACATTCCGCTCTGACTGCCGCTGGTGATCACAATATCATCTGCATTAACCACCGAACCGCCGTCCAGCATCAGCCGCGCAATCTGCTGACGCAGTTCACGGCATCCGGAGATTTCATCGTAGCCCAGAATCGCGCGCAGATTATGTTGTGCCACGCGGCTGAGCTCGCGCCACAGCGGCTTCAGGCTGGGTTGATTAATATCGGGCACGCCGCTGCTAAACGGGATTATCGATTTGTCCGCATGACCTGCCAGCATATCCAGCACCTGATCCCACTGGGTTATTTCGACCGGACGCTGTACCGGACGCGACATCGGTGGCAAGGGTGGCTGCGCTTTTTGTGGCGCGACAAAATAACCGGAACGTGGCTGGGGCGTGATCAGCTGGCGCTGTTCCAGCGTCTGATACGCCTGCTGGACGGTGCTGATACTGACCCCATGCTCCTGGCTCAGGCTGCGTACCGAGGGCAGTTTTTCGCCATGGCGATACAGCCCTTGCTCAATGCGTTCGGCCAGCAGATTGGCCAGATGTTGGTAACGCGTCATGCTGTATCCCTCATGGGTACCATACAGATTAAAAAATCAGTACAGATTGGCGTGAAAAAAGCGATGCAGAACTCTTTTTAACCAATCTGTATGTTAAATAAAAGTACTTTGTGAGTCTGTATTGTTTTAGGCCAGATCCGTGAAGATAAAGCCTCTGGCAAGGTGGGGAGGCAAGGTATGGAATTTCACGAGAATAAAGCAAAACAGCCGTTTATTGGGTTTGTACTGATCTGGCGGGCATACAAGGCGTGGCGGCTGCGAGCGCAAACGCGGCGCCTATTGCAACAGATGAGCGATGAGCGGCTGCGGGACGTCGGGCTGCGACGCGATCAGGTGGAGTGATTTTCTTTCATCGACAGAGGCTGGGGGGTATCGCCCCGCCTCTTTTATATTCACAATATTTATCAATTCATGCTTCTGGTTAGTCCGTTTCTTGATACTTATCCTGATAAGTATTATTTTCTCTTCAGCGATGAGAGGAAAGTAAGATGACTGAAGATGAACTGTTTGCCCGCCGCCCGATGGGGATGCGCATGGCGATGGTGGTGCGCCAGTGGCGGGCCATTATTGATGCTGCCATCACCGATACTGGCCTGACGCAGTCCAGCTGGACGGTACTGATGCAACTGTATCAACTGGGAGACAACGTCTCAGTCAGTGAACTGGCACAAATGCAGGGCATCGAACTGCCGCCGCTGATGCGCACCCTCTCGCAGCTGGAAAAGCAGGGCTATCTGCTGCGTTCCACATCGCCCTATGACAAACGCATCCGCCTGCTGGCGCTGACCGCGCAAGGCCGCGCAAGGCTGGACGAACTCAACCGGGTGATAGAGACATACCAACATCGCGTCACCTGCACCATCCCTGAGGCGGAACTCGCTTCCTTCAGCGCCACGCTCAATCAAATCGCCTGCAATCTGCGGACAATCCGCGAAGAAGACAATCAACACTAAAAAACTATGATGACCCCAGAACAAAAATTTGCCCGTTGGGTAAGGGTGAGTATTGCCGCTTTCCTGGTAATATTCGCCTGGTTTATCGTTGCCGATATCTGGATCCCGCTGACGCCGGACTCCACGGTGATGCGCGTGGTAACGCCTGTTTCCTCACGCGTTTCCGGCTACGTCTCGCAGGTGCATGTACACAATAATAGCCAGGTGAAGAAGGGCGATTTGCTGTACGAACTGGATCCGACGCCATTTATCAATAAGGTCGAGGCTGCGCAAATTGCCCTTGAGCAGGCGAAGCTGAGTAACCAACAGCTAGATGCGCAGATCGTCTCTGCCCGCGCCAACCTGCGCACCGCGCAATTCAACGCCCGCAACGATAAGACCACCTTAGACCGCTATCAGCGCCTGAGCGCCATGCAGAATGTGTCGCAATCCGATCTCGACAAGGTGCGTACTGCCTGGCAAACCAGCGAGCAGTCGGTGGCGGCGCTGAATGCCAGTATTCAGAACCTGCTGATCCAGCGCGGCGAGCGCGATGACAAACTTAACGTAACGCTGCAAAAATACCGTAACGCGCTGGAAGAGGCGCAACTGAACCTCGGCTGGAGCAAAGTATATGCCCAGACCGACGGTACGGTGAGTAATCTCCAGCTTAGCCCAGGACTTTACGCCACTGCCGCCACGCCGCTGCTGGCGCTGGTCAGCCATCAGACCGATATCGTGGCCGACTTTCGCGAGAAAAGTCTGCGCCACACTAAAGTGGAGACCGATGCCGCCGTGGTGTTCGATGCCATGCCGGGCAAAGTTTTCTCTGCCCGCGTCACCAGCAGCGATGCCGGTATTCTGGCGGGCCAGGAACAGGTTAATGGCCAGTTGTCGCAACCGGAACAGTCTACCCGTTGGGTGCGCGATGCCCAGCGTATGCGCATTCACGTCGCGCTGAACGAACCGCTCGACACGCCGTTACCGACCGGGGCGCGCGCAACGGTACAGCTGTATAACAGCGAGGGCGTGTTCGCCCGCACCTTTGCCGGGGCACAGATCCACCTCGTCAGCTGGCTGCACTATGTCTATTAACACGCTGGCCCACGTCTTTACGCCGCACGGGAATATTGTCTACACCGCCAATGATTTTCGCCAGACCCTGCGTATCTCCGTTGCCGGGACAATCGCGCTGAGTATTTCGACCTTCTACAACGTGCAGTACGGCGTGTTCTTTGTGGTTTATCCGCTGATGCTGCTGTCGCTGGTACCGGTATTCAACCGCCATGTGGCAACACAGTTCGTGTTCAGCGCGGCGGTGAACTGTGTCGAAATGGTGCTGATCGTCGGCTATCTTTCACAGTGGCCGCTGGTTATGACACTGGTGGTGTTCGGCCTGTATGTGATGCGTTTTCGTTTTATGAGCAAAGGACCGCTGTTTCTGCTCGGTTCGATGGGCGTGGTGTGCCAGAGTACGATGCTCAACTTTATGAGCTATCCCACCACCAACTGGCATACGCTGATGTTATCCAATATGGAAGCCTGCGTCATGGCGGTGGCGCTGAGCGCGTTGCTGCATTATCTGATCCCGGACGTGGAACCCCGCCAGCCACCGCCGCGCATTGAGAAAGATGCCGCCCGGGTGCGCCATGAATCGCTGCTTTCCGGCACGGTGGCGACGATGATTTTTGTGGTCTTCCAGATCTGCGATTTGAGTGATTCGCTGTCGGCGCTGATGGCCGGCATTTTGATCCTGTTTCCGATGCACTACCGTGGCGCTGTGATCAGCTCGATTTGGCGCGTGGTCGGCGTGGTGCTGGCCTGCCTGTATATTCTGCTGGTGCAACTGCTTATCTATGATTTCAGCAACCATATGCTGCTGATGATGCCGCTGATTGGCCTCGGGCTGGCGTTCAGTGCCCGCCTGCACGTAATGGAAAAAGTCGGGGCAGGCGTGGGGTTTGCCAGTATCACTACCATCGGCATTATGTTTGGCCAGAACCTGCACCCGGATCAGGACCTGGTATTCAGCGATCTGTACCGTATCACCTCCGTCACCGTCGCGCTGGTGGCAACGCTCACCATGGTATTTCTGGTGCACCGGGTTTTGAACTGCTTTGCCGCGACGCGGTTTGTGATTACTGAGTGAGTGGGCAGTGAGTGCCGGATGGCGGCTGCGCCTTATCCGGCCTACGGGAAAGTGCTATTTCCAGGCCCGGTAAGCGTAGCGCCACCGGGCAATTCAGCAGGGGATTATTTCTTCCTGCGTGTCTTAGCTGAAATCACCTCGATAAACTCCTGCACCTGCTGTTGCTTACGCGCCGACAGCTTGCACACCCGACGCAGCGACTGCAATAACGCGGGCTCTTCCGGTTCTGGCAGCTTAGTCGTCAGCACAATGCAGCCGGGCATCACCCTGACATCGAATGGGGTACCGGTGGAAAAACCGGCGGCTTCCAGCCACTGGCCTTTCATAATAATCGCCGGGACATGCGTGTAATCCGGGTAGCGACTCGCATAGCTAACGGTGCCCAGACGATTATTTGCCGGGGAGACTTCTGGATCGGTGAATTCTGCAATAGAATGCGGGGTAGTCATGATGGCTATTCTCTTAAAATAGTGATTGTGATTAGCGAGGCGCTCGTGTTGCAGCACGGGCGTCTTGCGTTAAATACCTGTACATATCATCAGGGAATAGAAGGAAAGTCCAGCTGAAAATGAATGAAAATAACGGCGCGGATGAAGGGAAGGATTATTTTTTCTGATGGGAATAAAGCGGCTATTTAGCCGCTTTATTGGTTTCTGGGGGCGGGTTAATTTATGGCTGCGTCGGTGAGGGCGTCGGCCAGGTGGAGCTGGGTTTGTTGGGCGGATTTAATCCTGAATTTTATATCTTCGATAAGAAAACTTAATTTATATAAGTTTTCCATTATCCTTTTTTGTTCTTCGAATGGAGGAAGCATAATTAATGGCTCCATCACATCTTCTCGTGATATTCCAGGTATAGCTATACCAACCCCTTTAGATTGAAAATAACCATACATGCTATCAAGTACAATTTTAAGATATTCTGAATTCATCCTAATTACATTAATAGCCATTAGTTGACGACTAATGGCTATATTGGTATCAGCGACGTTAAGCTTTCCAAGCCCTGCGCCTTTACATGTAATTAGAATATCGCCCTTAGCAGCAATAGCCCTTTTTTCATTTGTATATTTGGAATAAGTTGGGCTGATTAGTCCAAATTCGGCCGGTCCAGTAATATAAGGAAGCATTTCACCATGGCACTCTTCTTCATATTCATCTGGTTTCAGGTGCTGTCCAGAAATTAGGTTGATGCATTCACCTAAACGACACCATTCCCAACCTATTGGCAATTCGAACGGTTTTTCCTCATCACTAATCGGCGGCAACGGTTTTTGTTTTTTAATTTTCCCGTCTTTCACCAGTTGCGCTTTTTCCTGCGCAATACGTTTGAGCAGTTCAGAGGCCGGTTCATCGTTCGGATCCTGCGGTACCAGTTTGCCCATCACCGCCAGTTGCAGAATGGTCTGTTTTAAGGCGTCAATGCTGGCTTCGGTGGTAAACAGCGTGTCGAAATACTCGCTGATACGCGCCCAGTTTTCGGCCAATTCATCGGCGTTCTGGCTATCGGTTAGCGTGGTTAGCAGGGTTTCAACCAGCTGCTGATGGGCATCCAGACTGGTCAGGGAATGCTGCTCCAGTTGGTCGCAGAGGATCATTAATTGAGTAAAGTTGTTTACTATTCGTTCTTGTTCTTGTAATGGAGGGAATGGTAGCGGATAGTTTTCAAAGAAATTTCTAGGCACACGCTTCTGGCCTGCGGAGCCTGTCATCTGAGATTCACCGGCTTTAAGAAAACCAGGTGATTTAAAGTTTAAAAGAAGGTATTGCAGATTAACTGCCTGGCTGTAGGGCCGCGCGACATGCAATTCTGTTGTTCCAACACCGACATTATTTTTCAATCCAGAAAATATTGCTGCTTTGCTATTTTCAAAGCAGGGTGTAATTTTTGCAATGGCTATATCACCATTGGCAAAGTGGGTATAACCTTTTTTTACCTCTTTCCATTTTCTGACTTCAAAATCATGAGACCCGTCAAATTTTGTTGATATGAGAGGCATCGGAACAAAAGATATGTTTTGCTCATCATCAGACACATCTATTTTGGGATTTATTTCTGCAAGAGTATTGAGTGTTGTCCACTCCCACCCCTCCGGCAGCTCAAACGGTTTATCTTCCTCGCTAATCTCCGGCAGCGGTTTTTGTTTTTTAATTTTCCCCTGCTTTACCAGCTCGGCCTTTTCCGCCGCAATACGCTCCAGCAGCACCGATGCCGGTTCGTCGTTCGGATCCTGCGGCACCAGCTTGCCGCGCACCGCCAGCTCCAGAATCAGCTCGCGCAGCTTCTTAATGCCGTACAGGTCAATCTTACCCGAGCTGCCGCGCCCGGCCGTGGAGCGGGTTTGCAGCGCCGTGGTCCAGGTGTCGATATGGTCGACAATCAGTTTTTCCACCGCCATCAGTTGGCCTCCTTACCGGAGAGCGCCGCGCCGAGAATGTCGCGCAGCTGGTGGCGCAGGGTCTGGATTGCTTCCTGCTGCTTGGCGTATTGCGCCAACAGTCCATCCGGATCGTGGCTGATGGTTTCCGCCTGGTGCGGGTTCTTGATATCGAGGTTAAAGTTGCGGGCAATCACCTCGTCGATGCTGACCTTCCACGCCTGTTCGTTCTCGACGCGGCTGGCGAAGCCGTCGGCCTCGTTGCCCCACCAGTCGATCTCGGCCTGGAACTCGTCAAACTTCATCGGCTTAGTTTTGCTGTAGTTCTTCACTCCCGCCGGGTACGGGTGCTCGTAGAACCAGATGTCTTTGGTCGGCTGGCCTTTGGTAAAGAACAGCAGGTTGGTTTTGATCCCGGTGTACGGGTTAAACACGCCGTTCGGCAGACGCACGATGGTGTGCAGGTTGCACTCCTCGGTGAGCAGCTTTTTGATCTTGGTTTTCACGCCTTCGCCAAACAGCGTACCGTCCGGCAGCACCACCGCCGCGCGGCCGTTTTTCGCCAGCACTTCAATAATCAGTTGCAGGAACAGATCCGCCGTTTCGCGGGTCTGCATCTCTGCCGGGAAGTTCTTCTCGATGCCGTCTTCTTCGGTGCCGCCGAACGGCGGGTTGGTGACGATCACATTCAGCTGTTCATCCCACGACGACAGCGGTTTGTTGAGGGTGTTGTCGTGACGAATTTGCACCGGCACTTCGATGCCGTGCAGCAGCATATTGGTGGTCGCCAGCAGGTGCGGGAGCTGCTTTTTCTCCACGCCGTGGATCTGTTGTTGCAGCGTCTGGTGATCGGCCACGCTCTTCACGTAGTTGTTTTTTACGTGATCGAACGCGCAGGCGAGGAAGCCGCCGGTGCCGCAGGCCGGGTCCATAATTGACTCGCCGAGCTTCGGATCAACGCGATCGACCATAAAGCGGGTCACGGCGCGCGGGGTATAAAACTCACCGGCATTGCCCGCCGATTGCAGATCTTTGAGGATCTGTTCGTAAATGTCGCCGAACAGGTGGCGTTCGCTGGCGCTGGTGAAGTCGATTTCGTTGAGCTTGTTGATCACCTGACGCAGCAGGGTGCCGTTTTTCATGTAGTTATAGGCATCGCTGAACGCCTGTCTGACCACAAAGCCGCGCGGGTTTTTATCGATGGGGGCGGTGAGGTTTTTCAGCACCGGGAACAGGTCGTCGTTGACGAACTCCAGCAGGGAATCGCCGGTAATGCCCTCGGCGTTTGCCGCCCAGGTGCGCCACAGGTAGCGCTGCGGGATCGGGTACTGATAGTTATCCTGCTCCAGTTCCAGCGCCTCTTCCTGGGCGTCAAAGATTTTCAGAAACAGCAGCCAGGAGAGCTGGCCGAGACGCTGCGCATCGCCGTCCACGCCAGCGTCTTTGCGCATAATGTCCTGTAAGGATTTGATAACTGAGCTGATTGACATGATGTGTTCCATGTTTCATTAACAATAAGGCCTTCTGCTACGCGGTGGCAGCAGAAGGCGCAAAAGGGGAGTGGTTACGCGGAGCGGGGCGGTAAGTGGTAGATTTCGCTCTCCAGCTCGCTGATGGCCTGATTATACCCGTTACGGTCGCCGAATCCGCTTTTAATGATCTCCGGCAGCGTACCCATGCTGTCGAACGGCTTGAGCTTCAGCACCTGAATACTCTCTATTTCCTGCACGCCCGCGTCGGCGTATTTATCCAGCAGCGTATTCAGCACCGCCTGCGCAGCGTCGGAGTATTTGGTGAAGTAGTTGCGTTTACGCACGTTCTCCGCCCGCTCTTTGCGGGTTAACGGCGGCTGACCATACACCACGTGGCACAGCATGTCGAACGGGTCGAGCTCTTTACCGACCTCTTCCGCCAGCACTTCCCAGATGATCCCCTGCTGCTCCAGTTCCTTGATGATGGCCTCTTTGCGTTCGGCGTCCTGCCATTTGCGGGTGAAATCATCCAGCGAGGCGTACTCTTTGAGCAGCGTTTTGCGGGTGTAATCTTTGAAGGATTCGGTGACCAGCTTGCCGTCGGCATCGTAATACTGTACGCGCTGGGCAATCACGCCCACGGCCACGCCGTTGACGTGAAACTTGCGCACTTTGTTTTCATCATCTTCCGGCAGCGGGCCGACATCGTCTGAGCCGGTGACGGTATACGGCGCGGGATCTTCATCGGCCCCGGTGATGTCATCTTCAGTCTCTTCTTCGTGCTCGTCGAACTGTTCTTCAAAATCAGACTCCGGGTCGGCGATATCTTGCGGCGTGGTGTCCATCACCTTTTCCGGGATGCCGTCGAAGCGCTCATCGGCGAACAGTTCGGTGGCCTTTTTGAAATCGAGGATGGTGAACCACAGCTTGCCGTAGCGTTCATCAATGCGGGTGCCGCGACCGATGATTTGCTTGAATTTAGTCATCGACTGAATGTTTTGGTCCAACACCACCAGTTTGCAGGTCTTGGCGTCGACGCCGGTGGTCATCAGCTCGGAGGTGGTGGCGATAACCGGATAGGCCTTTTTGGGGTTAATAAAGTTATCCAGTTGGGCTTTGCCGATGTCGTCATCACCGGTGATTTTCATCACGTACTTGTCGTTCTTCTTGACCTGTTCCGGGTTGAGATTGACCAGCGCGCGGCGCATCCGCTCCGCGTGATCGATGTCGTTACAGAAGATGATGGTTTTATCCATCGGGTTGGTACGTTTGAGGTAATCGGTAATGGTTTTCGCCACCAGTTCGGTGCGCTCATCAATCACCATCGTGCGATCAAAATCTTTCTGGTTGTAGATACGGTCGTCGATCAGCTCGCCGTTTTTATCCGTCTGGCCTTTGGTGGGACGCCAGCCCTGAAGATCGACGTCGATATCGACGCGCACGACTTTATAAGGGGCAAGGAAGCCGTCTTCGATGCCTTCTTTCAGCGAGTAGATATACACCGGGTCGCCAAAGTAATCGGTGCTGGAGACTTCATGAGTCTCTTTTGGTGTGGCAGTTAAGCCAATCTGCGTGGCGGCGCTGAAATAGTCGAGGATTTCGCGCCACGCGCTATCTTCCGAGGCGCTGCCACGGTGGCATTCGTCGATAACAATCAGGTCAAAGAAATCCGGCGCTACTTGTTTAAAGGCCTTTTGATCTTCTTCCGGGCCGGTGATGGCCTGGTACAGCGCGAGATGGATTTCAAATGCTGGATCGATGGTGCGCCCGGTGACCTTGGTCATCGCCGTGCCAAACGGCAGGAAGTCGTTGTTTTTGGTTTGATCGACCAGAATGTTGCGATCGGCGAGGAACAGGATCCGCTTCTTACTTTTCGCTTTCCATAAGCGCCAGATAATCTGGAAGGCGGTGTAGGTTTTCCCCGTTCCGGTTGCCATCACCAGCAGAACGCGGTTCTGCCCAGCGGAAACGGCTTCAATGGTTTTATTGATGGCCTGTAGCTGGTAATAACGCGGCGCTTTGCCGCTGCCGTCGTCGTAGTAGTCCTGAGTAATCACCGGAAGCTGGGCGGCGGTGTAGCCTTTCCAGAGACAGTATTTTTGCCATAATTCAACAGGCGTTGGGAATTCGTCGAGGGTGATTTCTCGCTCAATCGCGTCGGTTGCCGTTTTATCGTGGAAGATAAAGCCATCGCCGTTAGAAGCAAACGCAAAGGGAACGTCCAGCAGGTGGGCATAACCCAGCGCCTGCTGAATGCCTTTGCCGATTTCATGTTTATTGGCTTTGGCTTCGATCACCGCCAGCGGCATGTTTAATTTGTGGTACAGCACGATATCGGCAGATTTCACCGTTCTACGTGCCGCGACTTTGCCGCGCACAATGACCTTACCGTCCCGGAGTTTGACCTCTTGTCGGATTTGCGTTGTATCGTTCCAGCCAGCATCAAGGATGGCGGGCATAACGCATTTGGTGATGATGTCTGCTTCCGTCAGGGTACTCAGGTTCAGGTCAGCCATTGGGCGCTCTCGATAGAATCAGATGGTTCTGATTTTACCTAAAATCAAGGAGCTGGCTATGACTTGAGTGGGTATTTCGTTATGAGTTTACATAAAACAATGCATGTTATGCATTTTATCAACGCATTAGAATGCATTGATAACGGGAGGTATGTTGGCTCGACAGTTGTTATAAAAATCATGAAGAACATAGAGATACAAATTTTCTAAGGTTGCCTTTCTGTAGTTCAGGAAAGATAATGTAGCCATTAACTATCAATTTGGATGTGAACATGGAAGCTAAAGAGTGTAAGGTCCAGGATATCCTTACCGAAAACAAAAAATACATTATTCCTTCTTATCAACGACCTTATAGTTGGACTGTTGATAATGCAGAACAGCTTATTGATGATATATATGAAAGTTCTCAATCTGAAGAACGTGAATATTTTATAGGAAGTATGATTTGCATCAACAAAGGGCAGAATCAGTATGAAGTTGTTGATGGGCAGCAACGTTTGACAACACTTAGTATTATTGTGTCTGAGCTGAAAAAACAGATATCAATACAAGGTGTTAAAGACGATCTGCAAAAAAGAGTTTTGCCAATTGATGTCTATTCTGATGAAGCGGAAGAACCGAGGCTAGTTGTCAGGAAGAAGGAGTATGAACTTTATAAGTATTATATTCTTCAGGACCTAAAGAATTATAAACCAGAAAAACCGTCAGATACTGATTTGGTTTTTATTAGTAATGCGGAAGTCATTAGGGATTACTTAGCGAAGTTATCAGATGATGAGTTGAAGTTATTGGCTAAATATATATTACAAAATGTATATATAGTCTTTGTGCAAACTGATGATTTTGCATCATCATTTCGGTTATTTAATGTTCTAAATAGTCGGGGATTACCTCTGAGTAATGCAGATTTATTGAAAAACGCGCTTTTTGAGTCTGCGGCTGCACATAATAAAAAATCTGAACAAATTGAATCTGCATGGTCCCAAATTGAGGATATGGTTGGTGTTAGAAGGCTTGATAAGTTTCTTACACTTCACAAACTTTCAGAGAAGAAAGATCGTGACAGGGTTTTACAAAAAGGATTTGAATCCTTTATTGAGAATTTACAAGAAAAATTTGATGGCGATGCTATCGCGATGTCGCTGATGTTAGTCAGTTCTGCTAAAAATTACTCTAAAATTCTGGAAAATGATTTTGAACATTCTTCTATTCGAAGGAAAATAGCTTCCCTGAGTAATCTTGGAGTAGATGAATGGATCCCTCCTGCCTTAGCCTTCCTGAACAGAATGGTTCGTACAGAAGAGTTTACATTAGAAGAATTTTCTCAGTTTATTACCTGCTTTGAAAAAGTATATATGCATGGTTGGTTAAAAAAACAGATTAAAAGCCAAAGAGAGATGGTTTGTTATTCTGCGCTTGTTGCCATAAATAATGGATTGCCTCTTTCTTCTATTATTAATCAAATTAATCAGCATGCGGATAATGAAGGGTTTATTGCTGCACTTGATGATGATTTATATGAACCAAGGCCTAATCAGGTTAATTTAATTAAAGCTATTTTACTTCGTCTTGACATGGAACAGCAAGACGAAAGTGTAATTAAAACTTATACAGGAAGAATAACTATTGAACATATTCTCCCTCAGGCTTTGGTGAATGAATATTGGATTAATCGATTTGAACCACATGAACATGTTTACTGGTTGCATAAAATAGGCAACTTGACTCTTATTAGCGGTACTAAAAATTCAGAGGCGCAGCACTCTGATTTTATTAAGAAAAAATCTATTTATGAAAAATTGAATAGCAAAAGTTCATTTGATCTTACAAAAGATGTATGTAAATCAGCCGAATGGGGCTTGCCAGAGCTTAAAAGGAGACATGAGAATATGAAGTCTCAATTAAAACAGCTTTGGTTAGTATAATCTCCGTGTAAGATTTACACATGCCATATTATATGGCATGTGTAAATCTGAATAATTCAAAATAGCAAAGTTACTTCTTCAATCCCGCAAACGCGGCTCTGATCTCGTCTTCCGGCAGGTTAATGCCGATAAACACCAGCAGGCTGTGCGGTGTTTCGTCGCCCCACGGGCGGTCCCAGTCGGCGCTGTACAGGCGCTGGACGCCCTGGAACAGCAGGCGGTTTGGCTCGCCTTCAATCCACAGCATACCTTTGTAGCGCAGCAGCTTCTCGGCGGATTCCAGCAGCAGGTTTTCCATCACTCGCGACACGTCGCTAATGTTGACCGGGTAATCCAGCTCGACGACGATCGAGGAGATATCGTTTTGCTTGTCGGCGATAAAGTGGAAGCGCGGTTTGGCGCTGACTACGTTCTCTTCCAGCATAAAACCGTTGGTATCGAACAGCAGGGAGAGGTCGATATCACCATGTGTCACGGTGTAAATCGGCGCACGGGCGTTGATGCGCGCCAGGCGCTCACGCAGTTTTTCGCTTTCACCTGCGACGTCGGTTTTGGTCAGCAGGATCCGGTCTGCGTAGCCTACCTGCGACTGGGCGATGGTGAACTGGTTCATCTGCTCGTCGGCATGTACCGCGTCAACCAGCGCAATTACGCCGTCCAGCAGGTAGCGTTCGCAAATCACTTCATGGGAGAAAAAGGTCTGAATGATCGGGCCGGGGTCGGCCATGCCGGTGCACTCGATCACCAGACGGTCGAAATTGATGGCGCCTTTGTCGAGGTTGTCGAGCAGATCTAACAGTGCGTCTTCCAGTTCACTGGAGCGGGTACAGCAAATACAACCGTTGGTCAGGGTTTTGATCTGCGTGGCGCGATCGCCAATCAGCTGATCGTCCACCGAGACTTCACCGAATTCGTTTTCGATAACGGCAATCTTGTAACCGTGCTGCTCGTTGAGAATATGGCGCAGCAGGGTGGTTTTACCCGCGCCAAGAAAACCGGTGAGTAGGGTAACTGCAATCGGGGTCATTCACTTCTCCTTCTAACAGCAACTGCTTCCGCCGCTACCGTAGCGGGCTTCCTGGCGCTCGCGGAAGAATTCTTCGTAGGTCATGTACGGCTTATCGGGATGGTTGGTCTTCATGTGCTCGACATAGTTGTCGTAGTCCGGAATGCCAATCAGCATCTTCGCCGCCTGACCGAGATACTTCTTTGCCTGACCTAAAGTACCAAACATGGAACGCCCCGGATATATGTTGAGCTCGTGGATGCAGGCTATTTCACTTGCCATTTTGACCGCGGGCAGTGCTCGCAATCCTCACGTACTGTGTGTACGCTCCGGTTGCTGCGCGCTGTCCGCGGCCAAACTGACTGCGCCAATTACGCCTGCGGCACTAAGTGATTGAGGCCGGGAGCGCTGTGCGCCACCCGGCTTCAGGTTAGTGGTGTGAAGAGGTCTTCACGCCGCCTTCCGGCACCGGTACATACGGTGTCTCTTTATCAGAGCGACCGTCGATGGCGCGGGCTTTCTGCCAGGTACGGAACCCGTAGAAAATGATGCTGTACACCACCACCAGGAACAGAATACTCAGACCTGCGTTGGTGTAGTTGTTGACGACGATGTGGTTCATGTTGGCAATCTGCTGAGCGGTCAGTTCGCCGCCGTTAGCAATCTTCTCTTTGTACTGATTCGCCATGAAGAAGAAGCCTTCCATCTGCGGGTTGGTGCTGAACAGTTTCAGACCCAGCGCCCAGGTGGTGCAGATAAGCAGCCATACAGCCGGAACAACGGTAACCCAGATGTATTTGGTACGCTGCATTTTAACCAGCACCACGGTGCCCAGAACCAGTGCCACGGCAGCCAGCATCTGGTTAGAGATACCGAACAGCGGCCACAGGCTCTTAACGCCGCCCAGCGGGTCAACAACGCCTTGATACAGCAGGTAACCCCACAGGCCTACGCAGCCCGCAGTACCGATGATACCCGCAACCAGGGAGTCGGTTTTCTTCAGGAACGGCACGAAGTTACCCAGTAAATCCTGCAGCATAAAGCGGCCAGAACGGGTACCGGCATCCAGTGCGGTCAGGATGAACAGCGCTTCGAACAGAATACCGAAGTGGTACCAGAAGCCCATATCAGCCATCGGCAGCACTTTGTGGAACACGTGAGCGATACCAACGGCCAGCGTCGGTGCGCCACCTGCGCGGTTCAGAACGGACGGTTCACCGATGTCTTTCGCGGTTTGCAGGATCTGCTCAGGCGAAATGACGAAGCCCCAGGAGCTGACAGTCGCTGCCGCATGTGCGGTGACGTCTTTCAACTGCGCCATAATCAGCGGTGCGTTTTCGCCGCTCATTTCATGCAGGTTCGGCATGGTGATGCCAAGGCCCGCAGGCGGGGTGTTCATCGCGAAGTACAGACCTGGTTCGATGATAGACGCGGCAACCAGCGCCATAATTGCGACGAAGGATTCCATCAGCATCGCGCCGTAACCGATAAAGCGCGCATCGGTTTCACAGGCCAGCAGCTTCGGTGTGGTACCGGAAGCAATCAGCGCGTGGAAGCCAGATACCGCACCACACGCGATGGTGATGAACAGGAACGGGAACAGAGCGCCTTTCCACAGCGGGCCAGTACCATCAACGTACTGCGTCATTGCCGGCATTTTCAGTTCCGGGTTGAGGATAACAATCCCCACCGCCAGACCGACGATAACGCCGATTTTCAGGAAGGTAGCCAGATAGTCGCGCGGGGCGAGGATCAGCCATACCGGCAGCAGCGCAGAGATAAATGCGTAGCCGATCAGGGTAAAGGTAATGGTGGTGTCTTTAAAGGTCAGCGCCGGGCCCCAGTATGGGTCGTGCGCAATCACGCCGCCGAAGTAGATAGAAGCAACCAGCAGCACAATACCAATCACCGACACTTCGCCCACACGTCCCGGTCGCAGGAATCGCATGTAGATCCCCATGAACAACGCGATAGGTACGGTTGAGCAGACGGTGAACACACCCCACGGGCTTTCTGCCAGCGCTTTTACCACGATCAACGCCAGTACTGCGAGGATGATGATCATGATTAAGAAGCAGCCGAACAGCGCAATGGTTCCCGGGATCGGGCCCATCTCTTCTTTGATCATCTCACCCAGAGATGCGCCGTTACGGCGGGAAGAGATAAACAGCACCATGAAGTCCTGCACCGCACCGGCCAGCACGACGCCTGCCAGCAGCCACAGCGTACCAGGCAGGTAGCCCATCTGCGCAGCCAGTACCGGCCCAACCAGCGGACCAGCACCTGCGATAGCGGCAAAGTGGTGACCAAACAAGACGTTACGGTTGGTTGGAACGTAGTTCAGACCGTCATTGTTGATGACCGCCGGCGTGGCACGCGTTGGGTCAAGTTTCATCACCTTTTGGGCGATGTACAGGCTGTAGTAACGATAGGCCACCAGATAAACAGAAACTGAGGCGACAACGATCCACAGGGCACTAATGTGCTCACCCCGACGTAATGCCACTACCGAGAGGCAGAATGCACCGATGATTCCGAGAATCACCCAGGGTATGTGCTTGAATATCTTTTTCGTATCCATAGTAAAACCTGGTATCTAATTAATAATTGGCCGAAGCCGCGTGGGTTTGATCTTGTGTTTGAGGAGGTAAATTGACTGCTATGTTGGGGGGATCTTGCCAGAGAATTACGCGCGTAAAGTAAGGTAAATAAGTGAGCGGTTGTATGTCAGCTTAAGCGGTCCCAAGTGTCAGTGAGCGGTAAGCAGTAGGGGTTAACGGGGATATTTATGTGAATGAGATCACGGCATTATAGCGTTTGCCTGTCTACATGCCGTGTTTTCCCACTGGCAAAGCACCTCACTGAGAGACTCAGATTACGATATAACAATAAGGCGTATGTTCAATGTCTCTGAGCAACACATGTTTCTTACGTGATTTAGTCAGGTAATATTTTTCATCCAGATAGTAGTCAATGAGTTCATCGAGGCGCTCTTTATCTATGCGGGGCGTTACCCCCAGCGTCCAGAAGCTACGCAGCTCTAATTCCGAACGTTTGATTTTTGCGCTTTTAACCAAATCAGCAATCATATTTCTGACGCAGCTTGTCGGATCCTGGTTCTGTTTGAGTTCAAGCGCAATGTAGCTATCCTGCGTCCAGCCTTTTTTCCGCAACAAGAAATCTGCACGTACAGACAAACGCTGTGGATTTTTCCGGAGATCGCAAGCAAGAGTTTGCTCACGCCACCATTCATGACCCGTCGAAGCTAGCAGATTGGCAAATTCTATCTGCATCCAGACTTCCCAACCGGAGATGTTGTACTGATCGATGATATTGAGCTTTTGGCGAATATCTTCACGTTCAAAAAAGTGGTGTGCGAGGGTGGATAGGTGATCAAAATCGCGATTTAACATAGAAGCATCCTTTCCTTCAAAAAACGGAATCCTACACCTAAGACGTAATGGAACGACTAATTTTTTGCGTAATTTGTCATAGGGAACGGTATTTAATGTGAAAACGATAATCCTGTGGCAATTGCTGGCACCATAAAGTTTTCTCTTTCCAGGCCGAAAACCAGAGTATCTGTCTAGCGGAAAGAGAAAACATGTTAAAACGAATGAAGATTGTTACCAGCTTACTGCTGGTATTGGCGCTATTTGGCCTTTTACAGCTCGCCTCTGGCGGCTTGTTTTTTAACTCACTTAAGAATGACAAAGAGAACTTTACCGTTCTGCAAACCATTCGCCAGCAACAGTCTGCGCTGAACGCCACCTGGGTTGAGCTGCTGCAAACGCGTAACACCCTGAACCGGGCAGGCATTCGCTACATGATGGATCAGAGCAATATTGGCAGCGGCGCGACCGTTGCCGAGCTGATGCAGGTAGCCAGCACGGCGCTGAAGCTGACGGAAAAAAACTGGGCGATTTACGAGTCGCTCCCGCGCGATCCGCGCCAAAGCGAAGCCGCTTTCCAGGAGATCAACCGCACCTATGACATCTATCACGGTGCGCTGGCGGAGCTGATCCAGTTACTGGGTGACGGGAAGATCAACGCGTTCTTTGATCAACCGACACAGAGCTATCAGGATGGTTTTGAGAAGCAATATATCAACTACATGCAGCAGAACGATCGCCTGTATGACATCGCGGTGGCAGATAACAACAGCTCTTACAGCCAGGCGATGTGGGTGTTGGTTTGTGTGCTGATTACCGTACTGGCGGCGATTATTGCGGTGTGGTTTGGTATCAAGCTGACCCTTATCTCTCCAATGAACCGTCTGATCGACAGCATTCGTCATATCGCCAGCGGTGACCTGGTGAAACGTATTGAAGTGGAAGGGTCCAACGAGATTGGGCAACTGGCGGAAAGCCTGCGCCATATGCAGGGTGAGCTGATGAATACCGTGGGTGACGTGCGTAACGGTGCCAACGCGATTTACAGTGGGGCCAGCGAGATTGCGATGGGCAATAACGATCTCTCCTCCCGTACCGAGCAGCAGGCTGCATCTCTGGAAGAAACCGCAGCCAGCATGGAACAGCTGACGGCGACCGTGAAGCAGAACGCCGAAAACGCGCGTCAGGCCAGCCATTTGGCGCTGAGTGCTTCTGAAACCGCGCAGAAAGGCGGCAAAGTGGTGGATAACGTGGTGCAAACCATGCGTGACATCGCGTCCAGTTCGCAGAAAATCGCCGACATTATCAGCGTCATCGACGGCATTGCCTTCCAGACTAACATTCTAGCGCTCAACGCCGCGGTAGAAGCAGCACGTGCGGGCGAGCAGGGCCGTGGATTTGCGGTGGTTGCGGGTGAAGTGCGTAACCTGGCCCAGCGTAGTGCGCAGGCCGCGCGCGAGATCAAGAGCCTGATTGAAGACTCGGTCAGCCGCGTGGATGTTGGTTCAACGCTGGTAGAAAGCGCCGGTGAAACCATGGATGAGATCGTCAATGCGGTAACCCGCGTGACCGATATCATGGGTGAAATCGCCTCTGCTTCTGATGAACAGAGCCGCGGTATTGACCAGGTGGGTCTGGCCGTTGCCGAGATGGATCGCGTGACGCAGCAGAACGCCTCGCTGGTGGAAGAATCCGCCGCCGCCGCTGCGGCGCTGGAAGAGCAGGCCAGCCGCCTGACTCAGGCCGTTGCCGTGTTCCGTATTCAGCATGACCAACAGCGCGCGCGTGACGTTGCGGCCGCTAAACCGGTTTCAACGGTCCAGCCGCGCAAAGCCGCGGTAACGGATGCCGGGGACAACTGGGAAACGTTCTAAGCCTGTGATGCCGGATGGCGCTATCGCTTATCGGGCCTACGGGAAAGTTACGTGGTTGCCGGATGGCGCTATCGCTTATCCGGCCTACGGGGAAAGATACGTGGTTGCCGGATGGCGCTGTCGCTTATCCGGCCTACGGGGAAAGATACGTGGTTGCCGGATGGCGCTGCCGCTTATCCGGCCTACGGGGAAAGATACGTGGTTGCCGGATGGCGCTGCCGCTTATCAGGCTTACCGGAAATGTTACGTAGGCCCGATAAGGCGTAGCCGCCATCGGGCAATTAGCGCAACATCAGGTGCATGGCGCAGCGCGATTCAAATGCCAGTCCATGCGCCGCTTCCTCTTCTCTTTTCTGGCGCAACTTTGCAGGTAGCGTCTCGTCAGCCAGCATTTCAAATCCCAGTCGCGCGTACCATGGCGCATTCCACGGCACATCGCGGAAGGTGGTCAGCGTGAGCGACGTATAACCTTTCGCGTGCGCCTGTTCGGCAACATACTCAATCAATCTGCGGCCAATTCCTTTTCCCTGCCACTCCAGATGCAGCGACAGTTCAGCAATAAACAGCGATGACCCCAGCGTTTCGGCAACCAAAAAACCGACCGGAAGCGCATCGACCTGCGCCAGCCAGCTCATGCCTGCGGCGGCAAAAGCCTGATGCTGAGCAGCGGATAACATCTGGTCTTCAGCAATCCACGCCAGTTCGGGGATGCGTAAAAAACGTTGCCCCGCAGATCGTTCGATGGCGGGAAGAGCGGCAGTGTCTGCCAGAGTAGTGGCGCGCAAGGTGATGTTCATACGAGGAGCATAACATGCCCGATAAACGCGGTGTTATCGGGCATCTGGAGGATTAATCTTTACGCGGATCGCTGATGGGTTGGCGAACCAGGAAGATGTAGGCGAGGGCACCCACCATGGTGACGCAGCCGCAGATGATCAACGCCAGGCGGAAAGAGTTGGTGGTATCAACAATAAAACCGGTGACGATCGGTGCGAACGACGCGCAGATAAAGCTGGCAAAGTTCTGGATACTGCCCACGGAAGCTGTCATACGTGAGGCGACGGCGACGTGGATCAGACCCCAGCACGAGGTACCTGCGAAGTGGATACAGAACAGCGCCATACCGATCAGTAACACGGCGGCCATTGACGTTGTGGCCTGCGGCACGACGAAGGTGAAGGCTGCGGAGCAGAACATCCCGGCGATAATACAAATCTTACGGCTCTTGATCGGCGCCATACCGCCTTTCACCAGCCAGTCGGTGACAAAACCGTTAATCAGCATGCCGGCTGCGCCAAACAAGAACGGGATCGCCGCCATTAATCCGGTGCTTTTTAAATCCAGGTTGTAGGAGGTTTGCAGGTAGCCCGGCAGCCAGGCCAGGTATAGCCATGCGGTATAGTTGATGCCGCTAAAGCCCAGCATCATGCCCCACATGGTACGGTTGCGGAACAGGCTGCGCCATTCGGCAAAGCTCAGCGGATCGCGGCGGGCATTGACGCTACCGGCGTTCAGGTACGCTTGTTCCGTGGCGCTCAGCTCAATTTGCTCGCGGTTGCGATACAGCATGTACCAGCCGATGGCGAGGAAAATACCCAGCACGCCAATGGTGATGAACATCCAGCGCCAGCCCATTACCAGCATCATGGCAGCCAGAATCGGCGGGCTAATGGCAACCCCGATGGTGGAGGCGGCGTTGAATAATCCCATCGGGCGGCCGCGCTCTTTGATGTTAAACCAGTCGTTGATGACCTTTACGCCGCACGGGTTCATTGGCGCTTCGCCGATCCCCATCCCGATACGCACCAACACAAACTGGGTGAAGCTGTGCACCATGCCGGACATCGCCTGAAACAGCGACCAGAAGAACATCCCCAGTCCCAGCATAATGCGCGGACCTTTGCGGTCCAGCAGCGGACCGCAGGGCAGTTGCGCAATACCGTAAGCGAGAGAGAATACCGACAGCAGCACGCCGATTTGCGTGGCGCTCAGCCCCAGTTCTTCACGAATCGTTAAGTTGGCGACCGACAGTGAGCTGCGGTCGAGGTAATTAATCACCGCAGCAAAAAATAATAAAATCATTGCTGTGGTCTGGATACGTTTAATTCGGCTACTGCGTTGCACCATGCCCTCAGGCGGAACATTAATATCCGCAGATGACGACGTGCCAAACGAAGAACTTGGGTCGAGGGTAATATTATTTTTTTCCACGCCGGACTCCTGAACCTCAATAATTTATTTTTCACACAGCAGGACTGTGCAGTATTGAAAAAATACCAGTGATGAATCAATTTGCTCATCACCGCTCACAAAAGTTTTTAATGCAGTCGACTTAGCGTGAGCATAGGCAAGAGGTATTTTTCAGGCGTTTTTATTTTTATAAAATCGTGCTCCCGGTAATGATTTGCTGTTTTTTATCGGTACTTAATGAGCGACGTTACAACCCTGGTTGATGGAGCGAATCATCGATTGTTTGGCTGAATTCAAATGGTTACAGAGCGCCAGGGTGGCATCCAGGTCGCTGCGACATATCAGCGCGCTGAGGATGGTCATGTGCTCATCAATGGCAATGATGTTACGCTGCTTGAGATCGCTCTCATCCCACTGATAGTGGAAGTGGAAAATCACGGAGATGATTTCAAGTGATTGATTAAAAAATACATTATCGGCAGCAGAGAGTAGCAAAGCATGGAACTCACGATCTAACTGCGAGAACATGCGAAAGCTGCTGCCAATGCTGTCGCGCAGGATCCGATGGCGCTCCAGCAGCGTTTTAGCCTGCAACCAACGCGGGTCATCATCGGGCAGATTGAGGAAATGCTGCAGAGAATGCGTTTCCAGCATCTCTCTGAGTTCAAACAGCTGTTCAGCATAGGCCTGATCGAATTGCTTCATGCTCCACTGACCGCGTTTTTCGTTTTTAATCAGGTTGTAACGCTCGAATTTTAAAAGATATTCCCGCACTACCACCGGGCTGACGCCTGCGGCTCTGGCAAGCTGCAGTTCGGAGAAGCTCTCGCCTGCACGCAGCTGTCGCTGGTTGATCATGGTGAAAAACGCCTGCTCAAAAATCCGGTTTTGCTCGGTCATGGAGGCGGTGGTGCAGGCAAAACCGTCGTCATGGTCGGGTTTTCGCACGATGACATAGTGGCTGCCGACCTGGGTCAGCACGCCGCACTCGCCTAAGTGGCTCAGCATATGGCGCACGGTGGTGCGGCTGATGTTGTACATCTCCGCCAGTGCGCTTTGTGAGGGGAGTGGGGAAGGGATATGACCACGCGCCATATCATCGATTATCTGGTTAATCACATTGTGGCGTAAGTTCTGCGAACGGCTCATGGCTTCTCCTTTTTATCTATTAAAACCCGATTTAAAACATTTTTATGCGCTGGAATTCACAGATTGTGTTTCTGCTTTCTCCGTCTTTTTTATTTTCGTTGATATCTGAGGCAACAAAAAAACAGGAGAGCAGAATCATGTCTACGATGAATACGTTGATTTGCCAGGAACCTAAAAAATTAGTCTGGAAAGAGCGCGAAATACCTATTCCGGGTGAGGGTGAAGCATTAATTAAAATTAAGTCGGTAGGAATTTGTGGTACTGATATTCATGCCTGGGGTGGCAATCAACCTTTTTTCAGCTACCCGCGTGTATTAGGGCATGAAATATGTGGGGAAATTGTCGGTCTGGGTAAGAATATACAGAATCTGAAAAATGGTCAGCAGGTGGCGGTTATTCCTTACGTGGCCTGCCAGCAGTGTCCGGCATGCCTGAGCGGGCGCACCAACTGCTGCGAGAAGATTTCAGTGATTGGCGTGCACCAGGATGGCGGTTTCAGTGAATATCTGTCCGTTCCGGTGACCAACCTGCTGGATGCGCAGGGGATTGACCCGCAGGCGGCGGCGCTGATTGAGCCTTACGCTATCAGCGCTCATGCGGTACGCCGGGCGGCGGTGGCTCCGGGTGAGCAGGTGCTGGTGGTCGGCGCGGGTCCGATTGGTCTGGGGGCGGCAGCGATTGCCAAAGCCGATGGCGCACAGGTGGTGGTCGCCGATACCAGTCCAGCACGCCGGGAGCACGTGTCTTCCCGGTTGGGGCTCCCGGTTATCGACCCATCCGCTGAAGATTTTGATACGCAGCTGCGTGACCAGTTTGGCGGTTCGTTGGCGCAAAAGGTTATTGATGCCACGGGGAATCAGCATGCGATGAACAACACGGTGAATCTGATTCGTCATGGCGGCAGCATCGTTTTCGTTGGGCTGTTCAAAGGCGATTTGCAGTTCTCTGACCCTGAGTTCCACAAGAAAGAGACCACCATGATGGGCAGCCGCAACGCCACGCCGGAAGATTTCGCCAAAGTGGGCCGTTTGATGTCGGAAGGCAAACTTACCGCCGACATGATGCTCACGCACCGTTACGCGTTTGCCACACTGGCAGAAATCTACGAACGGGATGTGATTAACAACCGTGAGCTGATTAAAGGCGTGATCACGTTCTGAGAGGGGAAATGCGATGAAGACATTGAATCGACGTGATTTTCCGGGGGCCAGCTACCCAACGCGCGTGATCCAGTTTGGTGAAGGTAACTTCCTGCGGGCGTTTGTTGACTGGCAACTGGATATCCTCAACGAGCAAACCGATCTGAACGCTGGCGTGACCATCGTTCGCCCGATCAATACCGATTTTCCGCCGTCGCTGAATACCCAGGACGGGCTGTATACCACGCTGATACGCGGGCTTAACGAGCAGGGTGAGGCAGTGAGTGAGGCACGGCTTATCCGTTCGGTGAATAACGAAATCAACCCGTATCAGGATTTCGCGGCGTATCTGGCGCTGGCGCACAATGCGGACATCCGTTTTGTGTTTTCGAATACCACCGAAGCCGGAATTAGCTATCACGCAGCGGACCGTGTGGATGATGCGCCGCCGGTGAGTTTTCCGGCCAAGCTGACACGCCTGCTGCTGGAGCGTTTTAACCACTTTGCGGGCGCGGTGGATAAGGGCTGGGTAATTATCCCGTGCGAGCTTATCGACTATAACGGTGAGGCGCTCAAAACCCTGGTGCTGCGGTATGCGCAGGAGTGGCAACTTCCTCCGGCATTTGCCGACTGGGTGGAGACGGCAAACACGTTCTGTTCCACGCTGGTCGACCGTATTGTCACCGGCTATCCGCGCGAAGAAGCCGCTACGCTGGAGGCTACGCTTGGCTATCACGATGCGTTTCTCGATACCGCGGAGCATTTTTACCTGTTTGTGATCCAGGGGCCGCAGTGGCTGGCAGAGGAGCTGAAGCTGGCGCAGTGTCCGCTGAATATCCGTGTGGTGAGCGATATCAAACCGTACAAAGAGCGCAAGGTCGCTATCCTCAATGGTGCGCATACGGCTCTGGTGCCGGTCGCGTGGCTGTGCGGGCTGGAGACCGTTGGCGAGGCGATGCAGGATGCTGATGTCCGCCGCTTTGTCGAGCGGGCGATTAGTGAGGAGATTATTCCGGTGTTGGATCTCCCGGCGGACGAATTGCGTGAATTTGCCGATGCGGTGAGCGGGCGTTTTCAGAACCCCTACATTCGCCACCAGTTGCTTTCCATTGCGCTTAACGGGATGACCAAATTCCGCACCCGAATTTTGCCGCAGCTGCTGGCGGGTCAGCACAATGGGCGCTGGCCCGTGCGGTTAACGTTTGCCCTCGCTGCGCTGCTGGCGTTTTATCGTGCAGAGCGCGACGGGGAACGCTATCCGATACAGGATGATGAGCAGTGGGTAAGCCTGTATGCCAGCCTGTGGCCGCGAGTTGGCAACGATTTAACGTTGCGTGAACTGGTGGATGCCGTGCTTGGCGATGCGGCACACTGGGGAGAGGATTTGACGTTGTTACCTGGGCTTGCCGGGCAGGTGACGGCCAATCTGGAGATGATTCTGGTGCAGGGTATGCGCCAGGCGGTGAACGGTCTGGAATAAGGTTGCCATGCAGCGCCCGGTGTGGTGTTGGGCGCTGTTTTTTTTCAGACAATACATTCGGTTCACGATAGGCCTGATAAGCAAAGCGCTATCAGGCCTTTCATGTTACGAACCCTGAGCCACGACTTTGATTTCAACCATCCCGATCCCCAGCTTACGCGGTGAGTGACCGAGAATATTGCCCTCGTTGGTGGCGACCGGATCGGGTGGAACAATTACCAGCGTATCGGCATCCGCCGGGTTATCAAAATGTAAGGTGGTGGTGCTGACGTCATGGCCTAACACCAGCGTCTGCTCCTCGTTGCCAACGCGCACGGGGATCGGACGATTGGCATTGTCACCGAAGGCTTTCGCGGTAATGACCAGATCGAATTTCTTCGGTAGCGGGGCTTTGTACTCAATCGTTACTTCTTCGCTGAGCTGCGCATTGGACCAGCGTCCCCAGGATTCGGCGCGTGAAATGCCGCTAAACTGTTTGACCTCTTCCGGCGCGCCCGCCACGTTGAAAACGAAGCTATCTGCTTTGTAGCGAATGTCATTATCGACAATTTTCAGCGTATCGACGTTACCTTTATAGCGCTCCATGTCGATCACCGTGTCTTTAAATACGGTTTTACTTTTCCACTTGGCTTTATCGACGTGCTGTACGATTTGCTGTCCGCCCAGCTGCCCCTGTGATACGCACCAATCGGTAGAGAGTGCCAGCTCCGGCGCCCACAGTTGCGCCATTTTGTAGCAGCGATCGACCCAGACGAAGTTATCGCGTGGGGCGAAATCTGCCAGCTGGAAGCGCAGCGGGGCCGAGTATTCGCTTTCCGGCAGCGGCTCGACGCGTTTGTCCGATACGCGCAGCAGCAGCGGCAGGCGGAAATGACTGCCGGAGAAAGAGATCATATTTTTGTCCTGGTCGACGGTGAACTCTTTCATCTCTTTCGGGAAATTCCACAGGCGAATGATATCGGGCTTCCACGCCAGCATTTTTTCTTTGATGTTCAGGAACACTTCCGAGACGGATTCGCTCGACAAGCTGCTGCGGCCAAGGCCGATAAAGTTATCGCCGCCGAGAATATCCAGTACCGTTGCGCCGTTATCCATCGTGTTACGCTTTACCGCCAGCGTGTCCTGTTGCGGTTGATCGCCGCGCAGTACGAAGAACAGGTTGTTGCGGTCCTGCTTGTTCAGATACTTCCATGCGGTGTTGTTCATCGCCAGATGATCGGAAGACACCACGATAACGGTATCTTTAAACCACGGCGATGCTTTGATTTTATTGATAAATTCGGCAATGTTTTCCTGGCTGCAGCTGACCGCGCTGAACGATTGGTTAGCCTTCCCGTCGATGTCATAACGTTTACGGTTGCAGCTACGGGAGATAAATCCATCCGGATGATGGGTATCCACGGTCAGGGTAAACAGTGAAAAACGCTGGCCCGAGCGCGAAAGCTCTTCGAATTTTTTCCACGCTTCGTCCAGCACGGTATCGTCGTAGAAGCCCCAGTCGTTACGATAGGTCGGGTCCGCCACCACGCTTTTTAACTCTTCCGCACCATACAGATGGTCAAAGCCGTGAGATTTCAGGAACACGTCTTTGCCAGCAAAGCGCAGGTTGGCACCCTGCACAAAGTAGTTCTGATAGCCGGAGTTTTTCAGGATATCGCCCAGACAAATATTGTTAGGGAAGAAACTTGAAACCGACGCAGAGGCGTTGCCTTCAAACGGCGCAAACAGCGGAATACCGCACTGGGAGGCGACCATGCCCGCGATGGTGTAATCCGTACCCGGCAGCTGCATGGTGTTGCTGAAATCCAGACCTTCGTTTTTCAACGCGCCGAGTTCCGGGGTCAGATCCGGGAACGCGTCGTTATTAAAATAGGTGCGTTCGAGGCTCTCACCGTAGATATACACCAGGTTCAGCTTCGGATTGGGAATGGTTTTCGATGGCTCTTTATAATACGTCGGGAAATCCGGGTCGCCATCGCGTGACTGCGACTTCACCAGTTCGGTTATCTGGTGAAATGCCGGGCTAGCGTCAACGGAGGCCAGCGCCAGCAGCAGGGCCAGCAGACTGTAACCCACATGATGTGGATGATGGCGACGGCGGCGTAGGATCCAGCCGAGAGCGACAAAAACGGTCGTCAGCGCCAGCGCGATCCCAACGCCCGGCAGGATATATTTGCCGATGCCTGCGCCGGTCAGGCTGTTGGTCAGCGTATAGAGAACCGCGTCATTGATCCCGTCGCCGGTGAAATAATCACTGGCGTACAGCGTGATATTCAAGACAATAAAAATCCCCAGCACCGTTAACGTGGCGGCAAACCACCAGGTGTTGCGACCCGCTTTCCAGGCATAAATCAGCACTGAAGCGAGAAACAGAGTGATGGAGATTAATTCTGACAACGGTCGATCCTCAGTAAACCGGGCAATTGCCTGGCAGGCTAATCATTTGGTGAGAGAACAATGTAATAGCGTTGTTACATTGCTGCAATTGTAGTGACATTAAATTACGTTGTTATTCAGAATTGGTTTAGATATGCGCGTTTTTGTGGAGAAATACTGTTTATTTGGAATGTGAATGTATTGTCGAAAATAAATAGATGCCGCGCAGGTTATACGCGGCATGTCGTGCGTCAGGAAATGAAGTTCATGCCCTGTTTTAACACCAGATCGCAGGCCTTGGTTTTTACCTGCTTCGCCAGCGAGCTGTTACCGATCGTGCTCAGGTTCAGCTGTTGACCATCTTTGGCGTTGAGCAGCCCCTGAATCCCGTCCATATAGTTGGTATCTTGTTTCTGCTCTGGCGCGCTGAGTCCCAGTTTATCCAGCACCTGGTTTTTGACGTTTTGCGCGTCGGTGACCGAGGCCAGTTTCTGTTTAGCGCAGTATTCCAGGATCCCGGCGGCGTTATTCATGCTGCTGGAGGTCAAAGACTGATTGCTGCCGTTCAGCAGGCTGGTCAGGGAAGAGAGCGACGAGCTGCTTTGCGAGCCGGAGCTTTGTTTGCTCAGCTCACTGGCCGCGCTGGAGAGCGAATCCTGCCAGGAGGCGGCGAAAACGCTGGTGGAGATGAGCGTGCTGGCGGCAAGCGCACAGCACAGCAGACGTTTGGTAGTTTTCATCATTATATGCAACTCGTGTTATGCCTTTTCAGCGCAGTATAGCGCTGGCAGTCTTAGGAGTGGTCCTAATACGTTAATACTCTTTACCGGTTACCCGACTACGGTAGCTTTCCCAGTTAAAAATGACCCACAGACTGTTGCCAAGGCGCATACGATCCATCACGCGCTCACCCAGCAGCTTGTTCATTTCATCCATATTGCTGTTAGTTAACATACCGGTCGGACGTTTTGAGGACGAACGGCGATCGACAATCTGATTAATGATCACTTTTTCATAGCGGGATTCGGTCTGCATGCCGATCTCGTCGATCACCAGCAGATCCACATTGCTCAGATCGTTGAGCAGCTGTTCTTCGCTGGTTTCACGATTACTGAACGTTTCTTTCATCGCCGACATGATATCGGCCACGGTAATGATCAACACTGACTTACCACGCAGCAACAGTTCGTTGCAGATGGCGGCGGCTAAATGGTTTTTGCCGGTGCCGGGTTTGCCGGAGAAGATAAAGCTGGCGATGTTGCCGTCAAACTCTTCAACATACTGGCGGGCTTTGCTCAGGGCGTTCATCTGACCTTCGCACTCTACCCGATAGTTTTCGAACGAACAGTTCTGATGCAGCGGACGGATACCGGAGCGGTTGAATGTGCGCTGCATTTTCATAGCCCGGTTTTCGCGGGCCAGCGCTGCGGCACGAATTTCACCTTGCTCTTTTTGCCATGCCAGCAGTTCTTCGCCCGTTTTAAAGGCGGGCTCGACATTAGGTGGCATCA
This sequence comes from Citrobacter sp. Cpo012, assembly GCF_030333015.1. NCBI lineage: Bacteria > Pseudomonadati > Pseudomonadota > Gammaproteobacteria > Enterobacterales > Enterobacteriaceae > Citrobacter > Citrobacter sp. Cpo012. The sequence continues at coordinate 294,460 of NZ_JAOWGR010000040.1, read as the reverse complement.
TTTTTTGCAGACGTTTCATCAGGTCGCCAACGTTTTTCATCGTTATCCTCTAAAACCCGGTGGAATGTGGCTGTCAGGTTCACTGACGCTGTTCACATCGCGCTTTGGCATTCCGCCATTGCTGGCCCGTCCAATCTGAATGCTGCGCGCCAGTTTTTGCTGCCACTGAATATGGTGAAAGACTTTTCCTTCAGCCTGCCAGTAGGCAACAAATGAGGCCAGCTCTTCAGCAGTAACTGGCTCTCTCAACGCTACGCCCCATAAAGCGGCCTGACGCTGAAAGTCGGCATCAGGCTGCCAGGCAGCGTACATCGCAAATTTCCCCATTGGTACGGCAACGGGAGCGGCTTGCGGCTCTTCATAAAATTGATCATCTAATGTCACATCGCTTCCCGGGCGTGACAGTTTCTCCTCAAGCGCCAACAGCTCAGCCAGTCTCGCAGGCGTCACCGCGTAAAACGCTGGCGCATTGTTAGCGAATACGGCTACGGCGCCACCCGCAGACTTGGCCAGCACGGCGTGGTGATCGTGTAGTAAGGCGTCAATGCTAGTGACGTCTGGCGTCAAAATTTTGCAGGGCATAATGTTTCTCAATACTGAACAACAACCGAGAAGGGGACTGCTTTTATAGTAACACAGAGAAGAAGGAGAGCAGCAGATGAGGGGGAGATTCCCCTCTCTGCAGGGTATTAAAGAAAGTGCACCGTCAAACGCGTGGGCGTTTGCGATACAGCCATAATCCTGGCACGGATAGTCCGATGGAGAGCGCGCCGACGATCGATGAGGCTTTCAGGAAATTGGTCAGCAGGGTGATCATCAGCGCTTCGCTGTAGCCAAAATGACCGATTTTTACCGCCGAGATCATGGCGGTGTAAGCGGAGATCCCAGGGAACATCGGGATCACTGCCGCAACGGTAAAGACTTTCGGATGTGCCAGATACCAACGCGACCACTGGATCCCAATGCAGCCGACCAGCAGCGATGCCATAAAGGTCGACCACTCGATATTAAACCCTGCGCTCATCATTACCATTCGCGAACCGTGGCCGAGCGCGCCGAGTAACGCACACCAGGGGAGCGCCCGATGAGGGACATTAAATACCATGGCAAAGCCTACCGCCGGGATCGCCGACAGGATCATGTCCTGCATTAACGCCAATATGAAATCGATCACGCCCATCCGCGCAGCCCCCATAAGGTCATCGACATGACCACGCCAATGCAGGTTGCCAATGTCAGCAAACTGGCAATTGCCCAGCGGGCGAGCCCGGTATTAATGTGTCCCTTAAACATATCCGCGACGGAGTTGATCAGCGGAAAGCCCGGAACCAGTAGCAGCACGCTGGCGGCCATGGCGATGGTCGGGGTGTGGCTAAACGTCGGTAGCGTCAGCAGCAGACCAGAAATCGTTGTCGCCACAAACGCGGTGATGCAAAAGTTAATTTGTGGGTGCAAATGCCGGGATGCCAGAATCTGACGGATATACATTGCCACCATGCTGGCGAAAAAGGTGATCACCGCACCATCCCATCCGCCGTTATTGAGTTTACAAAAGCAGGCGCAGGATAAACCGACCATGAAGGCGACCAGCCATCTTGGATAGCGTAGCGGCTTAATCTGGCTAAAGCGTTTCTCTACCCCTTTAATATCCAGCAGTTTATGTTCCGCCAAAATGACAATGTGCTGCACTTCCGTCACGACGTGCATATTAATGCCGCGATCCTGATTTTTTCGCGTTGATGTCAGGCATTGCCCGTCTTTAATGGTGGTCAGGACGATAGCGTTAGAGGAGATGGCGCTTTCTACGCTATCCATGCCAAGTGCCAGCCCGAGTCGGGTGGATAACTCGTCAACCAGAGCGCTTTCTGCCCCATGCTGAAGTAAAAAAAGTCCGCATTGAATACATAACCGTGTAACCGTTCGCTGTGACGACTGCTCTGTTTGCATGGCTCGCTCTGACTGAAAAGGATCTCTTTGAGTGACGAATGTCTTCTTTTTATCATGAAGCATGAGCCCGCTGGCTCTGGCTAAGATCAATCTTTGTGTCGAAAAAAGACACAGGTGATACGGTTGTGGCATCTTAACGCCCCCGTTCGCTAAGGTACGAGAGGGAGACATGATTGAAATGTAGCGCTATTTTCCCGGATGGCAAATACGTAAGCCATGCTAACGATCTATTGTAGTTATTATAATTGTACAGATAATGTATTTATACGTAATTGTGCAATAATAGCTTAGAATTTGGCGCTATTTGGATGGTGCCGTCAATACTTTTTGAAATAAATACCAAGGATAACAATTCACCCCGCTTATTGTTCGGAGTATTTTCCTGTGAGTTAAGATTATTAATCCACCCGGGAGAATTTAATTAAGTACGATTGCGGACTGGTGAGTGTGGAGGGGATATGTTGCCAGGACGCTGCAAAAACGCAATTATTATTAGTAAATCACCGATTATACAAACTGGGCTTAAAGGTATAATGCAGGGAAAGTTCTCCGATTACGAACTTACCTACTGTCGTTCTGTTGAAGAACTGACGTTATTACAGCTACGGTGTGCTGATTTGGTAATTGCTGATTTAACCGGAGACTGCAATCATCCACGTGCAGTTTGCGAACAATATTATTCTTTATTATCTCAATACCGTGATATTCACTGGGTATTTCTCGTATCTCGTATCTTTTATCCTCTGGCGGTTGAACTACTGATGTGTCCTGTCAGCTCGCTGCTCTCTGACGCCGAGCCGATTGAAAGTTTAGTGAATGTCATTCACGCGGGAAATACACGAGCAGAGAGAATAAGCAAGGCGCTGCTCTCTCCGCCTGCTATGCCGCAATTGTTAGACCATAGCACACGATCTATCGTTCTCACTCTCTCTGAAAGAAAAGTATTGCGCCTGCTTGGGAAAGGCTGGGGGATTAATCAGATTGCGGCGTTGCTGAAAAAAAGCAATAAAACAATCAGTGCCCAAAAGAATAGCGCTATGCGTCGCTTGTCGATAAATAGCAATGCAGAAATGTATGCCTGGATAAATAGTTCTCAAGGATCGCGAGAACTTAATTTACCTTCAGTTTATGGAGAAACCACGGAATGGAAAGCAGAATCATCAAAAGAAACGTTGCACTGGTAGAAAAGTGCACGATGAGCAGCGTGGGTATTAAGAGTTTATTTAATACCATGCCGGATGACCAATATAAACTTCATCTTTTTTCAAACCAGCCCGCTTTTAGCCAGGCAATGTTAAAGATGTCGTTTTCGGCAGTTATTTTTTCCCTCTCTGCAATCAGAACCGATCGTAGGGCAGGATTGGCTTATTTAACGGAGCTGGCGATAAATTATCCGCGGATTCGCCGTGTGGTGATTGCCGATGATGATGCTGAAGCGCGTTTAATTGGTTCCCTGTCCCCCTTGCCGTTAGATGGCGTTGTGAGTAAAGCTTCTTCGTTAACGGTGTTGCAGGACGCGTTATTTACGGCGTTAAGCAGCCCTGGTCGGGGAACCGAAGGCACGAAAAACCATTGGTATATTAATCAAAGCCGTATGCTCAGTCCGACAGAACGAGAAATACTGCGCTTTATGTCGAATGGCTATTCGATGCCACAGATTGCTGTTCAGCTTGAACGGAACATCAAAACCATTCGGGCACACAAATTCAATGTGATGTCCAAACTGGGGGTCAGCTCGGATGCCGGGTTACTGGATGCCGCCGACATCCTGCTGTATCTGCGTGCTGGCGAGCCAGCGCCTTTTATGCAGGCGGTTTCGTGACGGGCAACGTTGACGTGTTTCTTGCCGGGCTTGGCCGCCGGTTTAGCGCGTGAAACATTACTGACACACGTCAACCCAGGTGGCAGAAGTCAGTTCAGCCATCCTTTCAGGCGTGATGCGAACAGCGCTGTGGATGGCACCTGCGGCAGGCAGCACTTCAGCGTAGTGCTTCAGAGAAACATCACAGTACACTGATATCGGTGTTTCTAATCCGAAGGGGCAAACGCCGCCAACGGGGTGCCCCGTCGCGTTCACGACCTCATCACTACTTAACATTCGGGCTTTGGCACCGAACGTACTCTTAAGCTTTTTATTATCCAGTCGGGCATCGCCTTTTGCCACGACCAGGATGATATCGTTCTTCACCTTTAGCGAAAGTGTTTTCGCTATTTGGCCAGGTTCAACGTTATGGGCTTTTGCTGCCAGATCAACGGTTGCTGTGCTCTGGTTTAATTCGATTATCTCGATATCTGGTGCATGTTGCGCCAGGAATTGGCGTACTGATTGCAAACTCATTCTTCTCTCCCTATCGCTTACAGATAGCCCTGCACAGCAGAAAACTGCAGGATGTAATTTGTCATAGGGGCAACCACACTGTAAATATTTTATTGTAACAACATAGCAACATTAGCAGTTTTTCGATCGTCTTCACAATCAAAGAAACCGGTTACAGTAACCGGTTGCAGAATGCTGAAATGACGATTAATACTGAAGTTGTCACTTCCTCTGTATCACATAATAAGAGCCATCTATGAAACTTAACTCGAAAAGCGGTAGCGCTGGTGTTCCTCCCGGCACGGTTGCGAAAAGTGGTAATGGGCTTTACGTGGTGGCGGTGTTGATGCCAGCACGGTTGCAGGGTTTTGCACAACGGGAGAACGGCTATGTCTACTAACCATGCTGTGTTTAACGTGATTTTCCGCTTTGTTGAAAATTACGTCAGCCCTGTTGCCGGGCGCATCTCTTCGCAACGACATGTAATGGCCATTCGCGACGGTTTTATTTCGGCGATGCCTTTTATGATTGTAGGCTCTTTTCTGCTGGTTTTTGCCTATCCGCCGTTTTCTCCGGATACCACCTGGGGATTCGCCCGCGCGTGGCTGGATCTGGCAAAACAGTTTGAAGGCCAAATCCTCACACCGTTTGATATGACGATGGGGATTATGTCGGTCTACATATGTGCGGCTATTGCTTATAACCTGGGTAAGCACTATGTGAAGTCGCATCAGTTAGATCCGTTTATGTGTGCGATGCTATCAATCATGGCTTTTTTGCTGATTGCCGCGCCAAAAACCAAAGGCACAATGCCGGTTGATAGCCTGGGAGGAACGGGGATTTTCACCGCCATCCTGGTGGCCATTTACTGTGTTGAAATGATGCGCTTCCTGAAGGCGCACAACATCGGCATCCGTTTACCCGATCAGGTGCCGCCGATGATCAAAAACTCTTTCGATCTGCTGATCCCGGTGCTGGTGGTAGTACTGACGCTGTACCCGCTGAGTCTGGTGATACAGTCGCAGTTTGACATGCTGATCCCTCAGGCCATTATGGCCATCTTTAAACCACTGGTGTCGGCTGCAGATTCTCTCCCGGCGATACTTCTGGCGGTATTGATTGGACATCTATTGTGGTTTGCGGGTATTCACGGCGCGGCAATTGTGTCGGGAATGCTGCAAATGTTCTGGCTAACTAATCTTGGGATGAACCAGTCGGCGCTGGCGCAGGGCGCGCCGTTACCGCATATCTTTATGGAAGCGTTCTGGACGTTCTTTATTGTGGTCGGAGGGTCAGGTGCAACGATGGGGTTGGTGATTTGCTATCTGCGTAGTCGTTCGGCTCATCTACGCTCAATTGGGCGTCTGAGCGTAGTCCCCAGCATTTTTAATATTAACGAACCGGTGATTTTTGGTACGCCGATTGTCATGAACCCGGTGTTTTTTATCCCCTTCCTGCTGGCCCCAATGGTGAATGCGGTACTGGCCTGGGCGGCGATGAAACTGGATTTAATTGGGCGGGTCATTTCAGTGGTTCCCTGGACCGCACCTGCACCGGTTGGCGCGGCATGGGCATTAGGCTGGGATTATCGTGCGGCTATTCTGGTGGTGCTGTTGGCGCTGGTGTCGGCCGTTATCTACTTCCCGTTCTTTAAAGTCTACGAAAAGCAGCTATTGGCGCAGGAAAAAGAAGAGGCGCAGCGTATGGAAGAGGAAAACCAGCAGGTTGCATAAATATCTGGCGAGGGGCTACGGCTCCTCGCTTACTTCAGCGTGCAGTCTCCGCATTGCTGAACGTCAGGCAGGCGATAGCGTTGGCAGCAGGTTCTGCGTACTAACAGCCCCTCACGCGGAACAACGGTTCGCCATAGAGGGTTATCCTGACCGCAGGAGAGTTGTTTCTCAAAAAAGCAGGTCTGGCGCAGCGTGGCCAGCAGTTCCTCACCTAGCAACGGCTTCATTTCCGTTAAATACCAGTGAATTAAATATCCGGTGTTGCTCCAGATAAGCTTCGCGTTGATCTCGCCAGTTGCTTCCAACGCCTGCACAACCGGCGTCAGCGCTGAGAGAATCAGCGTTTCCATGCGTTGTTGAGGAGACAGGGCTGTAGCCTGGTGATCCTGATGGACGTCGATCCAGAAGCAGGCCGCACGGCCTGTTTCGTGAAACTCTACGCGCATATGTTCAGGAGAGACGTCGATAGCCTCTTTTTGCGTCAGTAGGGCCACCATTAACGGAGGCATCATCAGGCCGATATACCATTGCGCCCAAAGAGAAATCAGGGGCTTATTTTCGCGGGGTAGCGTGGGTTGGTTGCGATAGATATGGTCTGAATAAACGGCCAGCAGCGAGCTAAGCGTCGCCGGTTGCGTCCATTCATGCAGCGTCATTGCACCTGGCACAGGCGTTTCGTCAAGACGAATGAAGTCCAGCAGGTGCTCGCGAGTTTTGGCTATCGTTGCGCGTACGGCAGCAGCCAGCGAGGGCATCTCTGAGGGGAGATGGCTACGCCAGATGACATCTTCAACGATCGGTGCGGAACGATAAGCCATGTCGATATAAGGATGTTAATCTTAATGATAATGATTGCTAATCCTATAATTGACATTGAGCGATGGCAAGATCTTTGTCGCCATCCCGAGGGGCAGCGCACAGAAAGCTCAGGTAGAGGGGCAGTTGACCCGCAGCTCATCGCTGACCAGGGTATTGTTACGCCCAAGATTCTTGGCCTCGTAAAGGGCTTTATCCGCTTTGGCGATAGCAGCATCAATATCCTGTTCTACCAGAGGTGCAATGCCGATACTGACGGTTACGTTGGTTGCCACGCTCTCATTAAACATGTGAGGGATTTTAAGGTCGTACACTTTTTGGCGGATACGTTCGGCGGCAGCCTGGGCCTGCTGTGGATCGACCGCGGTCAGCAAAATCATAAATTCTTCACCGCCAAAACGCGCCACCACATCCCGGGAGCGTACGGAGTCTCGGATGGCGGCAGAAACACGGATCAACGCCTGGTCGCCCATCATATGTCCGTAATGATCGTTATAGGATTTGAAATGGTCGATATCCAGCAGCAGAACGAAGTGCTTCGAATTACTCAGAGCCAACAGCGTATCGAGCCGGTGTTGCAGCCCCCGGCGATTATACAAACCGGTTAGCGGGTCGAGCATGCTGAGCCCGTTCAGGGTTTCCCTTTCCTCCAGCAGTTTGTACATCAGTTGCTGAGCGAATCCATCGTAGCGCTTTTGTATCACATGCTGGATGGCGATACCGGCCATAGGCAGCGCCATAAAATAGAAAATCCGCAAACCATGTTCGCTGCCGTTAAGCCATAAACAAACGGCGACGGAGGGGAGTGAGTGGAGCGTAAACGCGATGATATTATTGGCAAAAGCGATAGAGCCAATAAACAGCACGCTTAGCAGCGCTATTAACAGGAAATAATAATCATTCTGACCTAGAGCGTTATATTTCAAGAATATATGTAACGCCCATAACAAGCCAAAAACGATTGAAATAAAAGGGAGATTAATTCTTTTATCCGCGTATTTCCCATGCCATACCAGCAGCAGTGTACTCATCACCAGTATCAGCAACGCCGGTACTGATAAGGCTTTGACCGCAAACAGTGGGAAAAAAAGCGTAAACAGCGCGGAGACTGCGTTGAGCAGCAGAAACAGTCGTAAAGAGAGTTGGTATTTTTTTGTGCGCAGAGTTCGCCAGGATTGTACTGTCATAGGTAAATATTGTTAGTTATCTGCAATGTACGAAGGTGTGTTGGTAAATAAAACAAATAACGAACGGGGTATCATTCGCAGAGGTTTTTATTGTTTTTAGTTGAAGAGCAAACCGCTGAGCAATTTATCACCTTGGATTATTCATGTCATCAATCGTTAAGTAAAACTCATATAATTGATAGTGCTTCACGGCTGACAAATGAGAAATTTTATCATATGATATTGGTTATCATTATCAATGTCATAGGTGAAATCATGTTGCAACGTACGCTGGGCAGTGGATGGGGGGTTCTGCTGCCGGGAATGCTGATTGCCGGGATGGCATATAGCGACCTGTCGGTCTACGTATGGAAGGTGATGATTGTATTAGGATTACTGCTGACTTCGCTCATGCTGTACCACAAACGTTTACGGCACTTTGTTTTGTTACCTTCATGCGCGGCACTGATTGGCGGCATTGTTTTGGTAATGATGAACTGGAATCAGGGATGAACAAAACAGAGAAGGAAATCGAGAGGGAAATAAGATAATTGGTGCGAGGGGGGGGACTCGAACCCCCACATCCTAAGGACACTAACACCTGAAGCTAGCGCGTCTACCAATTCCGCCACCTTCGCACAGTCATCTTATTTTTTTGATATCGCCTCGTTGGTGCGAGGGGGGGGACTCGAACCCCCACATCCTAAGGACACTAACACCTGAAGCTAGCGCGTCTACCAATTCCGCCACCTTCGCCCAGTGCGAGCAATATCAACGTGGATTATGGTGCGAGGGGGGGGACTTGAACCCCCACGTCCGAAAGGACACTAACACCTGAAGCTAGCGCGTCTACCAATTCCGCCACCTTCGCATACCATCGACACTCAAAAAGTATCGTTACCACGGGGGCGAATTCTAGAGATTTTATGCAGGGCGTCAACAGTTAATTTTCGAACTTAACGTGATTGCCGAAAAAAAAGGCGTTTCTTCGGTTATTGGCGTTTTATGCAGGCCGGATAAGCGATAGCGCCATCCGGCGTTGCTCGGTGTCACGCCGAATGGCGGCGTAAACGCCTTATCTGGCCTGGAGCAGTTAAGCTTTTTTCGCCTGGCGCGTCATCACTGTGCGATAGACCTTGAAACGTCCGGTCTGCGCGATAACTTCATGGAAGCCAAACACTTCATCCAGTACCTTCGGATAAGGCAGGAAGGCGTTCGCCACAATACGCAGTTCACCACCGCTGTTGAGATGACGCACTGCGCCACGAATCAGCGTTTGTGCAGCATCAAGGCTGGTCTGCATACCGTCGTGGAACGGCGGGTTGGAGATGATCATATCAAAACGACCCGTTACGTCAGAAAAGACGTTACTGGCGATGACGTCACCTTCAATGCCGTTGGCTGCAAGCGTTGCGCGGCTGGCTTCAACGGCGGCGGCGCTAACATCGCACAGGGTTAAGCGCACTTTCGGCGAGTGGCTGGCTAAGGCGACGGAGAGAACGCCTGCGCCACAGCCGACATCCAGCACTTTGCCTTTGGTGTGCGGCGTCAGCGTGGAGAGCAGCAGTTGGCTGCCAACATCCAGACCGTCACGGCTGAAGACGCCCGGCAGCGTTTTGATGGTCAGATTTTCTGTCTGGTATTCATCCCAGTATTTTTCTGCATCAAAGACCGGCTGTTTTTCCAGACGACCGTGGTACAGGCCACAGCGACGTGCGCTGTCGACTTTGTTTAACGGTGCGTATTCGGCCAGCATCTGCTCTGCGCTACGTACGCCGCTGCGATTCTCGCCGACAACAAAAATATCGGTGCCCACCGGTAACAGCGACAGAATGTTCATCAACTGGAACTGGGCTTCCGGCTTATTCTTCGGCCAGTAGTAGATCAGCGTATCGCTATCGGCAACGTCATCGGCCTGCGCGACGAGGCTGAAGCGGACGTTGTCGCCCATCTGGCGGTTAAGCACCTGCCAGTGGTGAAGTTGCTGGGTGTGCGCACGGCTGGCGGCGCTTTCAAAATGGGCAGGCAGGTCATCCTGCAAATCACCGGCAAACAGAATACGGCTTTGTTCGAAATCATCACTGTGGCGCAGCAAGACTTCACTTGCCGGGGTAAAAGCAGACATGGAATGCTCCTTAAATTGTACAGCGGGGGATTATAGTTGTTTGATGGCACGGATTCGACAAATTTGCTATATTTGCGCCCCTGATAGACAGGAGTGTTTCGCTATGACATCCCGACGAGACTGGCAGTTACAGCAACTGGGCATTACGCAGTGGTCGTTGCGTCGTCCTGGCGCACTGCAGGGCGAGATCGCGATTTCCATTCCTGCGCATGTCCGTTTGGTGATGGTTGCTGCACAGTTACCCGCGCTAACTGAACCGTTGATCAGCGATATTTTACGCGCATTAACCGTTAGCCCGGATCAGGTTTTACAACTGACGCCTGACCGTGTCGCCATGCTGCCGCAAGGCAGTCGCTGTAATAGCTGGCGGCTGGGAACCGAAGAGCCGCTGCTGCTGGAGGGCGCTCAGGTCGAGAGTCCTGCGTTTAATGAATTACGGGAAAACCCAGCGGCACGCGCCGCGTTATGGCAACAAATCTGCGCATATGAACACGATTTCTTCCCTCGAGCCAACTGATTTACCCGCAGCATTTCAGATTGAAAAACGCGCCCACGCTTTTCCGTGGAGTGAAAAAACATTTGCCAGCAACCAGGGCGATCGCTACCTCAATTTTCAGTTGAGGGTTGACGACGTGATGGCCGCCTTTGCAATTACGCAGGTCGTACTGGATGAAGCGACGTTGTTCAATATCGCCGTTGATCCTGACTTTCAGCGCCGGGGCCTGGGACGTGAGCTGCTGGAGCATCTGATCGATGAGCTGGAAAAGCGTGGCATTTTGACCCTGTGGCTTGAAGTGCGCGCCTCGAATGCGGCCGCTATCGCGCTGTACGAAAGCTTAGGCTTTAACGAGGCGACGATCCGTCGCAACTACTATCCAACGGCCGATGGACACGAAGACGCCATCATCATGGCGTTGCCAATCAGCATGTAAGATAAGGTGTAATGATGAAGAAGTGGGACTGGATTTTCTTTGATGCCGACGAAACGCTGTTTACGTTTGACTCGTTTACCGGCTTACAGCGGATGTTTCTCGACTATAGCATTACCTTTACCGCTGAAGATTTTCAGGACTACCAGGCCGTGAATAAACCGCTGTGGGTGGATTACCAAAACGGCGCGATTACCTCATTACAACTGCAGCATGCCCGTTTTCAGAGCTGGGCCGAACGCCTGAAGGTTGAACCGGGCCAGCTTAATGACGCATTCATCAATGCGATGGCGGAGATCTGCTCACCGTTGCCGGGGGCAGTTTCTCTGCTCAATGCGATTCGTGATAAAACGAAAATCGGCATCATTACTAACGGTTTTACCGCGTTGCAGCAAATCCGACTTGAGCGGACGGGGCTGCGCGACTATTTCGACCTGCTGGTGATTTCTGAGCAGGTTGGGGTGGCAAAACCCGACCCCCGTATTTTTGACCATGCGCTGGAGCAGGCGGGTAATCCTGACCGTTCTCGCGTGCTGATGGTGGGTGACACCGCAGAGTCCGATATTCTTGGCGGCATTAACGCCGGGCTATCCACCTGCTGGCTAAATACGCACCACCGCGAGCAGCCAGCGGGCATTCAGCCGACCTGGACCGTAGCGTCATTAAGCGAACTGGAGCAGCTCCTGTGTAAACACTGATTGCCTCCCCCCCGTTGATGGGTAAAATAGCCGCAATTTTTCGTATTCAACTTGCCCGGCCCGTTGCCGTGCTTACCTAAGAAGATTTGACTATGACGTTGTCTCCTTATTTGCAAGAGGTGGCCAAACGCCGCACTTTTGCCATTATTTCTCACCCGGATGCCGGTAAAACGACAATTACTGAAAAGGTACTGTTATTCGGACAAGCCATTCAGACCGCCGGTACGGTAAAAGGCCGTGGCTCCAGCCAGCATGCAAAATCTGACTGGATGGAAATGGAAAAGCAGCGTGGTATCTCCATTACCACCTCTGTGATGCAGTTTCCGTATCATGACTGCCTGGTGAACCTGCTGGACACCCCGGGGCACGAAGACTTCTCCGAAGATACCTATCGTACTCTGACGGCGGTGGACTGCTGCCTGATGGTTATCGATGCCGCAAAAGGCGTCGAGGATCGTACCCGTAAGCTGATGGAAGTTACCCGTCTGCGCGATACGCCGATCCTGACCTTTATGAACAAACTCGACCGTGACATCCGCGATCCGATGGAGCTGCTGGATGAAGTCGAGAACGAACTGAAAATCGGCTGTGCGCCAATCACCTGGCCGATTGGCTGCGGTAAGTTGTTCAAAGGTGTCTATCACCTTTATAAAGATGAAACTTACCTGTATCAGACCGGTAAAGGACACACCATTCAGGAAGTGCGTGTTGTTAAAGGTCTGAACAACCCGGAACTTGATGCTGCCGTGGGTGAAGACCTGGCGCAGCAGCTGCGTGACGAGCTGGAGCTGGTGCAGGGCGCGTCCAATGAGTTCGACCATGAGCTGTTCCTCGCGGGCGAAATCACCCCGGTCTTCTTCGGTACCGCGCTGGGTAACTTCGGCGTTGACCATATGCTGGACGGCTTAGTGGAGTGGGCGCCTGCGCCGATGCCGCGTAAAACCGACACCCGCGTCGTCGAAGCCTCAGAAGAGAAGTTCACCGGTTTCGTGTTTAAAATTCAGGCCAACATGGACCCGAAACACCGTGACCGCGTGGCGTTCATGCGTGTGGTATCCGGCAAGTATGAGAAAGGCATGAAAATGCGCCAGGTGCGCATTGGTAAAGACGTGGTGATCTCCGACGCACTCACCTTTATGGCCGGCGACCGTTCTCATGTGGAAGAAGCGTATCCGGGCGATATTCTCGGTCTGCATAACCACGGCACTATCCAGATCGGCGATACCTTTACCCAGGGCGAAATGATGAAGTTCACCGGTATTCCGAACTTCGCACCGGAGCTGTTCCGTCGTATTCGTCTGAAGGATCCATTGAAGCAGAAACAGCTGCTGAAAGGGCTGGTTCAGTTGTCAGAAGAGGGCGCAGTGCAGGTATTCCGTCCGATCGCCAATAACGATTTGATCGTGGGCGCTGTCGGTGTGCTGCAGTTTGACGTGGTGGTCTCACGTCTGAAGAGCGAGTACAACGTTGAAGCGATTTATGAATCCGTCAACGTGGCGACTGCGCGCTGGGTAGAATGTTCTGACGTGAAGAAATTCGAAGAATTTAAGCGTAAGAACGAAATTCAGCTAGCGCTGGATGGCGGCGATAACCTCACCTATATCGCACCAACCATGGTTAACCTGAATCTCACCCAGGAACGTTACCCGGACGTTCAGTTCCGTAAAACACGCGAACACTAATCGACCTTCCAGGGCACGGTATCCGCCGTGTCCTGCAACTTTTCCTGTCTTTTAAATCCCTTGCGGAATGTTCTTAAAACCTCGCGTTTTTCTTTTGTTTGCCTATTTTTTAATCAATTCTGACTGCGATCACGAAATCGTGAACTATATTTAACAATGTGATGACATAAATATCGGCGTTTAATGCTTTTTAGGCTGCCTGTTGCAGCGTCTATTGCTGATATTTATTCCACTTACAAGATTAGTTGCTGGCTCAAGCCGTTTAACGGCAGAGCATAGCGTTTGGCAAAACATACAGGAATACATCGATGACAATGACAGGACTTAAGATTTCTAAAACGCTGCTGGCCGTGATGCTGACCTCCGCTGTTGCAACGGGTTCTGCTTATGCAGAAAACGCCACGATGGATAAAGCGCAATCCGGCGTCGAAAGTGCGGGGCAGAAAGTCGATAGCTCTATGAACAAAGTCGGTAATTTCATGGATGACAGCACCATCACCGCGAAAGTAAAAGCCGCGCTGGTGGACCACGAAAGCATTAAGAGCACCGATATTTCCGTCAAAACAGATCAAAAGGTGGTGACACTAAGCGGGTTTGTTGAAAGCCAGGCACAGGCCGAAGAAGCGGTGAAAGTGGCGAAAGGCGTTGAGGGCGTGACCTCCGTTAGCGACAAACTGCATGTGCGTGATAGTAAAGACACCTCCGTTAAAGGCTATGCGGGCGATACGGCAATCACCAGTGAGGTAAAAGCCAAGCTGCTGGCCGATGATATCGTCCCTTCCCGCAAGGTGAAAGTTGAGACCACCGAGGGCGTAGTGCAACTTTCAGGCACCGTCGATTCACAGGCTCAAAGCGATCGTGCTGAGAGCATCGCCAAAGCGATTGATGGCGTGAAAAGCGTCAAAAACGATCTCAAAACTCAGTAATTAGACTTAATTCGTCCTCCTGACGTTTGTCGGGAGGCGTGTTGTGCACCACACTGAAAATATCGCCGATGGGCAGCCTGAGCGCTCATATCAAGCGGTGAAATTAACTATGGTAAAGGAGAAGCATATGTTTCGATGGGGCATCATATTTCTGGTTATCGCGTTAATTGCCGCCGCACTCGGTTTTGGTGGACTGGCGGGTACTGCAGCCGGCGCAGCGAAAATTGTGTTTGTGGTGGGGATCATTCTGTTTTTGGTCAGCCTGTTTACCGGGCGTAAACGACCCTAGCCCATAGCCGTAAAGAAAAATTGCTACTAAGCCAGTCCATTGGACTGGCTTTTACGGTTTTAGCGTCAGGCGATTTGCGTTACTTTGTTGCTCTATTACAAAAACAACAGGAAGGCAGAGGTGGGGCAGAGAATACCCGTCACGCTCGGTAATATTGCGCCGTTATCGTTACGTCCGTTTCAACCAGGCAATATGGCGCTGGTGTGCGAGGGTGGGGGACAAAGAGGTATCTTTACCGCTGGCGTACTGGATGAATTCATGCGCGCGCAGTTCAATCCCTTTGATCTCTACTATGGGACGTCCGCCGGTGCGCAAAACCTTTCAGCCTATCTGTGTAACCAGCCTGGTTATGGCCGTAAAGTCATTATGCGTTACACCACCCGCCGTGAGTTTTTTGACCCGGTGCGCTTTGTGCGCGGGGGAAACTTAATCGATCTCGACTGGCTGGTGGATTCGACTGCGTCCCAGATGCCGCTGGCAATGGATAACGCCGAGCGCCTGTTTGCCGCAGGGAAAGCGTTTTATATGTGCGCCTGTCGGGGCGATGATTACACGCCCGGCTATTTTTCGCCGAACCGGCAAAACTGGCTCGACCTCATTCGAGCCTCCAGCGCGATTCCCGGGTTCTACCGCACAGGGGTTGTATTGGACGGCGTGAACTATCTGGATGGAGGAGTTAGTGATGCCATACCTGTGCAGGAGGCAGCGAAGCAGGGGGCAAAAACGTTGGTAGTGATTCGCACTGTGCCTTCGCAAATGTACTACACCCCGCAGTGGTTCAAACGTATGGAGCGCTGGTTGGGTGAAAGTAGCCTGCAACCGTTTCTGAATCTGGTGCAGCATCATGAGACCAGCTATCGTGCTATCCAGAGTTTTATTGAGAAGCCGCCGGGCAAGCTGCGTATTTTTGAGATCTATCCGCCAAAACCACTCCATAGCATGGCGTTGGGCAGCCGTATTCCGGCACTGAGGGAAGATTACAAAACCGGACGCCTGTGCGGTCGTTACTTTCTGGCGACAGTCGGCAAACTGCTGGCGAAAAATGCGCCGCTGCCTCGTCAGACGCCGAAGATTGTGGTGCCGGGGCCGGTGGTAGTTCCTCCCGCGCCGGTGGCCAACGATGCCCATGTGCCAGTGGTGACCGATGCGCCTCAGGCGAACGACACGACGTTTGATAATGAGGATTTGGCGTGAGTTATCGTTTTATCGATACACATTGTCACTTTGATTCCCCGCCGTTTACCGGCGATGAATCTGCCAGCATTCAGCGCGCGGTGGAGGTTGGTGTACAGAGCATTATCGTTCCGGCCACCCAGGCGGCGAATTTTCCCCGCGTACTGGCGTTAGCGGAAAATTATCCTCCATTGTTTGCCGCGCTTGGTCTGCATCCCATTGTTATTGAACAACATAGCGATGACTGCCTGGACCAGTTGCAACAGGAACTGGATAAGCGCCCACAAAAGCTGGTGGCGGTAGGCGAGATTGGATTGGATCTGTATCGGGACGATCCGCAATTCGATAAGCAAGAGCGGGTGCTGGAAGCGCAGCTAAAGCTGGCGAAGCGGTATGAAATGCCGGTGATCCTGCATTCGCGGCGCACCCATGACAAGCTGGCGATGCACCTGAAACGTCATGCTTTGCCGCGAACTGGCGTGGTGCATGGTTTTTCCGGGAGCGTGCAGCAGGCAGAGCGCTTTGTGCAACTGGGATACAAAATTGGCGTGGGAGGCACCATTACCTATCCGCGCGCCAGTAAAACCCGCGAGGTAATAGCGCAACTGCCGCTGGAATCGCTGTTGCTGGAAACCGACGCGCCGGATATGCCGCTCAACGGCTTTCAGGGGCAGCCTAACCGCCCGGAGCAGGTAGTCAGAGTCTTCGACGTCTTATGCGAACTGCGCCCGGAACCTGCGGACGTGATCGCTGACGCGCTGTATCGTAATACCACGGCGCTGTTTAACATGTGATTGGATGGCGTAGCCAGCCGACAAAAGTGTCCGCTTCGTAGGCCTGATAAGCGAAGCGCATCAGGCATAACTTCGCCGGATCGCGGCTGCGCCTTATCCGGCCTACAAAAGTATGCGCTCCGTAGGCCTGATAAGCGAAGCGCATCAGGCATAACTTCGCCGGATCGCGGCTGCGCCTTATCCGGCCTACAAAAGTATGCGCTTCGTAGGCCTGATAAGCGAAGCGCATCAGGCATAACTTCGTCGGATGGCTGCTGTGTTTTCTCCGGCCTGCAAATGATGTAGCCGCATCCGGCAATCACAGGTACAGCGCCGGGAAGATCAAATTATCCACCCCGCGCTCGCGCAATCTTTGCGCCAGGTGTTCCACATCCTTCGGCGTGGCGCTCGGCCAGTCCTTCGCTTCGCCATACACCCCGTGCGCATGAAAGGCATTCAGCCGTACCGGTACGTCACCGGTGCGTTTGATAAACGTCGCCAGCGCATCGATATGCTGTAGATAATCTTCCTGACCAGGAATAACCAGCAGGCGGAGTTCCGCCAGTTTTCTCTGCCTGGACAAAAAGGTAATGCTTTGTTTAATCAGCGTGTTATCGCGGCCGGTAAGCTGCCGATGACACGTGCTGTCCCAGGCTTTTAAATCCAGCATTACGCCGTCGCACACCGGCAGCAGCTTCTGCCAGCCGGTTTCGCTCAGCATGCCGTTGCTGTCGACCATGCAGGTCAGGTGTTGCAACTGCGGATCGGTTTTTATCGCGGTAAATAGCGCCACAATAAAGGGGAGCTGGGTAGTCGCTTCACCGCCACTAACGGTTATCCCTTCGATAAACAGTGACGCTTTACGAATATGTTGCAGCACTTCATCAACGCTCATACTCTGCGCCATCGGCGTGGCCTGCTGGGGGCACATGTGCAGGCAGGTGTCACACTGCTGACACATATCGGACTGCCACCACACTTTCCCCGCGCTCAGGCTCAGCGCCTCATGCGGGCAATGCAGCACACACTCCCCGCAGTCGTTGCAGCGTCCCATCGTCCACGGATTGTGGCAATTTTTACAGCGCAGATTACATCCTTGCAGAAACAGAGCCAGACGACTGCCCGGCCCGTCGACGCAGGAGAAAGGAATAAGCCTACTGACTAAAGCGCATTTGCTGTTCATGGCTAATCACACGAGGTTGTCGTTCCAGAATGCGCGTATTGCGCGCGGCTTCTTCGCCAAGCCAGGTGGTGTTGGTTCGTGACCCTTCGGCGCGATACTTTTCCAGATCCGACAGGCGCACCATATAACCCGTAACGCGAACCAAATCGTTGCCGCTCACGTTGGCGGTAAACTCGCGCATTCCGGCTTTAAACGCCCCGAGGCACAACTGCACCAGCGCCTGAGGATTACGCTTGATGGTTTCATCCAGCGTGAGAATGTCGCTGATCCCGGCGTGATAAAACGCGTGATGTGGCGCGACGGTTTGCAGATGGGTGATCGGGTCCGGCTCATCGCCGTAAGGCAGACGTGCACCTGGCGTGGTGCCGATGTCAGAACTGATCCCCGACTGTGCATGCAGCATCGCGCGCTGCTTCCAGCCATATTTCACCGGGGTGTTTTCGACAAACTCCGCCAGGTAGGCGCTAATACGATAGCCGAGCTGATTGGCGAACTCATCTTTCCCATAGCGCGCATTCTGTCCCGCCTTATCGCACAGCAGGTTCACCGCCTCCGCCAGACCATACATCCCGAACATAGGCACAAAACGTTCGGGATCAATCAACCCTTCCTGCACGAGGAAGCTATTCTCAAAGAAATGTGATTTCTCATAGAGAAATTCACATCGTGAATCAATGATGGCGATTTGCTGCTGGCAGTAGTGCGGTAGGGTGCGCGTAAAGAAGTCATCGACAGAGGTGCTGCGCTCTGCGATGGCTTTCAGATTAAGCCTGACCAGCGTGCTTCCACCCCCGGCGAGCGGCAAAGAGTTGTAACAACTGACGACGCCATACTGACATTTTGTGAAAATTTTATCATTTTCAGGGCCGTTGGAAATATGCGGCTTACTGCACTCGCAGATATTTTGCGCCACGTTGAGCAGCAGATCGTCAGGTGTGATTTGCGGGTCATAAATGAATGTCAGATTAGGCGAAACCTGCTTTAACTCTGCATCTGCGCGTAAAATTGCACGGGTGACTGGTGTATCGGCGGGGCCGATATTGGCATGCATAAACGCGTCTGGCAGGGTTCTGTCGAGATAACGCCAGAAACGTTTTATTCGAATATCGATCTCGTCTTGTGTTAGAATTCTAACATACGGTTGCAGCAGGGCATCGAGCTGACCGAGATAAACCGGCATCGACGTCACTGACGGAACATGGTGGTAAAGAATAGTGAGTAAGGATAACGCGTCATCAAGATCCCTGGCACCTTCCAGCTCCAGCCACGATGAGCCATTGGCCAGAAAACGCGCGTAATCGGGTAAAACATAGCGCGGTTTGAACGGGGCATGACCTTCGTACATATCGCAGATTACCCCATCATCCAGCGCCTGACGTGCCTGTGCAGGCAGTTGCGGGTAAGGCAGCGCGTTTTCAGCTTCCAGCGCCAGAAAGTGGCGTTTCTGCTCAGGGCTGAGCACTGGGCTGGTCACGATTTGTTGGCAACGCTGTTGCAGCGCGAGTTCGCTTGAAGTGGGCATCGTTGATTCCTTTTTATCCCGAAGGTGTAACGCCATTGTAGAAAGCAACGCCGCCGCAACCTTTGATCCGGATGCGCCTGATGCCACCGCATCCCTTTAGAAAAGGTGATTTATTTGAAGTAGATCTCATTAGAGTAATGCAAATCTGTATGTGGTTTTCATTAACTGTGATGTATATCGAAGTGTAATAGCGAGCGGATGTTAGAATACTAACAAACTCGCAAGGTGAAATTTTATACGGCGATGCCGTTGGAGAATGTTATGACCGATTTAACAGCAAGCAGCCTGCGTGCACTGAAACTGATGGACCTGACTACCCTGAATGATGACGACACCAATGAAAAAGTGATCGCGCTGTGTCATCAGGCGAAGACCCCGGTTGGCAACACTGCCGCAATCTGTATCTATCCGCGTTTCATCCCTATTGCGCGTAAGACCCTGAAAGAGCAGGGCACGCCGGACATCCGCATTGCAACCGTAACCAACTTCCCGCATGGCAACGACGACATCGAGATTGCGCTGGCTGAAACCCGCGCGGCGATTGCTTACGGCGCAGATGAAGTTGACGTGGTGTTCCCGTACCGTGCGCTGATCGCCGGTAACGAGCAGATTGGTTTCGATCTGGTTAAAGCCTGCAAAGACGCATGTGCGGCGGCAAACGTGCTGCTAAAAGTCATCATCGAAACCGGTGAGTTGAAAGAAGAAGCACTGATTCGCAAAGCGTCTGAAATCTCCATCAAAGCCGGTGCTGATTTCATCAAAACCTCTACCGGTAAAGTGCCGGTCAATGCGACGCCGGAAAGCGCACGCATCATGATGGAAGTGATCCGCGACATGGGTGTTTCTAAAACTGTAGGTTTCAAACCGGCTGGTGGCGTGCGCACTGCAGAAGATGCACAGCAGTTCCTGGCGATTGCCGATGAACTGTTTGGCGCTGACTGGGCTGATTCTCGTCACTACCGTTTTGGCGCATCCAGCCTGCTGGCGAGCCTGCTGAAAGCGCTGGGTCACGGCGACGGCAAGAGCGCAAGCAGCTACTAAGCCTTATATTGCCGGAGCTGTAGCGACGTAGGCCGGATAAGGCGTAGCCGCCATCCGGCATTAAGACGACTGCCGGGTGGCGCGTTGCTTACCCGGCCTACAACGGCCTTCTACTCTTTTCCCCTGGGGGTTACCGTGTTTCTCGCACAAGAAATTATTCGTAAAAAACGTGATGGTCATGCGCTGAGCGATGAAGAAATTCGTTTCTTTATCAATGGTATTCGCGACAACACCATCTCTGAAGGGCAAATCGCCGCCCTGGCGATGACCATTTTCTTCCACGATATGACAATGCCTGAGCGAGTTTCGCTGACCATGGCAATGCGTGATTCAGGAACCGTGCTGGACTGGAAAAGCCTGCAGCTGAACGGCCCGATTGTGGATAAACACTCTACCGGCGGTGTAGGTGACGTAACGTCACTGATGTTAGGCCCGATGGTCGCAGCGTGCGGCGGCTATATTCCGATGATCTCCGGGCGTGGCCTGGGGCATACCGGCGGTACGCTCGATAAACTGGAAGCGATTCCTGGATTTGACATCTTCCCGGACGACGCGCGCTTCCGTGAAATTATTAAAGACGTGGGTGTGGCGATTATTGGGCAAACCAGCTCGCTCGCACCGGCGGATAAACGTTTTTATGCCACCCGCGATATTACCGCGACGGTGGATTCCATCCCGCTGATTACCGGTTCCATTCTGGCGAAAAAACTGGCGGAAGGGCTGGATGCGCTAGTGATGGATGTGAAAGTGGGCAGCGGCGCCTTTATGCCGACCTACGAGCTTTCTGAAGCTCTTGCTGAAGCGATTGTCGGTGTGGCAAACGGTGCGGGTGTACGTACCACTGCGCTGTTAACCGATATGAACCAGGTGCTGGCCTCCAGCGCAGGTAACGCGGTCGAAGTTCGCGAAGCGGTGCAGTTCCTGACCGGTGAATACCGCAATCCACGTCTGTTAGACGT
The DNA here is from genome assembly GCF_030333015.1 of Citrobacter sp. Cpo012. NCBI lineage: Bacteria > Pseudomonadati > Pseudomonadota > Gammaproteobacteria > Enterobacterales > Enterobacteriaceae > Citrobacter > Citrobacter sp. Cpo012. The sequence goes on along the minus strand of NZ_JAOWGR010000040.1, from coordinate 273,181 downwards.
CACCATGGCGCTGTGCGTGGAAATGCTGATCTCCGGTAATCTGGCGAAAGATGACGCCGAAGCCCGTGCGAAATTGCAGGCGGTGCTGGACAACGGTAAAGCGGCAGAGATTTTTGGTCGCATGGTTGCGGCGCAAAAAGGCCCGACCGATTTCGTCGAAAATTATGCGAAGTACCTGCCGACGGCAATGCTCAGCAAAGCGGTATATGCTGATACCGAAGGCTTTGTCAGCGCGATGGATACCCGCGCGCTGGGGATGGCGGTCGTTTCCATGGGCGGCGGTCGTCGTCAGGCTTCGGACACCATTGATTACAGCGTTGGCTTTAGCGATATGGCGCGTCTGGGCGACAGCGTAGACGGACAACGCCCGCTGGCGGTGATCCACGCGAAAGACGAAGCCAGCTGGCAGGAAGCGGCGAAAGCGGTCAAAGCGGCAATTAGCCTTGACGATAAAGCGCCAGAAATTACACCGACAGTCTATCGTCGTATTACCGAATAACTGTATACTGATCTGATCGCTTTTTTGCGGCGCAGATGTATGGAGAACAAGATGAAACGTGCATTTATTATGGTGCTGGACTCCTTTGGTATTGGTGCGACTGAAGATGCGGATCGCTTTGGCGACGTAGGTTCAGACACTATGGGACACATTGCAGAAGCCTGTGCGAAAGGTGAGGCTGACAATGGTCGCAAAGGTCCACTGAATCTGCCTAACCTGACCCGTCTGGGCCTGGTGAAAGCTCACGAAGGTTCTACCGGTAAAATTGCTGCTGGTATGGACGGTAACGCGGAAGTGATTGGTGCCTACGCATGGGCGCATGAACTTTCTTCCGGGAAAGACACGCCGTCTGGCCACTGGGAAATCGCGGGTGTCCCGGTTCTGTTTGATTGGGGTTATTTCTCCGATCATGAAAACAGCTTCCCGCAGGAACTGCTGGATAAACTGGTAAAACGTGCCAACCTGCCAGGCTACCTCGGCAACTGCCACTCTTCCGGTACCGTGATCCTGGATCAGCTGGGTGAAGAGCATATGAAAACCGGCAAGCCGATTTTCTATACCTCCGCTGACTCCGTGTTCCAGATTGCCTGCCACGAAGAGACGTTTGGCCTGGATAAACTCTACGAGCTGTGCGAAATCGCACGTGAAGAGCTGACCGAAGGTGGTTACAACATCGGTCGTGTTATCGCACGTCCGTTTATCGGTGATAAAGCCGGTAACTTCCAGCGTACCGGTAACCGTCACGACCTGGCCGTTGAGCCGCCAGCACCGACCGTGCTGCAGAAACTGGTCGACGAAAAAGACGGTCACGTGGTTTCCGTCGGTAAAATTGCGGATATCTACGCTAACTGCGGCATCACCAAAAAAGTGAAAGCCACCGGTCTGGACGCGCTGTTCGACGCCACCATCAAAGAGATGAAAGAAGCAGGTGATAAGACCATCGTCTTCACCAACTTCGTTGATTTCGACTCTTCCTGGGGACATCGTCGCGATATCGCCGGTTATGCTGCGGGTCTGGAACTGTTCGACCGCCGTCTGCCTGAGCTGATGGAGCTGGTGGGTGAAGATGACATTCTGATCCTGACCGCTGACCACGGCTGCGACCCAAGCTGGACCGGCACTGACCACACCCGTGAACACATCCCGGTACTGGTCTACGGCCCGAAAGTGAAACCAGGTTCTTTAGGTCACCGTGAAACCTTCGCGGATATCGGTCAGACGCTGGCGAGCTACTTTGGTACGTCACCGATGGACTACGGTAAAAACATGCTGTAATACCCGTTGTCTTTCGCGCTGTAGATGCGTTGACTTCATTCGCTCACCCCGGTCACATAGTGAATCTATGCTCCCGGGGATTCACGAATTCGTCGCCTTCCTACAACGCGAAATCCTTAGGGTATTTCACTGTTTTGCATACGTTTTGTAGGCCTGATAAGGCGTGGCCGCCATCAGGTAATAACAACGAAATAAGGACAAAAAATGGCAACTCCACATATTAATGCAGAAATGGGTGATTTCGCTGACGTCGTATTGATGCCGGGCGACCCGCTGCGTGCAAAGCATATTGCTGAAACTTTCCTCGAAGATGTTCGTGAAGTGAACAACGTTCGCGGCATGTTAGGTTTCACCGGTACTTACAAAGGCCGTAAGATCTCCGTTATGGGTCACGGTATGGGTATCCCGTCCTGCTCCATCTACACCAAAGAGCTGATCACCGATTTCGGCGTGAAGAAAATCATTCGCGTAGGCTCCTGCGGCGCTGTGCGTATGGACGTTAAACTGCGTGACGTGGTTATCGGTATGGGCGCTTGCACCGACTCCAAAGTTAACCGTATCCGTTTTAAAGATCATGACTTCGCTGCTATTGCTGACTTCGACATGGTGCGTAACGCGGTTGATGCGGCAAAAGCACTGGGTGTAGACGCGCGCGTGGGCAACCTGTTCTCTGCTGACCTGTTCTACTCTCCGGACGGTGAAATGTTCGACGTGATGGAAAAATACGGCGTGCTGGGCGTGGAAATGGAAGCGGCGGGCATCTACGGTGTTGCTGCGGAATTTGGTGCAAAAGCGCTGACCATCTGCACCGTTTCCGACCATATCCGTACTCACGAGCAGACCACTGCCGCTGAACGTCAGACGACCTTCAACGACATGATCAAAATCGCGCTGGAATCCGTTCTGCTGGGCGATAAAGAGTAAGGGTTGTTGTGGCCCGGTGGCGCTTCGCTTACCGGGCCTACGGAAATGCCGCTATTAATGCCTGATGGCGCTTCGCTTGTCAGGCCTACAGGAGCGGTCTTGTAGGCCGGATAAGGCGCAGCCGCCATCCGGCAATTCGCCACTAATCGCTTAACGCACGGCCTTCGCCACCCACGCTGCCAGTTCACGCAGCTCGTTTTCCTGATCCGGATATTCCGTAACCAGCGCTTCGCAAGTCTGCTGTAAAACATCGGCGCGATACTGGCAGCCCTGTAGCCGCTCCGCCAGCGCTTCTAACGGCGCGGGATTGAGACTGTCGGTAAACACCTGTGTGCGCGTGATATGACCTTTTTCGACGTCGAAATGCAGCTCAACGCCACCCCAGGTGAAACGCTCGTCCAGCAGATGCGAGAAAGCAGGTGCCTGACCAAAATTCCATTCCCAACTGCTCTGGCGGGCAAAGGTTTCGGCAAAATTTGGCAGGTCCGGCGTTTTATCCGGTGAGATCACTTCCGCTTCAACGCGTTCGCCATAATGAGCAAAAAAGGCTTCCGTGATGGCCTGACAGACCTGTTCATGGGTGATGCCCGTTAACAGCTCCGTCAAATTCGCCACCCGTGAGCGGACAGAGGTGATCCCCTTTGCCGCGAGTTTCTTTTTGTCGGGATTGAGATAATTTGCCAGGCGGCTGAGATCGGCATTTAGCAGCAGCGTGCCGTGGTGGAAGCCGCGATCTTTCGTTTCCCGATAAGCAGAGCCTGAAACCTTGCGATCGCCGTCTGGCGTTTTCACAACCAGATCGTTACGCCCGGAGGCATCTGCCGTCACACCCAGAGAATTCAATGTGTTGAGGACAATCGCGGTGGAAATGGTTTTGTCGTATTCCGGTTTACCGGCCATAAAGGTAAAGCAGGTATTGCCTAAGTCATGGAACACCGCGCCGCCGCCGCTGCTACGGCGGGCGAGCCGCACGTTGTCTTCCTCCATACGGCGGGTATTACACTCTTTCCACGGATTTTGCGCCCGGCCAATCACCACCGTATCGGCGTTACGCCACAAGAACAGGACGCGCTGCGTGGCGGGCATCTGGCGAAAAATGCACTCTTCGACCGCGAGGTTAAACCACGGATCGTAAGAGTCTGAGATAAGCAGGCGTAGTGTAGTCATGGTTGATTTCCCTTCTGTTTTACAGTTTTTACTGCTTTTACTCTTTTTTCTCGTTGTCTTCTTCCTGCACCGGTTTGTTGGCGGTCAACAGGAAAGGGGATTGCTGCCAGCGGGTACGCTTGCCTTGCAATAAGGTACGGGTGAGCACGACGCCAATCGCCAGCGCCAGCAGCAGCATCAGGCGTAAGATATTGGTGGTGTTATCTACCTGCTTCGCCTCGGTGGCGAGGGTGTGGGTATCCAGCGTCAGACGCAAATAGCCCAGCGGACCATTTTTCCCCTGAATGGGTTCGACAATCTGCTGGTTAAAATAACCCCCGGCTTTTTTGCCGTCGAGCGCCAGTCGGTCACGAACGTTGACGCTCTCGCCGGTACGGGTAATCAGGTCTCCCTGTTCATCGTACACGCCAGCGTCCAGAATACGGCTACTTTCCGTCAGCTGTGTGAGTACCGCTTTGATGCGTTTTTCATCCGGCGTTTCGGTACGCATTAGCGGAGCAACATTTAGCGCCACCTGGCGGGCCAGCGTACGGGCCAGCTCTTCGAGCTGCGGATTACGCTGCTGCTGGTGACTTTGACTAAACCAGGATGCGCCCTGCATCAGGGCGACGAGCAGCGCAAGACAGAACAATACAATCACTGCACGATGAAGTCGGAATTTCAGTTTTGCACGAGCCATATTCCACCTGCTGAAAATTTGAGACTTAATGTTGCCAGAAGCGCTGGTTACAGGGTAGCCTCATGCGTTATTTTCCCCTGATGATTCCGACCCGAACGATTTTACAGGAGCTTTAATGCCTAACATAACCTGGTGCGATCTACCTGAAGATGTTTCTCTGTGGCCAGGTCTGCCTCTCTCTTTAAGTGGCGATGAAGTCATGCCGCTGGACTACCACGCGGGCCGCAGTGGCTGGCTGCTGTACGGTCGTGGGCTGGATAAACAACGTTTAACGCAATACCAGAGCAAACTGGGTGCAGCGATGGTGATTGTTGCTGCCTGGTGCGTCGAGGATTATCAGGTGATTCGCCTGGCGGGTTCGTTAACGCCGCGCGCGGCAAAACTGGCGCATGATGCCAAACTGGATGTTGCCCCGTTAGGCAAAATTCCGCATCTGCGCACACCGGGTTTACTGGTGATGGACATGGACTCAACGGCAATCCAGATCGAATGCATTGATGAAATTGCTAAACTGGCTGGAACCGGTGAGATGGTTGCGGAAGTCACGGAACGCGCAATGCGCGGCGAACTGGACTTTACCGCCAGCCTGCGTAGTCGCGTGGCGACGCTGAAGGGTGCTGATGCCAATATTCTGCACCAGGTGCGCGAAACGCTACCGCTGATGCCAGGCCTGACACAGCTGGTGTTAAAACTGGAGACGCTCGGCTGGAAAGTGGCTATTGCCTCTGGCGGCTTTACCTTCTTTGCCGATTACCTGCGTAATAAACTGCGTCTGACGGCGGCTGTGGCAAACGAGCTGGAGATCATGGACGGTAAATTTACCGGCAACGTGATCGGCGATATCGTCGATGCCCAGTACAAAGCCAATACCCTGACCCGCCTGGCACAAGAATATGAGATCCCGATGGCGCAGACGGTGGCGATCGGCGACGGTGCTAACGATCTGCCGATGATCAAAACGGCTGGGCTGGGTATTGCGTATCATGCTAAACCGAAAGTGAATGAAAAGACGGAGATTACTATCCGCCACGCTGACCTGATGGGCGTGTTCTGCATTCTCTCCGGCAGCATGAACCAGAAATGATTAAATTGCCCGATGGCAAGGTGTCCGTATGCCGGATAAGCGCCTGCGCCATCCGGCAAAAGCGTTAACGAAAGAGGTAAAACGTGGCCAAAGCTCCAAAACGCGCCTTTGTTTGTAATGAATGCGGGGCCGATTACCCGCGCTGGCAGGGGCAATGCAGCGCCTGTCAGGCCTGGAATACCATTACCGAGGTGCGCCTTGCCGCATCGCCAACGGTGGCGCGTAACGAGCGGCTCAGTGGCTATGCCGGGAATGCAGGCGTGGCAAAAGTGCAGAAGCTGTCTGACATCAGCCTTGAAGAACTACCGCGTTTTTCCACTGGATTTAAAGAGTTTGACCGCGTGCTGGGCGGTGGTGTGGTACCCGGCAGCGCTATTCTGATTGGCGGTAACCCCGGCGCGGGGAAATCAACGCTGCTGCTGCAAACGCTGTGCAAGCTTGCTGAGCAGATGAAAACTCTGTACGTCACCGGTGAAGAGTCACTGCAGCAGGTGGCGATGCGTGCGCACCGGCTCGGTTTGCCGACAGCGAATCTGAATATGCTGTCGGAAACCAGTATCGAACAAATTTGCCTGATTGCCGAAGAAGAACAGCCGAAGCTGATGGTGATCGACTCCATTCAGGTAATGCACATGGCGGATATTCAGTCTTCGCCGGGCAGCGTGGCGCAGGTGCGTGAAACGGCGGCTTACCTGACGCGCTTTGCCAAAACGCGCGGCGTGGCGATTGTCATGGTCGGCCACGTCACCAAAGACGGCTCGCTGGCCGGGCCGAAGGTGCTCGAACACTGTATTGACTGTTCGGTACTGCTCGACGGTGACGCCGATTCCCGTTTCCGTACTCTGCGTAGCCATAAAAACCGCTTTGGCGCGGTGAACGAACTGGGCGTCTTTGCTATGACCGAACAGGGCCTGCGTGAAGTCAGCAACCCTTCCGCTATCTTCTTAAGCCGTGGCGATGAGGTCACCTCCGGCAGTTCGGTGATGGTGGTCTGGGAAGGTACGCGCCCGCTGCTGGTAGAGATTCAGGCGCTGGTCGATCACTCAATGATGGCGAACCCGCGTCGCGTGGCGGTCGGTCTGGAACAGAACCGTCTGGCTATTCTGCTGGCGGTGCTGCATCGTCACGGTGGCTTGCAGATGGCGGATCAGGACGTGTTTGTTAACGTAGTCGGCGGCGTAAAAGTCACCGAAACCAGCGCCGACCTGGCGTTGCTGCTGGCAATGGTCTCCAGCCTGCGTGACAGACCGCTGCCACAGGATTTAGTGGTCTTTGGCGAAGTGGGGTTGGCGGGCGAAATCCGTCCGGTACCCAGCGGGCAGGAGCGTATTTCGGAAGCGGCGAAGCACGGCTTTCGCCGGGCGATTGTCCCTGCCGCTAACGTACCGAAAAAAGTACCGGAAGGCATGCAGGTCTTTGGCGTTAAGAAGCTTGCGGATGCGTTAAGCGTGTTTGACGACCTATAATCAAATACCCGTACATACTGATTTTGTAGGCCTGATAAGCGAAGCGCCATCAGGCAGTGTTACGCGATTTTTCCAGCAGGAGGCTCTTGTGTCATTTGAATATCTGAAAACCGCCATAAAGCAAAAGGGCTGTACCCTGCAACAGGTGGCGGATGCCAGTGGCATGACCAAGGGATACCTAAGCCAACTGCTGAATGCCAAAATCAAAAGCCCCAGCGCGCAGAAGCTGGAGGCGTTGCACCGCTTTCTCGGTCTGGAGTTTCCGCGCCAGCAGAAAAATATCGGTGTGGTATTCGGCAAGTTTTATCCGCTGCACACCGGCCATATCTATCTTATCCAGCGCGCCTGTAGTCAGGTCGATGAACTGCATATCATCATGGGTTATGACGACACGCGCGATCGCAGCCTGTTTGAAGACAGTGCCATGTCGCAACAGCCTACGGTGCCCGATCGTTTACGCTGGCTGCTGCAAACCTTTAAGTATCAGAAAAATATCCGTATTCATGCCTTCAACGAAGAAGGCATGGAGCCGTATCCGCACGGCTGGGACGTGTGGAGCAACGGGATTAAAACGTTTATGCAGGAGAAAGGGATCCAGCCTAACTGGATCTACACCTCTGAAGAATCAGATGCCCCGCAGTATCTCGAACATCTGGGGATCGAAACCGTGCTGGTGGATCCTAAGCGGACGTTCATGAGCATCAGCGGCGGGCAAATCCGTGAAAACCCGTTTCGCTACTGGGAGTACATTCCGACCGAAGTGAAGCCGTTTTTCGTGCGCACCGTGGCGATCCTCGGCGGGGAGTCGAGCGGTAAATCGACGCTGGTGAACAAGCTCGCCAATATTTTTAATACCACCAGTGCGTGGGAATACGGGCGTGATTATGTCTTCTCCCATTTGGGCGGCGATGAGATGGCGTTGCAGTATTCTGACTACGATAAAATCGCCTTAGGACAAGCGCAATACATTGATTTTGCTGTTAAGTACGCCAATAAAGTGGCGTTCATCGACACCGATTTCGTGACCACTCAGGCCTTCTGTAAAAAGTATGAAGGGCGTGAACACCCGTTTGTGCAAGCGCTTATTGACGAGTATCGCTTCGACCTGGTGATCCTGCTGGAAAACAACACCCCGTGGGTGGCGGATGGCTTACGCAGCCTTGGAAGCTCAGTTGACAGAAAAGCGTTTCAGACGCTGCTGGTCGAGATGCTGCAGGAAAACAATATCAATTTCGTGCACGTTCAGGAGCCTGACTACGACGGTCGCTTCCTGCGCTGCGTGGAGTTGGTGAAAGAGTTGATGGGCGAGCAGAGGTAGGTTTTAATGCCGGATGCGCTGCGCTTATCCGGCCTACAAGTCGCACTAACCTCATAGACAGGATGGCGCTGCGCTTATCCGGCCTACAAGTCGCACTAACCTCATAGACAGGATGGCGCTGCGCTTATTCGACCTACAAGTCGCACTAACCTCGTAGGCCGGATAAGGCGTGACGCCGCCATCCGGCGCTTAACGCTAATTACTTAGAAATACGCTTGTACTTAATACGTTTCGGCTCCAGCGCATCGGCGCCCAGCGTACGTTTCTTGTACTCTTCGTATTCGGTAAAGTTACCTTCGAAGAACTCAACCTTACCTTCATCCTGGTAATCCAGAATGTGGGTGGCGATACGGTCGAGGAACCAACGGTCGTGCGAGATAACCATCGCGCAGCCCGGGAATTCCAGCAGGGCGTTTTCCAGCGCGCGCAGGGTTTCGATATCCAGGTCGTTGGTTGGTTCATCGAGCAGCAGCATGTTGCCGCCAACCTGCAGCAGCTTCGCCAGGTGCAGACGACCACGCTCACCACCGGACAGCTCGCCGACGCGTTTGCCCTGATCCACACCTTTGAAGTTGAAGCGGCCCACGTAGGCACGGCTTGGCATCTCGGTGTTGCCGATTCGCATGATATCCAGCCCGCCGGAAACTTCTTCCCACACGGTTTTGCTGTTGTCCATGGCGTCACGGAACTGGTCAACGGAGGCCAGTTTGACGGTTTCACCCAGCGTGATGGTGCCGCTGTCAGGCTGTTCCTGACCGGACATCATACGGAACAGGGTAGATTTACCCGCGCCGTTCGGACCGATGATGCCGACAATTGCGCCTTTCGGTACGGAGAAAGTCAGATCGTCGATCAGAACGCGATCGCCGTAGGATTTACGCAGATTGGTGACTTCAACGACTTTATCGCCCAGACGTGCTCCAGGTGGAATAAACAGTTCGTTGGTTTCGTTACGTTTCTGGTATTCGGTGTTGTTCAGCTCTTCAAAGCGTGCCAGACGGGCTTTACCCTTAGACTGACGACCTTTAGCGCCCTGACGCACCCACTCCAGCTCTTTCTCAATGGATTTACGGCGAGCCGCTTCCTGAGAGGCTTCCTGGGCCAGACGCTGATCTTTCTGCTCCAGCCAGGAAGAGTAGTTACCTTCCCACGGAATACCTTCACCACGGTCCAGCTCCAGGATCCAGCCCGCAACGTTGTCGAGGAAGTAACGGTCGTGGGTAATCGCCACTACGGTGCCTTCGAAATCGTGCAGGAAGCGTTCCAGCCACGCAACGGATTCCGCATCCAGGTGGTTGGTCGGTTCGTCGAGCAGCAGCATGTCTGGTTTTTCCAGCAGCAGGCGGCACAGCGCAACGCGGCGGCGTTCACCACCGGAGAGATTCTCAATTTTAGCGTCCCAGTCCGGCAGACGCAGGGCGTCAGCGGCACGCTCAAGCTGCACGTTCAGGTTATGGCCGTCGTGCGCCTGGATAATTTCTTCAAACTTGCCCTGTTGTGCGGCCAGTTTATCGAAGTCGGCGTCCGGCTCGGCGTACTTGGCGTAAACTTCATCCAGACCTTTCAGCGCACTAACCACTTCGGCAACCGCTTCTTCAACGGATTCACGAACGGTATGTTCCGGGTTCAGTTTTGGTTCCTGCGGCAGGTAACCGATTTTAATGCCTGGCTGTGGGCGAGCTTCACCTTCGATATCGGTATCAATACCGGCCATGATGCGCAGCAGGGTAGATTTACCCGCACCGTTCAGACCGAGAACACCGATTTTGGCGCCAGGGAAGAAGCTCAGTGAGATGTTTTTAAGAATATGACGTTTCGGCGGAACGACTTTGCCGACACGATGCATGGTATAAACGAATTGAGCCACGTGGACTTCGCCTCTTTTATAGTGATGAATAGAGTTTTCAAAGGCGAAGTGTAGCCTTTTTCATTGCTCAATCCCAGCCAGCAGATCCCACTCGCAACAAAAGTAAAAAAGTGTCCGTGACGTGGCGCATTCTGCAATGTCTGGTTAGCATGAATTAATTAAGCGGCATGATGCTGCACAGACGTAACATGAGAAGAGGAAGAGCTTGTGGACAAAGCCAATCAATTTACCTGGCGCCTGCTGGCAGCCAGCGTATGTCTGCTGACGGTCAGTCAGGTGGCGCGAGCCGACTCCCTGGATGAGCAGCGCAATCGCTATGCGCAAATTAAGCAGGCCTGGGATAACCGACAGATGGATGTCGTAGAGCAGATGATGCCCGGCCTGAAGAACTATCCTCTGTATCCCTATCTGGAATATCGTCAGATCACTGACGACCTGATGAATCAGCCGACCATTACCGTCACCAATTTTGTGCGCGCCAACCCGACGCTGCCCCCGGCGCGTACTCTGCAATCGCGTTTTGTGAATGAACTGGCGCGCCGCGAAGACTGGCGTGGACTGCTGGCGTTTAGCCCGGAAAAACCGGGTACCACGGAAGCGCAATGTAACTATTACTTCGCGAAATGGAGTACCGGGCAAACCGAAGAAGCCTGGCAGGGCGCGAAAGAGCTGTGGTTGACCGGGAAAAGTCAGCCGAATGCCTGTGACAAATTATTTGGCGTATGGCGCGCCTCAGGCACTCAGGATCCGCTGGCGTATCTGGAGCGTATTCGTCTGGCGATGAAAGCCGGGAATACCGGTCTGGTGACGGCGCTGGCCGGACAGATGCCCGCACAATACCAAACCATTGCCTCTGCGATCATCTCGCTGGCCAACGATCCGAATTCGGTGATGACTTTTGCTCGCACCACTGGTGCCACGGATTTCATCCGACAGATGGCGGCGGTCGCCTTTGCCAGCGTGGCGCGTCAGGATGTGGAAAACGCCCGCCTGATGATCCCGTCCCTGGTACAGGCGCAACAGCTTAATGACGAGCAAACCCAAGAGCTACGCGATATTGTTGCCTGGCGTCTGATGGGCAATGACGTCACCGACGAGCAGGCCAAATGGCGTGATGATGCGATTATGCGCTCCAATTCCACCTCGCTTGTGGAGCGCCGCGTGCGCATGGCGCTGGGAACCGGCGATCGTCGTGGCCTGAATACCTGGCTGGCGCGTCTGCCAATGGAAGCAAAAGAAAAAGACGAGTGGCGCTACTGGCAGGCTGATCTGCTGCTGGAGCGCGGACGTGATGCGGAAGCCAAAGAGATCCTGCACCAGCTCATGCAGCAGCGTGGTTTCTATCCGATGGTGGCGGCACAGCGCCTGGGCGAAGAGTACGAGCTGAAAGTGGATAAAGCGCCAGCGAACGTTGATTCTGCGCTGACTCAGGGGCCAGAAATGGCACGTGTACGCGAGCTAATGTACTGGAACATGGATAATACCGCGCGCAGTGAATGGGCGAATCTGGTTACCAGCCGTACCAAGTCCGAGCAGGCTCAGTTGGCGCGTTACGCGTTCAACAATCACTGGTGGGATCTGAGCGTTCAGGCGACGATCGCCGGTAAGCTGTGGGATCATCTGGAAGAGCGCTTCCCATTGGCCTATAAAGATCTGTTTACCCGTTACACCAGCGGCAAGGATATTCAGCCAAGTTATGCGATGGCGATAGCGCGTCAGGAAAGCGCCTGGAACCCGAAAGTGAAATCACCGGTCGGCGCCAGCGGGCTGATGCAGATTATGCCGGGCACGGCGACGCATACGGTGAAAATGTTCTCGATTCCAGGTTACAGCAGTCCGAGCCAGCTACTGGATCCTGATACCAACATCAACATTGGTACCAGCTATTTGCAGTACGTATATCAGCAATTCGGCAATAACCGCATCTTTGCGTCGGCAGCCTATAACGCCGGTCCGGGACGCGTTCGCACCTGGCTTGGCAATAGCGCTGGCCGCATTGATGCTGTGGCGTTTGTCGAAAGTATTCCATTCTCAGAGACGCGTGGTTACGTGAAGAATGTGCTGGCTTATGATGCGTACTATCGCTATTTCCTCGGCGATAAACCGGAGTTGATGAGCGACGCAGAATGGCAACGTCGTTACTGATCGTGTCGATTGTGTTATGCTATCGTACTCGTTAAAGAGTACAAAAGGGGGAAGCAAGCACGCTTCCCCCGCAACGATGGCGATATCTTATGACTCAGCAATCACCCTATTCAGCAGAGATGGCAGAACAACGTCACCAGGAGTGGTTACGTTTTGTCGATCTGCTTAAACACGCCTACGAACAAGATTTACACCTGCCACTGCTCAATTTGATGTTAACGCCGGATGAGCGTGAAGCGTTGGGCACGCGTGTGCGTATCATTGAAGAGCTGCTGCGCGGCGAGATGAGTCAGCGTGAGCTTAAAAACGAGCTCGGGGCGGGAATTGCCACTATTACGCGGGGGTCGAACAGCCTCAAATCCGCACCGGTGGATTTGCGTCAGTGGCTGGAGCAGGTGTTGCTCGGGAAACATTGATCCGCCGGATGCGGCTTTGCCTTATCCGGCCTACGATTGAACATCCGGCACAATGCTATAAATACACCGCGTTATGAAACGGGCTGAGCGCCAGAATCACCGCCTGGTGATAGACGCTTGAGCGCGTCAGCTTGCCCGCGGTAAAAACGCCGATTGCGCCTTCTTTACGGCCAATCTCATCAATACCTGTATAGTCCGACATCACCGGGCCGAGTGCTTCACCTTTACGGACTCTGTCGAGAATGACAGTAGGCAATGGCAGCGTGGCTGAACGAGCTTCACCGCGCTGAACGCCGTTATCAATCACCACCCAACTAAAGGTGGCGTCATCGTCAATTCCTGCTTCAATGGCGACCCAGAAATCAGCCTGCGGGTGCAGGCGGCGAGCGTTATCAACGCGATTTCGTGCGCCAGTGCGCGTTTCCTGGTTTCCGAAAGGTTGTTCCGGCACGCCACTCTCGACGGCGACGGGTTCAATATGGCAGGATCCTTCCCCGAAAATCTCTTCAAATGCCCGCAGAATTGCCTGAATTTTGGCAGGATTGGTGGTCGCAGAGATAACCTTGTGCATAATTAAGCTCAGTTTGAAAATTCATCGCAGAGTCTACTCAAAGTATGACGAGTATATAACGGAAAAAAAGCATGTTACAGGTATACCTTGTTCGCCATGGCGAAACGCAGTGGAACGCCGAGCGACGTATTCAAGGCCAGTCAGACAGCCCACTAACCGCTAAAGGTGAACAACAAGCCATGCAGGTGGGAGAACGCGCCCGCTCGTTTGGTATTACGCATGTCATCAGTAGCGATCTTGGTCGTACACGACGCACCGCAGAAATCATCGCCCAGGCCTGCGGCTGTGATATCACCTATGATTCTCGTCTGCGTGAGCTGAATATGGGGGTGCTGGAAAAACGTCACATCGATACGCTGACGCCAGAGGAAGAGGGCTGGCGTCGCCAGTTGGTGAACGGCACGGTGGATGGTCGTATTCCGGAAGGGGAATCGATGCAGGAGCTGAGCGATCGCGTCAATGCGGCGCTGGCATCCTGTCTGGAGCTGCCGCCGGGAAGTCGTCCACTGCTGGTCAGCCACGGTATCGCGCTGGGTTGCCTGGTGAGCACAATTCTGGGATTACCGGCATGGGCTGAACGTCGCTTGCGTCTGCGCAACTGTTCTATTTCTCGCGTTGATTACCAGGAAAGCTTATGGCTGGCGCCGGGATGGGTGGTTGAAACGGCAGGGGACATCTCACATCTGGACGCCCCTGCGTTGGATGAACTACAGCGCTAGCGGCGAATCGGAATCAGGAATTCGCAGCGCAGGTTGATCGGGCGATCTCCCGCTTTGGCATCTTCTGCCGGGTAGTATCGCTCGATATCCTGTCCTTTACGGCGCGTCAGGTTCAGCATCGGCATGCATGTGCCGTAAACCGTCAGGATAAACTCTTGCACGCCGGTTCCCAGCCCTTCGTAGGTAAACATCACGTACTCGCCACCCTGTAACAGGATAGGCTGCGCCGACGGCACATAGCCATTGGCCTGTTCCGGCGTCAGTGCTGTGGTGTAAAACACTTCCTGTTCGTCGTCTTTTTCAATGCTCGGACGCGTTTCGTTAAGCCCGTACAGCACTGGCGGGATCGCCGGAGCCTGAGCAAGGAAGTCGCGCCAGAACTGAATACGCATTTCATGACGGAAATCTGAAATCTGTTCCAGCGAGCAGGAATAGCTTTGCGTGGTGCCGAGCAGTTGCGTATCTTCCAGCGTAACGAACTCGTGCGCAGGCATCGCAAATTCACCCAGTCGCATTGGCGGGCGAATACCAAACGCACTCCATTCCGGTGAACGGCGATACAGCGCTGGTGTCTGTGAAAATTGTTTCTTGAATGCGCGAGTAAAAGTTTGTTGAGAGTCGAAGCGATATTGCAGCGCAATATCCAAAATTGGACGCGCAGTCAGGCGCAGCGCCACTGCGGATTTCGATAAACGACGGGCGCGGATATAGGCGCCAATAGCATGGCCCGTCACGTCCTTAAACATTCTCTGCAGGTGCCACTTGGAATAGCCCGCTTTTGCCGCCACATTGTCAAGCGACAAAGGCTGATCCAGATGACCTTCCAGCCAGATTAATAGGTCGCGAATAATGCCAGCCTGATCCATAAAATATCCTCATCCTTTCAACAACGAGTACCTGACGTCAGGTATGAGGATAATAGCATTTTTTGCTGTTTTAGCATTCAGTGTTTTTTTTGCTCATAAGTGCTTTTTTCGGACATACGAAAGCGTGATTATTGTAATCCTGTGATCTGTATACATTTTATCTTAGAATGTTTAATAATTACGCAGAACAACTTTTAAGAATGGTAACAATATGAAATATAAGAGCTTAGTCATTTCCTCAATTCTGCTGATGTTGGCGCAGGTCGCCCATGCGGAGCAGATTGGATCTGTCGATACGGTGTTCAAAATGTTTGGGCCGGATCATAAAATTGTGGTCGAAGCGTTTGACGATCCGGATGTTACCAATGTGACCTGCTACGTGAGTCGTGCGAAGACCGGCGGCATCAAAGGTGGACTGGGGCTGGCGGAAGATACCTCCGATGCCGCCATCTCTTGCCAGCAGGTTGGGCCGGTAGAACTGAGCGACAGAATCAAGAACGGTAAAGCTCAGGGCGAAGTGGTATTTAAGAAACGTACCTCGCTGGTGTTTAAATCTTTACAGGTTGTGCGTTTTTACGATGCGAAACGTAATGCGCTGGCCTATCTGGCCTATTCAGATAAAGTGGTCGATGGATCGCCCAAAAATGCCATCAGTGCGGTACCCATCATGCCGTGGCGGCAATAACAAGGAAGCACAATGCAACAGCCGTTGATCTGGTTGGTTGAGGATGAGCAGGGAATCGCTGATACGCTTATCTACATGCTGCAACAGGAAGGGTTTAGCGTAGAGGCGTTTGAGCGCGGATTTCCCGTGCTGGAGAAATCTCGCCAGCAATGTCCTGATGCCATCATTCTGGATGTCGGGCTACCGGATATCAGCGGTTTTGAACTGTGCCGACGTTTACTGGAACGCCACCCGGCGTTGCCGATCCTCTTTCTGACCGCGCGCAGCGATGAAGTGGATCGCCTGTTGGGGCTGGAAATTGGCGCAGATGACTATGTTGCCAAGCCTTTCTCGCCGCGCGAGGTGTGCGCTCGTGTGCGTACGCTGTTGCGGCGGGTGCAAAAATTCTCCACGCCTTCATCGATGACACGCTGTGGGGATTTTGAACTTAATGAGCTGGCCGCGCAGATTACCTGGTTCAGCATACCGTTGAACCTGACGCGTTATGAATTCCTGCTGCTGAAAACATTGCTGATGTCGCCGGGACGTATTTACTCTCGCCAGCAACTGATGGATTTAGTCTGGGCAGACGCACAGGATACCTTTGACAGAACGGTTGATACTCACATCAAAACGCTGCGCGCCAAGCTGCGGGCTATCAATCCGGAGCTTTCCCCCATCAATACACATCGCGGTATGGGATACAGCCTGAGGAATTGCTGATGCGCATTGGCATGCGTTTGCTGCTCGGCTATTTTCTGATTGTCGCGGTCGCCGCCTGGTTTGTTCTGTCGATCTTTGTGCAGGAAATTAAGCCAGGCGTTCGTCGGGCGACCGAAGGTACTCTAATTGATACCGCCACGCTGCTGGCTGCACTGGCGCGTGATGACGTGCTCTCTGACTCACCGGCTAACGGCAAGCTGGCGCAGGCATTTGCGCAGCTGCATAACCGCCCATTTAACGCCAACATCAGCGGCATTAACAAAGTGCGTAATGAATACCATGTCTATATGACGGACGCGCAGGGCAAGGTGTTGTTTGATTCAGCTAACCAGGCCGTCGGTCAGGACTACTCCCGCTGGAACGATGTGTGGTTAACGCTGCGTGGGCAGTATGGCGCCCGAAGCACGCCGCAAAACCCGAACGATCCGGAAAGCTCGGTGATGTACGTTGCCGCGCCGATCGTAGACGGTGGGCGTATTATCGGCGTGCTCAGTGTCGGCAAACCAAATGCGGCGATGGCACCGGTGATTAAACGCAGTGAACGGCGAATGCTGTGGGCCAGCGCCGTATTGCTGGGCATTGCCCTGGTGATTGGCTTCGGGATGGTATGGTGGATAAACCGATCCATTGCCCGACTGGCGCGTTATGCCGACTCCGTTACCGAGAATCGCCCCGTCCCACTGCCTGATTTAGGCAGCAGCGAGTTACGCAAACTGGCGCAGGCGCTGGAAAGTATGCGTCTGAAGCTCGAAGGCAAGAACTACATTGAGCAGTATGTCTACGCGTTAACGCATGAGCTGAAAAGTCCGCTGGCGGCCATTCGTGGCGCGGCAGAGATATTGCGCGAAGGCCCGCCGCCAAACGTGGTAACGCGTTTTACCGATAATATTCTGACGCAAAATGCGCGTATGCAGGCGCTGGTCGAAACTTTGCTGCGCCAGGCGCGACTGGAGAATCGACAGGATATTACGTTGACGGCAGTGGAAGTAGATACGCTTTTTGCTCAGCTCAAAGAGGCGCGTAGCGTGCAGCTGGCGGCAAAAAACATTACGCTGACCATTCTGCCTTCATCGCTTAGCGTCGCTGCCGATCCCGCGTTACTGGAGCAGGCATTGGGGAACTTGCTCGACAACGCTATCGACTTCACGCCACAGGGCGGGACGATTACGTTGAGCGCGCATCAGCAGGAGGAGCTGGTCACATTGCAGGTTACCGACAGCGGTAGCGGGATCCCTGATTTTGCGTTGCCGCGTATTTTTGAGCGCTTCTACTCGCTGCCCCGCGAGAATGGACACAAGAGCAGCGGTTTGGGGCTGGCGTTTGTCAGTGAAGTTGCACGACTGCATGAAGGTACGGTGACATTATCTAACCGACCAGAGGGCGGTGCACAGGCCTCGTTTACGCTTCACCGTCACTTCACATAACTTCAAATTCTCCGCACATAGCTGTTCTACCTTGCTGATATTGCAAAGGAGAACGCTATGTTTAAATCACCCCTGTTTTGGAAAATCGTCACCTTAGGCGGCGCCATATTACTGCTGTTAATTCCACTGACCATGGTCAGGCAGATAATCGTTGAGCGATCGGATTATCGTGATGAAGTCGAAGATGCTATTCGTCAGAGCACCAGCGGGCCGCAAAAGATGGTCGGGCCGCTGATTGCCGTCCCGGTGACGGAACTGTATATCGAGCTGGAAGGCGACAAACAGATCCAGCGTAAGCGCAGCTATATCCATTTCTGGCTGCCGGAGTCGTTGGTGGTTGAGGGGAATCAGAACGTTGAAGCGCGTAAAATAGGTATTTACGAAGGCCAGGTCTGGCACAATGACCTCTCGGTGAAGGCCGAGTTTAACGCTGAACGCTTGCGTGATTTAAACCATCCCAACGTCAGCGTCGGCAAACCGTTTATCGTGGTTGGCGTGGGGGATGCGCGCGGGATCGGCGTGGTGCAAGCGCTGCAGGTCAATGGGGAATCGCTGGCCGTTGAGCCAGGGACGGGGCTGGATGGAGGAGCTCAAGGGATCCACATTCCGCTACCTGACGCGAGCTGGGCAGAGCAAAACCTGAGCATGGTGCTGTCGTTGAATTTGAGCGGAACCGGAGATTTCTCCGTTGTTCCGGTTGGCCGTAACAGTGAAATGACTTTAACCAGCAACTGGCCGCATCCCAATTTTCTGGGGGATTTCCTCCCGGCGAAGCGCGAAATAAGCGAGTCAGGATTTAAGGCCCAGTGGCAAAGCAGCTGGTTCGCGAATAACCTCGGCGAACGCTTTGATGGCGAAAAGATTGGCTGGAAGGGAATGCCTGCATTTAGCGTTGCCGTCGCCACGCCAGCGGATCAGTATCAGTTAACGGACAGGGCTACCAAGTATGCCATCCTGCTGATTGTACTGACCTTTATGTCTTTCTTCGTGCTTGAAAGTATGACCAGCCTGCGTCTGCACCCGATGCAGTATCTGCTGGTGGGGCTATCGCTGGTGATGTTTTATCTGCTGCTGCTGGCATTGTCTGAGCACATTGGGTTTACGGCGGCGTGGATTACGGCAAGCCTGGTAGGCGCGTTAATGAACGGGGTGTATCTGCAGGCGATATTACAGAGTTGGCGGAACAGTATTTTATTCACCGTGGCGCTGCTGGGGTTGGATGGGGTGATGTGGGTGCTGCTACGTTCACAGGACAGCTCTTTACTGCTGGGAACCGGCGTGCTGTTGGTCGCGTTGTGTGGCGTGATGTTCCTGACGCGTCATCTTGACTGGCACTCGCTGGCACAGCCAAAACCAAAGCCGACAGAAATTCCGGAGCCTCTGCCTGCGCAGAGTGACGAGTTTCGCTTATGGAAATAGGGCGGTGGGGAAATGAAAAACGGCGCATAATGCGCCGTTTTTTTACCTGTAAGGATTGAATTAATCCTGCAGGTCGCCGCAGAAACGGTAGCCTTCACCGTGAATGGTGGCGATGATTTCTGGCGTATCCGGCGTAGATTCGAAATGTTTACGAATGCGGCGGATAGTCACGTCAACGGTACGGTCATGCGGCTTCAGTTCGCGACCGGTCATTTTTTTCAGCAGTTCTGCGCGAGACTGGATTTTGCCCGGATTCTCACAGAAGTGAAGCATTGCACGGAATTCGCTGCGTGGCAGTTTATACTGCTCGCCGTCAGGACCAATCAGAGAGCGGCTGTTGATGTCCAGCTCCCAGCCGTTGAACTTGTAGCTTTCGACGCTACGGCGTTCTTCGCTGACAGTACCCAGGTTCATGGTACGGGACAGCAGGTTACGAGCACGGATAGTCAGTTCGCGCGGGTTAAACGGCTTGGTGATGTAATCGTCTGCGCCGATTTCGAGGCCGAGAATTTTATCGACTTCGTTATCACGGCCCGTCAGGAACATCAGCGCAACGTTAGCTTGTTCGCGAAGTTCGCGCGCTAACAGGAGGCCATTTTTCCCAGGCAGATTGATATCCATAATCACAAGGTTGATGTCATATTCAGAGAGAATCTGATGCATTTCCGCGCCATCTGTCGCTTCGAATACATCATAGCCTTCTGCTTCGAAAATGCTTTTCAACGTGTTGCGTGTTACTAACTCGTCTTCAACGATAAGAATGTGCGGGGTCTGCATGTTTGCTACCT
The DNA here is from genome assembly GCF_030333015.1 of Citrobacter sp. Cpo012. NCBI lineage: Bacteria > Pseudomonadati > Pseudomonadota > Gammaproteobacteria > Enterobacterales > Enterobacteriaceae > Citrobacter > Citrobacter sp. Cpo012. The sequence continues at coordinate 253,167 of NZ_JAOWGR010000040.1, read as the reverse complement.
AAATTGCCAACTAAATCGAAACAGGAAGTACAAAAGTCCCTGACCTGCCTGATGCATGCCGTAAATTAACATGATCGGCGTAACATGACTAAAGTACGTAATTGCGTTCTTGATGCACTTTCCATCAACGTCAACAACATCATTAGCTTGGTCGTGGGTAGTTTCCCTCTGGACCCGACAGTGTCAAAAACGGCTGTCATCCTAACCATTTTAACAGCAACATAACAGGCTAAGACATGCCGGACACCCAATAAAACTACGCTTCGTTGACATATATCAAGTTCAATTGTAGCACGTTAACAGTTTGATGAAATCAACGTATCCAAATGTTTGCTTTCATCACAAAATTGCAATATTACAACTAGTTGCACGAGCTAATTAATAAATGTAATGAATCCAACCAATGCGATCCATTTTAAAATAAATTATCATGGATAAACAGAGGGATATACAACTTTTGTTAACATAAAAAGCAATAGTACAGTTTGGAAATAGTTTAGCATTTTTTACCGGATGCGAAATCCTTTTTCAGTGACTTCTGTTAAAAAAATGTAAATTCGCGCTGCGTAATATGTTGACGTGCGTCACATTATTACTTGCAGACTGACCAAAAAGAGTATCGAAATGCGTTTAACAATTATTCTGGTTGCCCCTGCCAGAGCGGAAAATATTGGTGCGGCTGCCCGTGCGATGAAGACCATGGGATTCACTCAATTACGTATCGTTGACAGCGAGGCGCACCTGGAACCCGCCACGCGATGGGTCGCGCATGGATCTGGCGACATTATTGATAATATTAACGTTTTTCCAACGTTAGCCGATGCGCTTCACGACGTTGATTTTACCGTTGCGACCACCGCGCGTAGCCGGGCGAAGTTCCATTATTACGCCACCCCGGTCGAACTGGTTCCCCTGTTACAGGAGAAATCCACGTGGATGGAACATGCAGCGCTGGTGTTTGGTCGTGAAGATTCGGGGCTGACCAATGAAGAATTAGCGCTGGCAGATGTACTCACTGGTGTACCGATGGTCGCTGACTATCCTTCACTCAATTTGGGGCAGGCGGTGATGGTGTATTGCTATCAATTAGCAGGTTTAATACAACAACCGGCCAAAAACGTTGAGGTGACGGATGAACTTCAGCTGCAGGCATTGCGCGCACGCGTTTTGCGTTTATTAGCCACGCTGAACGTTTCTGACGACATCAAGCTGACGGACTGGTTGCAACAGCGAATGGGTCTGTTGGGGCAGCGAGACACGGCAATGTTGCACCGTTTTTTACATGATATTGAAAAAAACGTCACAAAATAAAATGTCGAACAATTTTTGTTGTGTAGTGTTTTGTTCTTGGTTCAAGTGGGCTCGACATGCTGTATTGGTTGAAAGTAAAAGGGCAAGCAGTCGCTCATGAACAAGTTTCGGAATGTGATCAATTTAAAAATTTATTGACTTAGGTCAGCAGATACTTTAACCCTAAAAGAATACAGGACAGATAATAAATAATTACAGAGCACACAACATCATGAAACGCATCAGCATCACCATTACTACAACCATCACCATTACCACAGGTAACGGTGCGGGCTGACGCGTACAGGAAACACAAGAAAAAGCCCGCACCTAAACAGTGCGGGCTTTTTTTTCGACCAAAGGCAATGAGGTAAACCATGCGAGTGTTGAAGTTCGGCGGTACATCAGTGGCAAATGCAGAGCGCTTTCTGCGGGTTGCCGATATTCTGGAAAGCAATGCCAGACAGGGGCAGGTCGCGACCGTTCTCTCTGCCCCCGCAAAAATTACCAACCATCTGGTGGCAATGATTGAGAAGACCATCGGTGGTCAGGATGCTTTAGCTAATATCAGCGACGCCGAACGCATTTTCTCCGAGCTGCTGGTGGGTCTTGCCGCCGAGCAACCAGGTTTTCCGCTGGCGCAGCTCAAAGCCTTTGTTGAACAAGAATTTGCTCAGATTAAGCACGTCCTGCACGGCATCAGCCTGCTGGGACAGTGCCCGGACAGCATCAATGCCGCGCTTATCTGCCGTGGTGAAAAAATGTCGATTGCTATCATGGCCGGCCTGCTGGAAGCACGCGGGCATAACGTAACGGTCATCGACCCGGTGGAGAAATTGCTGGCTGTCGGCCATTACCTCGAATCTACCGTTGATATCGCCGAATCTACGCGCCGCATCGCCGCCAGCCGTATTCCTGCGGATCACATGATTCTGATGGCAGGGTTTACCGCCGGAAATGAAAAAGGTGAGTTAGTGGTGTTGGGACGTAATGGCTCTGACTACTCTGCCGCCGTACTGGCCGCCTGTTTGCGTGCCGATTGTTGTGAAATCTGGACCGATGTCGACGGCGTATATACTTGCGATCCGCGTCAGGTACCCGATGCCCGACTACTTAAGTCGATGTCTTATCAGGAAGCGATGGAGCTTTCTTACTTCGGCGCCAAAGTGCTGCATCCGCGCACCATTACCCCTATTGCCCAGTTCCAGATCCCGTGCCTGATTAAAAATACCGGCAATCCGCAAGCGCCCGGTACGCTGATCGGTGCCAGCAGTGATGACGATGATTTGCCGGTAAAAGGTATTTCTAACCTCAATAACATGGCGATGTTTAGCGTTTCCGGCCCTGGAATGAAAGGCATGGTGGGCATGGCGGCGCGCGTTTTTGCCGCCATGTCGCGTGCGGGCATCTCGGTGGTGCTGATCACCCAATCCTCTTCTGAATACAGCATCAGCTTCTGCGTCCCGCAGGGCGACTGCGCGCGTGCGCAACGCGCCATGCAGGATGAATTCTACCTCGAGCTGAAAGAAGGCCTGCTGGAGCCGTTGGCGGTGACTGAGCGTCTGGCCATCATCTCTGTTGTTGGCGATGGTATGCGCACCCTGCGCGGCATCTCGGCGAAGTTCTTTGCCGCGCTGGCTCGGGCGAACATCAATATTGTAGCGATCGCCCAGGGCTCGTCTGAGCGTTCTATTTCAGTGGTGGTGAATAACGATGACGCGACCACCGGCGTGCGCGTGACCCATCAGATGCTGTTCAACACCGACCAGGTGATTGAAGTGTTTGTGATTGGCGTAGGTGGCGTGGGCGGTGCACTGCTGGAGCAGCTTAAACGTCAGCAAACCTGGCTCAAAAAGAAGCATATCGATCTGCGTGTGTGCGGCGTGGCGAACTCGAAGGCTCTGCTGACCAACGTCCACGGTCTGAATCTGGAAAACTGGCAGTCGGAGCTGGAGAGCGCGAAAGAGCCTTTCAACCTTGGGCGCTTAATTCGTCTGGTGAAAGAATACCATCTGCTCAATCCGGTGATTGTCGACTGTACGTCAAGCCAGGCGGTAGCAGACCAATATGCCGACTTCTTGCGTGAAGGCTTCCACGTGGTTACACCGAACAAAAAGGCCAACACGTCGTCGATGGATTACTATCATCAGTTGCGTTTTGCCGCCGCGAAGTCTCGTCGTAAATTCCTGTACGACACCAACGTGGGCGCGGGCTTGCCGGTTATTGAAAACCTGCAAAATCTGCTCAGCGCAGGTGATGAACTGCAACGTTTTTCAGGCATCCTTTCTGGCTCACTGTCGTTTATTTTCGGCAAGCTGGATGAAGGCATGAGCTTCTCGCAGGCCACCACCCTGGCGCGTGAGATGGGCTATACCGAACCCGATCCACGTGACGATCTTTCCGGTACGGACGTGGCGCGTAAGCTGTTGATCCTGGCCCGTGAAACCGGTCGTGAGCTGGAGCTTTCTGACATTGTCATTGAGCCGGTCCTGCCAAAAGAGTTTGATGACTCCGGTGATGTTTCCGCGTTTATGGCGAAATTGTCGCAGCTGGATGACGTCTTTGCCGCGCGTGTGGCGAAAGCCCGTGATGAGGGAAAAGTATTGCGCTATGTTGGCAATATCGAAGAGGACGGCGTTTGTCGCGTGAAAATTGATGCAGTAGACGGCAACGATCCGCTGTTTAAAGTGAAAAACGGTGAAAACGCGCTGGCGTTCTATAGCCACTACTATCAGCCGTTACCGTTGGTTCTGCGCGGATATGGCGCGGGTAACGATGTGACGGCAGCGGGCGTCTTTGCCGACCTGCTACGCACCCTTTCATGGAAGTTAGGAGTCTGACATGGTGAGAGTTTATGCCCCGGCTTCCAGTGCCAATATGAGCGTCGGGTTTGATGTGCTCGGTGCAGCGGTAACGCCGGTGGACGGTTCGCTGTTGGGTGATGTGGTGTCCGTTGAGGCGGCTGACCAGTTCAGCCTGAACAACCTTGGGCGCTTTGCCAACAAACTGCCGTCCGAGCCACGTGAAAATATTGTCTACCAGTGTTGGGAGCGATTCTGCCAGGAGCTGGGTAAAACCGTTCCGGTGGCGATGACGCTGGAAAAAAATATGCCGATTGGCTCCGGGTTAGGCTCCAGCGCCTGTTCCGTCGTGGCGGCGTTAGTCGCTATGAACGAACACTGCGGCAAGCCGCTCAACGATACGCGCCTGTTAGCGATAATGGGCGAACTTGAAGGGCGTATCTCCGGCAGCATTCATTACGATAACGTCGCTCCGTGCTTTTTGGGCGGTATGCAGTTAATGATTGAAGAAAACGGCATTATTAGCCAGCAGGTGCCAGGCTTTGATGAGTGGCTGTGGGTACTGGCGTATCCAGGGATTAAAGTGTCGACGGCTGAAGCGCGGGCGATTCTCCCAGCGCAGTATCGCCGTCAGGACTGTATCGCTCACGGGCGGCATCTGGCTGGATTCATCCATGCCTGCTATTCCCGTCAGCCTCTTCTGGCCGCGAAGCTGATGAAAGATGTCATTGCTGAGCCGTATCGTACCCGCTTGCTGCCAGGCTTTAGCCAGGCGCGTCAGGCGGTCGCAGAAATTGGCGCGCTGGCCAGCGGTATATCCGGGTCAGGGCCGACGCTGTTCGCTTTGTGCGATAAGCCGGATACGGCACAGCGCGTAGCAGATTGGCTGGGTAAAAATTACCTGCAAAATCAGGAAGGCTTTGTTCATATTTGCCGGCTGGACACGGCGGGCGCACGGGTACTGGGATAATCAATGAAACTGTATAATCTGAAAGATCACAACGAACAGGTCAGCTTTGCACAGGCTGTTACGCAAGGACTGGGCAAGAATCAGGGATTGTTTTTTCCGCACGATCTACCGGAATTCAATCTGACAGAAGTGGATGAGATGCTGAACCAGGACTTCGTTAGCCGCAGCGCGAAGATCCTGTCCGCATTTATTGGTGATGAGATCCCTCAGGAAATTCTGGAAGAGCGCGTGCGTGCGGCATTTGCCTTTCCGGCTCCGGTTGCCCAGGTTGCCGCGGATGTCGGCTGTCTGGAACTGTTCCACGGCCCTACGCTTGCATTTAAAGACTTTGGCGGGCGCTTTATGGCGCAGATGCTGACGCACATCAGTGGCGACAAACCGGTAACAATTCTGACGGCGACTTCCGGAGACACCGGAGCGGCGGTTGCGCATGCCTTTTATGGCCTGAAAAATGTGCGCGTGGTGATCCTCTATCCGAACGGCAAGATCAGCCCATTACAGGAAAAACTGTTCTGTACGCTGGGCGGTAACATTGAAACTGTGGCGATTGATGGCGATTTTGATGCCTGCCAGGCGCTGGTGAAACAGGCGTTTGATGACGAAGAGCTGAAGGTGGCTCTGGGACTGAACTCGGCTAACTCAATTAACATCAGCCGTCTGTTGGCGCAAATCTGTTACTACTTTGAGGCTGTGGCCCAACTGCCGCAAGAGGCGCGTAATCAACTGGTGATTTCCGTTCCCAGCGGTAACTTTGGCGATCTGACCGCCGGGCTGCTGGCGAAATCACTGGGCTTGCCGGTGAAGCGTTTTATCGCGGCGACTAACGTTAATGATACGGTTCCGCGTTTCCTTGCAGAAGGTGAGTGGGCGCCGAAAGCGACCCAGGCAACGTTGTCGAATGCAATGGATGTCAGCCAGCCGAACAACTGGCCGCGCGTGGAAGAACTGTTCCGCCGTAAAATCTGGCGTCTGAATGAGCTGGGTTATGCCGCTGTTGACGATGCGACAACTCAGGACACGATGCGTGAGTTACATGAGATAGGCTACACCTCAGAACCGCATGCGGCGGTGGCTTACCGAGCGCTGCGTGACCAACTGAATCCTGGCGAGTACGGCCTGTTCCTTGGTACTGCGCATCCGGCGAAGTTTAAAGAAAGCGTTGAAGAGATTCTTGACCTGACGCTGGCGTTGCCAAAAGAACTGGCGGAACGCGCGGGCTTACCGCTGCTTTCTCATCACCTGCCAGCTGATTTTGCTGAACTGCGCAAGCTGATGATGACCCGCGGTTAACGGTTGTGCCCGCTGGCGCTTTGTATAGCGGGCCGACAAAACCTGTAGGCCGGATAAGGCGTTAGCCGTCATCCGGCCTTTTTACTATTGCTCGTGGCGTTTAAACACCAGTTCGCCATTTCCTGATGCTTCTTCATCAAAGAAGTAGCCTTCGCTGTTAAATGCGGTCAGCTGTTCCGGTTGCGTTAAGCGGTTCTCAATAATGTAGCGACTCATCAGGCCGCGCGCTTTTTTGGCATAGAAGCTGATGACTTTAAACTTGCCGTTCTTCTCGTCGAGGAAGACCGGTTTGATAAGCTCAGCGTTGAGTTTTTTCGGCTTCACAGATTTAAAATACTCATCCGAGGCGAGGTTGATCACCACGCTGTCGCCTTGCGCTTCCAGCGCTTCGTTAAGTTTATCGGTGATGGTATCTCCCCAGAACTGGTAGAGATCTTTACCCTTCGCATTGGCCAGACGAATGCCCATCTCCAGACGGTAAGGCTGCATCAAATCCAGCGGACGCAAAACGCCGTACAACCCGGACAGCATCCGTAAATGCTGTTGAGCGAAGTCGAAATCCGCCTCGCTGAAGGTTTCAGCCTGCAACCCTGTATAGACGTCGCCTTTAAACGCCAGAATGGCCTGACGTGCATTGTCCGGCGTGAAGTCAGGCTGCCAGTCATGGAAACGGGTGGCGTTCAGATCCGCCAGCTTGTCGCTAATCCCCATCAGCTTGCCAATCTGCGGTGCAGAGAGTTGGCGTGCCACGTGAATAAGCTGCTGAGAGTGATCCAGCAACTCGGGCAGCGTATGACGTGTCGTTGCCAGCGGGCTTTGGTAGTCGAGCGTTTTTGCAGGTGAAATCAGAATCAGCATATCCAGTCCTTGCAGGAAATTTACTGCGACTTTAGCAAAAAAAACGACTGAATTGATCGATGGTTGCGATTGCCGCGCTATTCGCGCGGCGTTTCATCCCAGCTATCGGGCGCAAGCTGTTGTCTGATATCAGGATAACGGCGCGGATCGAATTCCGGGCGCACCCCGAGTTTTCGCTGGCGCAGATAATCGCTGGCGATGGTATGGACAACCGGAGAAAGCAGCAGAATCGCCGTCAGGTTAGTAATGGCCATACAGGCCATGATGATGTCGGCAAGTTGCCAGACCAGCGGAAAACTGATTAACGTACCACCAATGACGGTGCAAACGGTGGCGATTCGTAATAGCCAGATAACCCGGATGTTGTCCAGTTTCAGGAATATGAGGTTGTTTTCCGCATAAATGTAGTTGGCGACGATAGAGCTAAAGGCAAACAGAATCACTATTAAGGCAACGAATCCGGCCCCCCATTCACCCGTCAGCGAGACCATGGCTCGTTGCAGCAACTGGATGCCTTCCATTGGCACATAAGTGGTGCCATTACCCGCCAGTAAAATGATCATTGCGCTGGCCGTACAAAGAATTAGCGTATCGCCCAATACACCAATCATTTGCACAATGCCTTGTGCTGCAGGGTGTGGCGGCCAGGATGCTGCCGAGGCGGCTGCGTTCGGGGTAGAGCCCATTCCGGCTTCATTAGAGAACATACCGCGCTGAAAACCGCTGGCAATGGCCTGGCTTAGCGTATACCCGGCTGCACCGGCCGCGGCTTCCTGCCAGCCAAAGGCGCTTTTTATGATGGTCATGATAATGCCGGGGAGCTGTCCGAAATGCCAAAGGCAGATGACGAGGCTACAACCGATCCACAGCAGCGCCATCATCGGAACAAACCATTGCATCAGGCGGGCAACGCCTTTAATGCCGCCGACGATGACCAGTAATGACACTATTGCCAGTGCGATACCGGAGAAGAGGGGGGGGATGTCAAAAGCAAAGGTCAACGCACGAGAGACTGAGTTTGCCTGCACGCTGTTAAAAATCAGGCCATAGGCAATGAGTAAAAAGATGGCAAACAGCACGCCCATCCAGCGCATGCCCAATCCACGGGCCATATACCATGCAGGACCGCCGCGAAACTGTCCCTTGCTGTCGCGCTCTTTATACAGCTGGGCAAGGGAACATTCGGCGAATGAGGTTGCCATACCAATGACCGCCGAGACCCACATCCAGAAAATGGCCCCTGCGCCGCCGGCGGCGATCGCCAACGCCACACCCGCCAGATTTCCGCTACCGACGCGCGCGGCAAGACTGGTGCACAGAGCCTGAAAAGAAGTTAAACCGCCCGGCTGCGGGCTGATGCTGTTTTTAAGACTTTTGCCAAACTGGCGAATATAGCGGAACTGCACGAACCCTGTACGCCAGGTGAACCAACATCCTGCGCCAAGCAGGAGGTAGATCATCACCGATCCCCAGAGTATTTCATTAATAAATGAGAAAAAATCAGGCATTAACATCCCTCTTGTTGATGCCGGTAAGCGCGAATAATCCCGTGTAAGCGCTACCAATTATCGACCAGTATATACCTTATAAGGTGATTGATTGCGGGAGTTTACCATAACAATGGGTATATCCTTAATTGCGCATCACGGGCTGTGAGATGCGTAATCAGGGCTGATCGGCGGGTCGGACAATCCAGGCGGTTGCGCTGAGAGTGCGTCGTGCTATCATCAGGGAAGATCGGTTACATCCCCCTAACAAGCTGTTTAAAGAGAATCGCTATCATGACGGACAAATTGACCTCCCTTCGTCAGTTCACCACAGTAGTGGCCGACACCGGAGACATCGCGGCAATGAAGCTGTATCAGCCTCAGGATGCCACAACTAACCCTTCTCTCATTCTTAACGCAGCGCAGATCCCAGAATACCGCAAGCTGATTGATGACGCTGTAGCCTGGGCTAAGCAGCAGAGCAACGACCGCGCACAGCAGATCGTCGACGCGACCGACAAACTGGCAGTAAATATCGGTCTGGAGATCCTGAAACTGGTCCCGGGTCGTATCTCTACTGAAGTTGACGCTCGTCTGTCCTACGACACCGACGCGTCCATCGCGAAAGCAAAACGTCTGATCAAAATGTACAACGATGCTGGCATCAGCAACGATCGCATTCTGATCAAACTGGCTTCAACCTGGCAGGGCATCCGTGCCGCTGAGCAGCTGGAAAAAGAAGGTATCAACTGTAACCTGACGCTGCTGTTCTCCTTCGCTCAGGCGCGCGCATGTGCAGAAGCTGGCGTATATCTGATTTCTCCGTTTGTTGGTCGTATTCTGGACTGGTACAAAGCCAACACTGACAAGAAAGAGTATGCACCGGCAGAAGATCCGGGTGTGGTTTCCGTAACGGAAATCTATGAGTACTACAAACAGCACGGTTACGAAACCGTGGTGATGGGTGCGAGCTTCCGTAACGTCGGCGAAATCATTGAGCTGGCAGGCTGCGATCGTCTGACTATTGCTCCGGCACTGCTGAAAGAACTGGCGGAAAGCGAAGGCACTATCGAACGTAAACTGTCCTTCTCTGGTGAAGTGAAAGCGCGTCCTGCACGCATCACCGAAGCTGAGTTCCTGTGGCAGCACAACCAGGATCCGATGGCTGTAGACAAACTGGCGGACGGTATCCGTAAGTTTGCTGTAGACCAGGGTAAACTGGAAAAAATGATCGGCGATCTGCTGTAATCATTAATGCGTGGCCCTGATATGGGTCACGCTACCTCTTCTGAAACCTGTCTGTCCTTCCCTTCGCAGTGTATCATTCTGTTTAACGAGACTGTTTAAACGGAATAATCATGAATACTTTACGCATTGGCCTGGTTTCCATTTCTGACCGTGCTTCCAGCGGCGTTTACCAGGATAAAGGTATCCCGGCCCTTGAAGAGTGGCTGGCATCTGCCCTTACCACCCCTTTTGAGCTGCAAACGCGACTGATCCCGGATGAACAGGCGATCATCGAACAGACCTTATGTGAGCTGGTGGATGAAATGAGCTGTCATCTGGTGCTGACTACCGGCGGAACGGGTCCGGCCCGCCGCGATGTAACGCCTGATGCCACGCTGGCCGTAGCCGACCGCCAGATGCCGGGCTTTGGCGAGCAGATGCGCCAGATAAGCCTGCACTTTGTGCCAACGGCTATTCTCTCCCGCCAGGTTGGTGTGATTCGTAAACAGGCGTTGATTCTGAATCTGCCAGGGCAGCCGAAATCGATCAAAGAAACGCTGGAAGGCGTGAAAGATGCCGACGGTAAGGTTATCGTGCCGGGTATATTTGCAAGTGTACCATATTGTATACAGTTGCTGGATGGGCCGTATGTGGAAACCGCACCGGCTGTTGTAGCATCTTTTCGTCCTAAAAGCGCAATCCGCGATACAAACGCCTGAAAGTAGCCCGATCGTGACATAAGTGCCAATGACAGTGGAGTATTGAATTGTTTACGATATAGTAATTTTTGCTTTACATATATCGACAGACAGATTCAATAACTCCACTGACTCATGGTTTGCTATGTCACAACACACTAGACCGCTGAATCGCCAGGATTATAAAACTCTTACGCTTGCTGCCCTCGGCGGTGCGCTTGAGTTTTATGATTTCATTATCTTCGTCTTCTTTGCCGCTGTTGTTGGCGAACTCTTCTTCCCGGCAGACATTCCTGAATGGCTACGTCAGGTGCAAACCTTCGGCATTTTTGCCGCCGGATATCTGGCGCGTCCACTGGGTGGCATCATCATGGCGCACTTTGGCGATCTGGTCGGGCGTAAGAAAATGTTCACCCTGAGCATTTTGCTGATGGCGATACCGACGCTGGCGATTGGTCTTTTGCCTACCTACGCCTCAATGGGGATCCTCGCGCCGCTGCTGTTACTCCTGATGCGCATTTTGCAAGGCGCTGCCATCGGCGGAGAAGTGCCGGGCGCGTGGGTGTTCGTGGCAGAGCACGTACCGGAGCGCCGCATCGGCATTGCCTGTGGCACGCTGACCGCCGGGCTGACGGTGGGGATTCTGCTGGGATCGGTGGTTGCGACGCTGGTGAATACCAGCCTGACGCAGCAGGCGGTGCATGACTACGGCTGGCGTATCCCGTTCCTGCTGGGGGGCGTGTTTGGGCTGGTGGCGATGTACCTGCGTCGCTGGTTGCAGGAAACGCCCATTTTCCTCGAAATGCAGCAGCGTAAAGCGCTGGCGCAAGAGCTACCGGTGAAGTCGGTGGTGAGCAAACATAAAAAAGCGGTGGTCATTTCCATGCTGCTGACCTGGCTGTTATCGGCCGGGATTGTGGTGGTGATCCTGATGTCGCCAGTCTGGTTGCAGAAGCAGTATGGTTTTGCACCGGCGTTGACGTTACAAGCCAACAGTGTCGCGACCATTATGCTGTGCGTCGGCTGTCTGCTGGCCGGGTTTATTGTCGACCGGGTCGGCGCCAGCAAAACCTTTATTGTCGGCAGCCTGCTGCTGGCCTGTTCAAGCTGGTTTTTCTATCATCTGACCGGCAGCCATCCTCAGCACTTGTTCTTGTTATACGGGCTGGTAGGGTTGTGCGTTGGCGTGGTGGGGGCTGTGCCTTATGTGATGGTGCGGGCGTTTCCGGCGGAGGTCCGCTTTACCGGAATCTCCTTTTCTTACAACGTGTCGTACGCCATTTTTGGTGGTCTGACACCAATCGCCGTGACGATGTTAATGAGCGTGTCGCCAATGGCTCCGGCCTGGTATGTGCTGGCGTTATCGCTGGTGGGGTTAGGTCTGGGGATTTGGCTGCGACAGGATATTTATCATCGCGATACGAGCGTGCAGGGAGAGTTACAGCGCTTGTAAGGAATATCCCCCCGTTCGGGGGGATAGCGTCAGATTAGTGCGCTTCACCGATCGGCAGGATGGTACGGCCAAACTGTTCGTTCAGCACTTCACCCATCGCCAGGTAAATGGCGCTTGCGCCACACACTAAGCCAATCCAGCCAGCAACGTGAATGATCGCTTCGTTACCTGCAATGTTGCCGACCGCCAGCAGTGCGAACAGCACTGTCAGGCTCAGGAAGACAAACTGCAACGCGCGGTTAGCTTTCAGCGTGCCGAAGAACATGAACAGTGTGAACACGCCCCACAGACCCAGGTATACGCCCAGGAACTGACCATTGGTTGCATCCGCCAGGCCCATTTTCGGCATGATTAGGATTGCAACCAGCGTCAGCCAGAACGAACCGTAGGAGGTAAAGGCGGTTAAACCGAAGGTATTGCCCTTTTTATATTCCAGCAGACCGGCAAATATTTGCGCGATACCGCCGTAGAAAATGCCCATCGCCAGAATAATAACGTCAAAGGCGAAGAAACCCGCGTTGTGCAGGTTAAGCAGAATGGTGGTCATGCCAAAGCCCATCAGGCCCAGCGGTGCCGGATTAGCCAACTTAGTGTTGCCCATAATTCCTCAAAATCATCATTGATTGAATGGTGAAATAGTTTCCCCAAATAACGATCACTGTCTTCGGGGCGCGGCATGATAATCAGGGGAGAGGGCACTGTCTATGATCTAACGAAGGGAAAATGAATTATTTTCCCTGTGATGGGCATCACGCTTATGCATGGTTGAACATTTTGCTAAGACAGACGATTTGAAGTACCACCGGGAACTGAGGGATTTGGTGGACGATCTGGTGAGAAATACCCATCGCCAGATGGCGCTGCTTCATGGGCGCGGCAGTTGTTATTCCAGTTCAATGGCTTTCACATCAACCGCGTGTCTGCCCCGCATGTTTTCTATGGCTTCTGAATCAAAATGTGCAGAATTAATCGTCGCCAATAACTTTCAGCGTTGCCATGTCAGAGGAGTTTACTGACTGGCCTGAGAAGGTGATTTTAGACACGCAGCGTTTATTGTCGTTGTCGCTATTAATAGAGATCCAGTTGGTCGTTTGTCCCTCTTTAATGGATGACGGGACGTTCAGGCTTTGGCTGGAAGTGCGTACTGCTTTGAAGTAGACGGATGCGCCGTTAAGTTTAATATCACCGCGATCGGCGGTGAGCTGAATGCGCTTCACCACCCGGCAAACGGGAATTCTCAGCGTGAGGTCGTTGGTTGCATTGCGGGGCATCGCAATCATACCCAGAACTTTATGATCGTTAGCGTGCGCGGCGCTGCTCAGCAGCAGGCCCATAAGCAGGCTGGTGGAAAGGGTTAACACGGATTTCATGGAATTTCTCTTTGACGGCTGTAAAAGTGTGTGACATCAGACCATCTTACCGCCGACGGGAAACCGTTTCATGGTCGTAATCTTTTCTTTTTATTACAATTTTCACATGAATGACCGTGCTGGTTTTGATTTGTTTTGTGAATTGATTTTGATTGGAAACTATTAGTTTTTTTGCCTTTCTGCCTTTTTACCTTAATTTTATCGCCACTGTGCTAAAAAAAATTTTCATGCCCCCCTTGATGACGTGGGTTACGACCCCATCTTGTAGACAACCGCAGTGGTGAGTCTGAAAAAAAACGATTCAGGGTAGTTGAAACCGCACGTTTCGCCCTTATTACAGATTCACAACCACATGATGACCGAATTTTTAGTGGAGACGTTTAGATGGGTAAAATTATTGGTATCGACCTGGGTACTACCAACTCTTGTGTAGCGATTATGGATGGCACTACTGCACGTGTGCTGGAGAACGCCGAGGGCGATCGCACCACGCCTTCTATCATTGCTTATACCCAGGATGGTGAAACTCTGGTTGGTCAGCCGGCTAAACGTCAGGCAGTGACAAACCCGCAAAACACCCTGTTTGCGATTAAACGCCTGATTGGCCGCCGCTTCCAGGACGAAGAAGTACAGCGTGATGAAGCCATCATGCCGTACAAAATCATCGGTGCTGACAACGGTGATGCATGGATTGATGTAAAAGGTCAGAAAATGGCACCGCCGCAGATTTCTGCTGAAGTGCTGAAAAAAATGAAGAAAACGGCTGAAGATTACCTGGGCGAACCGGTAACTGAAGCGGTTATCACCGTACCTGCATACTTCAACGATGCTCAGCGTCAGGCAACCAAAGATGCTGGCCGTATCGCAGGTCTGGAAGTAAAACGTATCATCAACGAACCGACCGCAGCGGCACTGGCTTACGGTCTGGATAAAGAAGTTGGCAACCGTACTATCGCGGTTTATGACCTCGGTGGTGGTACTTTCGATATCTCTATTATCGAAATCGACGAAGTTGACGGCGAAAAAACCTTCGAAGTTCTGGCAACCAACGGTGATACCCACCTGGGTGGTGAAGACTTCGACAGCCGTATGATCAACTACCTGGTTGACGAATTTAAGAAAGATCAGGGTATCGATCTGCGTAATGACCCGCTGGCGATGCAGCGTCTGAAAGAAGCCGCTGAGAAAGCGAAGATCGAACTGTCTTCCGCTCAGCAGACCGACGTGAACCTGCCGTACATTACTGCAGACGCGACTGGTCCGAAACACATGAACATCAAAGTGACCCGTGCGAAACTGGAAAGCCTGGTTGAAGACCTGGTTAACCGTTCTATCGAGCCGCTGAAAGTTGCTCTGCAGGATGCTGGTCTGTCTGTTTCCGACGTTCAGGACGTTATCCTGGTCGGTGGTCAGACTCGTATGCCGATGGTACAGAAGAAAGTTGCTGAGTTCTTCGGTAAAGAGCCGCGTAAAGACGTTAACCCGGACGAAGCAGTGGCAATCGGTGCTGCCGTTCAGGGTGGTGTATTGACCGGTGATGTGAAAGACGTGCTGCTGCTGGACGTTACCCCGCTGTCTCTGGGTATCGAAACCATGGGTGGCGTGATGACTCCACTGATCGCGAAAAACACCACTATCCCGACCAAGCACAGCCAGGTGTTCTCTACCGCTGAAGACAACCAGTCTGCGGTAACCATCCACGTGCTGCAGGGTGAACGTAAACGCGCCGCTGATAACAAAGATCTGGGTCAATTTAACCTGGATGGTATCAGCCCGGCTCCGCGCGGTATGCCGCAGATCGAAGTTACTTTTGACATCGATGCCGACGGTATCCTGCACGTTTCCGCGAAAGACAAAAACAGCGGTAAAGAGCAGAAGATCACCATCAAGGCTTCTTCTGGTCTGAACGAAGAAGAAATTCAGAAAATGGTTCGCGAAGCAGAAGCGAACGCAGAATCTGACCGTAAGTTTGAAGAGCTGGTTCAGACTCGTAACCAGGGTGACCATCTGTTGCACAGCACTCGTAAGCAGGTTGAAGAAGCAGGCGACAAACTGCCAGCTGACGACAAAACTGCCATCGAGTCTGCACTGACCGCACTGGAAACTTCTCTGAAAGGCGAAGACAAAGCGGATATCGAAGCGAAAATGCAGGCGCTGGCACAGGTTTCCCAGAAACTGTTGGAAATCGCTCAGCAGCAGCACGCACAGCAGCAGGCTGGTGCAGCAGGCGCTGATGCTTCTGCAAACAACGCGAAAGATGACGACGTTGTCGATGCCGAGTTTGAAGAAGTGAAAGACAAAAAATAATCGCCCTTTGAACGGGTAATTACTGGCACGGGCGAAGAGGTTTCCTCTCCGCCCGTGCACGCATGTTAGGGGCAGATAAAAAGAGATGGCTAAGCAAGACTATTACGAGATTTTAGGCGTTTCCAAGTCAGCGGAAGAGCGTGAAATCAAAAAGGCCTACAAGCGCCTGGCCATGAAATTTCACCCAGACCGCAACCAGGGTGATAAAGAGGCCGAAGCCAAGTTTAAAGAGATCAAAGAAGCGTACGAGATCCTGACCGATGCGCAAAAACGTGCGGCTTACGATCAGTACGGTCATGCTGCGTTTGAGCAAGGCGGCATGGGCGGCGGCGGCGGTTTTGGCGGCGGGGCTGACTTCAGCGATATCTTTGGTGACGTGTTTGGCGATATCTTTGGCGGCGGTCGTGGTCGTCAGCGCGCCTCACGTGGTGCTGATTTACGTTACAACATGGATCTCACTCTGGAAGAAGCCGTGCGTGGCGTCACCAAAGAGATCCGTATTCCGACTCTGGAAGAGTGTGACGTCTGCCACGGTAGCGGTGCGAAGGCAGGTACTCAGCCACAGACCTGTCCAACCTGTCACGGTTCTGGTCAGGTACAGATGCGTCAGGGCTTTTTTGCCGTACAGCAGACCTGTCCACACTGTCAGGGCCGCGGTACGCTGATCAAAGATCCGTGCAACAAATGCCACGGTCATGGTCGTGTTGAGAAAAGCAAAACGCTGTCCGTTAAGATCCCGGCAGGGGTTGATACCGGCGACCGCATTCGTTTAGCGGGCGAAGGTGAAGCCGGTGAACATGGTGCGCCAGCAGGTGATTTGTACGTTCAGGTGCAGGTAAAACAGCACCCAATTTTCGAACGTGAAGGCAATAACCTGTACTGCGAAGTACCGATTAACTTTGCGATGGCTGCGCTGGGCGGCGAGATTGAAGTCCCAACGCTGGACGGTCGCGTGAAGCTAAAAATTCCGGGCGAAACGCAAACTGGCAAACTTTTCCGCATGCGTGGAAAGGGCGTCAAGTCTGTACGCGGTGGCGCTCAGGGCGACCTGCTGTGCCGCGTGGTGGTTGAAACCCCAGTGGGCCTGAACGACAAGCAGAAGCAACTGCTCAAAGATCTGCAGGACAGCTTTGGCGGCCCGACCGGCGAACAAAACAGTCCGCGCTCCAAAAGTTTCTTCGACGGTGTGAAGAAGTTCTTTGACGATCTGACGCGCTAAGCATACTGCCGTATATGATAAAAAGCCTGAAATTGGAAAATCTCAGGCTTTTATTTTTGGTTCTACTCTCACTGCCACTCCAGGCTTACCTGTTCAACAATGATATTTGTCTCAGCTTTCTCCGGCAAGGTATGTGCGACACTTGCAAATCCGGGTAATGTCTTCCATACCAATGGGTCTCCAATAACAAAAATGTGTTTTTTAGCCCTGGTAAGGGCCACGTTCAGAAGATTAGGTTTGCTCGAAGCCCATTCTGCGCCGCCGCGATTGTGTACATCACATCCGAGAACAAAAATAACGATGTCGTTTTCTTTCCCCTGAAAAGTATGGACTGTACCAACACAGCTTTTTTGCCACTCTTTTATTTCTTTATGTTTTAGTCGCGGTGAGTATTGTTGCCAACTGGCCAGCTCTCTTTGTTCAATCAGTTCCAACAACGCATATTTAACAGCCTTGAATGGAGTAATAACGTAAATAGACCCCAGCTCTATATTTTCCGTGAGTAGACGGTCCAGTAGCGTAATCAGGCTTTGACCGTGACTATCTCGGTACTGCTTGTCTCCCAAACCCCCTCTTGAAACCAACCAGTGGTTTTCAAGTTCGCCATTGACGAGACGACTACAGATTTTATCTGTATCAAGCCCGTGAATCATCCGGTTATTGTATGCCAGTTTATTAGCAATACTGAACATGGGTTCGATACAACGGCGATGTACCCATAATGGGATCCCAATCCAGATGTTATTGTTCATCATCTCTAATTTGCAGCCCCAATGATTGACGCGATCGGCAACCTGTTGGACTGAGAGCTTTTCTGGATTCCACTTTTCAGCATGCTCGTGTAGAAGATCCTGACAAAGGTGCCTAACCAGTGATGGAGAGGTGGTGAATACAGGCTCAATCTGTAACGGATCGCCCACAACGAGTACGCGTTTGGCGCGCCATATAGCGCCGACGGCCTGTTGAGGTGATGCCTGGCCAGCTTCATCGATCATTACCCAGCCAAGCTCGCCGCCTTTTACTCCATGCAGCATACGTCCCACTGAGGCAAAGGTTGTAGAGAGTACCGGGACAAACATGCATAACGTTTGCCACCAGGGGAGTGGCGTGGGCTCAAGATGAGGGGAATGTAAAAAATTCCTCAGGCGGAGCAGGAACATTTCTCTAAAGCGATCAACGCTCCCCATTGCCTCGTAAAGCCAGGCTTGATGAAGATCCATCGCAGCCATAAACAACAGTGAGCGTTGGCGGTTGATCTGAGCGTTTTGCCAGAATGCGGTGCGCTGTAAGCCAGCATTATCGATGGGTTTATGGCTATCAGGTAGAGCTATTCCTGAAAACTTATCCTTCAGGCCCCGCAATTTTTGTTCTATTTCCTCGCGCTGCAGGGCAATCCTGTCTATTTCTTGCTGTAAGCGGCGTTTTTGGGTGTCTGCCTCATTCAGTTGTTTACGCTGTTCAGAAACGAGCTGTGTTTTGTGTATTAATGATGCGCTAAGCGTTAAAAGATGCTGTTGTGTGTTACGTAATGATGTCTGGTAAGTCTGTACCTTTTTACGATTGAGCAAACGAGTCAGCAGGCCAGGTGCATCGGCTTCCTCTATTTTTTGCTGTTGCTTGGCATGCTGAATCTGTTTTTCAATTACGTCCCGCTCGGCTTCAAATTCCTTAAGTGCGCTAAGCCGATCTTCACATCGCACTGCCGCTTTTGCCATGTCCGAAGACAAAGCATCAGATGAACAGTAAGGTTTTTTTGCCAGCAGTTCGGCTAATTCTGCTAACTGTTTTTGCAGCTCTTCTGTTGTTTTCAGGCAGTGAATGAAATGCTGCTTTGCTGCGGTGAAAGAGAGTTTATTGTGGCAAGACTTCCAGCGCCAAAGGCTGAGAAAGTTTTCGTTGTCCGGTCTGGCCATTTCGACTGATGTGTCGCGTAAAAAATGCTCATCAAACAGTAGTCTTTGGGCGAATTTTGTACGATTTGTTTTTCTTCCAAGAGCTACTGAAATTAATCCCCAACACTGTTTTTCTGTCGCAAGAGGACGAAAGAGATGGTAATTACGCTCAGTTCCTTTTCCATCTTTATCTCTTTTATGCGCAGATTTGGGCAGGGATTTTGCTGCAACTTGATTTGCGGTCGGTGACAAATAGTCAAGATAACGAAATTCTTCGGCCAGCGATTTCTTTTGCGGTAATTCGTTAGAGATATTTTCTACGGCTGCATTATTGGATGAGGCCACAATCATTTCGAAACCGGTCAGTTCCGGGACGATAAAGCCTTCATGGGTAAGCGTATCTTCCACATTGCTGAAGCCCGCAAGGACTCTCGCTCGTTCAACGACATTATGCGCAACTAAATCACGCAGCAACGTCGTTTTCCCCGTTCCCGGAGGCCCATTTACTGATAGTAATCCACCTTCAGCAAGCTCTTCTACCGCCGTATTTATTGCAAACTGCTGCATTAATGACATCGCGTGCTCTGGCTCTGAAGGCCAACGCCCCAGAGGCATTTTAGTCGGATGCAGCTTATCGATAATGGCTGTTAGTCCTTTCTGAGAATAGAGATCTGGGTTTCTGTGAACACGGTGAGTGAGGTAAGTATTGAGTGTTCGGCATCGAGTGTCTTCCAATGATGACATTGCATCTTCAATATCCTCAAAAAAGAAGCTATTTAAGATGGGAAGTACTAATGCTTTTTCATTGTCGCTTATGAGGTCTTCCGTTTCGCTAGCTTCTTCTTGTTCCGTGTCCTGGCTCTCATTGTTGCCGTTAAACCAGTCAATTTGTATTGCATATTGCCATTCAGGTGCAAAGTCCGCCCATGATGTTAAATGAGTGTCGAGCAGCGTGAGAATATTGCTTGCGCGCAATACACCCGGGCCTTTTTCCCTTACGGGCTCTAACGTAACGCAGAAATCATTGAATGTATCGGCAAGATGCATACAATCGACCGCAAAGACTGATGAGTCGAGTTTGTGGAATTGACGTTTTTTAAGATGGCCCAACGCCCAGGGTAGCGAACTTACCGACAGTTTATCTCTCGTGGGTACACCTTCTCCGTTCAACTGCATCTTAGCAAAACAGGTTGTCCCTTCCTGATCCAAGCGCTGTTCGCATTCGTCGTCATTTTCCTCATTTGTTCCAAGAACCTCCTGACTAATGCGGCTGACGATATTTTTCTCAAATAGCCCTACGTGAACAATAAATGATGCCTTCGGCGGAATGTCATATTGCTGGCGTAATTTCTCTGAATGCCACGGAAGTGAAGCATCACCTAATGTAATGAGTTTTTTTAGTGGGATCAGCAGGCTTTTATCTTTTCTTTCAAGCGTATAAGGCTGAAAAAATTCAATGCGTTGCCAGGTTCTTAATATTTCTTGCGGGAGAGGTGTCGAGTCCATCTTAGCTCTTTGATTATTATCCCAATATATCAATGAATACGAGAATACTCTGATCCAAGAATTTTTGAAGATCTGAGAGGAGGAATCATTCTCTCTGGCGGTAATGGCACAGGCAGAACATCTTGATGATTGCTGAAATTTTTACTCGTAAAAACCGATCTATCTATCATGAATAATCTAATTTTAACGAGCTTTTTGAGGGTGTAAGATAGTATTTACGAAGTATTCACCCAATAGAGAGAATAAAAGTGAAACATCTGCATCGTTTTTTTAGTAGTGACGCCTCGGGGGGCATCATTCTGATCATCGCAGCCGTGGTCGCTATGCTGATGGCAAATATCGGGGTTACCAGTGGATGGTACCACGCCTTTTTGGAAACGCCCGTTCAACTGCGGGTTGGCGCGCTTGAGATCAACAAAAATATGCTGCTGTGGATCAACGACGCGTTGATGGCGGTGTTCTTCCTGTTGATTGGTCTGGAAGTAAAGCGCGAGTTAATGCAAGGTTCGCTGGCCAGTCTGCGTCAGGCGGCGTTCCCGATCATTGCTGCTATCGGGGGCATGATTGTCCCGGCGCTGCTGTACCTGGCATTCAACTATGCCGATCCCATCACCCGTGAAGGGTGGGCGATCCCGGCGGCAACGGATATCGCTTTTGCGTTAGGTGTGCTGGCGTTGTTGGGCAGTCGTGTACCACTGGCGTTGAAAATCTTCCTGATGGCGCTGGCGATTATTGATGACCTCGGCGCTATCGTAATCATCGCACTGTTCTATACCAGCGACCTCTCGCTGCTGTCGCTGGGCGTTGCCGCGTGCGCGATCCTTGTTCTGGCAGGATTGAATCTGTGCGGAGTGAGACGCACCGGTATTTATATTCTGGTCGGCGTAGTGCTGTGGACTGCCGTACTGAAGTCTGGCGTGCATGCAACTCTGGCGGGCGTGATCGTGGGCTTCTTCATTCCATTGAAGGAAAAACATGGGCGTTCACCGGCGAAGCGACTGGAGCATGTTCTGCATCCATGGGTGGCATACCTGATCCTGCCACTGTTTGCCTTCGCCAACGCAGGCGTTTCACTGCAGGGCGTCACTATTGATGGACTGACCTCGATATTACCGCTGGGGATCATTGCGGGTTTGTTGATCGGTAAGCCGTTGGGTATCAGTCTGTTTTGCTGGCTGGCGTTACGCCTCAAGGTGGCGCAATTGCCGGAAGGAACGAATTTCCAGCAGATTATGGCGGTCGGTATTCTTTGCGGTATTGGCTTTACGATGTCGATTTTTATTGCCAGCCTGGCGTTTGGCAACGTCGATCCTGAGCTGATTAACTGGGCAAAACTGGGGATCCTGATCGGCTCCTTGTTGTCGGCAGTGATAGGTTACTGCTGGTTACGTGCCCGGTTGAACGCATCAGCCTGACGGGATAACCCTTTCGTGACAATTTTCAGGGAGAGAGTATGTCTCATATAAATTACAACCATCTGTACTACTTTTGGCATGTCTATAAAGAAGGGTCAGTGGTTGGTGCAGCAGAAGCGCTTTATCTGACACCGCAGACCATTACCGGGCAGATTAAAGCGCTTGAGGAACGCTTACAGGGAAAATTGTTTAAGCGGAAGGGGCGTGGGCTGGAGCCCAGTGAGTTAGGCGAATTGGTTTTTCGTTACGCGGATAAGATGTTCACCTTAAGCCAGGAAATGCTGGATATCGTGAACTACCGCAAAGAGTCTAATTTGCTGTTCGATGTTGGCGTGGCGGATGCGCTATCGAAGCAGTTGGTCAGCAGCGTACTGGATGCCGCTGTGGTTGAAGATGAACAAATCCATCTGCGTTGTTTTGAGTCAACGCACGAGATGCTGTTGGATCAACTTAGCCAACATAAGCTGGATATGATTATCTCCGACTGCCCGATCGATTCTACGCAGCAGGAAGGGTTGTTCTCAGTGCGGATAGGCGAGTGCAGCGTGAGTTTTTGGTGCACCAAACCGCTGCCTGAAAAACCATTCCCGGCCTGCCTTGAGGAGCGTCGGTTGCTGATCCCTGGACGTCGTTCGATGCTCGGACGTAAGCTGCTGAACTGGATCAACTCACAAGGATTGAATGTCGAAATCCTCGGTGAGTTTGATGACGCTGCGCTGATGAAAGCGTTTGGGGCAACGCATAATGCTATTTTTGTTGCACCTACTCTGTATTCGCACAATTTCTATGCTGATGATTCTATTGTTGAAATTGGACGCGTAGAAAATGTGATGGAAGAGTATCACGCCATATTTGCGGAAAGAATGATCCAGCATCCGGCGGTGCAGCGTATTTGCAATGCGGACTACTCGGCATTGTTCAAGCCACAGTAGACATACTTACCGTAATACTTCCGGCTGCGGTACTCACCCGCAGCCGGTTTCATGCTATAGCCTCAATAAGCTACGATACTGCCCACCTTCGCGGATAAATACCGGAATTCTGTTCAATGGCGCGGCATAGTGCAACGTTTGCCCTCCCGAATAACTCTCGCCGGTCGTAAGATCCGTCCATGTTTCCCCTTCCGGTAGCCAGACATCACGTTCGCGCATACCTTCATGCATTACGGGGGCAATCAGCAGGTCAGGACCAAAACAGTACTGGTCGGTGATTGCCCAACTTGTTTCCTGTTCGGGGAAATCAAAAAACAGGGGGCGCATCACTGGTGTATTGTGCTTATGGGTTTCCTCCATCAGCGCTTTAATATAGGGCTTCAGTTTCTCTCGCAACGCCAGGCAATCCGTCAGTACGTCACACACGTCCTCACCGTAGCTCCAGACTTCGTTCGGTGCACCGGTAGGACACTGGGCGATACCATCCCGGTACGGTTGTTCCGGTAAAATCTGCGGATCGCGGTTGCCGTGCAGACGCATCACCGGGCTAAATACGCCCCACTGGAACCAGCGGATCAGCAGTTCATGGAAATGTGGGTCGTGAATATTACCGCCATGAAAACCACCGATATCCGTCGTCCACCACGGTATCCCCGCGATTCCCATATTGAGTCCGGCGGCAAACTGGTTGCGTAGCGATCTAAACGAGGAGTGAATATCACCTGACCAGACCAGTGCGCCATACTTTTGACTGCCGGCCCAGGCGCAGCGTAGCAGGTTGATAACCTTGTCTTCACCATCGGCTTTCATACCATCAAAAAAGGTTTTGGCGTACATTCGCGGGTAGATATTGCCCACTTCCAGTACCGGCCCGGCATGGTAGCGATAGTTGTCATAGTCATAAACGCTGAACTCAGGTTCGGCTTCGTCTAACCAGAATAGCTTCACGCCTTTATCATAATAGTTGCGTTTGGCTTTGCCCCAGACGTAGTCCCGCGCACCCGGATGGGTAGCATCAAAGAAAGTGGTGTTGCCGAGGAAATCCATATTGATCGGCAAGCCACGTTCCGTTTGTACCAGCCAGCCGTTTTCGCGCATCTCCCGATAGCTTTCGGTGCGGTTATCCACCGTCGGCCAGACGGAGACCATCAGCTCAATTCCCAGCGATTTCAGCTCGGCAATCATGGCATCAGGGTCGGGCCAGTCGCGCGCATCGAACATCCAGTCACCCTGATTCGGCCAGTGAAAGAAGTCGATAACGATCACCGAGATAGGCAGATTGCGGCGCTTATATTCGCGGGCAACCTCCAGCAGCTCTGCCTGCGTACGATAGCGGAGTTTGCACTGCCAGAAGCCCATGGCGTAGTCCGGCATCATCGGCGGTGTGCCGGTAGCCAGCGCATATGCCCGGCTAATTTCTGCTGGGGTATCGCCAGCCGTGATCCAGTAGTCCAGCTGTTCGCTGACCTGTGCTTCCCATTCGGTAACGTTGTGGGCAAAGGTTACGCGCCCGACTGCCGGGTTGTTCCATAAAAATCCGTAGCCCAGACTGGAGAGCATAAACGGTACTGAGGCCTGGGAGTTACGTTGCGCCAGCTCAAGAACGCATCCTTTGAGATCCAGGTTAGCCTGTTGATACTGCCCCATACCATAAATTTTTTCCCCTTCGCTGGCTTCGAAGCGGGCTTTAAGTGAATATTTCCCACCCTGAATAGGTCGGAATTCGCGCCCTTCAAGGTTGAGTGCGCTGACGTACTGGCCGTGAGAAGATTCATCCTCGCCAATTTCGCCCCGCAGGCGCCAGAACTCCTGCAACAGAGGTTTGTGTGGATGGCGGTAAAAGGTAACTTGTCCTTTTTTATTGACGATAGCGATAATTTTGCCGTTGGTCAGCGTCGCCTGGTGGTGCTCATAATCAATGTGGCAGTGGCTTTCTGCGACTGGCTCAGTCAATGCCCAGTCTTCATTTCTCATTACCGGCAGATGACGGCCACTGCGTACGCGCAGGCTGTTCTCGCCCCAGGGTTCAATCCATAAATAGCGATCGTTTTGCTGCCAGACCAGGCGACGCGGGTCATGTTGCATAAATGGCATGGTGGTGCCTCCCATATTTCGAGGGTGAAGGTAAAGATCGTTTTTAGTTGATGGTTTCCAGATCGTGGCGAATCTTCTCTTCCATCGCTTCGTATTTACGAAAGAAAAGTAGTGGGATCGCTGCGAGCGCGAAGAGTAGGGCGGGTGCCCAGATAAAGGCCCAGGTAATTCCCTCCAGACCCGCAGCACTCTGGGCATGGTTGGGGACATAGCCAAAACAGTTCATGATCCAGGCAGCGAAAGCGGTACCGAGGCCACTACCCATCTTGATGCAGAAGGTGCTGCCGAAGGCGATAAGAATGCCGGTAGCTTTAATACCCGTCTTCCAGGCACCGAAATCGACGGCGAAGCCCAGCATGGCAAACGGCATTGAGCAGGCGATACCGCTGCCGATATTGCCGAGTATCCAGGCGGCGATGAGAAAAGGAATGTTATCTGCTGCCAGCCACATCATGACGCCGCCAAGCGCGGCGACCAGCAGACCGCCTACCCATATCCATGTTTTAGCCAGGTATTTGCTAAAGAAGGGGATAGCGATGATAAACAGGATCTGAATTGTCGCCAGGCTGTTAATCAGTGGAACCAGATCTTTGCGGTCGAGGTTGTAGGTCAGATAGTAGACAATCGTTGTGGAGCGTTGTTGTAGGGCAATCCAGAAGATCAGGTTTGCCAGCACCATCAGGATCCATGGCCAGTTGCCTTTCATTGCCGCAAAACTCTTTTTCATCGGCAATTTAGGTTCTTGCTGTATTTTATCCGTATCCATTTCACGGATATTTTTAAAGGCGAAAAGCGTTAGCGAACAGGATATTACGGCAAATATAATTGCCGTATAAATAAAACCTGCATGATCATTTCCGTTACCTAAAAAAGCAACTAACGGCAGTGCAGTCGCATTCATTAATAAAACCCCAATCTGCCCACCGGTCATTCGCCAGGAATTTAAAACCAGTCTTTCCTTAGGAGATAAGGTCATCAGAGGTAATATTGCACTGAGTGGTGTATTAAGTCCGGTAAATAGAATGCTGGCAATCATATAAGATATTGCTGCATAGATAGCTTTTCCGGTCATACTGATATCAGGAGACCAAAATGACAGGGCGCTGAATACGGCAAAAGGTAATGGCAACCATAAAAACCAGGGGCGGCATTTACCGTAACGCGAACGCGTTTTATCGATGATGATCCCCCATATGGGGGCGTCTATGCCATCGACAATACGCGCCAGCAGCAGGATGACGCCTGCTACGGCGAGGCTAATACCTGCAACGTCTGTGTAGAAATATAAAATGTAAGTTGAACCGAAACAATACAGCAGATTACCCGCCACATCCAAAGAGCCGTAGCTAATACGCTGTAGTAAAGATAATGATGTTGACCCGCATGACTGGGTATCCTCAATAACAGAACTCATAATAATAACTCCGATACTGGAACGATACGCCCAGAAAAACAGCTTCTACTTTCCAAGCAAGTTTTAAATATTATTTTTTATGTCGTTACTGAATTTAACCTCAGATTAAAATGAGTGAGTAAGGTGTACATGAAAAGTAGTTAACCCTACCGCAGCAATCAATTATCAAATCTTACATCAGGATTGCGTTTATTCGTTTTTGAATGAACGATGTTTCTATTTGCTAAGGTGGTCACAGTTTTTTTAATAATGAAATAAAAAAAGGAAAACAGTGAAAGAAAATAACTTTCACGTATTACGCGACGCGACTGAGGAAGGGATAGCTGAAAAAACAGGCTGGTCAGGAAGAGCGTGAACGAGCGAGAACAACATCAGTGGCTAAAGAGAAAAACGTCAGATAGCAGGCATAAAAAAACCCGCTTGCGCGGGTTTTTTCACAAAGCGACAACAAGCAGGCGATTAAGCCAGTTTGTTGATCTGTGCAGTCAGGTTTGCTTTATGACGTGCAGCTTTGTTTTTGTGGATCAGACCTTTAGCAGCCTGACGGTCCACGATTGGTTGCATTTCGTTAAATGCTTTCAGTGCAGTAGCTTTGTCGCCAGCTTCGATAGCTGCGTATACTTTCTTGATGAAAGTACGCATCATAGAGCGACGGCTAGCGTTGTGCTTGCGGGCCTTTTCAGACTGAACGGCGCGCTTCTTAGCTGATTTGATATTAGCCAAGGTCCAACTCCCAAATGTGTTCTATATGGACAATTCAAAGGCCGAGGAATATGCCCTTTTAGCCTTCTTTTGTCAATGGATTTGTGCAAATAAGCGCCGTTTAAATTGCAGCACTCGTTGCGTAGTGATGGCGCAGGATTCTACCAGCTTGCGTGGCGTGAATACAGCTTTTCCACGAGAAAAATTGTATTGGCGTGCCCATGAAGGTCTGCAATTTGTTTCATAACAATGAAAACAATCCTCTTTCTGTTTCGTAGAAACAATCGCCGGTTAACGTTGACCGCGGTACAGGGTATACTTTCACGATTTTCACTGTTTTGAGCCAGACATGAAGCTGATACGAGGCATACATAATCTCAGTCAGGCCCCGCATGGGTGTGTGCTGACTATTGGTAATTTCGACGGCGTGCACCGTGGCCACCGTGCGTTGCTGCAGGGTTTACGGGAAGAAGGGCGCAAACGCAATTTACCGGTGATGGTGATGATTTTCGAGCCGCAGCCGCTAGAGCTGTTTGCGACCGACAAGTCACCTGCGCGCCTCACTCGCCTGCGCGAAAAACTGCGTTATCTGGCGGAATGCGGCGTGGACTACGTGCTGTGCGTGCGTTTTGACAGGCGCTTTGCGGCATTAACGGCGCAGACCTTCATCAGCGATCTGCTGGTTAAGCGCCTTGGTGTACAATTTCTTGCCGTTGGTGATGATTTCCGCTTTGGCGCTAGCCGTGCGGGCGATTTCTTGTTATTACAGGAAGCGGGCGCTGAGTATGGTTTTGATATCACCAGCACCCAAACCTTCTGCGAAGGCGGTGTGCGCATTAGCAGCACCGCGGTACGTCAGGCGCTGGCAGAAGATAACCTGCAACTGGCCGAAAGCCTGCTTGGGCATCCTTTTACTATCTCAGGACGTGTCGTTCACGGTGATGAATTAGGGCGCACCATCGGTTTTCCGACGGCAAACTTACCGCTGCGTCGCCAGGTTTCTCCGGTGAAAGGGGTTTATGCGGTTGAAGTGATGGGACTGGGTGACAAACCGTTGCCCGGCGTCGCCAACATCGGCACCCGCCCGACGGTAGCAGGCGTACGCCAACAGTTGGAAGTGCATCTATTGGACGTTGTAATGGACCTGTATGGTCGCCATATAGATGTAGTACTGCGTAAAAAAATACGCAGTGAACAGCGATTTGCCTCGCTGGATGAGCTAAAAGCGCAGATTGCGCGTGATGAGTTGACTGCCCGTGAATTTTTGGGGCTAACAAAACCGGCTTAATGCCTATACGAGTTTTAAATACGGAACCGAGAATCTGATGAGTGACTATAAATCAACCCTGAATTTGCCGGAAACAGGGTTCCCGATGCGCGGCGATCTCGCCAAGCGCGAACCGGGAATGCTGGCGCGTTGGACTGATGATGACCTGTACGGCATCATTCGTGCGGCCAAAAAAGGCAAAAAAACCTTCATTCTGCATGATGGCCCTCCTTATGCGAATGGCAGCATTCATATTGGTCACTCGGTTAACAAGATTCTGAAAGACATTATCGTGAAGTCCAAAGGACTCACGGGTTATGACTCGCCTTACGTTCCGGGCTGGGACTGCCACGGTCTGCCGATCGAGCTGAAAGTAGAGCAGGAATACGGCAAACCGGGCGAGAAGTTTACCGCCGCTGAGTTCCGTGCCAAGTGCCGCGAATACGCAGCGACCCAGGTTGACGGTCAGCGTAAAGACTTTATCCGTCTTGGCGTACTGGGCGACTGGTCGCATCCGTACCTGACCATGGACTTCAAAACCGAAGCCAACATCATTCGTGCGCTGGGTAAAATCATCGGTAACGGTCACCTGCACAAAGGTGCGAAGCCGGTGCACTGGTGCGTTGACTGCCGTTCCGCGCTGGCGGAAGCGGAAGTTGAGTATTATGACAAAACCTCCCCGTCCATCGACGTGGCGTTCCACGCCGCCGATCAGGACGCGGTGAAAGCGAAATTTGGCGTTTCTGACGTCAACGGCCCGATCTCTCTGGTTATCTGGACCACTACCCCGTGGACGTTACCGGCGAACCGCGCAATCTCTCTGGCACCGGATTTTGACTATGCGCTGGTGCAGATTGACGGCCAGGCTGTGATTCTGGCGAAAGATCTGGTTGAAAGCGTCATGCAGCGTATTGGCGCGGCTGAATACACCATTCTCGGCACCGTTAAAGGCGCTGAGCTGGAACTGCTGCGCTTTACCCATCCGTTTATGGGCTTTGATGTGCCAGCTATCCTTGGCGATCACGTTACGCTGGATGCGGGTACCGGTGCGGTTCATACCGCTGGCGGTCACGGTCCGGATGACTACGTCATCAGCCAGAAATACGGTCTGGAAATCGCTAACCCGGTTGGCCCGGACGGCGCATACCTGGCGGGTACTTATCCGGATCTGGACGGCGTGAACGTCTTTAAAGCCAACGACAAAATCGTTGCGCTGCTGAGCGAAAAAGGTGCGCTGCTGCACGTTGAGAAGATGCAGCACAGCTACCCATGCTGCTGGCGTCACAAGTCACCGATCATCTTCCGCGCAACCCCACAGTGGTTCGTCAGCATGGATCAGAAAGGCCTGCGCGCACAGTCGCTGAAAGAGATCAAAGGCGTGCAGTGGATCCCGGACTGGGGCCAGGCGCGTATTGAATCGATGGTTGCTAACCGTCCTGACTGGTGTATCTCCCGTCAGCGTACGTGGGGTGTGCCGATGTCTCTGTTTGTTCACAAAGACACCGAAGAGCTGCATCCGCGCGCTGTCGAACTGATGGAAGAAGTCGCCAAACGCGTTGAAGTTGACGGCATCCAGGCGTGGTGGGATCTCGATCCGAAAGATATCCTCGGCGACGAAGCTGACCAGTATGTCAAAGTCCCGGATACGCTGGACGTGTGGTTCGACTCCGGTTCAACCCACTCCTCCGTCGTGGACGTGCGTCCTGAGTTTGCAGGCCATGCGGCCGATATGTATCTGGAAGGCTCTGACCAGCACCGTGGCTGGTTCATGTCATCTCTGATGATCTCCACCGCCATGAAAGGCAAAGCACCTTATCGCCAGGTACTGACTCACGGTTTCACCGTTGATGGTCAGGGCCGTAAGATGTCCAAGTCTATCGGTAACACCGTTTCTCCGCAGGATGTGATGAACAAACTGGGCGCGGATATTCTGCGTCTGTGGGTGGCTTCAACCGACTATACCGGTGAAATGGCCGTTTCTGACGAAATTCTGAAACGTGCTGCAGACAGCTATCGTCGTATCCGTAACACCGCGCGCTTCCTGCTGGCGAACCTGAACGGGTTCGATCCGGTTAAAGACATGGTGAAACCGGAAGAGATGGTGGTGCTGGACAGGTGGGCGGTAGGTTGTGCGCAAGCGGCGCAGGACGAAATCCTGAAAGCCTATGAAGCCTATGACTTCCACGAAGTGGTACAGCGCCTGATGCGCTTCTGCTCCGTCGAAATGGGTTCGTTCTACCTCGACATCATCAAAGACCGTCAGTACACCGCGAAAGCGGACAGCGTGGCGCGTCGTAGCTGCCAGACTGCGCTGTTCCATATCGCTGAAGCGCTGGTTCGTTGGATGGCGCCGATCATGTCCTTCACCGCCGATGAAATCTGGGGCTACCTGCCGGGCGATCGTGAGAAGTATGTCTTTACCGGTGAATGGTACGAAGGTCTGTTTGGCCTAGGCGAAACCGAGGCGATGAACGATGCCTTCTGGGACGAGCTGCTGAAAGTGCGTGGCGAAGTGAACAAAGTCATCGAACAGGCGCGTGCGGATAAGAAAGTCGGTGGTTCTCTGGAGGCTTCAGTCACCCTGTACGCTGAACCTGAGCTGGCGGCGAAACTGACCGCGCTGGGCGAAGAGTTGCGTTTTGTACTGCTGACCTCTGGTGCGACGGTTGCGGATTATGCAGCGGCTCCTGCTGATGCTCAGCAGAGCGAACTGCTCAAAGGTCTGAAAATCGTACTGAGCAAAGCCGAAGGTGAAAAATGCCCGCGCTGCTGGCATTACACTACCGACGTCGGCCAGGTGGCGGAACATGCAGATATCTGCGGACGCTGTGTCAGCAACATCGCCGGTGATGGCGAACAACGTAAGTTTGCCTGATGAGTAAGCCTCTTTGTTCAACAGGACTACGCTGGCTGTGGCTGGTGGTAGTCGTGCTGATTATCGATTTAGGCAGCAAATACCTGATCCTCCAGAACTTTGCTCTGGGGGATACGGTGTCGCTGTTTCCGTCGCTTAATCTGCACTACGCGCGTAACTATGGTGCGGCGTTTAGCTTCTTAGCCGACAGCGGCGGCTGGCAACGTTGGTTCTTTGCCGGCATCGCCATCGGTATTTGCGTCATCCTGATGGTGATGATGTATCGCTCGAAGGCGACGCAGAAGCTGAACAACATCGCGTATGCGTTAATCATTGGCGGTGCACTGGGCAACTTGTTCGACCGCCTGTGGCACGGCTTCGTGGTTGATATGATTGACTTTTACGTCGGCGACTGGCATTTCGCGACCTTCAATCTGGCCGATACTGCTATCTGTATCGGCGCGGCGTTGATTGTGCTCGAAGGCTTCCTGCCGTCGAAAGAGAAAAAAGCCGCATAAAAAAATGCCGGATGGCGCTATGCTCTTCCGGCCTACAATATACTGCGATCCTTGTTGGCCCGGTAAGCGTACCGCCACCGGGCAAACAGGCGGCAGCAATTTTAAAGAGCAACCTGCATGTCTAAATCAGTACAGAGTAACAGTGCGGTGCTGGTGCACTTCACCCTTAAGCTCGACGATGGCTCAACCGCAGAGTCAACCCGCAATAACGGCAAGCCTGCGCTGTTTCGCCTGGGCGACGGTTCTCTGTCTGAAGGACTGGAACAACACCTGCTGGGGCTAAAAGAAGGTGATAAAACCACTTTTGCTCTGGAACCGGATGCCGCCTTTGGCGTGTCAAGTCCGGACTTAATTCAGTATTTCTCGCGTCGGGAATTTATGGACGCGGGCGAGCCAGAAATTGGCGCTATCATGCTCTTTACCGCAATGGACGGCAGTGAGATGCCTGGCGTGATCCGCGAAATCAACGGTGATTCGATCACGGTTGATTTCAACCATCCGCTGGCCGGGCATACCGTTCATTTTGATATTGAAGTGCTGGAAGTCGAACCGGCACTGGAGGCGTAAAATGCAGATCCTGTTGGCCAACCCGCGCGGTTTTTGCGCTGGCGTAGACCGCGCTATCAGCATTGTGGAAAACGCGCTGGCTATTTATGGCGCACCGATTTATGTCCGTCACGAGGTGGTGCATAACCGCTATGTGGTGGATAGCCTGCGCGAGCGCGGCGCTATTTTTATCGAGCAAATCAGCGAAGTGCCGGATGGCGCGATCCTGATTTTCTCCGCTCATGGCGTATCTCAGGCGGTGCGTAACGAAGCCAAAGGCCGTGACCTCACGGTTTTTGATGCGACCTGCCCGCTGGTAACGAAGGTGCATATGGAAGTTGCCCGCGCCAGTCGTCGTGGCGAAGAATCCATTCTGATTGGTCACGCCGGGCACCCGGAAGTCGAAGGCACAATGGGCCAGTACAGCAACCCGCAAGGGGGAATGTATCTGGTTGAATCACCAGATGATGTGCTGAAACTGAATGTGAAAAATGAAGGAAAATTATCCTTCATGACGCAGACAACGCTTTCCGTTGACGACACTTCTGACGTTATTGATGCGCTGCGTCAACGCTTCCCGAAAATTGTCGGGCCGCGCAAAGACGATATCTGTTATGCCACCACCAACCGTCAGGAAGCGGTTCGCGCGCTGGCGGAACAGGCTGACGTTGTGCTGGTGGTCGGCTCTAAGAACTCCTCTAACTCCAACCGTCTGGCTGAACTGGCCCAGCGAATGGGGAAAGCGGCGTATTTGATTGACGATGCGACCGACATTCAGGAAGCGTGGGTGAAAGAAGCGAAGTGTGTGGGCGTGACGGCCGGAGCCTCGGCGCCGGATATCCTGGTGCAAAACGTGATTGCTCGCCTGCAAGAGCTTGGTGGTGGGGAAGCGATCCCACTGGAAGGCCGCGAAGAGAACATCGTTTTCGAAGTGCCGAAAGAGCTGCGTGTGGATGTTCGTGAAGTAGAGTAAGTCTTTCCGGTTACGATTATGAGAAGATGCCAGACTTAACGTCTGGCATTTTTTTATGGAGAAACCATGCGCTTACCGATCATTCTTGATACCGATCCCGGCATTGATGATGCCGCCGCCATTGCCGCCGCGCTGTTTGCCCCTGAGCTGGATCTGCAACTGATGACCACGGTAGCAGGCAATGTGTCGGTGGAAAAAACCACCCGTAATGCGTTGCAACTGCTGCACTTCTGGAATGCGGATGTTCCGCTAGCGCAGGGAGCATCAATGCCGCTGGTGCGGCCGCTGCGTGATGCCGCTTCCGTGCACGGCGAGTCCGGTATGGAAGGGTATGAATTTGTCGAACACGACCGCCAGGCGATGGCAAAACCCGCCTTCCAGGCGATTCGCGATGCGCTGATGCATGCCCCGCAGCCTGTGACGCTGGTGGCGATTGGCCCGCTGACCAACATTGCGCTGCTGCTGACCCATTATCCTGAATGCGTATTCAACATTCAGCGTCTGGTGATTATGGGCGGCTCTGCCGGGCGCGGGAACTTCACACCCAACGCCGAGTTTAATATTGCTATCGATCCCGAGGCCGCAGCGAAAGTCTTCCAGAGTGGGCTGGAGATTGTGATGTGTGGGCTGGATGTGACCAATCAGGCCATGCTCGCCCCGGACTATCTGGCGACGCTCCCCCAACTTAACCAGACGGGGAAAATGCTGCATGCGCTGTTTAGCCATTACCGTAGCGGCAGTATGAATACGGGGCTGCGAATGCACGACCTGTGCGCTATTGCCTGGCTGGTGCGCCCGGAACTGTTTACCCTGCAGCCGTGCTTCGTGGCGGTTGAAACCCAGGGCGAATATACCTCGGGTACGACTGTAGTGGACATTGAAGGACGCTTGGGGCATCCGGCAAATGCGCAGGTTGCGCTGGGTCTGAACGTTGAGGGGTTCCAGCAGTGGGTGGCAGAGGTATTTGCCCGCGCGCTGTAATCAGGTGTTGTGCAACGGCACCTTCTCGCTGAGATAATCAATCATCGCCCGCATTCTGGCGGGCATATGTTGATTGCGCGTCCATAGCAGCCACAGTTCCCCGCTGTAGTCGCTGATAAATTCCCATTCTGGCAGTACCTGGACAATCTCGCCATTGGCGAGTGCCTCGCTGGCGGTGAACAGTGGCAGGCTGCCGATTCCCAGATCCTTTTTTACCGCGTCCAGACGTACACCGGTGTGGTTGGCGGCGTAGCGGCCATGAGTCTGAATGGTCTCCATGCGCTCACCGCGTCGAAACTTCCAGCGTGAATCCGCAGGTGTCTCGCCAAGACTGATACAGCTATGCTCTCGCAGTGCCTGCGGGTGCTCGGGCGTACCGTGCTTGCGTAAGTATTCGGGGGTTGCGCATATCACATGGCTGACCGGCATCAGCGGTTTCCCGTACAGGCCCGGGGAGGGCGACTGACTGATGCGCAGTGCAAGGTCGACGCCGTCGTCGATTAAATCCATATACCGGTCTTCCAGCTGAAGGCAGACGTCCACTTGCGGGTAGCGCGTAAAGAATTCGGCCATCAGTGGATGAATGACAAATCGCCCCACCGCTTTCGGCACGCTGAGGGTCAGTTGCCCTTGCGCGATGGTTTGTCGACTGCTGCCTGAGTCGACGGCCATTTGCGCCGCATGCAGCATTTCCTGCGCGTGTGCATACACAATTTTGCCCGTTTCGCTGAGCGCCAGCTTGCGCGTCGTACGGTGCAGCAGCTTACTGCCCAACGCCTTCTCGAGGCGTGAAGCGCTGCGGCTAATAGCGGAAGGCGTAGCACCCGAGGCTTTGGCGGCAGCGGAGAAGCTCCCCTGGTCGATAATCAACACAAAGGTGGCAAGGTCGGGAAGAAGGTTAGGATTCATTTGTGCGTACCAGACAAAGATGCATTGAACCAGCGCAGGATTATCGCCGTCAGTAAAGTGAATATACTCTTCCCATCAAGAGGAGAGCAATCATGACTGAACGTCTTTATTACACCAGCGATAACACTGAAGGCCAAGCTAACTTACTGAGTTGCTCGGCTGAGCTGGATGGACGGTACGCGGTGGTACTGGATAGAACCCTTTTTCACCCGCAGGGAGGCGGGCAGCCTGCGGATGCGGGCTGGATTGATGGTGAGCGGGTTGAAACAGTCCTCGCGCGCGGTGACGATGTGGTGCACATCGTGGCAAAACCGCTCCTCCCCGGCATCGTGAACCTGCGTGTGGATGTCGCGTTGCGTCAACTGCACGCCCGCCTGCACTCGGCAGGACATCTTATCGGCCTGGCGGGTACAGCGTTTGGCTGGCTCCCGGTGAAAGCACATCATTGGCCCAATGAGGGGCGCATTACTTTCGCCGCCGGTGAAAACGGCACGTTACCGGATACGCTATCGTTGCAGGAGAAAATCAACGCCTGGCAGGCAGACAATCTCGCCAGACAAGTGACATTCACCGACGGGTTGCGGCAGGTTGGATTTGGTCATCTCCTCGCTTATCCCTGCGGAGGGACGCATGTTGCCCATCTCTCTGAGATTGGAC
Source organism: Citrobacter sp. Cpo012 (assembly GCF_030333015.1). Taxonomy (NCBI): domain Bacteria; kingdom Pseudomonadati; phylum Pseudomonadota; class Gammaproteobacteria; order Enterobacterales; family Enterobacteriaceae; genus Citrobacter; species Citrobacter sp. Cpo012. Next base: position 217,537 of record NZ_JAOWGR010000040.1, on the reverse strand, counting down.
CGGTGACGATTACTCAGGTGAAGATGAAAAAAGGGCAAATGATCGTCAACTACACGCTCGTGCCATAAAACCACACTCGCGAAAATATCTACGCAGACTGGCTGATTTCTGCTCGTATTTCCGTCGTTTTCCCATCATTTTGCGCCATACTGAGTAAGTTTGACTTCTTTCCTGTGCTCCAGCAATGATTCATCCTGCGGGATGAATCATGTCTTTTACTGATATTCCCCTCTGTTTATCATTAAATTCTAATTATGGGTGTTTTCAGCTAGCGGCCTCCGGGCGCGCTGGTTACTCTGAAAACGGTTTACGCAATTTTTATAAAAGAGAATAGCTATGCATGAAGCACAAATCCGTGTCGCCATTGCCGGCGCCGGTGGCCGCATGGGACGGCAGTTAATCCAGGCCGCCATGGCGATGGAAGGTGTTCAATTGGGTGCCGCGTTAGAGCGCGAAGGCTCGTCCTTACTGGGAAGCGATGCCGGAGAATTAGCGGGGGCCGGAAAAACGGGCGTTACCGTGCAAAGCAGCCTTGACGCGGTGAAAGATGATTTCGATGTTTTCATCGATTTTACCCGCCCGGAAGGCACGCTGGCGCATCTGGCGTTTTGCCGCCAGCACGGTAAAGGGATGGTGATTGGCACCACCGGCTTTGACGATGCCGGTAAACAGGCTATTCGTGATGCCGCGCAGGAGATTGCGATCGTTTTCGCCGCGAACTTTAGCGTTGGCGTTAACGTCATGCTTAAGCTGCTGGAGAAGGCGGCGAAAGTGATGGGCGATTACACCGATATTGAGATTATTGAAGCTCACCACCGCCATAAAGTTGATGCGCCGTCAGGCACTGCGCTGGCGATGGGCGAGGCGATTGCCGGGGCGCTGGATAAGGATTTAAAAGAGTGTGCCGTCTATTCGCGTGAAGGTTACACCGGCGAGCGCGTACCGGGCACGATCGGTTTTGCCACGGTACGGGCGGGGGATATCGTCGGTGAGCATACCGCGATGTTTGCTGATATTGGCGAGCGTATTGAGATCACGCATAAAGCGTCCAGCCGCATGACTTTTGCCAATGGCGCAGTGCGTTCGGCAATTTGGCTAAAATCAAAGTCAAATGGTCTTTTTGACATGAAAGATGTGCTTGATTTACGCAGTTTATAGCTTTCATTACCCTTCGTGATGTGGTTATTGTAATCATAATTATTTGATTACATAGGGCAATATTTTATTGCCCTTTTATTTTTGGCTTCTGAATGTGTTTTTTCTTTTAATTGGTTATTTGTCTATGTTTTGTTGGGTAATTCTGTTACCTCAATGTAAATTTTGACCAAATGGTCCACTTTTTTCTCTCCCGCATTCTGTTTTTACACTCTTTGTCTGCCGCAAGCGTTTTCCACCCTGAGTTAGCTGATCTTTTTGCCTGTTAAATCGTGTGTTTTATCCCAGTGGCGCAAAATAATAATAAAAAAAGCCCTTTTGGGTAGACTTTTGTGTGAGCTATCTCTAGAATGCCGCCGTTTGCCAGAAATCCATAGGTAAGCAAATTTGCATTGATTCATGAGGTGTTAATGAATTAATATGCAAATAAAGTGAGTGAATATTCTCTGGAGGGTGTTTTGATTAAGTCAGCGCTATTGGTTCTGGAAGACGGAACCCAGTTTCACGGTCGGGCCATAGGGGCAACAGGTTCGGCGGTTGGGGAAGTCGTTTTCAATACTTCAATGACCGGTTATCAAGAAATCCTCACTGATCCTTCCTATTCCCGCCAAATCGTCACTCTTACTTATCCTCATATCGGTAATGTCGGCACCAATGAAGCCGATGCAGAATCTTCTCAGGTACATGCGCAAGGCCTGGTCATCCGCGACCTGCCGCTGATTGCCAGCAACTTCCGCGATACTGAAGACCTCTCTTCTTACCTCAAGCGCCATAACATTGTGGCGATTGCTGATATCGATACCCGTAAGCTGACGCGTTTGCTGCGTGAAAAGGGCGCACAGAACGGCTGCATCATCGCGGGCGATAACCCGGATGCGGCGCTGGCACTGGAAAAAGCAAAAGCTTTCCCAGGCCTGAACGGTATGGATCTGGCGAAAGAAGTGACCACCGCGGAGCCTTATAGTTGGACGCAGGGGAGCTGGACGCTAGCCGGTGACCTGCCGGAAGCGAAATCTGCCGATGAAATGCCGTTCCACGTTGTGGCTTACGATTTCGGCGCCAAACGTAACATTCTGCGTATGTTAGCGGACCGCGGCTGCCGCCTGACGGTTGTACCGGCGAAAACCTCAGCAGAAGACGTTCTGAAGATGAATCCGGACGGTATTTTCCTGTCCAACGGCCCTGGCGACCCGGCACCGTGCGACTACGCAATTACCGCGATTCAGAAATTCCTCGAAACCGATATTCCGGTATTTGGCATCTGCCTCGGCCATCAGTTGCTGGCGCTGGCGAGCGGTGCGAAGACCATTAAGATGAAGTTTGGCCACCACGGCGGTAACCATCCGGTAAAAGATATTGATAACAATACCGTGATGATCACCGCACAGAACCACGGTTTTGCTGTAGATGAAGCCTCCATGCCTGCCAACCTGCGCGTGACCCACAAGTCACTGTTCGACGGCACCTTGCAGGGGATTCATCGTACCGATAAACCGGCGTTTAGCTTCCAGGGGCACCCTGAAGCGAGTCCGGGTCCGCACGACGCTGCACCGTTGTTCGACCACTTTATCGAGTTAATTGAGCAATACCGTCAGTCCGCGAAATAATCAGGAGTAAAAGAGCCATGCCAAAACGTACAGACATAAAAAGTATCCTGATTCTGGGCGCGGGTCCGATTGTTATCGGTCAAGCGTGTGAGTTTGACTATTCCGGCGCGCAGGCGTGTAAAGCCCTTCGTGAAGAGGGTTACCGCGTTATTCTGGTGAACTCCAACCCGGCAACCATCATGACCGACCCGGAAATGGCCGATGCCACTTACATCGAGCCGATTCACTGGGAAGTGGTGCGCAAAATTATTGAGAAAGAACGCCCGGATGCGGTGCTGCCAACCATGGGCGGTCAGACAGCGCTGAACTGTGCGCTGGAACTGGAACGCCAGGGCGTACTGGCTGAGTTCGGCGTGACCATGATTGGCGCAACGGCGGATGCCATTGATAAAGCGGAAGACCGTCGTCGCTTCGATATCGCGATGAAGAAGATTGGTCTCGACACCGCACGTTCAGGCATCGCTCACACCATGGAAGAAGCGCTGGCGGTTGCCGCTGACGTTGGCTTCCCGTGCATTATCCGCCCTAGCTTCACCATGGGCGGCACCGGTGGCGGTATCGCCTATAACCGCGAAGAGTTCGAAGAAATCTGCGAACGCGGTCTGGATCTTTCCCCAACCAACGAGCTGCTGATTGATGAATCACTGATTGGCTGGAAAGAGTACGAGATGGAAGTGGTGCGTGATAAAAACGACAACTGCATCATCGTTTGCTCCATCGAAAACTTCGACGCGATGGGCATCCATACCGGTGACTCCATCACCGTAGCACCTGCCCAGACGCTGACCGACAAAGAATATCAAATCATGCGTAACGCCTCGATGGCGGTACTGCGTGAAATCGGCGTAGAAACCGGCGGTTCTAACGTCCAGTTTGCGGTAAACCCGAAAAACGGTCGCCTGATTGTCATCGAAATGAACCCTCGCGTGTCCCGCTCCTCGGCGCTGGCGTCCAAAGCTACCGGCTTCCCGATTGCGAAAGTCGCTGCCAAGCTGGCCGTAGGTTACACCCTCGACGAACTGATGAACGACATCACCGGTGGCCGTACACCGGCCTCGTTTGAACCGTCCATCGACTACGTTGTGACGAAAATTCCACGCTTCAACTTCGAGAAATTCGTTGGTGCTAACGACCGTCTGACCACGCAGATGAAATCTGTCGGTGAAGTGATGGCGATTGGCCGCACCCAGCAGGAATCGCTGCAGAAAGCGCTGCGCGGTCTGGAAGTGGGCGCGACCGGCTTCGACCCGAAAGTAAGCCTCGACGATCCGGAAGCATTGACCAAAATCCGCCGCGAGCTGAAAGACGCGGGCGCTGAGCGTATCTGGTACATCGCCGATGCCTTCCGTGCTGGCCTGTCCGTCGATGGCGTGTTCAATCTGACCAACATCGACCGCTGGTTCCTGGTGCAGATTGAAGAGCTGGTACGTCTGGAAGAAAAAGTCACCGACCTTGGCATCAACGGCCTCGACGCTGACTTCCTGCGCGTACTGAAGCGCAAAGGCTTCGCCGATGCGCGTCTGGCGAAACTGGCCGGCGTTCGCGAAGCGGAAATCCGCAAACTGCGCGACCAGTACAATCTGCACCCGGTCTACAAACGCGTGGATACCTGTGCGGCAGAATTTGCCACCGACACCGCTTACATGTACTCCACCTATGAAGATGAGTGCGAAGCGAACCCGTCCGTTGACCGCGATAAAATCATGGTGTTGGGCGGTGGTCCAAACCGTATCGGTCAGGGTATTGAGTTTGACTACTGCTGCGTACACGCCTCGCTGGCGCTGCGCGAAGACGGTTACGAGACCATCATGGTCAACTGTAACCCGGAAACCGTTTCAACTGATTACGACACCTCTGACCGCCTGTACTTCGAACCGGTCACGCTGGAAGACGTACTGGAAATCGTTCGTATCGAGAAGCCGAAAGGCGTCATCGTACAGTACGGCGGACAGACCCCGCTGAAGCTGGCGCGTGCGCTGGAAGCGGCAGGTGTACCGGTTATCGGTACCAGCCCGGATGCCATCGACCGCGCGGAAGACCGCGAGCGTTTCCAGCAGGCGGTTGACCGTCTGAAGCTGAAACAGCCGGCGAATGCTACCGTAACGGCTATCGAACAGGCTGTTGAGAAGGCGAAAGAGATTGGCTACCCGCTGGTAGTGCGTCCGTCGTATGTTCTCGGTGGTCGCGCGATGGAAATCGTCTACGACGAAGCCGACCTGCGTCGCTACTTCCAGACCGCAGTCAGCGTTTCTAACGATGCGCCGGTACTGCTGGACCGTTTCCTTGATGACGCGGTTGAAGTGGACGTGGACGCTATCTGCGACGGTGAAATGGTGCTGATTGGTGGCATCATGGAGCACATCGAACAGGCGGGCGTGCACTCCGGTGACTCCGCATGTTCTCTGCCAGCGTACACCCTGAGTCAGGAAATTCAGGATGTGATGCGCCAACAGGTGCAGAAACTGGCCTTCGAACTGCAGGTTCGCGGTCTGATGAACGTCCAGTTTGCAGTGAAGAATAACGAAGTTTACCTGATTGAAGTGAACCCGCGTGCGGCACGTACCGTTCCGTTCGTCTCCAAGGCAACTGGTGTACCGCTGGCGAAAGTCGCGGCGCGCGTGATGGCCGGGAAAACGCTGGCACAGCAGGGCGTAACCAAAGAAGTTATCCCGCCGTACTACTCGGTAAAAGAAGTGGTGCTGCCGTTCAACAAGTTCCCGGGCGTTGACCCGCTGTTAGGGCCAGAAATGCGCTCTACCGGGGAAGTGATGGGCGTGGGCCGTACCTTCGCTGAAGCGTTCGCCAAGGCACAGCTGGGCAGTAGCTCCACCATGAAAAAACAGGGTCGTGCACTGCTCTCCGTTCGCGAAGGCGATAAAGAGCGCGTGGTTGACCTGGCAGCGAAACTGCTGAAGTTTGGCTTCGAGCTGGATGCGACGCACGGGACCGCGATTGTTCTGGGTGAAGCGGGTATCAATCCACGTCTGGTGAACAAGGTGCATGAAGGTCGTCCGCACATTCAGGACCGTATCAAGAATGGTGAGTACACCTATATCATCAACACCACCGAAGGTCGTCAGGCGATTGAAGACTCCAAGCTTATTCGCCGCAGCGCGCTGCAGTACAAAGTGCATTATGACACTACGCTGAACGGCGGTTTCGCCACAGCGATGGCGTTGAATGCCGATGCCACCGAGAAGGTAACCTCGGTGCAGGAAATGCACGCGCAGATCAAAAAGTAATAAACAAAAGGTCCGGTGAATATTGCTCTAACCGGATCTGTAATATAATTTTGAAAGGGTTTCTGTAAAGAAACCCTTTTTTTGTCTTGCGTAAGGTCATTCCTGGACAAGTCCGTTTCCGTAACCACATTTTCAATGTAATAAGCACGATATTGCTCACACTAATCAACATTCAAGTCGCATACTATCCTTTATATCCACAATTTTAATATGGCTTAGTTTTTATTAATTTGGACAGGCCGTAGCCAGATTTTTAATTTGTGAAAATGGTGTGCTTATGTGTGAAAAATATGTTGAAAGACCGCTTTATTTGTTAATTGCTGACTGGATGATGGCCGAGGATCGTTGGATCACCGCAAAGGAAATTTCCCGCCATTTTGATATCGAGCACTGCAAAGCAATTAATACGCTCTCTTATATTCTGTCGGAAGTGGGAGAAATTGTTTGTGAAGTTAAGATGATCCCTAATCAGATTGCCGGTCGGGGTTGTCAGTGCCAGCGTCTGGTGAAAGTCGTGAGTATTGACTCTCATCTCTATAGCCGACTGAATCACAATTTGCAGGAGAAAAAGGTGAGCATGGCGAAAACGCCACGCCTGTCTGCCGTTCCTCCAACAGAGCTCAACCGTGAGCAGAAATGGCAGATGATGCTCTCCAAGAGTATGCGTCGCTAATAATCAGTTTGCCTGATGGCGGCATAAACGGTGATTGACGCGTAGGCCGGATAAGCGTGAGCGCATCCGGCATCAATTACTGTGCTGATTTGGGTTTTACGTCCGTTGTGCCTTTCAGGCGTGGCCGGTTTTCTTCGACCCGCGTTAAGGGCAGTGTTTCGTGTAGACCTGTGTGGCAGCGAGTTGCAAGATCCTGATACTCTTTGGTGTTTAGCCGTTTCCAGTGCAGTTCCTGGTCCGTGACTTCACGCAATACGCGAGCGGGTGAGCCAACCAGCATCTGCCTTGCCTCTCCCTGAAATCCGGCTTTGACAAAGCTCATGGCGGCGACAATGCTCTCTTCGCCAATCGCTGCGCCGTCCATAATGACGCTGTTCATGCCGATCAGCGCATCTCTGCCCACCACGCAACCGTGCAGGATTGCGCCATGGCCGATGTGTCCGTTCTCATGCACGATGGTGTCGGTGTCGCAGTAGCCGTGCATGATGCAGCCATCCTGCAAATTAGAACCTGCCTCCAGGATCAAGCGACCATAGTCACCGCGCAATGACGCGTGCGGGCCAATATAAACTCCGGCACCCACTATGACATCGCCAATCAGCACGGCGCTGGGATGGACAAAGGCATCCGGATGTACCACCGGAATCAGGCCCTCAAAGGCGTAGTAGCTCATCGTTTTATCTCGGTTTTATTGCCGGATAAGCGAATCGCTATCCGGCATCGGCTTATTAACGTCCTTTCCACACCGGGTCGCGTTTTTCGGCAAACGCCTGCGGACCTTCAAGCGCATCTTCCGAATGCAGTACAGATGGATAGTGCTTCAGCACGCCGCTGCGGATGTAGCGGTAGCCTTCTTCCACCGGCATTTCGCTGGTGGTGCGATAGATCTCTTTCAGTGCGGCGATAGCCAGCGGGGCGCTATTGACCAACTGCTGCGCCAGTTCACGCGCGCTATCCATCAGTTCGCCCTGGCTGACAACGCGGTTGACGATACCCCAACGCAGCGCTTCTTCGGCGCTCATTCGTCTGCCGGTCATCACCATTTCGTTGACGATTGCCGGTGGCAGCAGCTTAGGCAGACGCAGTACGCCGCCGCTGTCAGGCACGATCCCGAGCTTGGCTTCCGGCAGTGCGAAGCTGGCGTTTTCCGCGCAGACAATAAAATCCGCTGCCAGCGCCAGCTCAAAACCACCGCCAAACGCATAGCCGTTTACCGCAGCGATGACCGGCTTATCGAGATCGAAAATTTCGGTTAAACCGGCGAAGCCGCCTGGGCCAAAATCGGCATCTGGCGCTTCACCTTCAGCTGCTGCTTTTAAGTCCCAGCCCGCAGAAAAGAATTTCTCACCGCCGCCGGTGATAATCGCTACGCGTAATTCCGGGTCGTCACGAAAATTAAGAAACGCTTCACCCATGGCAAAGCTGGTTTTGGCGTCAATGGCATTGGCTTTAGGCCGATCGAGGGTAATTTCCAGGATCGGGCCGTTACGGGTCAGATGTAATGAATCACTCATAGTTCATCTCCAGATAAATAGATTTCCCGGCAGGAGGAGTTCCTGTCGGAAGGGTTATTTCAGATTTTTTTTGATTATTTTTCCTGAACAATTGCGCGGCAGGTCGGTTCTTATCTCCATAAAAGAGGGAACCTTGAATTTCGCCATATTGTTTTCGCAGAAGCTGAAGAACTCGGCTTCGCTTAATGTTTCACCTTCATTAAGGACGATAAACGCTTTAATGGCTTCATCACGGATCGAATCTTTAATACCGACAACCACAATGTCCTGAATTTTGGGATGCGCAGAAATAATATTTTCCAGCTCGACGCAGGAGACATTTTCCCCGCCGCGTTTAATCATGTTGCAGCGCCTGTCGACGAAATAAAAATAGCCATCCTCATCCTGATAGCCCGAATCACCGGTATGTAACCAGCCCTCAGGTTCCAGCGCTTTGGCGGTAGCCTCCGGCTGCGCGTAGTACTCTTTGAAGATTGTTTTGCCCGGCACGCCTTTAATACAGATTTCGCCAATTTCTCCGGCGGGCAGGGGACGGTTGTGATCGTCGCGGATTTCGGCTTCATAGCTAAATCCCACGCGACCAATGGAGGGCCAGCGTCGTTTGTCACCGGGACGGTCGCCGATAATACCGACGATGGTTTCAGTCATACCGTAGGAGGTCAGCAGCCTGACGCCAAAGCGTTCGGTAAAATCGTCTTTTTCCTGCTCGGATAAATTGAGGTAGAACATCACTTCGCGCAGGTGATGCTGTCTGTCGGTTGGTGCAGCGGGCTGCACCATTAGCGTTCTGATCATCATCGGAATGCATTCGGTAACGGTCGCCTTATATCTATGCACCTGATTCCAGAACGCCCTGGCACTGTACTTCTCTAGCAGCACAAAGGTGCTGCCAGCGGAGAATGCGGGCATTGCGGCGGTACACTGACAGTCGATATGAAACGCGGGCATCACCGTCATGTAGACGTCATCATCGCGCAGGGCGATTTGCCAGGCAGAGTAGTAGCCTGCAAAACGCAGGTTGTAGTGGGTAATTACCACCCCTTTAGGCCGTGAGGTGGTGCCTGAGGTAAACAGAATTTCTGCCGTATCGTCAGTGGATAACGCGGGCGTATAGCACAGCGTGGCGGACTGGCGGGATTGCAGTTGGGTAAAGTGACTCACGCCGTCGTCAGCCGGAAGCTGTTCGCCAATCAGACAGATATGATTAAGCGGGGTGCTATTTTCCAGCCGTATCTGGCGGTACATAGGATAAAACTGGGCGCTGGTGACCAGCAGACTTACCTGGCTGTTTTGCAGGATCCAGGCACTTTCTTCACCCAGCAAGCGGGCATTAATCGGTACCATAATGGCACCAATTTTTGCCAGCCCAAACCAGCAAAAAATGAATTCCGGACAGTTATCCAGATGCAATGCGACCTTATCGCCCTTGCGGATCCCTAAGGAATGGAACAGGTTTGCCGTGCGGTTAATCTCTTCATTGAGCGAGGCATAGCTAAACTGCCGAACAACTCCTTCGCAGGATTCGAAAATTAACGCCGTTTTATCTCCGTACACCCCGGCCAGGTCGTCCCACATCTGACGTAAGTTTTGTCCGCCAACGATATCCATATTGCTTTATCCACTGAAATCAGGCGTGAGCGCTAACCATCGAGGGGTCAGCGCGTCGCGTTTATTCCTCAACTCTGGCCAGGCCTTTGCCGACCAGCTCATTTATGTCTGCTTCGCTATAACCAATATTTTTCAGAATGGCGGCAGTATCCATGCCATGTGACGGCATGCCACGCCAGATTTTCCCCGGATTGTTTTTAAATTTCGGCATGATGTTTGGCCCTTTGCAGGTGCGGCCATCCATTGTTTGCCACTGAGTAATAGATTCACGGGCAACGTACTGCGGGTTGCCTTCCAGTTCAGGAATAGTCAACACCTTCGCGCAGGCGATGTTCAGCTCAGCAAAGCGCGCCTGGACTTCGGCGATGGTGTGCGTTGCCAGCCAGGCGTCCAGTTTCTCTTCCACAAGCGGGCCGTAAGGGCATTCCACACGATGGATAAGCTGGGTGCCTTCCGGGACTTCCGGTGTGCCAAGAATGTGGGCGAGGCCAATATCCTTGAAGCATTCGTTGATTTGCGTGATGCCGACCAGCTCCATAACGATATAGCCATCGGCGCATTTATACAGGCCGCAGCCAGCGTAATACGGGTCTTTGCCTTTGGTCATGCGTGGGCAAATTTCGCCGCCGTTGAAGTAATCCATCATGAAATACTGACCCATGCGCAGCATCACTTCGTACATAGCGATATCGATGCTTTCACCTTTACCCGTTTCGCGCACTTTGTGCAGGGCCGCCAGCGCTGCTGTCGTTGCGGTCATCCCGGAGAAGTAATCGGCGGTGTACGGGAAGGCGGGCATTGGCTGATCCACGTCGCCGTTTTGGATCAGATAGCCGCTGAACGCTTGCGCGATGGTGTTATACGCCGGAAGATTGGTGTACTCCTCGGTACCAAACTGGCCGAAGCCGGAAAGGTGGGCGATAACCAGTTTCGGGTTATGTTCCCACAGCACTTCATCGGTAATACCGCGGCGGGCAAAGGCCGGACCTTTACTGGCTTCAATGAAAATATCGGTGGTTTCCATCAGCTTCAGAAACGCTTCCCGGCCTTCATCTTTGAAAATATTCAGCGACAGAGCGTGCAGGTTACGGCGTGAGAGCTGCGGATAGTTAGGCTGTACGCGGATGGTATCGGCCCATGCGACGTTTTCAATCCAGATAACCTCGGCACCCCATTCAGCGAACATCTGTCCGGCGAACGGACCGGCGATTTCGATCCCTGAAAAAACAACGCGTACCCCGGAAAGCGGGCCGAAGGCTGGCATTGGTAAATGATTCATCATTTTTCTCCTGGCATTTATGGGTGTCCATGTAGGCCGGATAAGGCGCTCGCGCCGCCATCCGGCATTGATTGCCTGATGGCAACGCTAAGGCGTCTTATCAGGCCTACAGGTTGCGTCGTTCTAGCGGTATTGCTTGAGTACCGCACGACCCAACGTCAGGATCTGCATTTCGTCAGAACCACCAGAAACACGGTCAACGCGCAGGTCACGCCAGAAACGCGTGATGCGGTGGTTGCCCGCGATACCAACACCTCCCAGTACCTGCATGGCGGTGTCTACCACTTCAAACGCGGCGTTGGCGCAGAAGTATTTGCACATTGCTGCGTCGCCGGAGGTAATGGTGCCGTTATCCGCTTTCCATGCGGCTTCCAACAGCATGTTTTTCATGGAGTTCAGTTTGATCGCCATGTGCGCGAACTTCTCCTGGATCAGCTGGAAACGGCCGATCGTTTCGCCAAACTGCACGCGTTGGTTGGCGTAACGCGCGGCGTCTTCAAAAGCGCACATTGCCGTACCGTAGTTGGTCAGCGCGACGAGGAAGCGTTCATGGTCAAACTCTTCTTTCACACGGTTGAAGCCATTACCTTCCCGACCGAACATGTCTTTCTCGTCCAGTTCAACGTCATCAAAGGTGATTTCACAGCAGCTATCCATGCGCAGACCGAGTTTCTCCAGTTTGTTGACCTTGATACCCGCTTTGCTCATGTCAACAAACCACTCGGTATAAACAGGTTTATCCGGTGATGCACCATCTCTCGCCATCACTACGATGTACGGGGTATAGGCGCTACTGGTGATAAAGCACTTACTGCCATTAAGATAAACCTTACCATTTTTGCGTGTATAAGTGGTTTTCAGACTGCCAACATCCGATCCCGCTCCCGGTTCGGTGATAGCAGAGTTCCACATCTGCTTACCGGTGCCCTGGAACGCCATGATTTTATCAATTTGCTCCTGAGTCCCTTCACGCAGGAAAGTGTTAAAACCTCCCGGTAATTGGTACAACACGTAAGTCGGTGCGCCAAGACGTCCGAGTTCCATCCAGACGGCGGCAACGGTGACAAAACCGGCTTCCAGGCCGCCGTGTTCTTCTGGGATCAACAGGCTATCGATGCCCATATCCGCCAGCGCTTTTACAAAACGCTCAGGGTAGACGCTGTCGCGATCGCACTCGGCAAAATAAGCTTCCCAGTTCTCACTGGCCATCAGTTCACGAATACCGGCGACAAACAGTTCCTGCTCGTCATTTAAGTTGAAATCCATCTTTCAGCCTCTTGATCAATTGGGTTAATAAGAATTACTTGTCTTTCCAGTGCACTTTGGCGTCTTTAATAAAGGACAGCGTCACCATGATGTTGACGAAGAACAGCGGACATCCCCCGGCGATAATTGCGGTCTGAATAGGCTTCAGCCCACCCAGCGCCAGCAGAACGATGCCGATGATGCCGACCAGAACGGACCAACCGATACGCACCAACAGCGGCGGTTCTTCACCATCACGAACTTCGCGACAGGTGGACATCGCCAGGGTGTAGGAGCAGGCGTTAATCAGCGTGACGGTGGCAATAAAGCAGAGGATAAAGAATCCCCACATGGTGGCGGTGCTGAGCGGTAAAGCAGCCCAGGTTTCGATAATGGCGCGCGCCACGCCGTGTTGTTCAATCAGTTGTGGGATGTTGAGAATGTTTTTATCCATCAGCAGCAGCGTGTTGCTGCCAAGGACGGTCCACAGGATCCAGGTGGAAGCGGTCAGGCCCAGTACCATCCCGAAACACAGTTCACGTACGGTACGACCCCGAGAAATACGTGCCAGGAAGATACTCATCTGGATAGCGTAAATAACCCACCACGCCCAGTAGAAAACAGTCCAGCCCTGCGGGAAGCCGCCTTTGCCGATGGCATCGGTATAGAACAGCATGCGCGGCAGATGCATCAGCAGCATGCCGACCGAGTCGGTGAAGTAGTTCATGATGAAGCTGGCGCCACTGACGATAAACACCCAGCCGAGCATCAGGAAGCTCAGATAACTACGTACGTCGCTGGCGATCTTGACCCCTTTTTGCAGGCCGCAGGCCACGCAAATGGCGTTCAATATGATCCAGCAGGTAATGATGATGGCGTCGAGTTGCAGCGTATGCGGAATACCGAACAGCCATTGCATACACTCGGTTACCAGCGGGGTAGCGAGACCGAGGCTGGTGCCCATCGCGAAGATCAGCGCCACCAGATAGAAGTTATCGACGATGGTGCCGAACAAGCCCTTAGCATGCTTCTCGCCAACTAACGGTACCAGCGTGGAACTGGGGCGGATAACGTCCATTTTGCGTACAAAGAAGAAGTAGGCGAACGCGACTGAAAGGAAGCTGTAGGTCGCCCACGGCAGCGGTCCCCAGTGGAACAAGCTGTACGCCAGAGCTATCTCTTTTGCGCCAACGGAGTTGGGGACGAGAGCAAACGGCGGGGTAGAGATATAGTAGTAGATCTCGATGGAACCCCAGAACAGCACCGCGGCGGATGTACAGGAAGCGAACATCATAAAAATCCAGCTGGCGGTACTAAACTCAGGTTTTTCGTCGCCTAATTTCTTTTTCGAATACGGGCCAAAGACCAACCAGAACCAGCCGAAGAGCATGACGACCATATACCATTCGAATGCCCAACCCCAGACGTTGGTGACATAACTGAATACCGCATTAATAACGACGTTAGCGGCATCAAGATCTCTTACTGTTAACCAACAAAGTATCCCAACAATTATTAATGGCGGAAAAAAAACCTTCGGTTCAATTCCCGACTTTCTCTTTTCATTTTTCATAAGTGAATTCCAGTGTGAAAACGAAATTTATTTAGCGTGCCCGTATGTGATCGTTTGTTTATTTATTATTAATGATTTGTTGATAACCTTTTAACCTCTGGGCGCCTCAGTGAGTAACTCATAATGGGTATTCATTTCCGGCTATTCTGTTATCTGTGTCACACTTTCTTATGCTGGTTATTTTGTCTGAAAATACAAATAATTCTCTTATTAATCATAATGTTGATGTTGCTTTTTTAACTTTTTTAAGTGACTGACGTTCAATATTGTTGAACCAGCAAACAATATTGAAAATTTTCGTATTTGACATGTTTCTTTCAATATTGGTGAGGTGCATAACACTATTGAAAGTTACGAATATCAATGTGTGACATTTTCAATATTGGTGATTAATGTTTTATTTCCGAATTAAAGAGCGTGATATCTGTATTTAACACCGCCGATATAAATACGTTTCCTTCATGATTTCTGGAGATGCAATGAAGATAATTACTTGCTACAAATGCGTACCTGATGAGCAGGATATTGCGATTAATAATGCTGATGGAACACTCGATTTCAGCAAAGCAGATGGCAAAATCAGCCAATATGATCTGAATGCGATCGAAGCGGCTTGCCAGTTAAAACAGCAGGTGGGAGAGGCTCAGGTTGTGGCCATGAGCGTCGGCGGCAAAGCGCTGACCAATGCAAAAGGGCGCAAAGATGTGCTCTCCCGTGGCCCTGATGAACTGATTGTTGTCATTGACGATCACTTTGAACAGGCGCTGCCGCAACAAACCGCCACTGCGCTGGCTGCCGCCGCACAAAAATCAGGTTTTGATCTGCTTATTTGCGGCGACGGTTCTTCCGATCTTTATGCTCAGCAGGTTGGTCTGCTGGTGGGCGAAATGCTGAACGTGCCGGCGATTAACAGCGTGAGTAAAATCCTCTCTCTTACCGACAGCACGCTGACGGTAGAGCGTGAACTGGAAGATGAAGTTGAAACCCTGAGTATCCCGCTTCCGGCGGTGATCGCGGTCTCTACCGACATCAACACCCCTCAAATCCCTTCCATGAAAGCCATTCTTGGCGCGGCGAAAAAACCGGTCCAGGTCTGGTCGTCTGCGGACATTGGGCTGAACGGCGCGCAAGCGTATTCCGAACAACAGGTTGCCGCACCGAAGCAGCGCGAGCGTCAGCGCGTTGTGATTGAAGGTGACGGTGAAGAACAGATTGCCGCGTTTGTCGAGAATCTTCGCAAAATCATTTAATTATCAGGGGATGTTATGAACAAATTTTCCAGTGTCTGGGTATTCAGCGATACCCCTTCTCGTCTGCCGGAACTGATGAATGGTGCGCAGGCTTTAGGTGAAAACGTTAACACGTTTGTGCTCAGCGATGAAGACAGCGCGGCGGCATGCCATTTAGGTGCGGATCATGTCTGGCTGCTCAGCGGCAAACCAGAAGACCGTATGGTTGAAGACTACGCCGATGCGATGGCCGAAACCATTCGTCAGCACAGCGAGGGCGGCGCGGTGCTGCTGCCGAATACGCGTCGGGGCAAGCTGTTAGCGGCAAAGCTGGGCTTTCGCTTGTCGGCTGCAGTCTCAAACGACGCCAGCGCAGTCGCGGTGCAGGACGGAAAAGCGGCGGTCAAACATATGGTCTACGGCGGCCTGGCGATGGGAGCAGAAACAATCGCTTCACCGTTTGCCGTGATCACTCTCAGCAGCGGAACGTTTGACGCGCAGCAACCGGATACCGCCCGCAGCGGCGAGGTGCACACCGTTCAGTGGCAGGCTCCGACTATCGCCGTGACCCGTACGGCAACGCAGGCGCGTCAGAGCAACAGCGTCGATCTCGACAAAGCCCGTCTGGTGGTCAGCGTGGGACGCGGTATTGGTAGCAAAGAAAATATCTCGCTGGCCGAAGCGCTGTGCCAGGCGATTGGCGCTGAGCTGGCCTGTTCCCGTCCAGTGGCGGAAAACGAGAAGTGGATGGAGCACGAACGCTACGTCGGCATTTCCAACCTGATGCTCAAACCAGAACTGTACCTGGCCGTGGGGATCTCCGGGCAGATCCAACATATGGTCGGCGCCAACGGCGCGCAGACGATTTTCGCCATCAACAAAGATAAAAATGCGCCGATCTTCCAGTACGCAGATTTTGGCATCGTTGGCGATGCGCTGAAGATCCTGCCTGCGCTGACGGCTGCTCTGGCGCGTTAAACCATTCGGGCAGGGTGCGAAAGTATCCTGCCACTGACAGGAGTACGTATGTCCGAAGATATCTTTGATGCCATCATCGTGGGTGCAGGTCTGGCCGGTTCGGTTGCGGCGCTGGTGCTGGCTCGGGAAGGTGCACAGGTGCTGGTCATCGAGCGCGGCAATTCTGCTGGCGCGAAGAATGTCACCGGTGGGCGCATGTATGCCCATAGCCTGGAACGCATCATTCCCGGCTTTGCTGAGCAGGCCCCCATTGAACGCATAATCACCCACGAAAAACTCGCCTTTATGACCGACAAAGGGGCGATGACCATCGACTATTGCAATGGTGAAGAGGCTGCATCGTCGCAGGTTTCTTATTCCGTCTTACGCAGCAAATTTGACGCCTGGCTGATGGAGCAGGCCGAGGAGGCGGGAGCCCAGCTTATCACCGGTATTCGGGTGGATAACGTTGTGCAGCGCGAAGGCAAAGTCGTGGGTGTGGAAGCCGACGGCGATATTCTGGAAGCCAAAGTGGTGATCCTCGCTGACGGGGTGAATTCTTTGTTGGCAGAAAAACTGGGCATGGCAAAGCGCGTTGAGGCATCGCATGTTGCCGTTGGCGTAAAAGAGCTGATCGAATTGCCAAAATCGGTGATTGAAGATCGTTTCCAGTTGCAGGGGAACGAAGGTGCAGCTTGCCTGTTTGCCGGTTCTCCAACTGATGGGTTGATGGGCGGGGGCTTCCTCTATACTAATGAAACGACCCTTTCTCTGGGGCTGGTCTGCGGTCTTCATCATCTGAAAGATGCTAAAAAATCGGTCCCACAAATGCTGGAAGATTTCAAACAGCATCCGGCGGTTGCCCCACTGATCGCCGGTGGCAAGCTGGTGGAATATGCCGCGCACGTCGTACCGGAGGCCGGTATGAATATGCAGCCTGAACTGGTGGGTGAAGGTGTGCTGATTGCCGGTGATGCTGCCGGAATGTGTATGAACCTCGGCTTTACCATCCGCGGTATGGATCTCGCCATATCCGCAGGCGAAGCGGCCGCGAAAACGGTGCTTTCCGCAATGAAGCGCGACGACTTCAGCAAACAGTCGCTGGGCGAATACCGTCAGCATCTCGATGATGGTCCAATGCGCGATATGCGCATGTATCAGAAGCTTCCCGCTTTCCTTGATAACCCACGCATGTTTACCGCCTATCCCGAAATGGCGGTCAGCATCGCGCGCGACCTGTTCACCGTGGATGGCTCTGCTCCGGTGCCAATGCGCAAAAAAATCCTGCGTCATGCGAAGAAAGTGGGCTTCATCAACCTGGTGAAAGATGGCCTGAAAGGAGTGACCGTATTATGACATCTCCCGTCAATGTGGACGTCAAACTGGGCGTCAATAAGTTCAATGTGGATGAAGACAGCCCGCACATCATTCTCAAAACCGATCCTGATAAACAGGCGCTGGAAGTACTGATTAAGGCTTGTCCAGCCGGACTGTATAAAAAGCAGGACGACGGCAGCGTCCGTTTTGATTACGCCGGATGCCTGGAGTGCGGAACGTGCCGCATTCTCGGACTTGATACAGCGTTGGAAAAATGGGAATACCCGCGCGGGACATTTGGCGTGGAGTTTCGCTACGGCTAATAAGTATGAGGTTGTGCACCCGTAGGTCGGATAAGACGCGGTAGCGTCGCCATCCGGCAATCATGTGGCGCCAATGCCGGATGGCGGCGTAAACGCCTTATCCGGCCTACAGATGACGCTTTGCCCGTATTGAAACAGGAAGTCGCTATGCAGCAGCCCAGGAACTTTGATGACATCAAATTTACCTCTATTCACCGCCGGATAATGCTGTGGGGAAGCGGTGGGCCATTTCTGGATGGTTATGTGCTGGTGATGATTGGCGTGGCGCTGGAACAGCTCACGCCAGCATTGAAACTGGACGCACAGTGGATTGGTCTGCTGGGTGCCGGCACGCTCGCCGGTCTGTTTGTGGGGACGTCGCTGTTTGGCTACATTTCCGATAAGGTCGGGCGGCGCAAAATGTTCATCATCGATATTATCGCCATTGGCGTGATATCGGCGGCAACCATGTTTGTTTCCTCACCCATTGAGCTGTTGGTAATGCGTGTGCTGATCGGCATTGTGATTGGTGCCGATTATCCGATTGCTACCTCGATGATTACTGAGTTCTCCAATACCCGCCAGCGCGCTTTCTCCATCGGTTTTATCGCCGCGATGTGGTATGTCGGCGCCACCTGTGCCGATCTGGTCGGTTACTGGCTGTATGATGTTGAAGGAGGATGGCGCTGGATGCTGGGCAGCGCGGTGATCCCTTGTATTTTGATCCTGATTGGGCGCTTCGATCTTCCTGAATCGCCGCGCTGGCTGCTGCGTAAAGGTCGGGTGAAAGAGTGTGAAGCGATGATGATCAAACTGTTCGGCGAACCGGTGGTGTTCGACGAAGAGGCGCCGCAGGAGACGCGCTTCCTGCAGCTGTTTAACCGCCGTCATTTCCCGTTTGTCCTGTTTGTCGCCGCTATCTGGACCTGTCAGGTGATCCCGATGTTCGCCATTTATACCTTTGGTCCGCAGATTGTTGGACTGTTGGGGCTTGGTGCCGGGAAAAGCGCGGCGTTGGGCAATGTGGTGATAAGCCTGTGCTTTATGCTGGGGTGCATTCCACCCATGTTCTGGCTCAATAGCGCGGGCCGTCGGCCATTGTTAATTGGCAGCTTTATTATGATGACGCTGGCGCTGGCCGTGCTGGGGTTAATTCCTGATATGGGAGCGTGGCTGGTGGTGCTGGCGTTTGCCGTGTACGCCTTTTTCTCGGGGGGACCGGGAAATCTTCAGTGGCTGTACCCAAATGAACTGTTCCCTACCGACATTCGCGCATCTGCTGTCGGGGTGATTATGTCCTTAAGCCGCATCGGCACCATTGTTTCAACATGGGCGCTGCCGGTGTTCATTACCAAATACGGGATCAGCAATGTCATGCTGATGGGCGCAGGAATTTCGCTGATTGGCCTGCTTGTGTCCATCGCTTTCGCCCCGGAAACGCGAGGTCTGACGCTGGCGCAAACCAGTCAAATGACGATTCGCAGTAAGCCCGTGACCAGGGCGAGTTATTAGGAGTGTTCTGTATTTTCCCTGCAACTCAGTCAGTTAGCCTACAGTTAACTGGGTATATCACTAAAAACAACTGAAAAGCAGGGAGAACACCATGCAAAAACATATCCTGATCACCTCAATTTTTACCGCAGCAGCACTGTTTACCGTGGCCGGTTGTTCCTCAAACCAGGCGGTTAAAACCACCGATGGCAAAACAATCGTCACTGACGGCAAACCGCAAGTCGATGATGATACTGGCCTGGTGTCGTATAAAAATGCCCAGACGGGTAAGACGGAACAGATTAACCGCGATCAGGTTAAAGATATGAGTGAACTGGATAACTAGTTCAGTTTTCTCCATTCAGCCACTCAATAATATTGACTGTTAGCCTGTGGATTAAGTGACTAAACTCACTGTTATTACAATAATGCAGTGAAACAGGCTAATCATGATCCTCATCATTTATGCGCATCCCTATCCGCAGCACTCGCATGCGAATAAGCGGATGCTTGAACAGGCAAGGACGCTGGAGGGCGTGGAGATCCGCTCGCTCTACCAGCTCTACCCCGACTTCAATATCGATATTGCCGCTGAACAGGATGCGCTGGCACGCGCTGATTTGATCATCTGGCAGCATCCGATGCAGTGGTACAGCATACCTCCATTACTCAAGCTGTGGATGGATAAAGTCCTTTCGCACGGCTGGGCGTATGGTCATGGCGGTACTGCGCTGCACGGTAAACATCTGCTGTGGGCGGTGACGACCGGCGGCGGTGAAAACCACTTCGATATTGGCTCCCATCCAGGATTTGATGTGCTTTCTCAACCCTTACAGGCGACGGCACTTTATTGTGGCCTCAAATGGCTACCGCCGTTTGCGATGCACTGTACGTTTATCTGTGATGATGAAACCCTGCAAGCGCAGGCGCGTCACTACAAACAGCGTCTGATGGAATGGCAGGAGGCACACCATGGATAGCCATACGCTGATACAGGCGCTGATTTATCTCGGATCGGCGGCACTGATTGTCCCCATCGCCGTACGGCTGGGACTCGGGTCGGTACTGGGGTATCTCATCGCCGGGTGCATTATCGGCCCATGGGGCCTGAGGCTGGTGACGGACGCTGAATCCATCCTGCATTTTGCGGAGATCGGTGTGGTGCTGATGCTGTTTGTCATTGGTCTGGAACTGGATCCGCAACGTTTGTGGAAACTGCGAGCCTCGGTGTTCGGCGGCGGCGCATTGCAAATGGTGGTCTGCGGAGGCCTGATTGGTGTGTTCTGTATGTTCCTCGGCCTGCGCTGGCAGGTAGCGGAGCTGATCGGCATGACGCTGGCGCTTTCCTCTACGGCTATCGCTATGCAGGCGATGAATGAACGCAACCTGATGGTGTCGCAAATGGGCCGCAGCGCGTTTGCCGTGCTGCTGTTCCAGGATATCGCGGCCATTCCACTGGTGGCGATGATTCCGTTACTGGCAGCGAGTGGCGCATCAACAACGCTTGGGGCGTTTGCATTGTCTGCCCTTAAGGTAGCGGGCGCACTGGTGCTGGTGGTGCTGTTAGGTCGTTATGTCACACGTCCTGCCTTGCGTTTTGTCGCCCGTTCGGGCCTGCGGGAAGTGTTCAGTGCCGTTGCGCTGTTCCTCGTGTTTGGCTTCGGTCTGCTGTTGGAAGAGGTTGGATTGTCGATGGCGATGGGGGCATTCCTGGCCGGGGTGCTGCTGGCAAGCTCTGAGTATCGCCACGCGTTGGAAAGCGACATTGAGCCATTTAAAGGACTGCTGCTGGGGCTGTTCTTCATCGGTGTAGGGATGTCTATCGACTTTGGTACGCTGATTGATAATCCCTTGCGCATTATCATTCTACTGGTCGGTTTCCTGGTTATCAAAACCGTCATGCTGTGGTTGATAGCGAAACCGTTGCAGGTGCCGAACAAGCAGCGTCGCTGGTTTGCCGTATTATTAGGGCAGGGCAGTGAGTTTGCCTTTGTGGTGTTTGGCGCGGCGCAAATGGCAAATGTGCTCGATCCTGACTGGGCGAAATCGCTGACGCTGGCGGTGGCGTTGTCGATGGCGGCTACACCGATTTTGCTGGTGATTTTGACGCGTCTGGAAAAATCGGCGACTGAAGAAGAGCGCGAAGCCGATGAAATCGATGAGGAGCAACCGCGGGTGATCATCGCCGGGTTTGGGCGATTTGGCCAGATAACCGGTCGTTTGCTGTTGTCGAGCGGGGTCAAAATGGTGGTTCTTGATCATGACCCGGACCATATCGAAACGCTGCGTAAATTCGGGATGAAGGTTTTCTATGGCGACGCGACCCGGATGGATCTGCTGGAGTCTGCCGGGGCGGCGAAAGCTGAAGTCATTATTAATGCCATTGACGATCCGCAAACCAGTCTGCAATTAACCGAAATGGTGAAAGAGCATTTCCCGCATCTGCAAATTATTGCCCGCGCGCGCGACGTGGATCATTACATCCGCCTGCGCCAGGCGGGCGTGGATATGCCGGAACGTGAAACCTTTGAAGGTGCACTGAAGACCGGACGTCTGGCGCTGGAAGGTCTCGGGCTAGGGCGCTATGAGGCACGTGAGCGGGCTGACGTATTCCGCCGATTCAATACCATGATGGTAGAGGAGATGGTGAAAGGGGAAAATGACGCGACTTCCCGCGCAGCCGTTTATAAACGCACCAGCGCAATGCTGAGTGAAATTATTGCGGAAGATCGTCAGCACTTATCGTTAATTCAGCGCCATGGCTGGCAAGGCACGGATGAAGGTAAGCATACGGGCGACGTCGCCGATGAGCCGGAAGTGAAACCGTCAGCATAGGGTAAAAAATGTGATGTTCTGCAAACTTTACTGCTAATTGGCTGTTTTTGAACTACTGTAATGCTGGCGTACCACCTTAAATAGGTCGGTTCGCCAGCAGAACGGAAAATTTTCCTGTTCATCCTCTTTCCGCCAGTCGACGAAAGATTGCGCTTTCCGTATAGTGGCGACAATTTTTTTGTATCCGGGAAATATTCAATGATCAGTCTGATTGCGGCGTTAGCGGTAGATCGCGTCATCGGTATGGAGAACGCCATGCCGTGGAACCTCCCTGCCGATCTCGCCTGGTTTAAACGTAATACCTTAAACAAGCCGGTTGTCATGGGACGCCACACCTGGGAATCCATCGGGCGACCGTTACCTGGGCGTAAAAATATCGTCATCAGCAGTAAGCCTGGCACCGACGATCGCGTGCAGTGGGTGAAGTCTGTGGATGAAGCAATTGCGGCTTGCGGCGATGAGCCTGAAATTATGGTGATTGGCGGTGGGCGTGTGTATGAGCAGTTCCTGCCAAAAGCGCATAAACTGTATCTGACGCACATTGATGCGGAAGTGGAAGGGGATACGCATTTCCCGGACTACGAACCGGATGACTGGGAATCGGTGTTCAGTGAATTCCACGATGCCGACGCGCAAAACTCTCACAGCTACTGCTTCGAGATTCTGGAACGTCGTTAATACTGTAAGTGCCGGATAGCGGCGAAACGCCTTATCATCCAGCTAATGTAGGCCGGATAAGGTGCGAGCACCGCATCCGGCAAACGACTATCAGGCGTTGACCGCTTCGCCAGGATCCAGATTCAGATGGCGATTTGACGGCTGCACGAAGTACTGTTTGTCTTCCCAGCGCAGACAGGTGAGATCGCCTCCCCAGCAACACCCCGTATCCAGCGCGTAAATGCCTTCTGGCGTGCCTTTACCCTCCAGCGATGCCCAGTGCCCGAATGCAATGTTGTATGCTTCACTGACAGGTCCAGGAATGGCAAACCACGGCTTCAGCGGAGCAGGTGCGTCTTCTGGTGACTCTTTGCTGTACATATCCAACTGACCGTTAGGGAAGCAGTAACGCATGCGGGTAAAGGCGTTGGTAATAAAACGCAGGCGCGCCAGCCCGGTGAGTTCCGGGGTCCAGTTATTCGGCATGTCGCCGTACATCGCATCAAGGAAGAAGGGATACGAGTCGCTCGACAACACGGCTTCAACATCGCGAGCACAGTCTTTTGCCGTCTGCAGGTCCCACTGTGGGGTGATACCGGCATGCGCCATCACCAGCTTCTTCTCTTCGTCTACCTGCAACAGCGGTTGACGGCGGAGCCAGTTAAGTAATTCGTCGGCATCCGGTGCTTCGAGCAGCGATGTGACCCTGTCTTTAGGTTTATTACGACTGATACCAGCAAATACGGCCAGCAGGTGTAAATCGTGATTACCCAATACTAACCGCACGCTGTCGCCCAGTGATTTCACGTAGCGCAAAACGTCCAGCGAGCCCGGTCCACGAGCGACCAGATCGCCGGTGAGCCATAGGGTGTCTTTTTCGGAATTAAAGTCTACCTGATGCAGCAAGGCTACCAGTTCATCGTAACAACCGTGAACGTCGCCAATAAGGTATGTCGCCATAATTATTGTTTTAATGAATGAGTGTTGGAACGGCGAGTCGGAATACGGGAATATCGATGGTAAAGGCGATGCCTTGTTCATCGATCATTTCGTAATGACCCTGCATGGTGCCCAGCGGCGTTTCAATCACCGCACCGCTGGTGTACTGGTACTCTTCGCCGGGTTCGATGTGGGGCTGGACGCCAACCACGCCTTCACCCTGAACTTCGGTTTCGCGGCCATGACCATTAGTGATCAACCAATAACGCCCCAACAGCTGCACAGGCGCTCGCCCCAAATTGCGGATAGTTACGGTGTAAGCAAAAACGTAACGTTCATCATCAGGTGAGGATTGCGCCTCAATGTAGACGCTTTGTACCTGAATGCACACTCGGGGCGAATTGATCATGTTTAACTCTCCTTCGATGGCGCGTTTTCTGACAGATAGTTAGCCATCCGGCAGTATTGCGCGACAGAGATATTTTCCGCTCGCATCGCCGGATCAATGCCCAGCTCTGTCAGTACTTCAACGCTAAACAGGTTGCCGAGACTGTTACGTACCGTTTTACGGCGCTGATTAAACGCTTCAGTGGTAATACGGCTCAGCACACGAACATCTTTAACCGGGTACGGCATCGTCGTATGAGGGACCAGACGCACAACGGCTGAATCAACTTTAGGCGCTGGCGTAAATGCGGAAGGCGGTACTTCAAGTACCGGGATCACATTGCAGTAATACTGCGCCATGACGCTTAATCGACCATACGCTTTACTGTTTGGCCCTGCAACCAGACGATTCACCACCTCTTTTTGCAACATGAAATGCATGTCGGCAATGGCATCAGTATAGGAAAAAAGATGGAACATGAGCGGCGTGGAGATGTTGTACGGCAGGTTGCCGAATACGCGCAGCGGCTGTCCCATCGTTTGTGCCAGTTCGCCGAAGTTCATGGTCATGGCATCTTGCTGATAAATCGTCAGCTTAGGCCCTAAAAACGGGTGTGTCTGTAGGCGTGCTGCCAGATCGCGGTCGAGTTCAATGACCGTGAGCTTGTCCAGACGTTCGCCTACTGGTTCGGTCAATGCCGCCAGGCCTGGGCCGATTTCGACCATAGCCTGACCTTTCTGCGGGTTGATAGCAGAGACAATACTTTCGATCACAAACTGATCGTTGAGGAAGTTCTGCCCGAAACGTTTACGGGCTAAATGGCCCTGATGGACTCGATTATTCATTGGTATTAACAATCATTTTGATGGCGAGATTAAGCGCCGTAATAAAACTGCCGACATCTGCTTGTCCACGGCCCGCGAGTTCAAGTGCGGTGCCGTGATCGACGGATGTGCGAATAAAGGGCAGGCCCAGCGTGATATTCACACCGCGACCAAATCCCTGGTATTTTAGCACGGGGAGACCCTGATCGTGGTACATTGCCAGCACGGCATCCGCGTGGTCGAGATATTTGGGCTGAAACAGCGTATCTGCGGGCAGCGGACCGTTTAATTTCATTCCCTGCGCACGCAGTTCATCGAGTACCGGAATGATGGTATCTATCTCTTCCGTTCCCATATGACCGCCTTCACCAGCATGCGGGTTAAGACCGCATACCAGAATATGCGGATCGGCAATGCCGAACTTGGTGCGTAAATCATGATGCAAAATGCCGATCACTTCCTGAAGCAGGGCGGGCGTAATGGCGTCGGCAACGGCTCTGAGCGGCAAATGCGTGGTTGCCAGGGCAACGCGCAGCTCTTCGGTCGCCAGCATCATAACAACTTTCTTTGCCTGTGAGCGCTCTTCAAAAAACTCGGTATGTCCGGTAAACGGGACGCCAGCGTCATTGATAACGCCCTTGTGAACCGGGCCGGTGATCAGCGCCGCAAACTCACCTTGCAGACAGCCATCGCAGGCGCGAGCCAGCGTATCCACCACATATTGCCCGTTTTCTACCGCCAACTGACCCGCGACAACAGGTGCCCGCAGCGCAATCGGTAACAGCGTCAATGTGCCTGCTGATTGCGGTTTGGCTGGGGTATCTGGAGAGTAGGGGAGGAGTGAAAGCGGTAAACCGAGCATCGCTGCCCGGTCATTGAGGAGTGCTGCATCCGCACAGACAACAAGTTCTACAGGCCAATCGCGCTGGGCGAGCTGAACCACCAGGTCCGGGCCAATCCCGGCGGGTTCGCCGGGAGTGATAACAACGCGTTGAGCACGAGTCATTAGTTGCTCAGAACTTTAACGTAAGCGCTGGCGCGCTGTTCCTGCATCCAGGTTGCTGCTTCTTCCGAGAATTTACGGTTCATCAGCATACGGTAAGCTCTGTCTTTCTGCGCTGCGTCAGTTTTATCAACGTTACGCGTATCCAGCAGTTCGATCAGATGCCAACCGAAAGAGGAGTGCACCGGGGCGCTCATCTGGCCTTTGTTAAGTTTGGTCAGCGCATCGCGGAAAGCAGGGTCGAAAATATCCGCAGCAGCCCAGCCCAGATCGCCGCCCTGGTTGGCAGAGCCTGGATCCTGAGAAAACTCTTTAGCGGCTGCCGCGAAGGTAGTTTTACCGCTCTTAATATCTGCCGCGATTTGTTCCAGCTTCAGACGCGCCTGCTGATCGGTCATGATCGGCGACGGCTTAAGCAGAATGTGGCGAGCATGAACTTCAGTCACGGAGATGCTCTGGCTTTGGCCACGCATATCGTTGACTTTCAGGATGTGGAAGCCGACACCGGAACGAATTGGGCCAATGATATCGCCTTTTTTCGCAGTGCTTAACGCTTGGGCAAAGATACCCGGCAGCTCCTGAATACGTCCCCAACCCATCTGACCGCCTTTCAGCGCCTGCTGGTCAGCGGAATAAGTAATAGCCAGTTTGCCGAAATCACTACCGTTACGCGCTTCATCAACAACCGAGCGCGCCTGGCTTTCAGCCGCGTTAACCTGGTCGGACGTTGGGTTTTCTGGTAATGGGATCAGAATGTGGCTCAGGTTCAGCTCGGTGCTGGCATCGTTTTGGTTGCCTACCTGCTGCGCCAGGGCATCTACTTCCTGAGGCAGGATGGTGATGCGACGGCGAACTTCGTTGTTACGCACTTCGGAGATGGTCATCTCTTTGCGGATCTGGCTACGATAGGTTGAATAGCTTAAGCCATCCTGTGCCAGGCGGCTGCGCATCTGATCCAGCGTCATGTTGTTCTGCTTGGCGATGTTGGCAATAGCCTGATCCAACTGCTCGTCAGAGATTTTCACCCCCATCTTCTGACCCATTTGCAGGAGGATTTGATCCATGATCAAACGTTCCAGGATCTGATGACGCAGCGTAGCGTCATCCGGTAATTGCTGACCTGCCTGACCTGCATTCAGTTTTACTGACTGCATTAAGCCATCGACGTCGCTTTCCAGAACGACGCCGTTATTGACGACGGCTGCAACTTTATCGACTACCTGTGGGGCAGCGAAACTGGTATTCGCGATCATGGCGATACCGAGAAGCAGCGTTTTCCAGTTCTTCATACTTTTTCCATTTCAATTAACCGCAATGCGGATTACGTTGTAAATCAATCAGATCATAAAGAGCTTTGATACGGCAAAATGTTCGAACGCAGCATTTGGTTGGTGCCGAGACCGTAGTTGGAGCTCAGACCGCGCAGTTCGATATTAAAGCCGATCGTGTTGTCATAAATCGCGTGTTGCTGTTTGTCATCCCAACCGTTCAGCTTACGCTCGTAGCCGAAGCGAATGGCGTAACAGCAGGAGTTGTACTGTAAGCCCAGCATTGAATCTGCTTCTTTGTTCACGTTGGTATCGAAGTAGTAAGCGCCAACAATCGACCAACGCTCAGCAATTGGGAAGCTTGCCACCGCGCCCACCTGCGAAATCCCGTTTTTATACTGATCTGCCGTAGAGTAGTAAGACGGTAGAGTCGCCTGGATATATTCCGGGCTGGCGTAACGGTAATTCAACTGCAGCATCCGGTTTTCATCGCGACGGTATTCGATACTGCTGCTGCTGTTGGCGATACTATCCAGACGCGTGTCGTACTGGATCCCACTGCGTAAACCCCAGCGATCGGAGATACGCCAGTAGGTGTCGCCCGCCCATACCAGTGAACCCGTTTTGTCGTCATTCTCCCATTTAATGTTGTCATCGCCGGTGCGAGACTCGGTGAAATAGTAGATTTGACCCACAGAAATATTAAAACGTTCAACGGCAGCGTCATCATAAACGCGAGATGTGACCCCGGTCGTCACCTGGTTGGCAGAAGCAATACGGTCCAGACCGCCATAAGTACGGTCACGGAACAGGCCGCTGTAGTCAGATTGCAGCAAGGATGAGTCATAGTTATAGATATGACTCTGGTCGCGATACGGTACGTACAGGTACTGCGCGCGTGGCTCCAGCGTCTGGGTATAGCCCGGTGCCAGCATTTGCATGTCGCGCTCGAATACCATTTTGCCGTCAACTTTAAACTGCGGCATGACGCGGTTGGCTGACTCGTCGAGCTTGTTAACGTTACTCGGGTTGTTGTTGTACCAATCCAGATTGGTCTGCTGATAGTGTGTCGCCAGCAGCTTCGCTTCGGTATTGATACTGCCCCAGTTATTCGACAACGGCAGATTGATCGTCGGTTCCAGGTGAACACGCGTTGCTTCCGGCATGTTGTCATTGGTATTGACGAAATGGACCGCCTGGCCATAAATACGGGTATCAAACGGACCAACGTCGTTTTGGTAGTAGTTGACGTCTAACTGCGGCTGAGCAGAGTAGCTATTACTGTTTTGTGCGTCGAAGACCTGGAACTGCTTGGTCGATACCGTAGCGTCAAAGTTTTGTACCGCGTAGCCGACGCTGAATTTCTGCGTGGCGTAGCCGTCGGTACTGGAACCGTATTTATTATCGAAATCGTTAAAGTAGCTGGTGTCGCTGACCTTGGTGTAGTCGACGTTGAAACGCCACACCTGGTCCAGTACACCGGCGTGCTGCCAGTAGAACAGCCAGCGGCGTGAATTGTCATCCTTCGGATGTTCGTCCTCGTACACTTTATCGGAATTCAGATAGTCGAACTCCATCAAGCCCGCACCCGCCTGGGTGAGGTAGCGGAATTCGTTCTCCCACATGATCCCGCCACGACGGTGCATATAATGTGGCGTGATAGTGGCGTCCATATTGGGCGCAATGTTCCAGTAATACGGAAGGTAGAACTCAAAATAGTTATTGGTGGAATATTTTGCGTTCGGGATCAGGAAACCGGAACGGCGTTTATCGCCGACGGGTAACTGTAAATAAGGACTATAAAAGACCGGAACCGGACCCAGTTTAAAACGGGCGTTCCAGATCTCCGCGACCTGTTCTTCACGGTCGTGGATAACTTCGCTACCGACGACGCTCCAGGTATCGGAACCTGGCAGACAGGAGGTAAAGCTACCGTTTTCCAGAATGGTATAACGGTTTTCCCCACGCTGTTTCATCAGGTCGGCTTTCCCGCGCCCCTGACGGCCCACCATCTGGTAATCACCTTCCCAGATGTTGGTATCTTTGGTATTCAGATTGGACCAGCCCTTCGGTCCCTTCAGAATAACCTGATTGTCGTCATAATGGACATTGCCCAACGCATCGACGGTACGTACTGGCTCCGGCTGGCCTTCAGCCTGTTTCTGATGAAGCTGTACTTCGTCGGCCTGCAGGCGGCTGTTACCCTGTGCGATATCCACGTTGCCGGTAAACACCGCGTCATCGGGATAATTCCCTTTTGCGTTGTCGGCATTGATGGTGACGGGTAACTCATTAGTCTCGCCCTGTACCAGAGGACGGTCATAGCTCGGCACGCCCAGCATACACTGTGAGGCGAGATCGGCTGCCAGGCCCTGATGGCTATAGAGGGCGCTGGCAATCATGGTGGCCAGAAGAGTGGGAATACGTTTTTTCATACGTTGTATTTATTGTTCCATCATCAGTAGCGTCGCGCGTGACAAACGGTCACAGCCTAACTTATCTCATCTTCACTTCGCTAGTATTAATCCTGCCCATTTTATACCCGCCACCTTTCAAGCTGCATCTTCGTTGTCTTCCTCGTTCACCCCCGTCACTTACATGGGTAAGCTCCAGGGGACTCACTACGTTGCCGCCTTGCTGCAACTCGAAATCCAACGGGTATAGCGTTTGTGGTGTTAGGCACGGCATTGAATGACAGGTATGATAATGCAAATTATAGGCGATGTCCCACAATTGACCGCAGCCGTAAATCGGTAAAAGCACCTTATATTGTGGGACATAGCCTGGCTGAGAGCGGAAAGATTTGGGGAGTCTATGCAGTATTGGGGAAAGATAATTGGTGTAGCCGTGGCCTTAATGATGGGCGGCGGCTTCTGGGGTGTGGTTCTGGGGCTGTTAGTTGGCCACATGTTCGACAAAGCCCGTATGCGCAAAATGGCGTGGTTTGCCAACCAACGTGAACGCCAGGCGCTGTTTTTTGCCACCACTTTTGAGGTGATGGGACATCTGACCAAATCCAAAGGTCGCGTCACGGAAGCCGATATACATATCGCCAGCCAGTTGATGGATCGGATGAATTTGCACGGTGACTCGCGAACGGCTGCACAACATGCCTTCCGGGTAGGAAAATCGGATAATTACCCATTACGTGAAAAGATGCGTCAGTTTCGCAGCGTCTGTTTTGGTCGATTCGATCTGATCCGCATGTTTCTGGAGATTCAGATCCAGGCGGCATTTGCCGATGGGTCGTTGCATCCTAACGAACGTGAAGTGCTGTATGTGATTGCTGAAGAGTTGGGGATCTCACGCACCCAATTTGATCAGTTCCTGCGCATGATGCAGGGCGGCGCACAGTTTGGCGGCGGATATCAGCAGCAGTCTGGCGGCGGTGGCTGGCAGCAGGCGCAACGCGGCCCGACGCTGGAAGACGCCTGTAATGTGCTGGGTGTGAAAACGACCGACGATGCGACCACCATCAAGCGGGCTTACCGTAAGCTGATGAGCGAGCACCATCCGGACAAACTGGTCGCGAAAGGTCTGCCGCCAGAGATGATGGAAATGGCGAAGCAAAAAGCGCAGGAAATCCAAAAAGCTTACGAGCTGATTAAGGATCAAAAAGGATTCAAGTGATTGAATTGCCGGATGCGGCTAGCGCCTTATCCGGCCTACGTTAATGAATGTAGGCCGGGCAAGCGAAGCGCCCCCGGCATAAATTGGCTCAGAATTTAAAAATCCGCCGGGACTTTAAACGTCATACTGTTGCCGTATTCGGGATGCGTGATGGTTAACATCTCTGCATGCAGCAACAGGCGCGGCGCTAACGCGAGAGCTTCCGGCGGAGCATAGAAGCGGTCGCCCAGGATAGGATGCCCTAAAGCCAGCATATGCACACGCAGCTGGTGGGAGCGTCCGGTAATGGGTTTGAGCACGACCCGGGCGGTGTTATCCGCCGCGAACTCCACAACTTCATACTCGGTCTGCGCCGATTTCCCGGTCTCATAACACACTTTTTGCTTTGGCCTGTTCGGCCAGTCGCAAATCAGCGGTAAATCAACCAGACCCTCGGCCGGAGCAGGATGCCCCCAGACGCGTGCGACATACTGTTTTTTCGGTTCGCGCTCGCGAAACTGGCGTTTTAGCTCGCGCTCTGCCGCTTTGGTTAGCGCGACTACAATCACGCCGCTGGTTGCCATATCCAGACGATGCACGGATTCAGCCTGCGGATAATCGCGCTGAATACGCGTCATCACGCTGTCTTTGTGCTCATCCAGACGACCTGGCACAGACAACAAGCCGCTCGGCTTGTTGACCACCATAATGTGGTCATCCTGATACAGGATGACCAGCCAGGGTTCCTGCGGCGGATTGTAGTTTTCCATCCCCATGTATGGCTCCGTTACTGATGCGTCACGACGATCAGGCGCAGGGCATCGAGACGCCAGCCCGCCTGATCCAGGCTTTCCATCACCTGCTGACGGTTGCTTTCAATTGCGCTAAGTTCGTCATCACGGATGTTCGGGTTAACGGCACGCAGCGCTTCGAGACGGGAAAGTTCTGCCGTCAGCTTCTCGTCAGCTTCTTTACGCGCTGCGTCGATCAGTGCGCGGGCTGATTTTTCCACCTGCGCTTCACCGAGTTGCAGAATGGCATGAACATCCTGCTGCACGGCGTTGACCAGTTTGCTGCCGGTGTGGCGGTTAACGGCGCTGAGCTGACGGTTAAAGGTTTCGAACTCAACCTGTGCAGCAAGGTTATTGCCGTTTTTATCCAGCAGCATGCGTACCGGCGTTGGTGGCAGGAAGCGGTTTAGCTGCAGTTGTTTCGGCGCTTGCGCTTCAACAACATAGACCAGCTCAACCAGCAGTGTACCAACAGGTAATGCTTTGTTTTTCAACAACGAAATAGTGCTGCTTCCGGTGTCGCCGGAGAGGATCAGATCCAGACCATTGCGGATCAGCGGATGCTCCCAGGTAATAAATTGTGCATCTTCACGCGACAGGGCGACATCGCGCTCGAACGTAATGGTGCAGCCATCTTCCGGCAGCCCAGGGAAATCCGGCACCAGCATATGATCGGACGGCGTCAGCACGATTAAATTGTCGCCACGGTCATCCTGATTAATTCCGACGATATCAAACAGGTTCATGGCGAAGGCGATCAGGCTGGTATCGTCGTCCTGTTCTTCAATACTCTCAGCCAGCGCCAGTGCTTTTTCGCCGCCGTTAGAGTGGATCTCCAGCAGGCGATCGCGACCTTGCTCCAGCTGTGCTTTCAGCGCGTCATGCTGTTCGCGGCAGGTTTTGATCAGATCGTCAAAGCCCTCGGTATTTTCTGGTTCAGCCAGGTAGCCGATCAGATTGTTATAGACCGTGTCATAGATAGTACGGCCGGTCGGGCAGGTGTGTTCGAACGCGTCCAGACCTTCGTGGTACCAGCGCACCAGCACGGATTGCGCGGTTTTTTCCAGGTACGGAACGTGAATCTGAATATCATGCGCCTGACCAATACGGTCCAGACGGCCAATACGCTGTTCCAGCAGATCCGGGTTGAACGGCAGGTCAAACATCACCAGATTGCTGGCGAACTGGAAGTTACGCCCTTCGGAGCCGATTTCAGAGCACAGCATTACTTGGGCGCCGCTATCTTCTTCGCTAAACCATGCTGCGGCGCGGTCACGTTCAATGATCGACATCCCTTCATGGAATACGGCGGCGCGGATGCCTTCGCGCTCGCGCAGTACCTGCTCCAGCTGAAGCGCGGTAGTGGCTTTCGCGCAGATGACCAGCACTTTTTGTGAGCGGTGGCTGGTCAGGTAGCCCATCAGCCATTCCACGCGCGGGTCAAAGTTCCACCAGGTGCCGGTGTCGCCTTCGAATTCCTGGTAAATCTGTTCCGGGTAGAGCATGTCGCGCGCCCGGTCTTCTGCACTTTTACGCGCGCCCATAATGCCGGAGACTTTAATCGCCGTCTGGTATTGGGTCGGCAGCGGCAGCTTGATGGTATGCAGCTCGCGTTTCGGGAAGCCTTTCACACCGTTACGGGTGTTACGGAACAGCACACGGCTGGTGCCATGGCGGTCCATCAGCATCGAAACCAGCTCCTGACGCGCGCTCTGGGCGTCTTCGCTGTCGCTGTTTGCCGCCTGCAATAGCGGCTCAATGTCCTGCTCGCCAATCATGTCGCCTAACATGTTCAGCTCATTGTTACTCAGCTTGTTACCTGCCAGCAGCATGGCGACGGCGTCGGCGACCGGACGATAATTTTTTTGCTCTTCAACAAACTGGGCGAAATCGTGGAAACGGCTCGGGTCCAGCAGGCGCAGGCGTGCAAAGTGACTTTCCATGCCCAGCTGCTCCGGTGTAGCGGTTAGCAGCAGGATGCCCGGCACACGTTCTGCCAGCTGTTCAATGGCCATATATTCGCGGCTGGGCGCGTCTTCGCTCCACACAAGGTGATGGGCTTCATCGACAATCAGCAGATCCCACTCGGCGTCACACAGGTGCTCCAGACGTTGTTTATTACGACGGGCAAAGTCCAGCGAGCAGATGACCAGTTGTTCGGTTTCAAACGGGTTGTAGGCGTCGTGCTGCGCTTCTGCATAACGCTCATCATCAAACAGCGCAAAACG
Source organism: Citrobacter sp. Cpo012 (assembly GCF_030333015.1). Lineage (NCBI taxonomy): Bacteria > Pseudomonadati > Pseudomonadota > Gammaproteobacteria > Enterobacterales > Enterobacteriaceae > Citrobacter > Citrobacter sp. Cpo012. The sequence goes on along the minus strand of NZ_JAOWGR010000040.1, from coordinate 183,803 downwards.
CAGGTTGAAACGGCGCAGCATTTCGACCAGCCACTGATGCTGTAATGTCTCCGGGACGATGATCAGCACGCGCTCTGCGGCGCCGGACAGCAGTTGTTGATGCAGGATCATCCCGGCTTCAATGGTTTTACCTAAACCCACTTCATCTGCCAGTAAAACGCGAGGGGCATGACGACGGCCAACATCATGGGCAATGTTCAGCTGGTGAGGAATCAGGCTGGTACGTTGACCACGCAACCCACTCCACGGCATACGGTATTGTTCGCTCTGAAATTTACGTGCGCGATAGCGCAGAGCAAAGCGATCCATGCGGTCAATCTGGCCAGCAAACAGGCGATCTTGTGGTTTGCTGAATACCAGTTTGCTGTCGAGCAGCACTTCACGCAGCATGACACCGGTTTCTTCGGTATCCAGGCGGGTTCCGATATAGGCAAACAGGCCGTTTTCTTCTTTTACTTCATCGACATGCAGTTGCCAGCCTTCATGGCTTGTTATCGTATCGCCAGGATTGAACATCACGCGGGTCACGGGGGAATCACTGCGCGCATACAGACGGTTTTCGCCCGTCGATGAGAAAAGTAAAGTGACGGTTCGCGCATCCATGGCGACAACAGTACCAAGTCCCAATTCGCTTTCTGTATCGCTGATCCAGCGTTGACCAAGTGTAAAAGGCATATATGTTCGGCTCTATATCTTTAATTGCAGGCAATACTCGTCATTTTCCGGGCTAATCCCCGTTATTGAGAGCATACGACCCCGCTACCAGGCTAATAAATCAGTGGTAGTGGTGTTAAATGGGTCCAGGAATGGAAAGGGCGCTATGGTACTGGATGGCGGCGGTTTCGTCACGCGTCAAAATAACCCCAGTTGTCCTGTGAGTAGTGTAGCAAAATTATCGTCAATAAAGGGAAGAATTCCCTCAGCAACGGGTTGGATCTGGCGGGTCAGATAATGCTCGTAATCGAGCGCAGATAGCTGATAATCAACAGGTTCTGGGCCATTGACCGTCCAGACATATTTTATGGTTCCGCGATTCTGATACTGCGGTGGACGCCCCAGCTTTACATTCTGCTCATCGGCGAGTCGCGCGGCACGAACGTGTGGTGGAACATTTCGCTGGTATTCGCTTAACGGGCGGCGCAGGCGCTTGCGGTACACCAGTTGTTCATCCATTTCGCCGGCCATAAGACGGGCAATAGTCTCGCGAACAAACTCCTGATAAGGTTCGTTACGAAAAATTCGCAGGTATAGCTCCTGCTGAAATTGTTGGGCCAGCGGCGTCCAGTCGGTTCGTACCGTTTCCAGTCCCTTAAACACCATACGTTGCTCAGCACCGTCCTGAATCATCCCTGCATAGCGTTTTTTACTGCCGGTATCTGCACCGCGAATGGTCGGCATCAGAAAGCGACAAAAATGGGTTTCAAATTCCAGCTCCAGCGCGCTGGTCAGATTTTGTTGCTTCAGCGATTGCGCCCACCAGGTGTTGACATAGCTCACCAGTTCCCGACCAATTCGGGCTGCATCGTCTTCTGAGTGCGCCTTTTTCAGCCAGACAAAGGTGGAATCGGTATCGCCATAGATGACATCGTAACCCTGAGCCTCAATTAACGCTTTGGTCTGGCGCATGATCGCATGGCCGCGCATGGTAATGGACGAGGCCAATCTCGGGTCGAAAAAGCGACAGGCGGTGGTGCCCAGCACGCCGTAAAATGCGTTCATGATGATTTTCAACGCCTGCGAGAGTGGCTTATTGCCGCGGCGTTTTGCTTCTTCGCGCCCGTACCAGATCTGAGTAACGATTTCAGGCAGGCAGTGCTTTTCGCGTGAAAACCAGGCGTCAAGGAAACCTTCGGTGCTGTGTTCCGGATCCGGCTGCGCCATCCCTTCGATAAGCCCCACCGGATCGATTAAAAAAGTACGAATTATTGAGGGATACAGGCTTTTGTAATCCAGCACCAGTACGGAGTCGTATAAGCCTGGGCGCGAGTCCATCACGTAGCCGCCGGGACTGGCGTGCGCGGGGACTTCACCCAGATTCGGCGCCACATAACCCGCCCGGTGCATTCGTGGCAGGTAGAGATGTCCGAAGGCGGCAACTGAACCACCGTGCCGGTCGACCGGCAGACCGTTGACCGTCGAGCGCTCCAGCAGAAAAGGCATGATCTCGGTTTTGTGAAAAATGCGCGTGACCAACTCACAGTCTTTGAGATTGTAGGTGGCAAGCGCGGGCTTATCCTGGGCAAATCGACGGTCGATTTCGTCCATTCGGTCCCACGGATTATCAATCGACTTCCCTTCGCCAAGCAGATCCTGCGATACCGTTTCCAGTGAAAATGACGAGAAATTCCAGAACGCGGATTTTAGCGCCTCAATACCGTCGATAATCAGGCGCCCCTTAGCCTGAGCGAAGAATACGCCGTTCTTGAAGCCATGCTCGCGCCACTCAAGCTCGCTGCTATCACGGCCAAAACGCAGGGGAATGCGGTAACGTTCGGCGTGCTTTTGCAGGACGCGTAAATCGAATTGCACGACGTTCCAGCCGATTATCACATCAGGATCGTGACGGGCAATCCAGTCATTGAGTTTTTCCAGCAACTGCGGGCGGCTTGCTACGTACTCAAGTTCAAAATCAAGCGTAGAGGCGTCGCCGTTTGGCGGGCCGAGCATGTAGACAATACGCTGCCCACAGCCTTCAAGGCCGATGCAATAGAGTTCGCCGTGGCGCGTGGTTTCAATATCCAGCGATACCCATTTTAGCGGTGGTCGATAGTCAGGGTTCGGCTTCAGGCGGGCATTCAGCAGCATGTCATTATGTCTGTCGCCTTCGACCCAAACAGGAGAGGTGATAAAGCGCTCCATCAGATACCGCTCAGGTGGGCGTACATCGCCCTCATAGACGGTGACTGCGTTTTCGCGCAGCAGTTTTTCCAACCGCATGAGCTGGCGATGTGAGCGGCAATACAGGCCGGAAACAGGATGGCGGTGGAAGTCTTGCAATTGCAGCGATTTCAGGCGATAGCCGTTTTCAGTGCGTAATAATGACATTACGCGAGGAACCTGACTGGTGGGAATAAACGCGACCGACTCCTGAGGCGCGAGCGTGACCAGCAGCGGCCCATCGTCTGTAGCCAGCCAGAATGAGACCTCAGTTCCCTGCGGGGTGTCCCGCCAGTGCCGGGTTAAAATAAAACCTGCTTGCGCCACGCTGCGTATCCGTCAAAAAACCAGGCATTATTATAGCCTGGTTCTGATAGATTAGCTGTGATTTTATACAGTTGTCATGCTCAGAAGAGGTTACTGCCCGAAATACGCTTTCCTGAGTAAAATAATTATTCCTACCTGACAATGTTATCTTCATATGCAATATATGAATCAAATAGCTTTGATAGGCTACAGATAGATATGTTATAGCTGGTATTTGTACATTAGTTTCCATTAATTACGTTGTTTATGTTTTAATTGTTAATTACAAGTTCGTTTTCATACTTTTTCTGTTTTTTAGGAATAGTGCTCATTTGATTTTGCTACATATTTCTCGGATTAGTAAAAAAATTATATTTTTATTTGTTTTTATTAGCTGTTAGTGTAAAACTTTCATTCGAAATGTTTGGGTCATTATCTTAAATATAATATATTTAAATGGGGTTGTTATTGTTCTAACTAAGCAGTTTCAATTCAATTTCGTCGGGAAATTCTCTGTGAATATAATTTTATTTTGTCGATGGCTTGTGCATTTTTTTGTCCTTTTAATATTAATTTTGAAAAAATGGAGTTTTTATGAACGTTCTTTCCAAACATCAGCTTGGCATTAAATATCAGAACTATATGTTTGTTAACACAATGATTTCTAATCCAGCGATTAAAACTGTGAGCAAATATATTTTATATAAAACATGGGACGGTAAGTTGTGGAATGCTGAAATTATTGAAAATGGTAGCGCTTTTTTTCACTGGCAGGGTAATGACAAAAGTAAGGGACACAAAGATACAGTGATTAATTATCTGCTGAACGGGCAGAAGTGGCAGGCGACGATTACAGATTATATCTTTTTCCATTGTCTGGAAGGAAATAAGGCTCATGGACACTATGATAATGTAATTGATTATATCTGTTCAAATGATTGTGTATACCAAGGTTCATTCGCCGAATATTATAGCGAATAACTATAAAGGAGCGCGTAGATTATCTGCGCGCTTATTTCTTTTACTGCCCGTAATACGCTTTTGCACCGTGTTTGCGCAGGTAGTGTTTATCTAGCAGGGTTTGCTGCATATCCGGTAATTGCGGCGCGAGCTGGCGGCAGAAAATCCCCATATAGGCGACTTCTTCCAGCACGATGGCGTTATGCACCGCATCTTCGGCATTTTTTCCCCAGGCAAATGGACCGTGAGAGTGCACCAGCACGCCAGGCATCTGTGCGGCATCAATACCTTGTTTTTCAAAGGTTTCAACGATTACGTTACCGGTTTCCCATTCATATTCGCCGTTGATTTCTTCGTCGGTCATTTTGCGTGTGCAGGGAATCGAACCGTAGAAATAGTCCGCATGGGTGGTCCCCGTTGCCGGAATCGACTGACCCGCCTGTGCCCAGATGGTTGCATGGCGCGAATGGGTGTGAACAATGCCGCCAATGGTCGGGAATGCCTGATACAGCAAACGGTGTGTTGGGGTATCTGAGGAAGGTTTCTTCGTACCTTCTACAACTTCACCCGTGGCGATACTGACTACCACCATATCGTCGGCGGTCATTACGCTGTAATCGACTCCCGAAGGTTTAATCACAAACACGCCGCGCTCGCGATCGACGGCGCTAACGTTTCCCCAGGTCAGGGTGACCAGATTGTGCTTAGGCAACGCCAGATTGGCTTCCAGTACCTGACGTTTGAGATCTTCTAACATGATGCTCTCCGATGAATCTTGCCGGATGGCGCTACGCTTATCCGGCCTACAAATCGCACATTCTTGTAGGCCGAATAAGGTGTTTACGCCGTCATCCGGCAGTTGTTAACGTTTGAAGCCGTAATAGACTTCGTTCCAGCGCAGCGCGTCCTTAAAGGCCGGCAGGCGGGTATCGTTATTGATCACTGCGATCTCGATATCATGCATTTCAGCGAACTGGCGCATATCGTTCAGATCCAGCGCGTGGCTGAACACGGTGTGGTGCGCGCCACCGGCAAGGATCCAGGCTTCAGAAGCGGTTGGCAGATCCGGTTGAGCTTTCCACAGCGCGTTAGCGACAGGCAGTTTTGGCAGGGAGTGCGGCGTTTGTACCGTGTCGATGCAGTTAACCAGCAGGCGATAGCGATCGCCGAGATCGATCAGGCTGGCAACCACTGCCGGGCCGGTTTTGGTGTTGAAGATCAGACGGGCAGGATCGTCTTTACCACCAATGCCGAGGTGCTGTACGTCGAGGATCGGTTTCTCTTCCACCGCGATGGACGGGCACACTTCCAGCATGTGCGAGCCGAGCACCAGATCGTTGCCTTTCTCGAAGTGGTAGGTGTAATCCTCCATAAATGAGGTGCCGCCCTGCAGACCGGTTGACATCACCTTCATGATGCGAAGCAGAGCGGCGGTTTTCCAGTCGCCTTCGCCCGCAAAGCCGTAGCCTTGCTGCATCAGACGCTGTACGGCCAGACCAGGGAGCTGTTTCAGTCCGTGTAAATCTTCAAATGTGGTGGTGAAGGCGTGGAATCCTCCCTGTTCCAGGAAGCGCTTCATCCCCAGTTCAATACGGGCCGCTTCCAGGACGTTCTGACGTTTTTCGCCGTGGACTTGCGTCGCCGCCGTCATGGTGTAGGTGCTTTCGTACTCATCGATTAGCGCGTTGATTTCACCGTCGCTAATTGCGTTCACTACCTGCACCAGATCGCCCACGGCCCAGGTGTTTACCGAGAAGCCGAACTTGATCTGCGCAGCGACTTTATCGCCATCGGTGACCGCAACTTCACGCATGTTGTCGCCAAAACGGCAGACTTTCAGGTGGCGGGTATCTTGTTTGGACACGGCCTGGCGCATCCAGGAGCCAATGCGTTCGTGCGCTTGTTTATCCTGCCAGTGACCGGTGACCACGGCATGCTGCTGACGCATACGCGCGCCGATGAAGCCGAACTCACGACCGCCGTGCGCAGTCTGGTTCAGGTTCATAAAGTCCATATCAATGCTGTCCCACGGCAGGGCGGCGTTGTACTGGGTGTGGAACTGCATCAGCGGCTTGTTGAGGATAGTCAGGCCGTTAATCCACATTTTGGCCGGGGAGAAGGTATGCAGCCAGACCACCATCCCTGCACAGCGATCGTCGTAGTTCGCGTCACGACAGATAGCGGTAATCTCATCAGGGGAAGTGCCCAGCGGTTTTAATACCAGCTTGCAGGGCAGTTTGGCTTCAGTATTCAGTGCGTTAACGACGTGCTCGGCATGTTGGGTTACCTGACGCAGGGTTTCAGGGCCATACAGATGCTGGCTACCAATCACAAACCACACTTCATAGTTATCAAAAATCGTCATTGTCGTGTCCTTAATGTGTCAGGGTTGCCAGGTCTACCGGGGCTTGTTGCGCCGGAGCGGCAGTCGGAAGGTATTGCTGTTCAGCGCTTACTGCCCACTGCTGATAGCGGCGGTAAAGCTGTTCAAAACGTTGAGCCTGCTCTGGGCGAGGTTGCAGCGTGTTTTCCACGGCGCTTGCCATCTGCTGCTGAGCGGCAGGGATATCGGCGTGTACTTTCGCGGCAACGGCGGCGAAGATAGCTGCACCGAGTGCGCAGCACTGGTCTGAAGCGACAATCTGTAGCGGACGGTTCAGCACGTCACAGCAGGCCTGCATGATGACCGGGTTCTTGCGCGCGATACCGCCAAGCGCCATCACGTTGTTAACCGCAATGCCTTGTTCGGTGAAGCATTCCATGATGGCGCGTGCGCCAAAGGCCGTGGCGGCAATCAGACCACCGAACAGCGCTGGCGCATCGGTTGCCAGATTCAGGTCGGTAATGACGCCTTTCAAACGCTGGTTGGCATTCGGCGTACGACGACCATTGAACCAGTCGAGCACGACCGGCAGGTGATCCAGCGACGGATTTTTCGCCCAGGCTTCGGTGAGCGCAGGCAGCAGCTGTTTTTGGCTGGCTTTAATCTGTGTTTTCAGTTCCGGGTGCTGCGCCGCAAGCTGTTCCAGCGGCCAGCTCAATACACGGCTAAACCAGGCATAGATGTCACCGAATGCAGACTGACCAGCTTCAAGGCCAATAAAATTAGGTACCACGCTGCCATCAACCTGGCCGCAAATGCCTTTCACCGCACGCTCGCCAACGCTTTGCTTGTCGGCAATCAGAATGTCGCAGGTTGACGTGCCGATGACTTTCACCAGCGTGTTAGGCTGTGCACCTGCGCCGACCGCGCCCATATGGCAGTCAAAAGCACCGCCTGCAATCACCACACTCTCCGGTAGCCCCAGACGCTGTGCCCACTCGGCGCACAGGGTGCCAACCGGCAGATCCGCGGTGAAGGTATCGGTAAACATTGGGTATTGCAGATGGCGGTTGAGGATGGGGTCGAGTTCGTCAAAGAAACTGGCTGGCGGCAGACCCCCCCAGCTTTCATGCCACAGGGATTTATGCCCGGCGCTGCAGCGACCGCGACGAATATCCTGCGGGCGTACGGTGTTGGAGAGCAGGGCTGGAACCCAGTCGCATAGCTCAATCCACGAAACCGCAGCTTCGGCAACTGCGTGGTCCTGACGAGTTACATGCAGGATTTTGGCCCAGAACCATTCGCTGGAATAAATGCCACCGATATAGCGGGAGTAATCGATCTTGCCCGGTGTATGGCACAGGCGGGTGATTTCTTCGGCTTCTTCTACTGAGGTGTGATCTTTCCACAGGACAAACATCGCATTCGGGTTTTCCGCGAACTCCGGACGCAGCGCCAGTACATTACCGTCTGCATCGATGGGTGCCGGGGTTGAGCCGGTACTGTCAACGCCAATCCCGACCACTTCCGCGCGTTGTTCCGCGCTCAGCTCGGCCAGGACGGTTTTCAGCGCCGCTTCCATGGACTCAATGTAGTCGCGCGGATGATGGCGAAACTGGTTGTTTGGGCCATCGCAATACTGCCCTTCCTGCCAACGTGGGTACCACTCAACGCTGGTGGCGATCTCTTCGCCGGTGGCACATTCCACCGCCAAAGCGCGTACTGAATCACTACCAAAATCGAGGCCAATTGCAATCGCCATCGTCTTACTCCATCCAAAAATACGGGTATGGATAAACAGTAGTGAGTAGCGATAAAAACCGTCAGGCAGGATCCGCTAATCTTATGGACTAAAATGCTGTGACATCACAAAGTGTGACGCTGTGCAAATAATCAATGTGGACATTTCTGCCGTAGTTATAGACACTTTTGTTAGCCGATTTTGACGTTGGCGTAGTACATGTTTTTTACAAAGAGCTTTTCACAAGCGGGGTTGGTGGTCCATTGCCGCAAATACAGCGGCCCGCAGGGGCGACAGCGATGATGTCTGGCGTAATATGGACAAATTGTTTCTTGGCAGGACATAGGGAGTATTGAAATTATGGCTGAAACGCAAAACGATCCCCTGTTGCCAGGTTATTCGTTTAACGCGCATTTGGTGGCCGGATTAACCCCCATTGAGGCGAACGGATACCTGGATTTTTTTATCGACAGGCCGCTGGGTATGAAGGGTTATATCCTCAATCTCACCATCCGTGGCGAAGGGGTTATCAATAATCAGGGCAAGCAGTTTGTCTGCCGGCCTGGCGATATTCTGTTGTTTCCACCTGGAGAAATTCATCACTACGGGCGCCACCCTGATGCCAGCGAGTGGTATCACCAGTGGGTTTACTTTCGTCCGCGCGCCTACTGGCAGGAGTGGCTGACCTGGCCGGCCATTTTTGGCCAGACCGGCTTTTTCCGCCCGGATGAAGCGCATCAGCCGCATTTTAACGAACTGTTTGGGCAGATAATTAACGCCGGGCAGGGAGAAGGTCGTTATTCCGAACTGCTGGCGATTAATTTACTGGAGCAGTTGTTGCTCCGACGTATGGAAGCCATCAATGAATCGCTACACCCGCCCATGGACAACCGCGTCCGCGATGCCTGCCAGTACATCAGCGATCACCTGGCGGACAGCAATTTTGATATCGCCAGCGTCGCGCAGCACGTCTGCCTGTCGCCTTCCCGTTTGTCGCATCTGTTCCGTCAGCAGTTGGGGATCAGCGTATTAAGCTGGCGCGAGGACCAGCGCATCAGCCAGGCGAAGCTACTGCTGAGTACCACACGTATGCCTATCGCCACCGTAGGTCGCAATGTTGGTTTTGACGACCAGCTCTATTTCTCTCGTGTTTTCAAAAAATGTACCGGTGCCAGTCCGAGTGAGTTTCGCGCTGGATGTGAATAAATTTAGCTTGTGCGCTGCGAGTATTAAACTTCTTTCAGCGCATTAAAATTTGGCATCTGAGATGCGCGGTGATTTTATGATGAATATATATCTATAAATAATAAAAAATCAGCATTTGTTTGATGAAAATATTCTTGCTATAAACTTCCTGTCAAGGAGGTTTTAAATGAGTAAGCGTTTTGATATTACTGATGGAATGTTTGCGACAACAAAAAAATATGGGTTAGTTTACACTGAAGAGCTGGGGTGGATCGATTTAGGTCATGCACAGGGAAATGATGCCAGAATCCTGAAGAGAAAACTTGAACAAGAGCAACGAGCAAAATATTACAAGAAACTCAATGATTGGTACTTTCCAGTAGATTACTATCAGGAAATGGGGATAAGGAAGAAGTTATTTGGTTTAGGTTTGACTTTTCATTCTGGTGTACATACACAGGTCATGGTGCGTTCATGCCTTTCACCTGCGGTTAAGGCCCGAATTGCTCTGACTATTATGTATGGGACTGCAAAAAGATTCGAAGCCTGGCAAGACTCTATTCTCTTCAATTGGTATACCGATAGTGGTTTTAGTGTCGAGGATTTAGTTTCTGATTTAGTGGGTTTTTATCGTGTTTTTGGAACCGGGCCAGATCCATTTTATCTGGCGAAGCCTGTATCCTATGAAACAGCCGCACAAATATGGGATGCTCATGATCCAATTGGTACTTTTAAGAATAGAGACTTTTTGCCTTTTCTTTTTTCAACTCATCCACCTTTCAAATATGGAGAACCGATTAAGAAAAATCTGCCAGACTGGATGAATTATATAAAACCATTAAATGAATCTTTCTCCGGTTTAATGTGTAATCAGTTTCATAGTAATCCGATTAAAAATAAAAATAGGATAAATCATGAGGTTTATGGCTCTGTCTCAGTATCTGATACTATGAACTATGCTGATTCGCCATTTGACCGTCCACTTTTTTTTCTGCTTAATCCACATTCACCACAGAGGCATTGGTGAATATGAAAAAATGGATTTTATTATTTGTAATACTACTTACTATACCATTTCTGTGTTTTTTAATTTGGTTTGCTCTAACGTCTGGGGAACATCATTACGAACGTAGTGATATTTTTTCTTACTGGCTATATACGCCTGATGTTCTGAAAAATGTACCATTAATATCAGAAGATGTTGAGTATAATTATGAATATAATCTGGATAATCAGCAAATGAGAGTTATTGTAAAGTGGAGTAATATTAATGATATCGCTGCTAAAAAAACGTACTTAATCGGTTTTTTGCAGAAACTAAATCCTTCAATAAAATATAATTGTATATGGTTTTATCATGACCCGCATAACTATGCTGATAACTATCAACGCTATTGTATATCCCAAAAATGGGACTCTCTTGAGCTGGAGTATTTTGACACGGTGAAATGAACTAATGGGCCTGGCTCTAAGTCTTTCACCATGAATACTTATCGCGCATTAAATCACCCTTTCTTTTCGGCCAGCGATTGATCCAGGATGCGCCGAAACTCGGCAAATTGCGTGTCATTTGCGGTAAACAGACCTTGATGTAAAGAAAAAGTGAATGATGTATCCTGAAAGTTGTCATAACTCGCAATCTATTCAGACAATTGATGGCTTGACGAAGTTGAGAGGGGTTATCAAAATCCCTGCTTCGTAAATTTGACGGACACATTATGCAAGCATTGCTGGAACACTTTATTCTCCAGTCCGCCCTGTACTCTCTGATCGCCGTACTTCTGGTGGCTTTTTTGGAGTCGCTGGCGCTGGTTGGTCTGATTCTGCCCGGGACCGTGATGATGGCGGGGTTGGGCGCGCTGATTGGCAGCGGCGAACTGAACTTCTGGCATGCCTGGCTTGCGGGCATTGTCGGCTGCCTGTTGGGGGACTGGATCTCCTTCTGGTTGGGCTGGCGCTTTAAAAAGCCGCTGCACCGTTGGTCATTCATGAAAAAGAACAAGGCGCTGCTGGATAAAACCGAGCACGCCCTGCATCAACACAGCATGTTTACTATTCTGGTGGGGCGTTTTGTCGGACCGACGCGCCCGCTGGTGCCGATGGTAGCAGGCATGCTGGATCTGCCTGTCGCTAAATTTATCGTCCCGAATATTATTGGCTGCGTGCTGTGGCCACCGTTCTACTTCCTGCCGGGGATCCTGGCGGGAGCGGCAATTGATATCCCTTCTGATATGCAGAGCGGGGATTTTAAATGGTTGCTGCTGGCGACGGCGGTGTTGCTCTGGGTGGGCGGCTGGTTTTGCTGGCGGCTATGGCGTAGTGGCAAAGCGGCTGTTGATCGCTTAACGGCGTATTTCCCCCGCAGCCGTTTGCTGTATCTGGCGCCGTTAACGCTCGGGATCGGCGTGGTCGCGCTGGTGGCGTTACTGCGCCATCCGCTGATGCCGGTGTATATCGACATTCTGCGTAAGGTTGTAGGTTACTGACGATACCTTTGCCGGATGGCGGCTTCGCCTTATCCGGCCTACAAAATGTGCGACCTACAGGCCGGATAAGGCGTTCACGCCGTCATCCGGCAACGCATTATGCTTTAATGCCCAATAGCGCCGAGGCGCTGGCGTTGCCGCTTAACAGATCGTCCGTTTTGCCCTGCCACGCGATGCGCCCATCGGCGACCACAATCGAGCGGGACGCAATTCGCGCGGCATCTTCTACGCTGTGAGAAACCATCAGCAACGTCAGCTGCTTCTCGCGACAGACTTCGGCGACCAGCGTTAGCATCTCCTGGCGCAGCGCGGGATCGAGCGCTGAGAACGGTTCATCAAGCAGTAAAATAGGTTGTTCTCGCACCAGACAACGCGCCAGCGCCACGCGCTGCCGCTGCCCGCCGGAAAGCTCACCGGGGAGGCGTTCCAGCAGAGAGTCGAGTCCCATTTGTTGAGCGATGTGGTGCATTTTCTCCCGCTGCGATGTGTTCAGCTTCAATCCCGGATTCAGGCCCAGGCCGATGTTTTGCTGTACGCTCAGATGGCTGAACAGGTTATTTTCCTGAAACAACATGGAAACGGGACGGCGTGAGGGCGGCGTGGTGGTGTGATCTTCACCGTCAATCATCATGGTACCGCTGGCAGGCGTGAGAAAGCCGGCAATCAGATTCAGCAGCGTACTTTTCCCGGCGCCGCTGGGCCCGAGTACAGCTATTTGCTCACCGCGCGTGACCGACAGCGTAAAGCGCATAGGCAAATGGTGATAAAGCCATGTGATATCAATCAGTTTTAACATTTCGACCCGGCAATTTCTCAATAACGGTAAACAGCGTAAAGCACAGGATCAGCAGTAATAACGCCGTAACCGCGCCATCCTGACTGCGATAAGAGCCAATCTGCTGATATAAATAAAACGGCAGGGTACGGAAATCCTCATTACCAAATAACGCCACTACGCCAAAATCGCCAATCGACAGGACGCAGGCAAACGCCATCGCCTGCGCCAGCGGGCGCTTCAGGGCGCGCAGTTCAACCACTTTCAGGCGCGACCATCCCTCAACGCCCAACGACTGGCACAACATACTGTAGCGCGCAGTGACGTCACGCATTGGGTTTTCCAGTACCTTCAGTGCGTAAGGGATCGCCATCAATGCATTGGTAAAAATGACAATGCCGTCGGCAGATTCAGGAAGACCAATGGTGTTATTGAGCAGCAGAAAGAAGCCGGTTGCCAGCACGATGCCCGGCATGGCGAGGATCATCATGCCGCTCAACTCCAGCATCTGACCTGCCAGCAGTTGCTGTCGGGCACGAAGTTCACGACTGCTCCATAACAGCATCATGGTGAGTACGACGCATAACGCTCCTGCTGCTAATGCGATGCGCAGCGAGGTTCCCAGCGCCTGCCACAGCACTGGCTGCATCAGTACATCCAGAACATGGCGGTTTAAGCCATCGACAATCACCGCCAGCAACGGCGGCAGTAACAGCAACAGGGCAAGAATAATCAGGATTGCGTCAGCCAGTCGGCTGTGCAGGCGATCGTCGGGATCGCGCCAGCCTTGTACCAGGGTAGCACCGGGAGCAATCGCGCGGCTCAGACGTTGGCTGAGGAGCACCAGCGCCAAACAACAAACCATCTGGATCAACGCCAGCATGGCTGCGCGGGCAGGATCGTAATCAAAATTCAGCGCCTGATAGATAGCCAGCTCGATGGTGGTGGCCTGTGGCCCGCCGCCAAGCGACAGAACGGTGGCGAAGCTGGCGAAGCACAACATAAAGATAAGTGCCGCGACGGGCAGGATCTGACGACGCAGCCACGGCCATTCAACAAAACGGAAGAAATGCCAGCCACGCATACCCAACTGAGCGGCTAACTGCCGCTGTTCGCCGGGAATATTCTCCAGCGACTGTAACAGCAGGCGGCTGGCCATCGGCAGATTGAAAAAGACATGCGCCAGCAGAATGCCCTGCAAACCGTATGGCGAAAACGTCCACTCCAGCCCGAATGTATGCCAGAGCGAGGCCAGCCAACCCTGGCGACCGTAGACGCTAAGAATACCGAATACCGCGACCAGCACTGGCAGGATTAACGTCATCGCGCACAGACGCAGCAGCGCCATACGTCCAGGAAAACGGCGACGATAGAGCGCTCTGGCAAGGAAAATCGCCGGGACAACCGACAGCACAGCGGATAAAAATGCCTGCCAGAAAGAAAAGCGCACCACGTGCCACAGGTAGTCATCTTGCCACAGCGAGAGCCATTCTCCCTGCGGGGCGTTAAACCACAGTGCCAAAAATGCGGCCAGGGCAACGGCCACCATCAGCGTGGCGGCGGTAAGCCCAGGAAACAGCCAGCCGGGAATTAACGGCTGACGGCGCGTTGCCATTCGCTAATCCATGCCTGACGTTGAGCCGCAACCTGCTGCGGCGTAAATTCCAGCGCGGTGGCCGGTTTATTCAGTTGCTCGAATCCTGGCGGTAGGGCGACTTGCGTCACGGGATACATCCAGTTGCCGGTCGGAATCGCATTCTGGAATGCCGGGGATACCATAAACTTCAGGAATTTCTCGGCCAGTTCCGGCTGCTTGCTGGCCGCGGTACGGGCGGCGACTTCCACCTGCAAATAATGGCCTTCGCTAAAGTCGGCTGCGGCGTAGTTGTCTTTTTTATCGGCGATGATGTGATAGGCCGGAGAGGTGGTGTAGCTGAGCACCAGATCGCTTTCACCTTTCAGGAACAGGCCGTAGGCTTCGCTCCAGCCCTTGGTGACGGTGACGGTTTTGGCTGCCAGTTTCTGCCACGCCTCTGGCGCTTTATCGCCATAGACTTTCTGCATCCATAGCAGCAGACCCAATCCCGGCGTGCTGGTGCGCGGATCCTGATAAATGACGCGCCATTTTTGGTCGCTCTCTACCAGTTCTTTCAGGCTTTTGGGCGGATTCTTCAGCTTGTTTTTATCATAAACGAAGGCGAAATAGCCGTAATCAAACGGAACGAAGGTATCGTTTTTCCAGCCGCCGGGTACGTTAACGGCGTCGTTTGCAACACCACTTTTGGCAAACAGTTTGGTTTGTGTAGCGGCTTCCAGAAGGTTGTTATCCAGACCCAGTACGACGTCGGCTTTGCTGTTTTTTCCTTCCATGCGCAAGCGGTTAAGCAGCGAAACGCCATCTTCCAGCGCGACCAGTTTTAGCTCGCAGTTGCAGTCAGCTTCAAAGGCTTTTTTGATTGTCGGGCCCGGGCCCCAGTCAGCTGCGAACGAGTCGTAGGTATAGACGGTCAGTACAGGTTTAGCGAAAGCAGGCGCTGCGCACAGCAGTAAAAGCGGAAGACATTTTTTAAACACTTTGCACCTCAAGAGTTGGGTGGCAAAGGACTTGAGATAAGCCTCAAATCCCTTCGCCGGCATTATCCGGATCAGGTTCGACGGGTATCTCTCAGCCCATACACTTCATCATTCACGCTGCCTCTGTGTTGGCAGCGCTCGCTCACCCCAGTCACATAGTTATCTATGCTCCTGGGGACTCACTCGCTTGCCGCCTTGATGCATCATGAATGATCTTGTGTATGTTTTTTATTTAGCACCCCGTTGAGAACGGCGTTAGTGTAGTGATTTTGTTGCCGGGCAGCAATTAAGAGCTGGCTCTTATGGATCCGGCGGCGCAAACCACGCCGATTTAAAATCAAACCAGCCGAGGGTATTCATGCGCAGCCCGCGCATACTGCGCTGCCCCTGAATGATCAGCCAGTGGTGGATTAATGGCACAATGGCCTTTGTGGCAAGCAGCTGTTGGCACCATGCTGCCAGGCTCATTTCGCCCGTTCGCCAGCGAGCCGCATCGTTTTCCCAGTCCCGCGAGATACAGTTTTGCAGCAAAGGGACTTCGCACAAATGTGCGAACAGTGAGAAGTCCAGCGGGAGGGTAAAGTTGGCGCTGTTGAGCCAGATATCGCTGACGATTTCACCTGCATGCCATTGATCGTAGTCGATCTCCTGAATATTCAACTGTACCTGATGCTGCGCCAGCAACGTTTTCATGATCTGCGCGATAATCCGGTGTTCGATATGATCGCGATAGTAGGTGATCGTCAGCGTTTCCAGCCCGGCGGGTTTTTCACCATGGCCAGGTTTGGCGTGATGCCAGCGGGGAAGCAAACCGTAGGCGGGAAACCACAACCGCTGGTACTGTTCATCGGCGTGGCAGATTAAATTCGTTGGCGAGAGAACGCGGCTTGCCCACTCGCGAACCTCCTGGTTCGCGCCACGGTGGCTACGCGCATCAAACAACAGGTAGTAGCAACCTTCTTCGAGGCGGCTTTCGATCGCCTTTTCATCCTCTGTTGGACCTTTTAGCGTCAACCCGCCGCCAGGCTCTTCTCCGATGTCGGGTAATACCCAAACGTTAACTTCGTCAATCAGCGCCCGGTAGCCAAAGTAATCATCAAATGCATGAATTTTCAGTTGGTTATTGGTATTGCGCATTACCGCATACGGACCGGTACCAATCGGGTGGCTGGAAAAGTTGTTTAGCGTTTCCCATTCTCGCGGCAGGATCATGGCCGGGACCTGCCCCAATAGCCAGGGAAGCCAGCGATCTGGCTGGGCCAGATGGATATCCAGCGTCCAGGCCGTGGGAGAGACGATCTGCGTGATGTGTGAGTACAGTGGTAGGGCGTTAATGCGCCTCAGCGAGGCGATAACATCTTCCATTTCCAGCTCGCGGCCATGATGAAAATGGATCCCCGGGCGCAGGAAGAATCGCCAATGCAAAGGTGAAATTTGCTGCCAGTGATGGGCAATGTCCGCTTCCAGTTCCCCATTTTCCTCATTTACCCGAATTAAGGCACTGAAAATTTGGCGGGCGATATGGGTTTCGGAGCGGCGTAATGCTGTACCGGGGAGCAGGTTGTGCATCGGGCGATAATAGAGAACGCGCATGATATGCCGACCCTGGCGAAAGCTGCGGCCCAAGTGGGAGACCAGCATTTGCCGGACGGCCGTTTTGTCACCGACAAGCTGCACTAGTTGATCGATGCGATCCTGTTCCAGTAGGTCTTCCGCGCGCTGCTGCTGGAGCGCTAGCCCAGTATAGAGGAATGTCAGTCGCGAGCGTTTGCCTCGTCCAACTTCAGCTTCCCACGTTAACCAGCCACGATCCTGCATGGTATTAAGCAGCGTACGCATATGGCGGCGCGAGCAGCTCAGCAGATCCGCCAGCTCGTTGAGCGTCGTTTCTTGCGTCTTGCCGTCACAGCATTGCCACAGACGGATGAACTGTTGTTGCAAACGACCAGAAGACATAAAAGGGGAACTCCTGCGGAAAACTCAGCAATTTTATAGTCCCTATATTAAGCCAATAATAGATTCCGATGAAGCGATGAGACAACGAAGGGGTCATCTATGCGTCAGTTCTGGTTGAAGTACTTTACCGCGACAGAAAAATCGTCCTGGTTGGCTTGCCTGAGTGCCCCGCAGCGCTTAAAGATGCTCGAAGAGCTGATGCAGTGGGAGATGACATCTGACTCCTGAATTGGAAATTGCAGACATCATGTGTGACTGAGTATTGGTGTTAATCGCCGCGCCAGCAGGTATCATCTGCTGGCTTTTTTCGTTTCAGCTGCGCTTAAAAGGAAAGATATGCTCTGGATTATGACCATGGGACGGCGCCTCAACGGCGTTTACGCAGCATTTATGCTGGTCGCTTTTATGATGGGCGTGGCGGGGGCATTGCAGGCACCCACGCTGAGTCTGTTCCTGAGCCGTGAAGTCGGGGCGCAGCCATTTTGGGTCGGGCTGTTTTACACCGTCAATGCGATTGTCGGGATCGTCGTCAGCCTTGGCCTCGCGAAACGATCCGACAGCCAGGGCGATCGACGTAAGTTGATCATGTTCTGCTGCCTGATGGCAATTGGCAATGCGTTGCTGTTTGCCTTTAATCGTCACTATCTTACGCTGATCACCTGTGGTGTGCTGCTGGCCTCGTTGGCGAACACCGCCATGCCGCAGCTGTTTGCGCTGGCGCGGGAATATGCTGATAACTCCGCGCGTGAAGTGGTGATGTTTAGCTCGGTGATGCGTGCGCAGCTTTCACTGGCCTGGGTAATTGGCCCACCGCTGGCTTTTATGCTGGCGCTGAATTACGGCTTTACGGCGATGTTTTCCATTGCCGCAGGGATTTTTGCCATTAGCCTGGTGCTGATTGCGCTGATACTGCCGTCAGTTGCTCGGGTGGAGCAGCCTGTAGACGTGCCGCTGGAACAGACCGGTGGTTGGCAGGACAAAAATGTGCGTATGTTGTTTATTGCCTCCACGCTGATGTGGACCTGCAACACCATGTACATCATCGATATGCCGCTGTGGATAAGCCTCGAACTAGGCTTGCCGGACAAGCTGGCCGGGATTCTAATGGGGACGGCGGCTGGGCTGGAAATTCCGGCGATGATTCTGGCGGGCTATTACGTGAAACGCTTTGGCAAACGGCGAATGATGATCGCCGCCGTAGCAGCAGGCGTGCTGTTTTATCTTGGTTTGATCTTCTTTCACAGCCGTACGGCGTTGCTGGTGCTGCAACTGTTTAACGCGGTATTTATCGGTATTATCGCCGGGATAGGCATGCTGTGGTTTCAGGATCTGATGCCCGGACGTGCGGGGTCAGCGACCACATTATTTACCAACAGTATTTCAACGGGAGTCATTCTGGCAGGGGTGATTCAGGGGGCTGTTGCGCAAAGCTACGGTCACTATGCCGTCTATTGGGTAATTGCGGTGATTTCGGTGGTGACGCTATGGATGACCGGGCGGGTGAAGGATGTTTAGTCCGGTGCAGTCCCGGCGTTGCAGTGCTCGACCGGACGACATTTCGTATTCGCTTTTGTCGTTTTTGTAGGCCGGATAAGGCGTTTACGCCGCCATCCGGCAACCTGTCCTTACGGCCTGATCGCGTTACGCTTATCAGGCTAATCCCTCTTTTTTTCATCTTGCACGTAAATGCAATGTTGATCACATAACGATCATTTTCCTCTTCCTGGATCTTCTTTTTTCTACTGTTACGCGTATACAGTTACGCGTAACAGTTATTAAAAAAGGAGTTTTTTATGAAGAACCTATTCGACCTGACCGGTAAACGCGCGCTGATTACCGGTTCCGCTCAGGGCATTGGTAACCTGCTGGCCAACGGTCTGGCGGCGCACGGTGCTGAGATTGTGATTAACGATATTACCCAGCAGCGCGCTCAGGCGGCGGCGGACAAACTGGTTGCCGAAGGCTATCGCGCCGTTGGCTATGGATTTGATGTCACCAACGGGGAAGAGGTTGCGCGCGCCATCGCGCAAATCGAAAAGGAAGTTGGGGCCATTGATATTTTAATTAACAATGCCGGAATTCAGCGTCGTTTTCCCTTCACAGAATTCCCGGAGGCTGAATGGGACAAAGTGATTGATGTAAACCAGAAATCGGTCTTTCTGGTGTCGCAGCAGGTTTCCCGCTACATGGTGCAACGCCGCCGCGGGAAGATTATTAATATCTGCTCAATGCAAAGCGAATTAGGTCGTAAAACCATTACTCCATACGCGGCGTCAAAAGGCGCGGTCAAAATGTTAACCCGTGGCATGTGCGTGGAACTGGCGGAATACAATATTCAGGTCAATGGCATTGCTCCCGGCTATTTCGCCACCGACATGACCACCGCGCTGGTCAACGATGAAGCATTCTCCGCCTGGCTGTTCCAGCGCACGCCCGCCGCTCGCTGGGGGAACCCGGAGGAGCTGATCGGCGCGGCGGTTTATCTTGCCGCGCCCGCTTCTGACTTTGTGAATGGGCATCTTCTGTTTGTGGACGGCGGCATGCTGGCCGCGGTCTGATCAATAATGGGCCGCAACGCGCGGCCTGAGCGATAAAACAATAATCCAAGGAGTGAGTATGAATATGCTCGCAAAACTGCCAGCGCGTCGCTGGTGGTATTTAATGCCGATTATTTTTATTACCTACAGCTTAGCTTATCTCGACCGCGCCAATTACGGCTTTGCCGCTGCCGCCGGTATTGAACATGACTTAGGGATTACTCAGGGAACAGCATCGTTAATTGGCGCGTTATTCTTCCTGGGCTATTTCTTTTTCCAGGTGCCGGGCGCGATGTACGCCGTAAAGCATAGCGTGCGCAAAATGATTTTTTACAGCCTGATCCTTTGGGGGCTTTGTGCCGCGGCGACCGGCTTTGTCAGCAATATCCCAACGCTGATGGCGATCCGCTTTATTCTCGGCATCGTCGAAGCGGCGGTGATGCCCGCGATGCTGATTTATATCAGCAACTGGTTTACCAAAACTGAACGCTCGCGCGCCAACACCTTTTTAATTCTCGGCAACCCGGTCACAGTGCTGTGGATGTCGATTGTCTCCGGCTACCTGATTGAAGCCTGGGGCTGGCGCGAAATGTTTATTATCGAAGGTATCCCGGCGGTGATCTGGGCGTTCTGCTGGGTGATTCTGGTACGCGACAAACCGGCGGATGCGGGCTGGTTGAGCGAGCAGGAGAAACAGGCATTACAGCAGGCGATGGATCGCGAGCAGCGCGACATCAAACCGATGCGTAACTACGGTGAAGCGATGCGTTCACGCAGCGTCATTATGCTTTGCGCGGTGCATGCGCTGTGGAGCATCGGGGTGTATGGCTTCATGATGTGGATGCCGTCAATCCTCAAAAATGCGGCGCAGATGGACATTGTGGCGGTGGGCTGGCTGGCAGCGGTGCCGTATCTGGCGGCGATCTGCCTGATGCTGACCGTCTCCTGGCTGTCCGATAAGTTCCAGAACCGTAAGCTGTTTATCTGGCCGCTGCTGTTGATTGCCGCCATCGCGTTCTTTGCCTCGTGGCTGTTGGGCAACCAGTCCTTCTGGCTCTCCTACGCGCTGCTGGTTGTGGCCGCCGCCTGTATGTATGCGCCTTACGGGCCGTTCTTTGCGCTGATCCCCGAACTGCTGCCGCGCAACGTCTCCGGCGTGTCGATGGGGATGATCAACAGTTTTGGCGCGTTAGGGGCATTCCTCGGCGCGTGGCTGGTGGGTTACCTCAACGGCGTGACCGGCGGGCCGGGCGTCTCCTACACCTTCATGGCGATTGCTCTGCTGGCGTCGGTGGTGCTGATGTACTGCGTTCGTGCGCAAAATGAAACCACGTCGCCGTCGGCTGAGATGGCTACGCGTTAAGGTTGAGCGAGGAGTGCAGTCGCTAACCGGCTGTGATAAGGTTCTCTGCGAGCATAATGGGCTGTTGGTCGTAGAGAACCTCATGAAAAACAATCGGATGACATTACAGGATATCGCTAATCTGGCCGGGCTGAATAAGATGACGGTCAGCCGTTATCTGCGTGACCCGAATCAGGTGTCGCAACGCAGCCGCGAATTGATTTCGAAAGTGATGGAAGAGAACAACTACATCCCCAACCGCGCCCCGGAAATTCTGCTCAACGCACGCAGCAAAACCATTGGTGTGCTGATCCCCTCGTTTCGTAATCAGATCTTTGCCGACGTGCTTGCAGGGATTGAATCAGTCACCTCGGCCTGCCAGTACCAGACGCTGATCGCCAACTACGAATATGATGCCGAGCGTGAAGAACGCGAGGTGCTGAACCTGCTCTCTTACAATATCGACGGCCTGATCCTCACGGGAAAGCTGCATACCGAGCGGATGATCCAGTACGTGCGCGCCAGCGGCGTACCGGTGGCGGAACTGATGGATATTAGCGGCCAGTATCTTGATATTCAGGTTGGGTTTGATAACGAAAAAGCCGCGTTTGAAATGACGCAGGCTTTTATCGACAGCGGTAAACGCAGCATTGCTTTCTTTGGCTCGATGGATGACCCCCGAGACCTTAGCCGTTTTCGCGGCACCGAGAAAGCGCTGGCGGCGCAGGGACTGGAAGCGTACCACCTGGCGCCAAAAACTATTTCGTCGGTGGCGCTGGGACGTAAGATGTTCCAGCAGGCGATGGCGGAAAAGCCGGATATTGACGCTATTTTCTGTACCAACGATGACCTGGCGGTTGGCGCGCTGCTGGAGTGTCAGGCACAACAGTACGATGTGCCGGGAAAAATGGCGATTGCCGGTTTCCACGGGCTGGAAATTGGCCGTGCGCGGCTGCAAAAAATCGCCAGCGTGATTACGCCACGCTTTGAGATTGGCAAAACGGCGGCGGATATTCTGATTAAGCGTTTGAACGGGAAAGATGCGCCGGGCAGCGTCAATCTTGGCTACCAAATCTATTACGGCGATACGCTGTAGGCGAAGAGAAGGGGCTGGCCACCGTGTGGTGACCAGCGGAAGAGATTACTGCATAAACGCTGGCTGCTTGTCTTCGTACTCGGTGATTGCCGCTTCATGTTGCAGCGTCAGCCCGATGCTGTCCAGACCGTTCAGCATGCAGTGGCGGCGGAAGTCGTCGATTTTAAAGCTATAGGACTTATCGCCTGCTTTCACCACCTGCGCTTCCAGATCCACTTCAAATTTAATGCCCGGATTGGCTTTCACCAGCGCGAACATTTCATCTACCTGCTCGTCGCTCAGGGTCACCGGCAACAGTTGGTTATTGAAACTGTTGCCGTAGAAGATGTCGGCGAAGCTTGGTGCGATCACCACTTTAAAGCCGTAATCGGTCAGTGCCCACGGCGCATGTTCGCGTGAAGAGCCGCAGCCAAAGTTTTCCCGTGCGAGCAGAATTGATGCCCCTTTATATTCCGGGAAGTTTAAAACGAACTCAGGATTCGGCTGTTGGCCCTTTTCGTCCAGGAAACGCCAGTCGTTAAACAGATGGGCGCCAAAACCGGTGCGCGTAACCTTCTGCAAAAACTGTTTAGGGATAATTGCGTCGGTATCAACGTTGGCGGCATCCAGTGGGACAACCAGGCCGGTATGCTGGGTAAATTTCTCTGCCATGGTAGTTTCCTTATTTGATGCTGCGAATGTCGGCAAAATGACCGGTTACGGCGGCAGCGGCGGCCATGGCCGGGCTGACTAAATGCGTGCGACCACCGCGGCCCTGACGACCTTCAAAATTACGGTTGCTGGTGGATGCGCAGCGTTCGCCTGGGTTCAGGCGGTCATTGTTCATCGCCAGGCACATGGAACAGCCCGGTAAACGCCATTCAAAACCGGCTTCGATAAAGATCTTATCCAGACCTTCTGCTTCCGCCTGCGCTTTCACCGGACCAGAGCCCGGCACCACCAGTGCCTGCACGCCCGGCGCAACTTTGCGCCCTTTGGCGATTTCTGCCGCGGCGCGTAAATCTTCAATACGCGAGTTGGTGCAGGAACCGATGAACACTTTATCGATAGCCACTTCCGTTAACGGAATACCCGGTTTCAGCCCCATATACGCCAGCGCTTTTTCAGCTGATGCACGCTCAACGGGATCGGTAAATGACGCCGGGTCGGGAATATTATCGTTCACCGAGATGACCTGACCTGGGTTTGTTCCCCAGGTGACCTGCGGAGCGATCTCTTCTGCCTGCAGGGTAACGACGGTATCAAACGTCGCGTTGTCGTCGGTTTTCAGGGTTTTCCAGTATGTAACCGCGTGGTCAAAATCCTCGCCCTTCGGTGCGTGTAAACGACCCTGAACATAGTTAAAGGTCGTTTCATCCGGTGCGACCAGACCCGCTTTGGCGCCCATTTCAATGGCCATGTTGCACAGGGTCATCCGGCCTTCCATGCTCAATGCACGGATGGCTTCGCCACAAAACTCAACGACGTGTCCGGTACCGCCTGCGCTACCGGTTTTACCGATAATCGCCAGCACGATATCTTTGGCGGTAATGCCAGGGGCTGCTTTACCGTTGACTTCAATCTTCATGGTTTTGGCGCGCCCCTGTTTCAGGGTCTGCGTCGCCAGAACGTGTTCAACTTCAGAGGTGCCAATGCCAAATGCCAGTGCGCCGAACGCGCCGTGTGTAGCGGTGTGGGAATCGCCGCAGACGATGGTCATACCCGGCAACGTCACGCCTTGTTCTGGCCCCATCACGTGAACGATACCCTGATACGGATGGTTCAGGTCGTACAGCTCGACGCCAAATTCGTTACAGTTCTTAATCAGCTCCTGCATCTGGATGCGCGCCATCTCACCCGACGCGTTAATGTCTTTGGTCTGGGTAGAGACGTTGTGATCCATGGTGGCAAAGGTTTTACCTGGCTGGCGCACCTGACGGCCATGCGCGCGCAGACCATCAAACGCCTGCGGAGAGGTCACTTCATGCACCAGATGCCTGTCGATGTACAACAGTGGGGTTTCGTTTTGCGCCTCAAAGACGACGTGCGCATCAAACAATTTTTCGTACAACGTTTTGGCCATGATTACACCCCTTCTGCGACGTAACGGGCAATGATGTCGCCCATTTCATCGGTACTGACTGCGGCAGCGCCACGGGCTAAGTCACCGGTGCGAATGCCTTCTTCTAATGCGCGGTTGATGGCGCTCTCAATTGCGGTTGCCGCATCATTGGCATCCAGGCTGTAGCGCAGCAGCAGCGCCAGCGACAGGATCTGGGCGATAGGGTTGGCAATGTTTTTCCCTGCGATGTCCGGAGCGGAGCCGCCAGCAGGCTCGTACAAACCGAAGCCCTGCTCATTCAGGCTGGCGGACGGTAACATGCCCATTGAACCGGTGATCATGGCGCACTCATCAGACAGAATGTCACCAAACAGGTTAGAGCACAGCAACACGTCGAACTGGGATGGATCTTTAATTAATTGCATAGTCGCGTTGTCGATGTACATATGCGCCAGCTCAACGTCCGGGTATTCATTAGCAATTTCATTGACAATTTCGCGCCACAGAATAGACGTTTGCAGTACGTTAGCTTTATCAATCGACGTAACTTTACGGCGACGTTTGCGAGCGGATTCAAACGCGATACGCGCAATACGTTCGATCTCGAAACGGTGATAAACCTCGGTATCAAAAGCTTTTTCATGTTGTCCGCTGCCTTCGCGGCCTTTTGGTTGACCGAAGTAAATCCCGCCAGTCAGTTCGCGTACGCACAGGATGTCGAAACCGTTCGCGGCAATATCTGCGCGCAGAGGGCAAAACGCTTCCAGCCCCTGGTAGAGCTTAGCCGGGCGCAGGTTGCTGAATAATTTGAAGTGCTTACGCAATGGCAGCAGTGCGCCACGCTCTGGCTGCTGGTTTGGCGGCAGGTTTTCCCATTTCGGGCCGCCAACGGAGCCAAACAGAATGGCGTCAGCTTGTTCACAGCCTTCAACCGTTGCAGGTGGCAGCGGCTGACCGTGGTTATCGATAGCGGCACCACCCACGTCGTAGTGGCTGGTGGTAATGCGCATATTAAAGCGGTTGCGGATTGCGTCCAGTACCTTCAGGGCTTGCGCCATTACTTCCGGGCCAATACCGTCACCCGGCAAAACAGCAATATGATAATTCTTCGACATCACACGGTTTCCTTGTTGTTCTCGTTGTTCTGAGCTTTGCGTTGCAATTCTTTTTCGACTTCTTCGGCGCGCCAGATGTTGTTCAGCACATGCACCATCGCTTTAGCAGAAGATTCGACGATATCTGTCGCCAGACCGACGCCGTGGAAACGACGACCGTTATAGTTGGCAACGATATCCACCTGACCCAGCGCATCTTTACCGTGCCCTTTGGCGGTCAGGCTGTATTTCACCAGTTCGATGTTGTACTCAGTTACACGGTTGATGGCCTGATAAATAGCATCGACCGGACCGTTACCGTTCGCCGCTTCGGCTTTGACTTCGTCACCGCAGGCCAGCTTGACGGAGGCGGTGGCGATGTCGTTTGAGCCGGACTGCACGCTGAAGTAATCCAGACGGAAATGCTCTGGTTCTTCCTGCTGTTTATTAATGAAGGCCAGCGCTTCCAGGTCGTAATCAAATACCTGACCTTTTTTATCCGCCAGTTTCAGGAATGCGTCATACAGGTTGTCCAGGCTGTATTCATTTTCTTTATATCCCATCTCATCCATACGGTGTTTCACCGCGGCGCGTCCGGAACGGGAGGTCAGGTTCAGCTGTACCTGGTTCAGACCAATGGATTCAGGCGTCATGATTTCGTAGTTTTCACGGTTTTTCAGTACGCCGTCCTGATGGATGCCGGAGGAGTGGGCAAAGGCGCCGCTACCGACAATGGCTTTGTTTGCCGGAATAGGCATGTTGCAGATTTGGCTAACTAACTGGCTGGTACGCCAGATCTCCTGGTGATTGATGCGGGTCTGTACATTCAGGATATCTTTACGCACTTTGATCGCCATGATCACTTCTTCCAGTGAGCAGTTACCGGCGCGTTCGCCGATACCGTTCATCGCGCCTTCCACCTGACGCGCTCCGGCGTGAACGGCTGCCAACGCGTTGCCGACGCCCAAACCTAAATCATCATGGGTGTGTACGGAGATGATGGCTTTATCGATATTTGGTACGCGTTCATACAGGCCAGAAATGATTGCCCCAAATTCGAAAGGCATGGTGTAACCGACGGTATCGGGGATGTTAATGGTTTTAGCACCCGCGTTAATGGCAGCTTCAACCACGCGAGCCAGATCGGCGATAGGGGTACGGCCTGCATCTTCGCAGGAGAACTCCACGTCATCGGTATAATTACGCGCACGCTTAACCATGTAGACCGCGCGCTCAATGACCTCATCCAGCGTACTGCGTAATTTCGTCGCGATGTGCATCGGCGAGGTGGCGATAAACGTATGAATACGGAAAGCTTCAGCGACTTTCAGCGATTCTGCTGCGACGTCGATATCTTTTTCTACGCAGCGTGCTAAGGCGCAAACGCGGCTGTTTTTAACCTGACGAGCAATGGTCTGAACTGACTCAAAGTCGCCCGGTGAAGAAACGGGGAAACCTACTTCCATCACGTCAACGCCCATACGCTCAAGGGCCAGCGCAATCTGCAGTTTTTCTTTCACACTCAGGCTTGCCTGTAACGCCTGTTCACCATCGCGTAAGGTGGTATCGAAAATAATGACTTGCTGGCTCATGGTTTAGGTCCTTGGTTTCTTAGGGCGCCTTGCTTCGAGCATAAAAAAACCCGCGCAACGGCGCGGGTTTTTGTCTTAACTGGAGCTGACTTAATGCTGAATGTCGTCCACCAGTCTACCGCGCAATGAAGATGCGTTTAGTAGTAGTAGACCGTTAAAACGAGCAATGTAAGTCATCAATTAAGCTCCAAGCGAATGCGATATGCTTTTAGTGGTACTGGATATGAAGACTGATGTCAACCCTCACCCCAGCAAATGCCTTACTTAAGGGGAGAAGTTTCTGCAAAACTTAAGCGAATTGTGCTGAATTTTTCGGAGTACATAAAATTAATCAGTTGATGGTTGTACATACTTTTCATGGTTTGACATATTTGAGCATAATTATTTGCATTTATTGTAACGGCGAACTGAAGAAAAGGTCGCTCTTGGGATTTCATATCTTTATGATTTATCTGTTTTTATAGTAATCGTGAATGGCTATGGACAGTGTAACACCACATAATTGATAAATTAATGTTAACTTTTAATGTATTAATAATATAAACATTTAATTAAAACTTAAATACGTATTCACGATACGTATGATTGTATATTCGCCATGCTTATGGTTATATTGTTTTTGAAATTTAAACATATGAATCACCGTGCAGTGACACCTGCCACACTGCGCTCGCATTGGTTTTTTGTTCATTTAGGTTTGTGCCTTTATGTTTTCCTAATTTTAATGTTTTTTCTTTTTCTCATCTTATATGTATGGTAAATCATATTAACGGAGATTATTTCTTCACTCCGTCTGGGAAAAGGGAGTTTAGAGTGACAGTGGAGTTAAATATGCCAGAAGTAAAAATAATAGATAAAACAAATATTATAGATATGGGGAAGCCACAGCTTCGCATGGTTGATCTTAATTTATTAACCGTCTTTGATGCGGTGATGCAAGAACAAAACATTACCCGTGCCGCGCATACTTTGGGGATGTCGCAACCCGCTGTCAGTAATGCGGTCGCGCGCCTGAAAGTGATGTTTAATGATGAGCTTTTTGTTCGTTATGGACGCGGTATCCAGCCGACAGCAAGAGCCTTCCAGCTATTTGGTTCTGTTCGCCAGGCATTGCAATTAGTGCAAAATGAACTGCCTGGATCGGGTTTTGAGCCAGCCAGCAGCGAGCGCGTATTCAATCTTTGCGTATGCAGCCCATTGGATAATATTCTGACGTCGTTGATTTATAATCGGGTTGAGCAAGTTGCACCAAACATTCATGTCGTATTTAAATCTTCACTCAATCAAAATACAGAGCATCAATTACGTTATCAGGAAACAGAATTCGTTATTAGCTATGAAGAATTCCGTCGTCCTGAATTTACCAGTATTCCGTTATTCAATGACGAAATGGTGTTAGTCGCAAGTAAAAAGCATCCGCGCATTAGTGGTCCGTTATTGGAAAGCGATGTCTATAATGAACAGCATGCGGTGGTATCACTTGATCGCTTCGCATCATTCAGCCAACCATGGTATGACACACCGGATAAACAATCTTGCGTAGCTTATCAGGGCATGGCATTAATTAGCGTTCTTAATATTGTGTCGCAAACGCATTTGGTCTCTATTGCGCCGCGTTGGTTAGCAGAAGAATTTGCCGATTCTTTAGAACTACAGATCTTACCTTTACCGTTAAAATTGAACAGCCGCACATGCTATCTTTCCTGGCATGAAGCCGCGGGCCGGGATAAAGGACATCAATGGATGGAAGAGCTGTTAGTCTCCGTTTGTAAGCAGTAGCACTTGGCAGAGTAAACCGGACAATACATCCTGTTTATTCTGCTTTTGTCTTTATAACTGAAATTTTATGCTGAACTCTATTTTTTACGTCTGTCCAAAAGTGTCAAAAAATAGAGTAATTGCTGTAAGTTCCCATTTTTAAGCGATTATTTATCATACTGATTGCTTATGCTGGTTTAATTCTCCGTTTATTCGCGTCTTTCCTCCTTTTTATTCTTATTTACTCCAGTGACACCCCTTCGGAGTCAATTGCCATGCGTCATCGTCAGCGGTTAATGTGTTGTTAAACCGTAATTCATTATAAGAGTGAGGCAAGCCATGGAGATGTTGTCTGGAGCCGAGATGGTCGTCCGATCGCTCATCGATCAGGGTGTGAAGCAGGTATTCGGTTATCCCGGGGGGGCCGTCCTCGATATTTATGATGCGCTGCATACGGTCGGCGGTATTGATCATGTGCTGGTCCGCCATGAACAAGCGGCGGTACATATGGCTGATGGCCTTGCGCGTGCCACGGGAGAAGTGGGGGTCGTATTAGTTACCTCCGGACCGGGGGCGACCAACGCGATTACCGGAATCGCAACGGCTTACATGGATTCCATTCCGCTGGTGATCCTCTCCGGACAGGTCGCAACGTCGCTGATTGGCTACGATGCCTTCCAGGAGTGCGACATGGTAGGTATATCCCGCCCGGTGGTAAAACACAGCTTCCTGGTCAAACAAACGGAAGATATCCCGCAGGTGCTGAAAAAAGCCTTCTGGCTGGCAGCAAGCGGTCGTCCTGGGCCGGTGGTGGTGGATTTGCCGAAGGATATTCTGAATCCGGCGAAGAAACTGCCTTATAGCTGGCCGGACTCGGTGAGTATGCGCTCGTATAATCCGACGACGACGGGGCACAAAGGACAGATCAAACGGGCGCTACAGACGCTGGTCGCGGCGAAGAAACCGGTTGTCTATGTGGGCGGTGGCGCGGTCAATGCTGCTTGCCATGAGCAGTTAGCTCAGATTGCTGAAGCGCTGAATCTGCCGGTTGTCTCCTCGCTAATGGGGTTGGGCGCGTTTCCTGCCACGCATCGTCAGGCGCTGGGCATGTTAGGGATGCACGGTACCTACGAAGCGAATATGACCATGCATCATTCCGATGTGATCTTTGCTGTCGGCGTTCGCTTTGACGATCGAACGACGAATAACCTGGCAAAATACTGTCCGAATGCGACCGTGCTGCATATCGACATCGATCCGACCTCTATTTCTAAAACCGTTACTGCGGATATTCCGATTGTGGGTGATGCCCGTCTGGTGCTGGATCAAATGCTCGAACTGCTGGAGCAAGAGAAATCACAGCAGCCACTGGATGATAACCGTGACTGGTGGCAACAGATTGAGCACTGGCGCGCCCGTCAGTGTCTGAAATACGACACGCAAAGCGAAAGCATTAAGCCGCAGGCGGTGATTGAAACCATCTGGCGTCTGACGAAAGGGGAAGCGTATGTGACCTCTGACGTTGGCCAGCATCAGATGTTTGCCGCACTTTATTATCCGTTCGATAAACCGCGTCGCTGGATTAACTCAGGCGGCCTCGGCACGATGGGATTCGGTTTACCTGCGGCGTTAGGGGTGAAAATGGCGTTGCCGGATGAAACGGTAGTGTGCGTCACCGGGGATGGCAGCATTCAGATGAACATCCAGGAGCTGTCGACGGCGCTGCAGTATGAACTGCCGGTGCTGGTGCTCAACCTTAACAACCGTTATCTCGGCATGGTCAAACAATGGCAGGACATGATCTACTCCGGGCGTCACTCCCAGTCTTACATGCAGTCGCTGCCCGATTTTGTGCGCCTTGCTGAGGCTTATGGGCATATCGGTATCCAGATTAATCATCCAGATGAACTGGAGAGCAAACTGGGCGAAGCGCTGGAACATGTGCGTAACCATCGCCTGGTGTTTGTCGACGTCACCGTCGACGGCAGTGAGCATGTCTACCCGATGCAGATTCGTGGGGGCGGGATGGATGAAATGTGGCTAAGCAAAACGGAGAGGACCTGATTATGCGCCGGATATTATCAGTATTACTGGAAAATGAGTCGGGTGCATTATCGCGGGTGATTGGCCTCTTCGCCCAGCGTGGATACAACATTGAAAGCCTGACCGTCGCGCCGACCGACGACCCGACCTTATCGCGGATGACGATTCAGACGGTAGGGGATGAGAAAGTCCTTGAGCAGATCGAAAAGCAGCTCCACAAACTGGTGGATGTTCTGCGCGTTAGCGAGCTGGGGCAGGGCGCTCACGTTGAACGAGAAATCATGCTGGTGAAAATCCAGGCCAGCGGTTATGGCCGGGAAGAGGTGAAACGCAACACGGAGATTTTCCGCGGGCAAATCATCGACGTGACGCCGTCTATCTACACCGTACAACTGGCGGGCACCAGCGATAAGCTGGATGCGTTTCTGGCAACCCTACGTGAAGTCGCCAAAATTGTGGAAGTTGCTCGTTCCGGTGTGGTGGGACTCTCCCGTGGCGATAAAATTATGCGCTAATTGTCAACCGTAGGCCTGGTAAGCAAAGCGCTATCAGGCCTCATTGTGGAGGTCATGCCGGATAGCGGCGTAAACGCCTTATCCTACCTGCTGGTAACGAACCCGCTTTCGCTGATGCTTCTGGTTGCACTTTTTTTTGCGAAATCAGCAGTAACCAGAGACAAAAGCGGTTGCCGCAGTCATTATTCTGCGCTTAGATGTTAAGAAACTTAACCCATGCCATCACAAAGGTTATGGTTTGTACATTTTACGCAAGGGGCAATTGTGAAACTGGATGAAATCGCTCGGTTGGCCGGCGTTTCGCGAACGACTGCAAGCTACGTTATTAATGGCAAAGCAAAGCAATATCGCGTAAGCGACAAAACGGTTGAAAAAGTCATGGCGGTGGTGCGTGAGCATAATTACCACCCGAATGCCGTGGCGGCCGGGCTGCGTGCTGGACGCACACGTTCTATCGGGCTGGTGATCCCGGATCTTGAGAACACAAGCTATACCCGGATCGCAAACTATCTGGAACGCCAGGCGCGTCAGCGAGGGTATCAGCTGTTGATTGCCTGCTCTGAAGATCAGCCGGATAACGAAATGCGCTGTATTGAGCATCTTTTACAGCGCCAGGTCGATGCCATTATTGTGTCGACTTCATTGCCGCCTGAGCATCCGTTCTACCAACGCTGGGCAAACAGTTCATTCCCGATTGTGGCGCTGGACCGTGCACTGGACCGCGAACATTTTACCAGCGTTGTGGGTGCGGATCAGGATGATGCCGAAATGCTGGCAGAGGAGTTACGCAAATTCCCTGCTGAAACCGTCCTCTATCTGGGCGCGCTTCCTGAATTATCCGTCAGTTTCCTGCGCGAGCAGGGTTTTCGTACCGCGTGGAAGGACGATCCGCGTGAAGTCCATTTCCTGTACGCCAACAGCTATGAGCGGGAAGCGGCTGCGCAGCTGTTTGATAAATGGCTGGAAACGCACCCAATGCCTCAGGCGTTGTTTACCACGTCGTTTGCCCTGTTGCAGGGCGTGATGGATGTGACCCTGCGTCGTGACGGGCAGCTGCCGTCTGATTTAGCGATTGCGACTTTTGGCGATCACGAACTGCTCGACTTCCTGCAGTGCCCGGTACTGGCAGTGGCACAGCGCCATCGCGATGTCGCAGAACGCGTGCTGGAGATTGTACTGGCAAGTCTGGACGAACCGCGTAAACCAAAACCAGGTTTAACGCGTATACGGCGTAATCTCTACCGTCGCGGTATTCTCAGCCGTAACTAAGTTTCCTCAATTGATGACGTCGGCGGGATAAGCCTCTGACGTCTTCAATTTTTCTATTCTCAGAAATAACCGCATTATATTTAAGAATATTCTTTAGAATTAT
This sequence comes from Citrobacter sp. Cpo012, assembly GCF_030333015.1. Classification (NCBI taxonomy): domain Bacteria; kingdom Pseudomonadati; phylum Pseudomonadota; class Gammaproteobacteria; order Enterobacterales; family Enterobacteriaceae; genus Citrobacter; species Citrobacter sp. Cpo012. The sequence goes on along the minus strand of NZ_JAOWGR010000040.1, from coordinate 151,230 downwards.
CTGAAATTCATTCTTGAAATACCCCGAATTAAAAATGCAACTATCCATTTTTGGGTTATTGATACGTAACGACGCGTTACGCTTGTATTATTTTGTTACATGCATGTATGGATTTGCCGAATTAACAAACACTTTGCTCCCGTATTGCGGCCATCTTGTGCTTTCCTCGGCTCTGCGCGGCGTACAGACCGATTAACTGGTACTGTTAACTCGCTGCATATTGTCCTAAAATGCCGCTCGCGTCGCAAACTGACACTTTATATTTTCTTTGGATGATATTCAGTTGTTTTAAACAATGATGAGTTGTTGGATTTTTTTCTTACAAATATTCATGACGTTAATTTGCTTCGTTTGCTGTACGGAATTTGTTCAACGCTGATATTAGCCGTAAACAATGGGTTTTTTGCTCCGCTAAGCGCCGCGACTTGCTTGACAAGGTTTTCCTCCGCTCCGTAAACTCCTTTAAGTGGGAATTTGTGGGATAAAGTGGTAATTGGGGGTGAGACTGGCATGTTCCGGGGAGCAACGTTAGTTAATCTCGACAGTAAAGGGCGCTTATCCGTGCCTACCCGTTATCGGGATCAACTGCTTGAGAGCGCTACCGGTCAAATGGTTTGCACCATTGACATCCATCACCCGTGCCTGCTGCTGTACCCCCTGCCTGAATGGGAAATAATCGAGCAGAAGCTATCGCGTCTGTCGAGCATGAATCCAGTTGAGCGCCGCGTACAGCGCTTATTGTTGGGTCATGCCAGCGAATGTCAGATGGATAACGCTGGTCGATTACTGATAGCACCCATTCTGCGGCAACACGCAGGGCTAACGAAAGAAGTGATGCTGGTTGGGCAGTTCAATAAGTTTGAGCTGTGGGATGAAACGACCTGGTATCAACAGGTCAAGGAAGATATCGACGCTGAGCAGTCTGTTACTGGCGCGTTGTCGGAACGATTGCAGGATTTGTCTCTATAAAATGACGGAAAATTATAAACATACAACGGTGTTGCTGGATGAAGCCGTAAACGGCCTGAATATTCGTCCAGACGGCATCTACATTGACGGGACATTTGGTCGCGGTGGTCACTCACGTCTGATCCTCTCCCAGCTTGGCGAAGAGGGACGTTTACTGGCAATCGATCGCGATCCGCAGGCTATTGCTGTTGCAAAAACGATTACCGATCCCCGTTTCTCCATCGTACATGGACCTTTCTCTGCGCTGGCTGACTATGTCGCCGAGCGTGGACTGACCGGTAAGATCGACGGGATTCTTCTCGATCTCGGCGTTTCTTCACCGCAGCTCGATGATGCAGAGCGCGGTTTCTCGTTTATGCGTGACGGTCCGTTAGATATGCGTATGGACCCAACACGCGGTCAGTCAGCGGCCGAATGGCTGCAAACCGCCGATGAAGCAGACATTGCCTGGGTGATTAAAACCTTTGGCGAAGAGCGCTTCGGCAAACGCATTGCGCGCGCCATCGTGGAGCGCAACCGCATCGAACCGATGACCCGCACCAAAGAGCTGGCGGAAGTTATTGCAGCGGCAATGCCGGTGAAGGACAAATTCAAACATCCCGCGACCCGTACCTTCCAGGCGGTGCGCATTTGGGTGAACAGTGAACTGGAGGAGATAGAGCAGGCGCTAAAAAGCTCGCTCAGCGTGCTGGCTCCAGGTGGTCGCCTTTCGATCATCAGTTTCCATTCGCTTGAAGACCGCATTGTGAAACGCTTTATGCGTGAACAAAGCCGTGGTCCTCAGGTACCGGCTGGAATACCGATGACCGAAGCGCAGATCAAAAAGCTGGGCGGCCGTGAGTTAAGAGCACTAGGCAAGATGATGCCGGGTGAAGAAGAGGTAGCTGAGAATCCTCGTGCCCGTAGTTCAGTTCTGCGTATTGCAGAGAGGACGAACGCATGATCAGCAGAGTGACAGAAGCCCTCAGCAAAGTTAAAGGATCGATAGGAAGCAACGAGCGCCATGCCTTGCCTGGCGTGATCGGTGACGATCTTTTGCGGTTTGGGAAGCTGCCACTCTGCCTGTTCATTTGCATTATTTTGACGGCGGTTACCGTCGTGACAACAGCACACCATACGCGGTTACTGACTGCGCAGCGTGAGCAGCTGGTTCTGGAGCGAGATGCGCTGGATATCGAATGGCGCAACTTGATCCTTGAGGAGAACGCGCTCGGCGACCATAGCCGTGTTGAACGGATCGCAACGGAAAAGCTGCAAATGCAGCATGTCGATCCCTCACAAGAAAATATCGTAGTACAAAAATAAGGATAAACGCGACGCATGAAAGCAGCGGCAAAAACGCACAAACCAAAACGCCAGGAAGAACAAGCCAACTTTATCAGTTGGCGTTTTGCGTTACTGTGCGGCTGTATTTTGCTGGCACTGGGTTTTCTGCTGGGGCGCGTTGCCTGGCTGCAAATCATCGCGCCGGACATGCTGGTGCGTCAGGGTGATATGCGCTCTCTACGCGTCCAGGAAGTGTCTACATCACGCGGAATGATTACCGACCGCTCTGGTCGCCCGCTGGCGGTGAGCGTTCCGGTTAAAGCGATATGGGCCGACCCGAAAGAAGTACATGATGCAGGCGGCGTGAGCGTTGGCGAACGCTGGAGAGCGCTGTCAACCGCGCTGAATCTCCCGCTCGATCAACTGGCTTCCCGCATTAACGCCAACCCGAAAGGGCGCTTCATCTATCTGGCGCGTCAGGTAAACCCTGACATGGCCGACTACATCAAGAAACTGAAGCTGCCAGGTATCCACCTACGCGAAGAATCCCGCCGTTACTATCCTTCCGGAGAAGTGACTGCTCACCTCATCGGCTTTACTAACGTCGACAGCCAGGGGATTGAAGGCGTAGAGAAGAGCTTCGACAAGTGGCTCACCGGACAACCGGGCGAACGTATTGTACGTAAAGACCGTTATGGCCGCGTCATTGAAGATATCTCCTCTACCGACAGCCAGGCGGCGCATAACCTCGCGTTGAGCATTGATGAGCGTTTACAGGCACTGGTCTACCGTGAACTGAATAACGCCGTGGCGTTCAACAAGGCGGAGTCAGGCAGTGCGGTACTGGTGGATGTAAACACCGGTGAAGTGCTGGCCATGGCCAACAGTCCGTCCTACAACCCGAACAATCTCACCGGTACGCCAAAAGACGCGATGCGTAACCGTACCATCACCGACGTGTTTGAACCGGGTTCTACCGTTAAACCGATGGTGGTGATGACCGCGCTGCAGCGTGGCGTGGTACGCGAAAATACCGTCCTTAACACTATCCCTTACCGAATTAATGGTCACGAAATCAAAGACGTGGCGCGTTATAGCGAATTAACCCTCACCGGGGTTTTGCAGAAGTCGAGTAACGTCGGTGTTTCCAAGCTGGCGTTAGCGATGCCGTCCTCAGCGTTAGTAGATACTTACTCACGTTTTGGGCTGGGAAAAGCGACCAATTTGGGGTTGGTCGGAGAACGCAGTGGCTTATATCCTCAAAAACAACGGTGGTCTGACATAGAGAGGGCCACCTTCTCTTTCGGCTACGGGCTAATGGTAACGCCGTTACAGTTAGCGCGAGTCTATGCAACGATCGGCAGCTACGGCGTTTATCGTCCACTGTCGATTACCAAAGTAGACCCTCCTGTTCCGGGTGAGCGTATCTTCCCGGAAGATACCGTGCGTACCGTCGTGCATATGATGGAAAGCGTGGCGCTGCCGGGCGGCGGCGGCGTGAAGGCGGCGATTAAAGGCTATCGCATCGCTATTAAAACCGGTACAGCGAAAAAAGTAGGGCCGGATGGCCGCTACATCAACAAATACATTGCTTATACCGCAGGCGTTGCGCCTGCGAGTCAGCCGCGCTTCGCGCTGGTTGTTGTTATCAACGATCCGCAGGCGGGTAAATACTACGGTGGCGCCGTTTCCGCGCCGGTCTTTGGTGCCATCATGGGCGGCGTACTGCGCACCATGAACATCGAGCCGGATGCGCTGACAACGGGCGATAAAAATGAATTTGTGAATAATCAAGGCGAGGCAACAGGTGGCAGATCGTAATTTGCGCGACCTTCTTGCTCCATGGGTGCCGGGTGCACCGGAGCGAGCACTGCGGGAGATGACGCTTGACAGCCGTGTGGCTGCATCAGGCGATCTCTTTGTCGCAGTATTGGGTCATCAGGCGGACGGGCGTCGGTATATCCCGCAGGCGATAGCGCAAGGTGTGGCTGCCATTATTGCAGAAGCAAAAGATGAAGCTACTGATGGTGAAATCCGTGAAATGCATGGCGTTCCGGTCATCTATCTCAGTCAGCTTAACGAACGTTTATCTGCACTGGCGGGCCGTTTTTACCACGAGCCTTCTGAGAAAATGCGTCTGGTCGGCGTAACCGGGACTAACGGTAAAACCACCACCACCCAATTGCTGGCCCAGTGGAGCCAACTGCTTGGCGAAACCAGCGCGGTAATGGGAACAGTAGGTAATGGCCTGCTGGGCAAAGTGATCCCGACGGAAAATACCACCGGTTCAGCCGTTGATGTCCAGCATGTGCTGGCGGGGCTGGCTGCGCAGGGCGCAACGGTTGGCGCGATGGAAGTCTCTTCACACGGCCTGGTTCAGCATCGCGTGGCGGCGCTGAAGTTTGCCGCATCAGTATTTACTAACTTAAGCCGTGACCATCTCGACTACCACGGCGACATGGAACATTACGAAGCCGCGAAATGGCTGCTGTATTCCACGCACCATTGCGGCCAGGCCATCGTCAATGCGGATGATGAGGTCGGCCGTCGCTGGCTGGCGAAACTCCCGGATGCGGTTGCCGTTTCGATGGAAGACCACATCAACCCGAACTGTCATGGTCGTTGGTTAAAAGCGGTTGACGTGAAGTATCACGACAGCGGGGCAACGATTCGTTTTACCTCCTCATGGGGCGACGGCGAAATTGAAAGCCGCCTGATGGGGGCGTTTAACGTCAGCAATCTTTTGCTGGCGCTGGCAACGCTGTTGGCACTGGGCTATCCGTTAGCTGATTTACTGAAAACGGCGACACAATTGCAGCCGGTTTGCGGGCGTATGGAAGTGTTCAGCGCGCCGGGTAAAACCACCGTGGTGGTTGATTACGCCCATACGCCAGATGCGCTGGAAAAAGCACTGCAGGCGGCACGTCTGCACTGTACTGGCAAACTGTGGTGCGTCTTTGGCTGCGGCGGCGATCGCGATAAAGGCAAACGTCCGTTGATGGGCGCAATCGCTGAGCAGTTTGCAGATGTTGTCGTGGTGACTGATGACAACCCGCGTACCGAAGAGCCGCGCGCCATTATTAACGACATTCTGGCGGGTATGCTGGATGCCGGACAGGCGAAGGTGATGGAAGGGCGCGCAGAAGCCGTGACAAACGCCATTATGCAGGCGAAAGAAAACGACGTGGTGCTGGTGGCCGGGAAAGGTCACGAAGATTACCAGATCGTCGGCTCGCAGCGTCTCGACTATTCTGACCGCGTGACCGCAGCGCGTCTGCTGGGGGTTATCGCATGATTAGCGTAACGCTCAGCCAACTGGCGGAGATCCTCCGTGGCGAACTGAAAGGGGCCGATCTGACCCTTGATGCCGTAACAACCGATACGCGTAAAGTGACGCCGGGCTGCCTGTTTGTGGCGCTGAAAGGCGAACGCTTTGATGCCCATGATTTTGCAGACAAAGCGCAAGAGAGCGGGGCGGGTGCGCTGCTGGTCAGCCGCCCGTTGGACACCAACCTGCCGCAGCTGATTGTTAAAGATACGCGTTTGGCGTTTGGTGAACTGGCGGCGTGGGTTCGCGCTCAGGTTCCGGCGCGCGTTGTCGCGCTGACCGGCTCATCCGGTAAAACGTCCGTCAAAGAGATGACGGCTGCCATTCTGAGCCAGTGTGGTAACACCCTATATACAGCGGGCAATCTGAATAACGACATCGGCGTACCGATGACGCTGCTGCGCTTAAATAACGATTACGACTATGCCGTGATTGAGCTCGGCGCCAACCATCAGGGCGAAATCGCCTGGACCGTCGGCCTGACGCGTCCGGAAGCGGCGCTGGTGAACAATCTGGCCGCCGCGCACCTGGAAGGTTTCGGATCTCTGGCGGGCGTTGCGAAGGCAAAAGGTGAGATTTTTACCGGCCTGTCTGAGAATGGTATCGCCATTATGAATGCCGACAACAACGACTGGTTGAACTGGCAAAGCATCATCGGCGAACGCAAAGTCTGGCGCTTCTCCCCGAATGCGGCCAACAGCGACTTTTCTGCTACCAACGTTCATGTGACCTCGCATGGCACAGAATTTTCTCTGCAAACGCCGACCGGAAGCATTGATGTCCTGCTGCCGTTGCCGGGTCGCCACAATATCGCTAACGCCCTTGCGGCGGCGGCGCTTTCTATGGCGGTAGGCGCGACGCACGAGGCGATCAAAGCGGGTTTGAAGGATCTGCAAGCGGTACCGGGACGTCTGTTCCCGATTCAACTCGCAGAAAATCAGCTGCTGCTGGACGACTCCTATAACGCGAACGTCGGTTCGATGACCGCAGCGGTGCAGGTGCTGTCTGAAATGCCGGGCTATCGCGTACTGGTCGTTGGCGATATGGCAGAGCTTGGCGCAGAAAGTGAAGCATGCCATGTACAGGTTGGTGTTGCTGCGAAAGCAGCAGGTATCGACCGCGTACTGAGTACAGGAAAATTGAGTCAGGCAATTAGCGACGCCAGCGGCGTTGGCGAACATTTTGCGGATAAAAGCGCGCTGGCCGCGCATCTTAAAGCATTGATTGCAGAACATCAGGTCATGACGATTTTAGTGAAGGGTTCACGTAGTGCCGCCATGGAAGAGGTAGTACGCGCATTACAGGAGAATGGGACATGTTAGTTTGGCTGGCCGAACATTTGGTCAAATATTATTCCGGCTTTAACGTCTTTTCCTATCTGACGTTTCGCGCCATCGTCAGCCTGCTGACCGCGCTGTTCATCTCTTTGTGGATGGGCCCGCGCATGATTGCCCGCTTGCAAAAAATGTCCTTTGGACAGGTCGTACGTAACGACGGCCCGGAATCGCACTTCAGTAAACGCGGTACGCCAACCATGGGCGGGATCATGATCCTCACCGCGATTGTTATCTCCGTTCTGTTGTGGGCATATCCGTCGAACCCGTACGTATGGTGCGTGCTGGTGGTATTGATTGGCTACGGCATTATCGGTTTTGTCGATGACTACCGCAAAGTGGTGCGCAAAGATACCAAGGGGCTGATTGCCCGCTGGAAGTACTTCTGGATGTCGGTGATTGCGCTGGGTGTAGCCTTTGCGCTGTACCTCGCCGGTAAAGATACCCCGGCTACCGAGCTGGTGGTGCCGTTCTTTAAAGATGTCATGCCGCAATTGGGGCTGTTCTACGTGCTGCTGGCGTACTTCGTGATTGTGGGCACTGGCAACGCGGTAAACCTCACCGATGGCCTGGATGGTCTGGCGATTATGCCGACCGTGTTCGTGGCCGCAGGTTTTGCGCTGGTGGCATGGGCTACAGGTAACATGAACTTTGCCAACTACCTGCACATTCCCTATTTACGCCATGCCGGCGAACTGGTGATCGTCTGTACGGCGATTGTCGGTGCGGGGTTAGGCTTCCTGTGGTTTAACACCTATCCGGCGCAGGTCTTTATGGGCGACGTCGGTTCTCTGGCGCTGGGCGGCGCGCTGGGCATTATTGCCGTGCTGCTGCGTCAGGAATTCCTGCTGGTAATTATGGGCGGCGTATTTGTTGTGGAAACGCTGTCGGTCATTCTGCAGGTTGGCTCCTTTAAGCTGCGCGGACAGCGCATCTTCCGTATGGCGCCGATTCACCATCACTATGAACTGAAAGGCTGGCCGGAACCGCGCGTAATTGTGCGCTTCTGGATTATTTCGCTGATGCTGGTCCTGATTGGCCTGGCAACGCTGAAGGTACGTTAATCATGGCTGATTACCAGGGTAAAAAAGTCGTCATTATCGGTCTGGGATTGACCGGGCTGTCCTGCGTGGATTTCTTTCTGGCGCGTGGCGTGACGCCGCGTGTGATGGATACCCGCGCAACGCCACCTGGCCTGGATAAATTGCCGGAAGCGGTTGAGCGTCATGTTGGCAGCTTGAATGATGATTGGCTGCTGGCCGCCGATCTCATCGTCGCCAGCCCTGGTATTGCCCTGGCGCATCCTTCTCTGAGCGCCGCTGCTGATGCAGGGATCGAAATTGTCGGTGACATCGAGCTGTTCTGTCGTGAAGCGCAGTCGCCGATCGTCGCGATCACCGGTTCCAACGGGAAAAGCACCGTCACCACGTTGGTGGGAGAAATGGCGAAAGCGGCTGGTGTGAACGTGGGTGTTGGCGGAAATATCGGCCTGCCCGCGCTGATGCTGCTGGATGACGAACGTGAGCTGTATGTACTGGAGCTGTCGAGCTTCCAGCTGGAGACAACCTCCAGCTTACAGGCCGTAGCCGCCACCATTTTGAACGTCACCGAAGATCATATGGACAGGTATCCGTTTGGCTTGCAGCAGTACCGTGCGGCCAAACTGCGCGTCTATGAGAATGCGAAAGTGTGCGTGGTTAATGCCGATGATGCGCTGACCATGCCGATTCGCGGGGCGGATGAGCGCTGCGTGAGCTTTGGCATCAACATGGGTGACTATCATCTCAATCGTCAGCAGGGTGAAACCTGGCTGCGGGTGAAGGGTGAAAAAGTCCTGAACGTGAAAGAGATGACGCTTACCGGCCAGCATAACTATACCAACGCCCTGGCGGCGCTGGCGCTGGCGGATGCTGCGGGTCTGCCGCGGGCATCCAGCCTGAAAGCGCTGACTACCTTTACCGGTCTGGCGCATCGTTTCCAGTTGGTACTGAATCATAACGGTGTGCGTTGGATCAACGATTCAAAAGCTACCAACGTCGGCAGCACCGAAGCGGCGCTGAATGGTCTGCACGTTGACGGTACGCTGCACCTGCTGCTGGGCGGCGATGGGAAATCCGCCGACTTTATGCCGCTGCAACGCTACCTGACTGGCGACAACATTCGTCTGTACTGCTTTGGTCGCGATGGCGCGCAGCTTGCTGCTCTGCGTCCTGAGGTTGCGGAACACACTGAAACCATGGAGCAGGCAATGCGTCTGCTCGCACCGCGTGTGAAGTCGGGCGATATGGTGCTGCTGTCGCCAGCCTGCGCCAGCCTTGACCAGTTCAAGAACTTTGAGCAACGCGGTGACGTCTTTACCCGTTTAGCGAAGGAGTTGGGTTGATGCGATTCTCTCTCCCTCGTCTGAAAATGCCGCGCGTACCGGGACTGGGTGTCCTGGCGTGGATCTTCGCGGCACTTAAAGGCTGGGTGATGGCTTCGCGTGATAAAGACGCGGACAGCCTGATCATGTATGACCGCATGCTGCTGTGGCTGACTTTTGGTCTGGCAGCGATCGGTTTTGTGATGGTGACATCGGCATCGATGCCCGTAGGGCAACGCCTGGCAGGCGATCCTTTCCTGTTTGCTAAGCGTGACGCGCTGTATATCTTCCTCGCGTTCTGTCTGGCGATGGTGACGCTGCGTCTGCCGATGGAGTTCTGGCAAAAGTACAGTACGACGATGCTGATCGCCTCGATCATCATGTTGTTGATCGTGCTGGTGGTGGGGAGCTCAGTTAACGGGGCATCGCGCTGGATCGCGCTGGGGCCATTGCGTATTCAGCCTGCGGAATTTACCAAGCTGTCGCTGTTCTGTTATCTCGCCAACTACCTGGTACGTAAAGTCGATGAAGTGCGTAATAACCTGCGCGGCTTCTTAAAACCGATGGGTGTGATTCTGGTGCTGGCAGTCTTACTGCTGGCGCAGCCTGACCTTGGTACGGTGGTGGTGCTGTTTGTCACGACGCTGGCGATGCTGTTTCTCGCTGGCGCGAAACTGTGGCAGTTCATTGCCATTATCGGCATGGGGATTTCGGCGGTGGTGCTGCTGATCCTTGCCGAACCGTATCGTATTCGCCGCGTAACCTCCTTCTGGAACCCATGGGAAGATCCGTTTGGCAGCGGCTATCAGTTAACGCAATCGCTGATGGCTTTTGGTCGCGGTGAGGTTTGGGGTCAGGGGTTAGGTAATTCAGTGCAAAAACTGGAGTATTTACCGGAAGCGCACACCGACTTCATCTTCGCCATCATTGGGGAAGAGCTGGGTTATATCGGTGTGGTATTGGCACTTTTAATGGTATTCTTCGTCGCTTTTCGCGCGATGTCGATTGGCCGCAAAGCGCTGGAAATTGACCACCGTTTTTCAGGCTTTTTAGCCTGCTCCATCGGGATTTGGTTTAGCTTCCAGGCCCTGGTAAACGTCGGCGCGGCAGCAGGCATGCTGCCAACAAAAGGTCTGACGTTACCGCTGATCAGTTATGGTGGTTCCAGTTTGTTGATTATGTCGACGGCCATCATGTTTTTGTTACGTATTGATTATGAAACGCGTCTGGAAAAAGCCCAGGCGTTTACACGAGGTGCACGATGAGTGGTCAACCGAAGCGGTTAATGGTGATGGCAGGCGGTACCGGCGGGCATGTGTTCCCGGGGCTGGCGGTCGCACACCATTTAATGGCCCAGGGCTGGCAGGTTCGTTGGCTGGGCACCGCCGATCGTATGGAAGCGGACTTAGTGCCGAAGCATGGCATTGAAATTGACTTTATTCGCATCTCCGGTTTGCGTGGCAAAGGTGTCAACGCGCTGCTTGCCGCCCCCGTGCGTATTTTTAATGCCTGGCGTCAGGCGCGCGCCATCATGAAGCAGTTTAAGCCTGATGTGGTGCTGGGGATGGGCGGCTACGTGTCCGGCCCTGGCGGTCTGGCTGCCTGGTCATTAGGCATTCCGGTTGTACTGCATGAGCAGAACGGCATTGCGGGATTAACTAACAAGTGGCTTGCGAAGATTGCAACGAAGGTGATGCAGGCTTTCCCAGGCGCTTTCCCGAATGCGGAAGTGGTCGGGAACCCGGTACGCACGGACGTGCTGGCGCTGCCGTTACCCGCAGCGCGTCTGGCGGGGCGTGAAGGCCCGGTTCGTGTGCTGGTCGTCGGGGGGTCTCAGGGCGCACGCGTATTGAACCAGACGATGCCGCAGGTTGCCGCAAAGCTTGGTGACGCGGTGACTATCTGGCACCAGAGTGGCAAAGGCGCGCAGCAAACCGTTGAACAGGCGTATGCCGACGCGGGACAACCGCAGCACAAGGTCACTGAGTTTATTGATGATATGGCAGCTGCCTACGCGTGGGCGGATGTTGTAGTTTGTCGCTCCGGCGCGCTGACGGTAAGCGAAATTGCCGCTGCGGGTTTACCTGCGCTGTTTGTGCCTTTTCAGCATAAAGACCGACAGCAGTACTGGAACGCGCTGCCGCTGGAGAAAGCGGGCGCCGCCAAAATTCTTGAGCAGCCGCAGTTTACTGTGGATGCCGTCGCTAACACCCTTTCCGGGTGGTCGCGAGAAACCTTATTAACCATGGCAGAACGTGCGCGCGCCGCTTCCATTCCGGATGCTACAGAGCGAGTTGCTAATGAAGTGAGCCGGGCTGCCCGGGCGTAATTGTGGTGATGCCTTTTGCATCGCATGAACTAAGAAGTTAATGGCTAAAGAATGAATACACAACAACTGGCAAAACTGCGTTCCATCGTGCCCGAAATGCGTCGCGTTCGGCACATTCACTTTGTCGGCATCGGTGGTGCTGGTATGGGCGGTATTGCCGAAGTTTTGGCCAACGAAGGTTATCAGATCAGCGGTTCTGACTTAGCGCCGAACCCGGTGACGCAGCAGTTGACGAATCTGGGCGCCACGATTTTCTTCAACCATCGCCCGGAAAACGTGCGCGATGCGAGCGTAGTGGTGGTATCCAGCGCCATTTCTGCGGATAACCCGGAAATTGTTGCGGCGCATGAAGCGCGCATTCCGGTGATCCGTCGTGCTGAAATGCTGGCGGAGTTAATGCGTTTTCGTCACGGTATCGCCATTGCCGGGACGCACGGTAAAACCACGACCACAGCGATGGTCTCCAGTATCTACGCGGAAGCGGGGCTGGATCCGACGTTTGTCAACGGCGGTCTGGTGAAGGCCGCAGGCGTCCATGCGCGTCTGGGTCATAGCCGTTATTTAATTGCTGAGGCGGATGAGAGCGATGCGTCGTTCCTGCATTTGCAGCCGATGGTGGCGATTGTTACCAATATCGAAGCCGATCATATGGATACCTACCATGGCGACTTCGAAAATTTAAAGCAGACGTTTATTAATTTCCTGCATAACTTGCCGTTTTATGGTCGTGCGGTGATGTGCGTTGACGACCCGGTGATCCGCGAGTTGTTGCCGCGAGTTGGTCGTCAAACCACAACCTATGGTTTCAGCGATGATGCTGATGTGCGCGTCGAAGATTACCAGCAGATTGGTCCACAAGGACACTTCACGCTGCTGCGTCAGGGGATGGCCGATTTACGCGTGACGTTGAACGCACCGGGCCGTCACAATGCGCTGAACGCGGCGGCGGCGGTAGCAGTTGCAACAGAAGAAGGCATTGAAGACGACGCAATTCTGCGCGCGCTGGAAAGTTTCCAGGGCACCGGACGACGTTTTGACTTCCTCGGCGAATTCCCGCTTGAGCCGGTAAACGGTAAAGCCGGGACGGCGATGCTGGTGGATGATTATGGTCATCACCCTACGGAAGTGGATGCCACGATTAAAGCTGCACGCGCGGGCTGGCCGGACAAAAATTTGGTGATGCTGTTCCAGCCGCACCGCTTTACGCGTACTCGCGATCTGTATGACGACTTTGCCAACGTGCTGACTCAGGTCGATGCACTGTTGATGCTGGATGTGTACGCCGCGGGTGAAGCCGCGATTCCAGGAGCCGACAGTCGCTCGCTGTGCCGTACGATCCGTGGTCGCGGTAAGATCGACCCGATTCTGGTATCCGATCCGGCTCAGGTGGCAGACATGCTGGCGCCGGTATTAACCGGCAACGATCTGATTTTGGTGCAGGGCGCTGGAAATATCGGCAAAATCGCGCGTTCCTTAGCTGAAATCAAACTGAAGCCGCAAAACCCGGAGGAAGAACAACATGGCTGATAAAATCGCGGTCCTGTTAGGGGGAACCTCCGCAGAGCGTGACGTTTCGCTGAATTCCGGCGCGGCCGTACTGGCAGGGTTACGCGAAGGTGGTGTGGATGCTCATCCAATTGACCCAAAAGAGGTCGATGTCACGCTTTTGAAATCGATGGGTTTTCAAAAGGTGTTTATTGCGCTGCACGGTCGTGGTGGTGAAGATGGCACGTTGCAGGGCATGCTGGAGCTGATTGGTCTGCCGTACACCGGTAGTGGCGTCATGGCTTCTGCGATTTCGATGGACAAACTGCGCAGCAAACTGTTGTGGCAGGGGGCTGGTTTACCGGTCGCGCCTTGGGTCGCATTGACCCGCGCTGAGTTCGAAAAAGGCCTTAGTGATGAGGTGGTTACGGAGATTTCTGCGCTAGGTTTGCCGCTGATTGTGAAGCCAAGCCGTGAAGGCTCAAGCGTAGGGATGTCAAAAGTTGAAGAAGAAAATGCTTTGCATGGTGCATTAGCATTGGCTTTTCAGCATGATGAAGAAGTACTGATCGAAAAATGGCTCAGTGGCCCGGAATTTACAGTTGCGATACTTGGTGAAGAAATTTTACCGTCAATACGTATCCAACCCGCGGGAACCTTCTATGATTATGAGGCGAAGTATCTCTCTGATGAGACACAATATTTCTGCCCTGCCGGTCTGGAAGTCGAACAAGAGGCCCGTTTACAGGAATTAGTCCTGAAAGCGTGGACCACATTGGGCTGTAAAGGTTGGGGTCGCATTGACGTCATGCTGGACAGCGATGGCCAGTTTTATCTGCTGGAAGCGAATACCTCTCCGGGTATGACCAGCCACAGTCTGGTGCCGATGGCGGCGCGTCAGGCGGGCCTGAGCTTCTCGCAGTTGGTGGTAAGAATTCTGGAGTTGGCGGACTGATATGTCGCAGGCTGCGCTGAACACGCGAAACGGTGATGAAGAAGAAGTAAACTCCTCACGCCGCAATAATGGAACGCGTCTTGCAGGAATATTGTTCCTGCTGACAGTGCTGTGCACCGTGTTTGTCAGCGGCTGGGTAGTGTTGGGATGGATGGAAGATGCGCAACGTTTGCCTTTATCGAAACTGGTGTTAACCGGCGAACGGCATTACACGCGCAATGACGATATTCGTCAGTCCATTTTGGCGCTGGGCGCTCCGGGAACCTTTATGACTCAGGATGTGAACATCATTCAGAGTCAAATTGAACGCCTCCCCTGGATTAAACAGGCGAGCGTCAGAAAGCAATGGCCCGATGAATTGAAGATTCATCTGGTTGAATATGTGCCCATTGCGCGTTGGAATGACCAACATATGGTGGATGCTGAAGGAAATACGTTCAGTGTTCCAACCGGTCGGGCCAATAAGCAGGTATTACCCATGTTGTATGGACCGGAAGGCAGCGCAAGTGAAGTGTTGCAAGGGTTCCGCGATATGGGGCAGGTGCTGGCTAAGGATAGATTCACCCTGAAGGAAGCGGCGATGACCGCTCGTCGTTCCTGGCAGTTGACGCTGAATAACGATATTAAGCTGAATCTGGGCAGGGGCGATACGATAAAACGTTTGGCTCGCTTTGTGGAACTCTACCCGGTTTTACAGCAGCAGGCGCAAACCGATGGCAAACGGATTAGCTACGTTGATTTGCGTTATGACTCAGGAGCGGCAGTAGGCTGGGTTCCCTTGCCTCCTGAGGAATCTAATCAGCAACAGAATCAGGCACAGGCAGAACAACAATGATCAAGGCGACGGACAGAAAACTGGTAGTTGGACTGGAGATTGGCACCGCGAAGGTAGCCGCTTTAGTAGGGGAAGTTCTGCCCGACGGTATGGTCAATATCATTGGCGTGGGCAGTTGCCCATCGCGAGGTATGGATAAAGGCGGGGTGAATGACCTTGAGTCAGTGGTGAAGTGCGTACAGCGCGCCATTGACCAGGCTGAACTGATGGCAGATTGCCAGATTTCCTCGGTGTATCTGGCACTTTCCGGTAAACATATTAGCTGTCAAAATGAAATTGGTATGGTGCCCATTTCCGAAGAGGAAGTGACGCAGGAAGATGTGGAAAACGTGGTACATACGGCAAAATCCGTACGCGTTCGCGATGAACATCGTGTTCTGCACGTTATTCCGCAGGAATACGCCATCGACTACCAGGAAGGCATTAAAAATCCGGTCGGTCTTTCCGGCGTGCGTATGCAGGCAAAAGTCCATCTTATTACCTGCCACAACGACATGGCGAAGAACATTGTCAAAGCCGTTGAACGTTGTGGTCTGAAAGTTGACCAACTGATTTTTGCCGGGTTGGCAGCCAGTTATTCCGTGTTGACGGAAGATGAACGTGAGCTGGGTGTCTGCGTGGTGGATATTGGTGGTGGTACAATGGACATCGCCGTTTATACTGGCGGGGCGTTGCGCCACACTAAAGTTATCCCTTATGCAGGGAATGTAGTGACCAGCGATATCGCGTATGCCTTTGGTACGCCGCCGAGCGATGCTGAAGCCATCAAAGTGCGTCATGGTTGCGCGCTGGGCTCCATCGTGGGTAAAGACGAAAGCGTTGAAGTGCCAAGCGTAGGTGGTCGTCCACCGCGTAGCCTGCAACGTCAGACCCTGGCAGAGGTCATTGAGCCGCGTTATACCGAGCTGCTCAACCTGGTCAACGAAGAAATTTTGCAATTACAAGAACAGCTTCGCCAGCAGGGTGTGAAACATCATCTGGCGGCGGGGATTGTGTTAACCGGTGGCGCTGCGCAAATTGAAGGTCTTGCGGCCTGCGCACAGCGCGTGTTCCATACGCAAGTACGTATTGGCGCACCGCTGAATATCACTGGTCTGACGGATTATGCCCAGGAGCCTTATTATTCAACGGCAGTGGGGCTGCTTCACTACGGGAAAGAATCCCATTTGAGTGGTGAGGCTGAAGTAGAAAAACGCGTTACGGCATCAGTTGGCTCGTGGATCAAACGACTCAATAGCTGGCTGCGAAAAGAGTTTTAATTTTTAAAGAGACCAACGCACATTAACGGTCTCAGGCGACAGGCACAACGGAGAGAGAAACTATGTTTGAACCTATGGAACTTACCAATGACGCGGTGATTAAAGTCATCGGCGTCGGCGGCGGCGGCGGTAATGCCGTTGAACACATGGTGCGCGAGCGCATCGAAGGTGTTGAATTCTTCGCGGTGAATACCGACGCTCAGGCGTTGCGTAAAACGGCGGTTGGACAGACCATTCAGATTGGTAGCGGCATCACCAAAGGTCTGGGCGCGGGTGCAAACCCGGAAGTAGGCCGTAATGCGGCAGACGAAGATCGTGAAGCTCTGCGTGCAGCGCTTGACGGCGCAGACATGGTGTTTATCGCAGCTGGCATGGGCGGCGGTACCGGTACCGGTGCAGCGCCAGTGGTTGCTGAAGTAGCAAAAGATTTAGGTATTCTGACCGTTGCTGTCGTGACTAAGCCTTTCAACTTTGAAGGTAAGAAGCGTATGGCATTCGCGGAGCAGGGTATCACCGAGCTGTCCAAACATGTGGACTCTCTGATCACTATTCCGAATGACAAACTGCTGAAAGTGCTGGGTCGCGGTATCTCCCTGCTGGATGCGTTTGGCGCAGCGAACGATGTGCTGAAAGGCGCAGTCCAGGGTATCGCTGAACTGATTACTCGTCCGGGCCTGATGAACGTCGACTTTGCAGACGTGCGCACCGTGATGTCCGAAATGGGCTACGCGATGATGGGTTCAGGCGTGGCAAGCGGTGAAGACCGTGCAGAAGAAGCGGCTGAAATGGCTATCTCTTCTCCGCTGCTGGAAGACATCGATCTGTCTGGTGCGCGCGGCGTGCTGGTCAACATTACTGCGGGCTTCGACCTGCGTCTGGATGAGTTCGAAACCGTCGGTAACACGATTCGTGCCTTTGCATCGGATAATGCGACCGTGGTTATCGGTACCTCTCTGGACCCGGATATGAACGACGAACTGCGCGTCACCGTTGTTGCAACTGGAATTGGTATGGACAAACGTCCTGAAATCACTCTGGTGACCAACAAGCAGGTACAGCAGCCGGTAATGGATCGTTACCAGCAGCACGGCATGGCGCCGTTGACGCAAGAGCAGAAACCGGTAGCGAAAGTGGTTAACGACAATACGCCGCAAACCACCAAAGAGCCGGATTATCTGGATATCCCAGCATTCCTGCGTAAGCAAGCTGATTAAGAATTAGCTGGAATTTGGGAATTGTGGCTCTTTGTGCTAAACTGGCCCACCGAATGTATAGTACACTTCGGTTGGATAGGTAATTTGGCGAGATTATACGATGATCAAACAAAGGACTCTTAAACGTATCGTTCAGGCGACTGGCGTCGGTTTGCATACCGGCAAAAAAGTCACCCTGACATTACGCCCTGCGCCGGCCAACACCGGGGTCATCTATCGTCGCACCGACTTGAATCCTCCGGTAGATTTCCCGGCCGATGCCAAATCTGTGCGTGATACCATGCTCTGTACGTGTCTGGTCAATGAGCATGATGTACGGATTTCAACCGTAGAGCACCTTAATGCTGCTCTGGCGGGTTTAGGTATCGATAACATCGTTATTGAAGTTAACGCACCGGAAATCCCGATCATGGATGGCAGTGCCGCTCCGTTCGTTTATCTGCTGCTTGATGCAGGTATTGAAGAACTGAGCAGCGCCAAAAAATTTGTTCGCATCAAAGAGACCGTTCGTGTCGAAGATGGCGATAAGTGGGCTGAGTTTAAGCCGTATAATGGTTTTACGTTGGATTTCACCATCGACTTTAACCATCCGGCGATCGACTCCAGCACGCAGCGCTACGCGATGAACTTCTCTGCGGATGCGTTCATGCGTCAGATCAGCCGTGCGCGTACTTTCGGCTTCATGCGTGATATCGAATATCTGCAGTCCCGCGGCCTGTGCCTGGGCGGCAGCTTCGATTGTGCCATCGTTGTTGACGATTATCGCGTATTGAACGAAGACGGCCTGCGTTTTGAAGATGAATTCGTTCGTCACAAAATGCTCGACGCGATCGGTGACTTGTTCATGTGTGGTCACAACATTATTGGTGCATTTACCGCGTATAAATCCGGTCATGCATTGAATAACAAACTGTTGCAGGCGGTCCTGGCAAAACAGGAAGCCTGGGAATATGTGACCTTCCAGGACGATGCAGAACTGCCGTTGGCGTTCAAAGCACCATCGACCGTACTGGCATAACGACATACGCTGTCGCATAAATTCGACTGGTCAATCTGGCACTCTCTCCGGCCAGGTGAGCCAGTCGTTTTTTTATCTTCCGAGTGCAAACCACCTTATCTGAAGCGACTTTTTCCCCACAGGTAGATTAAAATACCGTTCGATCGCTGCTTTCTTAAGCATATTTACCCGCGACTTGCTGTCATTACTGCTGTGGTGCGAACGCATTAATGGTAAGATTTGTGCGCAAAAAATGGTTTTGCATTTGTAACCCCAAACGCAGGGTATATCAGGTGGCAATAACGTGAGTGGAATACTGACGCGCTGGCGACAGTTAGGCAGACGGTACTTCTGGCCGCATCTCCTGTTGGGGATGGTCGCGGCTAGTTTTGGCCTGCCCGCGCTCGGTAATGCTGCTGAACCTAATACCCCCGCGAAGGCGACCGCCAGCAATCACGATCAAGGCGCTAAAGTTAACTTTAGCCAGCTTGCTTTGCTGGAAGCGACCAATCGCCGCCCAAATTTTACCGTCGATTACTGGCATCAACATGCCATTCGTACGGTTATCCGCCATCTTTCTTTTGCCATGGCACCTCAGGCGTTGCCCGTTGCCGAAGAGCCATTGCCAATCCAGGCGCACCATCTTGCGTTACTGAATACGCTCAGCGCGATGCTGACGCAGGAAGGCACTCCGCCCGCGACAGTAAGTCGCGTGACATACGCACACTTTACCTCTCAGGCCGCGTTTAGCGTTCCGGTCTGGATCAGCCAGCTGCAGGGTATCCGCGCTGGTCCTCAACGCCTCAGCTAAAAAAGAACCTTCCAACTTATAATTTTTGACTCCGCACCGCGGGGCGTTTGAGATTTTATTATGCTAATCAAATTATTAACGAAAGTATTCGGTAGCCGTAACGAGCGTACGCTGCGTCGTATGCGTAAAGTGGTCAATGTCATCAACGCGATGGAACCGGAGATGGAAAAACTCTCCGATGATGAACTGAAAGCGAAGACCGCTGAATTCCGCGCCCGTCTGGAAAAAGGTGCCAGCGTTGAGAGCCTGATCCCGGAAGCGTTCGCCGTAGTGCGTGAAGCGAGTAAGCGTGTGTTCGGTATGCGTCACTTCGACGTTCAGCTGCTGGGCGGTATGGTGCTTAACGATCGCTGCATCGCGGAAATGCGTACTGGTGAAGGTAAAACCCTTACCGCGACGCTGCCAGCCTACCTGAACGCATTAAGCGGGAAGGGCGTACACGTGGTTACCGTGAACGACTATCTGGCTCAGCGTGATGCCGAAAATAACCGCCCGCTGTTTGAATTCCTCGGCATGACCGTTGGTATCAACATGTCTGGCCTGCCTGCGCCAGCCAAGCGTGAAGCCTACAACGCCGATATTACTTACGGTACCAACAACGAATACGGCTTTGACTACCTGCGTGACAACATGGCGTTTAGTCCGGAAGAGCGTGTTCAACGTAAACTGCACTATGCGCTGGTCGATGAAGTCGACTCCATCCTGATCGATGAAGCGCGTACGCCGCTGATCATTTCCGGCCCGGCTGAAGACAGCTCGGAAATGTACAAAAAAGTGAACAAAATCATCCCGCACCTGATCCGTCAGGAGAAGGAAGATTCCGACACGTTCCAGGGCGAAGGCCACTTCTCTGTTGATGAGAAAGCGCGCCAGGTTAACCTGACCGAACGTGGTCTGGTACTGATTGAAGAGCTGCTGGTTAACGAAGGCATTATGGACGAGGGCGAGTCACTGTACTCTCCAGGCAACATTATGCTGATGCACCACGTGACTGCCGCACTGCGTGCGCACGTGCTGTTTACCCGCGACGTAGACTACATCGTGAAAGACGGCGAAGTTATCATCGTCGATGAACACACCGGTCGTACCATGCAGGGGCGTCGCTGGTCCGATGGTCTGCACCAGGCTGTTGAAGCTAAAGAAGGCGTAGAGATCCAGAACGAGAACCAGACGCTGGCATCTATTACCTTCCAGAACTACTTCCGTTTGTACGAAAAACTGGCCGGTATGACCGGTACAGCCGACACTGAAGCGTTTGAATTTAGCTCCATCTACAAACTGGATACCGTGGTTGTGCCGACCAACCGTCCGATGATCCGTAAGGATTTACCGGATCTGGTGTACATGACCGAAGCGGAAAAAATTCAGGCGATCATTGAAGATATTAAAGAGCGTACCGCAAATGGCCAGCCGGTGCTGGTAGGTACTATCTCCATTGAAAAATCGGAAGTGGTATCTAACGAACTGAGCAAAGCGGGTATCAAACACAACGTTCTGAACGCCAAGTTCCACGCCAACGAAGCTGCAATCGTCGCCCAGGCGGGTTATCCGTCAGCCGTGACTATCGCGACGAACATGGCCGGTCGTGGTACCGATATCGTGCTGGGCGGTAGCTGGCAGGCGGAAGTAGCCGAGCTGGAAAACCCAACTCCGGAACAAATCGCGCAGATTAAAGCCGAGTGGCAGGTTCGCCATGACGCGGTATTAGCTGCCGGTGGCTTGCATATTATCGGTACCGAGCGTCACGAATCTCGCCGTATCGATAACCAGCTGCGTGGTCGTTCAGGTCGTCAGGGTGATGCGGGCTCTTCCCGTTTCTATCTGTCGATGGAAGATGCGCTGATGCGTATTTTTGCCTCTGACCGCGTGTCAGGCATGATGCGTAAACTGGGTATGAAGCCAGGTGAAGCCATTGAACACCCATGGGTGACCAAAGCAATTGCTAACGCGCAGCGTAAAGTGGAAAGCCGCAACTTCGATATTCGTAAGCAGCTGCTGGAATATGATGACGTTGCCAACGATCAGCGTCGTGCTATCTACACCCAGCGTAACGAACTGCTGGACGTAACTGACGTTAGCGAAACCATCAACAGCATCCGTGAAGATGTCTTCAAAGCAACTATTGATGCCTATATTCCGCCGCAGTCTCTGGAAGAAATGTGGGATATCCCGGGTCTGCAGGAACGTCTGAAAAACGACTTCGATCTTGAGATGCCGATTTCTGAGTGGCTGGATAAAGAGCCTGAGCTGCACGAAGAAACGCTGCGTGAACGTATCCTGGCAAACGCCATCGAAGTTTATCAGCGTAAAGAAGAAGTAGTGGGCGCGGAGATGATGCGTCACTTCGAAAAAGGCGTGATGCTGCAAACTCTCGACTCTCTGTGGAAAGAGCACCTTGCTGCGATGGACTATCTGCGCCAGGGTATCCACCTGCGTGGTTATGCGCAAAAAGATCCGAAGCAGGAATACAAGCGTGAATCCTTCTCTATGTTTGCGTCAATGCTGGAATCACTGAAATATGAAGTGATCAGCACCCTGAGCAAAGTTCAGGTGCGTATGCCTGAAGAAGTCGAAGCCATGGAGCAGCAGCGTCGTGAAGAAGCTGAGCGCTTAGCGCAGATGCAGCAGTTGAGTCATAAAGGCGACGATTCTGCCGCAGCAGAAGAGCTGGCAGCACAAACCGGCGATCGTAAAGTGGGTCGTAACGATCCGTGTCCTTGCGGCTCAGGCAAAAAATACAAACAGTGCCACGGCCGTCTGAGCTAAGAAAATAACTTACTGAAAAGGCGCAGAATTCTGCGCCTTTTTTATGGACGATAAAGATGAAAATACTGCAAATCGCCGTCGGGATTATTCGTAATCAGCAACATGAAATTTTTATCACCCAGCGTGCGGCTGATGCCCACATGGCCAATAAGCTGGAGTTCCCCGGCGGGAAAATTGAAGCGGGCGAAACGCCGGAGCAGGCGCTGATTCGCGAGCTACAGGAAGAAGTGGGGATCACGCCGACTCAAAGCTCATTGTTCGAAAAGCTGGAGTATCAGTTTCCGGACAGGCATATCACTCTGTGGTTCTGGCTGGTTGAAAGCTGGGAAGGCGAGCCGTGGGGAAAAGAGGGGCAACCGGCGCAGTGGATTGCGCAAGATGCTCTGAATGCGCAGGATTTCCCGCCCGCTAATGCACCGGTCATTGAAAAGCTGATTGCTGGCTAATGGTGCTGTAGGCCGGATAAGGCAACGCCGCATCCGGCAAATTGTGGCGGGGGCGCTACGCTTGCTCGCCCTACGTTTTAGTTCTTAGGCCTGATAAGCGCAGCGCCATCAGGCAAAACAACATAAAATGCCGGATGCGGCGTTGCCTAATCCGACCCACCGTTTTAGCAGAATTACTTCTGCTCTTCACTCCAGTCGTCGCTTTCTGACAGATCACCAGAGCTTGGGATGCGTTTCTCTTCTGCGGCCCACTCTCCCAGATCGATTAACTGGCAGCGCTTGCTGCAGAATGGGCGAAACGGACTGACCTCAGCCCATACTACAGGCTTGCCGCAGGTTGGGCAGTTGACGATGGTTTGTTCAGACATGTTGACTCCTTAACAGCACGCCAGTTCAAAATCGAGGCGCTCAGGCACCTGACCATTCTCGCTATCCAGCGGCATAAAGCGGATGGCAAAACGGCTCTTATGACCAGAAATTTGCGGATAAAGCAGCGAATCAAGCGGCAACTGCAAGCGTAGCAGATCTGCATCTTCGCCGTTGTCCTGATAAAAACCATTCAGGCTGGTTTGCTTACGAAACGGCGCTGAGTTGCGAATTAAATCCAGTACCAGCGACAGCGCCTGATTGAGCGGATTCAGGCTGGCAAGCCAGGTTTCAACCTGCGCGTCACGATGCGACTGTGCCAGGTGTAACCAGATATGCAGGGTCGGCAGATCGAAACTGCAGCACCCGCCAGGAATACTTAAACGCTGACGTACGAGACCAATCAGACGATCTTCGCGCAGTGTCTGTCCAATACGCGGGGCAGAAATCAGAATGCTGCCTGCACTTTTTAGCTGCTGACGCAAAGAGTCTATTCTGCTTTGATCGACGCCGGGAACTTCGACCCAGGCCTGGAGTTTACGCTGCTGTCGCTCCAGTTCTTTGAGGAGTTCGGTACGGACTTCGCCGCGTTCAAATACATCCAGTAAATCTCCGATATTGCGGAAAAAATGCAGAGCGCCGGCATGGTCAGCAATGGGCAAATTAACGGAGAGCTGTTGGATTAAAAACTCAATGCGCAGCCATGTACGCATCTTCTCATTGAGAGGGTGTTCAAAAAGGACCTGGGTGTGCATTACGGTTTTTCCTGTGAGACAAACTGCGACGCGCATTGCAAATAGAGCGCGTGCAGGTGGGCGACATCCGAGGCGATGGCTTCCGGTGCGCCATTATTATCAATAACATCGTCTGCCACGGCCAGCCGCGCTTCACGCGTTGCCTGGGCAGCAAGAATTTGTTCAACATGCTCACGCGTGACGTCATCACGCTGCATGGTGCGTCTGAGCTGGGTTTCGGGGGTGACATCCACCACGAGTACGCGGTCGGCTTTTTTATACAGCGAATTTTCCACCAGCAAAGGGACAACCCATAGCAGATAAGGAGAGGTTGCTTGCTGAAACTGACGCTGGGTTTCCTGCTGAATAAGCGGATGAAGCAGAGCATTCAGCCAGCTTTTCTCCTCAGGATTGGAAAAAATGCGTTCGCGTAAAATGCGTCGCTGCAACGATCCGTCTGCGGCTATAACGTCGGAACCAAAATGTTCTTCGATCGCCTTAAGAGCAGGTGTGCCGGGTTCAACCACCTGGCGCGCAATAATATCTGCATCAATGACGTTTATTCCGAGGTCAGCGAACGCATTTGCAACGGTGCTTTTACCACTGCCAATGCCGCCGGTTAAGGCTACCGTATACCTCATAGATGCCGATCCTGGAGTTTAAGTTTGATTATCAAACAGTTAAAAGTTATGCGTGCGAAGGCGAGGCTGCTGCAGGATTAACCTACTATTCGCCAGGTAAATTTATGGGATTGTAGCGTAAAAAAAGAGAATTTCGCAGTCTTGCGCGGCATTGATTAGTGCGTATGATAGCGTCACTGGAGTTGTGAGTTTCGATTTTTCGCCATTAACCCCAGGAATCCGCACATGCGTATCGAAGAAGATCTGAAGTTAGGTTTCAAAGACGTTCTTATCCGCCCTAAGCGTTCTACTCTCAAAAGCCGTTCCGATGTTGAGCTGGAACGTCAATTTACCTTTAAGCATTCAGGTCAGACCTGGTCCGGCGTACCTATTATTGCCGCGAACATGGACACTGTCGGGACGTTTGCCATGGCAACGGCACTGGCATCCTTCGACATCCTGACCGCTGTGCACAAACACTATTCTGTTGAAGACTGGGCCGCCTTCATCGCAGAGAGCTCTGCCGATGTGCTCAAACACGTAATGGTTTCAACCGGTACGTCTGATGCAGATTTCGAAAAAACTAAACAGATTCTGGCGCTCAACCCCGCGTTGAACTTTATCTGCATTGATGTGGCCAATGGCTACTCAGAGCATTTTGTTCAGTTCGTGTCGAAAGCGCGTGAAGCATGGCCGACTAAAACGATCTGTGCGGGCAATGTGGTCACCGGTGAGATGTGTGAAGAGCTGGTGCTCTCCGGTGCTGATATTGTCAAAGTCGGCATTGGCCCAGGTTCTGTATGTACCACGCGTGTAAAAACCGGCGTTGGCTATCCACAGCTTTCTGCGGTTATTGAATGCGCCGATGCAGCCCACGGTTTGGGTGGAATGATTGTCAGCGACGGCGGCTGCACCATGCCGGGTGACGTGGCAAAAGCGTTCGGTGGCGGCGCAGACTTCGTGATGCTCGGCGGCATGCTGGCTGGTCATGAAGAAAGTGGCGGCAAAATTGTTGAAGAGAACGGTGAGAAATTCATGCTGTTCTACGGTATGAGCTCTGAATCTGCCATGACGCGTCACGTAGGTGGTGTTGCACAGTACCGCGCTGCAGAAGGTAAAACCGTCAAGCTGCCACTGCGCGGCCCGGTTGATAATACCGCTCGCGATATTCTCGGCGGTTTGCGTTCTGCTTGTACCTATGTGGGCGCATCCCGTCTGAAAGAGCTGACCAAACGTACAACGTTTATTCGTGTACAGGAACAAGAAAACCGCGTTTTCAATAGCCTGTAAGAACAGCTAGTTCTGTGAAATGCCTGATGGCGTTACGCCGCCATCCGGCATTTGAATCTATCCCACCCCGCTCATCGCATCTCCCAGATGGAAAATCGGTAAATACATCGCGACGACCAGCGTACCGATGATAAGCCCCGTAATGACCAGCAACGCAGGCTCAAGTAATGCAGCCAAATTCTCAGCCTGAGCCTGGGTTTTCTCGCCATGGTGATGAGCAAGATTGCGCAGCATTGCATCCAGCGAGCCGGAAGCTTCACCCGTTCTGACCAGCTGTATACACAATGGGCTGAATTCACCGCTATTTTTAAGCGCTAACCAGATCGGTTTTCCAGAGCTGATGTCCTGCTGAACCAGTGCTAAACGTTGCGACCAGAAAGGGTTAGCCAGCGTTTCGGTAACGCTCTCAAGACCCTGCAAAAAGGGAATGCCCGCATTTTGCGTTAACGCCAGAACAGTGAATATCTGCGTGAGTTTTTGCCCTCTCACTATCGGCCCTATGACCGGGAGGCTGAGCAGCAATTTCTGGCGCAGAATGAGCCAGTACGGTTTCTGCTTTATCAAATGATGTGTGGCAACTGCTACCAGGCCAAGCGCTACCGCCAGCCATCCCCATTGGCTGCTACAGTGTGCGATGGTAATAATCCACTGAGTGAGCGCCGGTAGCGGGGTGTTGAACGTCTGGTAGATAGCGGCAAACTCAGGGAGTACAAACTGCAGCATCGCAAATACGACCATCACCGCCATTGTTATGATGATGATCGGATAGCGCAGGGATTTTTTAACTTTATCAGCAAGTTGCTGTTGTTTCTTTTGCTGGTAGGCGAGTTCAAAACAGCAGTCGTCCAGCTTACCCGTAAGTTCTCCGGTACGGATCATTGCCTGGTAAAGGGGCGGAAAAACGTGTTGCCATTGTGATAACGAGGCGGAGAGGGTTATGCCCTGTTCCATATCGTAAGCCAGCGTACGCAGTAGCGCCTGCCATTGAGTGCTGGGATGCTGTTCAGCAAGCAGAGCTAGCCCTGTTGAGAGCGTTAACCCTGCTTTTAGCAATGTCGCCAACTGGTGTATGGTTTCGGCACTTCTTGTACGGCTCCAGTGCGAGGTTTTGACACGCATACGTTTAATGCGCAGCGGCGTAATCTGTTGTTTCTCAAGAGCCAGCATCAATGACGGTCGGGTATCGGCCCATAGCGTTCCTTCCAGCGATCTACCTTCGTTGTTAATGCCTTGCCAGCGCCAAAGCTGTTTAGTGGACATGAGGCATGCCCAGTACACGAATCAGCTCTTCAAATGTCGTTAACCCTTGCTCGACGGCCTGACAGCCATTCTCGAAAAGCGTTCTCATTCCTGATTGCTGAGCATCAGATTCCACTTCGTCTACGGATGTGCCACTGGCAATACTCTGACGTAATGCCGGAGTAACAGGGAGCACTTCAAACAATGCCGTACGGCCATAAAATCCGTGATAACAATGTTTGCAGCCAGGGGCCTGCCAATTCGGTAGTGGTGTAGGCCAGACAGTTTTCGGGAGCGTGATAGGCGTACTCTGACGTTGTCGGCAATGGGGGCACAACTTTCTGACCAACCGCTGTGCAATAACGAGCGTCAGCGCGGAGGCGATCATCCAGCGTGCGACACCCATTTGTTGCAGGCGCACCAGCGTTTCACTGGTGGAATTGGTATGCAGCGTAGAAAGAACCAGATGACCTGTTTGTGCGGCTTTAAGGGCTATTTCTGCCGTTTCGCCATCGCGGATTTCACCCACCATGATAATGTCGGGGTCCTGGCGCAGCAGCGCGCGCAATACGCCCTGAAAAGTCAAACCGGCGCGTGGGTGAATTTGCGTCTGGTTGAGGCCTGCGATCGGGATCTCTACCGGATCCTCCACGCTACAAAGATTCACATCCGGGGTGTTTCGGGTTTGCAGCGCACTGTACAGCGTGATCGTTTTGCCGCTTCCGGTAGGCCCGGTAACCAGAATCAGCCCCTGAGGCTGCTGCAAGGCTTGCGAAAATGCGGCCAGCTGCGCGTCTTGCATTCCCAGCGCCGCGATCTCCAGTGACTGATCGACCTGATGAAGTAGCCGTAACACGACTTTTTCGCCGTAGCGACAGGGCAGGGTGGCGATGCGAAACGAGACCGGCTCTCCTGAAATCTCAACGGTAAATTGTCCGTCTTGTGGAAGCCGATGCTCGGCGATATCCAGGCTGCCTAATACTTTTAACCTTGCGGTGATGGCTATGCCCATCTCGGTCGTGACTTCCGGTAACGCGTGAAGCACGCCATCTACGCGCAATCTGAATCGATAGTGATTTTCCTCGGGTTCAAAATGAATATCAGAAGCCCGTTGCGTCAGAGCGGAATGAAACGTCTGATTCAGCAAGTCTGCTGCGCTGGCGCTGCTTTTCGTGACCACTGCCGGGAGCATTTTCTGCGGTGTATGCGTGTGGCCTTCCATTTGCTGACGTGTCCAGCAGACAATGTCGATGCGTCGGGTGGTGGCAAAATGCAGCGCATCCAGCAGCTCGTGTGATGGGGCGTCTACGACGGCGATATGCACCACTTCATTGTCTGCATCCAGTAATATTGCCTGATAACGTTGGCATAGTGCCGTAAGTTGGGTGGTATTCATCTCTGTTCCTTAGTGGGTATCGAAGCGGAAAACGTCTTCACAGGCCTGCTGCAATGCGCTGTCGTTCTGGATGACGCAGTTTCGGTTCCAGCCGGTAATGCCGTTGGCATTGTCCCAACCTGGCGTCATGGTGATGCTTAGCCCGTTCAGGCTTTCCTGCCCACTAAGACTGACAACTCCCTTTTCAACGCTCATGGCTGAGACGTAACGGGTAGTTGTTGGAGAGGGAATACCATTCGTTCCGGCATCGCAGGTATTTGTTCCGCCATGCTCCAGTGCACAGAGCTCAACCGCCGTGCGATAGGGGACAAAGGTTTGCAGCATGTCCGTCAGCGCGGCTTTGCGCAGATAGTTTTGATATGCCGGAATGCCGATGGCGCTAAGGATGGCAATAATGCCAATCACCACCATGAGTTCGATAAGCGTAAAGCCTCGTTGCTTGTTCATCGTTCGCTCCTTGAGTTTGCTGGCGCTACTTTGGCAAACCGACGGGAGGACGGCGAGAGACAAAAAACAAAACGGGAAAGCGGGTTCAGAGGATTTTTACGAAATTACAGAGTCAGACAATGTATTTGCGAAGAGACTCGAAGAAACTGCCGGGTGGTGGTGTAAATGCCGTATTCGGCTTACGGAATAAACCTGTGTAGTAGGCCCGATAAGCGAAGCGTCATCGGGCAATACAATCAGCAATTAGCGAAATCGCATGGAGAGATCGAGTGCGCGAACATGTTTGGTCAGCGCGCCAACGGAGATAAAGTCCACACCGGTTTCGGCAAATTCGCGCAGCGTTTCATGGGTGACGTTGCCCGACACTTCCAGACGCGCCTGGCCGTTGGTGCGTTTTACCGCTTCGCGCATTTGGTCAGTTTCGAAGTTATCGAGCATGATGATATCGGCCCCGGCTTTCAGCGCGTCGTCCAGTTCATCTAGGCTTTCTACTTCGACTTCAACCGGCACATCCGGGTGCAACCAGAAGGCTTTTTCGACGGCCTGACGTACCGAGCCGGAAGCAATAATGTGGTTTTCTTTAATCAGGAAGGCGTCGGACAGCCCCAAACGATGATTCGCGCCGCCGCCGCACAATACGGCGTATTTTAGCGCGGTACGCAGTCCCGGCAGGGTTTTGCGCGTATCCAGCAGTTGGGTCTTGGTTCCCGCTAACAGGTCGACGTATTTACGCACTTCACTCGCTACACCTGAAAGCGTCTGCACAAAATTCAGCGCAGTACGTTCACCGGTCAGTAAAACGCGGGAAGGGCCGTCCAGTTCAAACAGCGGCTGATTGGCCTTTATGCTGTCGCCATCTTCGACATGCCAGGTGATGTTGACATCATCGCCAGCCAGCTGAATAAAGACCTCTTCCACCCAACGTTTTCCACAAAAAACGCCATCTTCGCGGGTGATTACGGTGGCATGGGAGCGCATGTCTTCGGGTAAAAGCTGTGCGGTGATATCGTTATTGGCATCAACTTCTCCGCCTAAATCTTCACGCAGCGCCTGAGCTACAGCGGCAGGGATATCCAGATTTATGCGTTCCAACAGCGCGTCACGTCGGTAGTCAGGGTTATAGCGGCGAGGCGGCATGATAAAACTCCAAATTGCTAACGAATCATAAGGTGGAAACATGCTACCCTGAACCTGATATGAGCACCACCAATAAGGAGATTCTGCATGTTGTTAGACGAGGGCTGGCTGGCAGAGGCGCGACGCGTTCCCTCTCCGCATTACGATTGCCGCCCGGATGACGAAAACCCTTCTCTGCTGGTGGTGCATAATATCAGCCTGCCGCCCGGCGAGTTTGGCGGCCCGTGGATAGACGCGCTGTTTACGGGCACGATTGATCCCAACGCCCATCCTTATTTTGCTGGGATCGCCCATCTGCGTGTTTCGGCCCATTGTTTGATTCGCCGTGACGGTGAAATCGTGCAATATGTGCCTTTTGATAAACGCGCCTGGCATGCGGGTGTGTCGAGCTATCAAGGGCGAGAACGCTGTAATGATTTTTCAATTGGTATTGAGTTGGAAGGGACGGATACGCTGGCCTATACCGATGCGCAGTATCAGCAACTGGCTGCCGTGACGAATACTCTGATTACGCGTTATCCGGCCATTGCTAACAACATGACAGGACATTGCAATATTGCGCCCGAGCGTAAGACCGATCACGGGCCGTCCTTTGACTGGGCAAGGTTCCGCGCCCTGGTCACCCCCTCGTCGCACAAGGAGATGACATGACGCTGTTTACAACATTATTGGTGTTGATTGTTGAACGCCTGTTTAAGCTGGGTGAGCACTGGCAGCTTGATCACCGGATTGAAGCTTTTTTCCGCCGGATTAAGCATTTTTCGATGATGCGTACGGTAGGCATGACTCTGATTGCGATGGGAGTGACATTTCTGCTACTGCGCGCACTTCATGGGCTGTTGTTTAATGTTCCGTTGCTGGTGGCGTGGATCTTAATTGGCTTGCTGTGCATCGGTGCTGGCAAGGCGCGCCTTCACTATCACGCTTACCTGAACGCGGCTGCTCGCGATGATGCTCACGCCCGTGATGCGATGGCCAGCGAGCTGACGCTTATCCATGGGGTTCCGCCGGACTGCGATGAGCGTGAATTCTTGCGCGAACTGCAGAACGCGCTGTTATGGAACAACTTCCGTTTTTATCTGGCGCCGTTATTTTGGCTGATTGTCGGTGGTCCGTGGGGACCTGTGACGCTGGTTGGTTATGCCTTTTTACGCGCCTGGCAGTCCTGGCTGGCGCGCTATCAGACACCGCACCAGCGTCTGCAATCAGGTATTGATGCGATCCTGCATGTGCTGGATTGGATCCCGGTGCGTCTGGCGGGCGTGGTCTATGCGCTGTTGGGACATGGTGAGAAGGCGCTGCCGGCCTGGTTTGCCTCGCTTGCGGATCTGCACACGTCGCAATATCAGGTGCTTACGCGTCTGGCGCAGTTCTCGCTGGCGCGTGAACCGCACACCGATAAAGTCGAAACGCCAAAAGCCGCTGTTTCGCTGGCGAAGAAAACCTCGTTTGTGGTGGTGGTGGTTATTGCGGTGCTCACCATTTATGGGGCATTAGTATAGCGTTGTGCCGGATGGCGCTAATGCTTATCCGGCCTACAATGAAAAACGTGTAGGCCCGGTAAGCGTTAGCGCCACCGGGCAGTGCAACGGTTTAGTTCGTATCAGCAGGCGGCACGCCAAAATCTGGCATGCCGTTTTCGTCCCAACGCACGAGCTTCAGACGAGTGTGGCGGTTTGGGTCGTACAGCGGATCGCCCTCGATTTCGGTGTAGTTTCTCGCGTGATACACCAGTACATCTTCACCTTCCGGCGTTTGTGTAAAGCTGTTGTGTCCTGGCCCAAACTGGCGGTTTTCATAACTGGTGGTAAAGACCGGACGCGGTGATTTGTGCCAGTTCTGCGGTTTGAGCGGATCGGCGTTGAGGTCAATCCACAATAATCCCATACAGTAGTTCTCATCGGTGGCGCTGGCGGAATAGCTGATAAACAGCTTATCGCCATGAACCATGACGGCAGGACCTTCATTGACCCAAAAACCCCGGCATTCCCAGTCATACTCAGGATGACTTAGCATGACCGGCTCGCCTTTAATCGTCCATGGATTTTCCAGCTCAGCGAGATAGATATTGGAGTTTCCGGCGATATCGGGCGACTTCTGCGCCCAGAGGTACCACTGTTTTCCCTGATGGTTAAAGGTGGTGGCATCAAGCGCAAAGGTATCAAACTGCGTTTTAATCTGACCTTTCTCCGTCCACTGCCCGGTCAACGGATCGGCGTCGGCACATTCGAGCGCAAACATGCGATGCTGGAACATCCCCAGCTTGTCGAGCGACTGTGTGTGGGTGGCAGCAAAATAGATGTACCACTTGCCTGCCAGATGATGGATTTCGGGTGCCCAGATGAGTTGGCTCATGGGGCCGCTTTCTGGTTTGCGCCAGACGACAACCGGGGCGGCGGTGCGCAACCCCTCCAGCGAGTCGGCCCGGCGTATCTCCAGTCGGTCATATTCGGGTACTGAAGCAATGAAATAATAGTGGCTACCGTCACGTAAGATAAACGGATCGGCACGCTGTTCAATAAAGGGATTTGGCCACTGATTCATTAGGCTTTCCTTACGGTTTCAGTCGTTTTTATATCGTGGTATTCATTCAGTTCACGGTAGTTGGCGCGGCGCTTTTCTAAATCTGTCTGGATTTGCTGCATAAACTCGCGGTCAACTTTCAGCAGACGAACCACGCCTGCTGTAATCAGGTAGCCTACGCCCGGTATGATGGTAAACAGCAGCATAATACCGTTAATGGCAGAGTCGCTTTGCGCTTTCGCCCCAGCGTCGTAGCCGTACCAGGAGAGCAGGAAGCCGACCATCGCTCCGGCAATTGCCAGGCCCAGTTTCAGGAAGAACAGGTTACCGGAGAAGCTGATTCCGGTTATGCGTTTACCGGTTTTCCACTCGCCATAGTCATCGACATCCGCCATCAGCGACCAGTGCAGCGGAGAAGGGATTTGGTGCAGGATGTTGAGCAGGAAGTAGAGCACCATAATCATCATGGTGGCTTTCGGATCGAAGAAGTAAAACGCGGCAGAGAAAATCGCCAGGATAATATTGGTCCAGAAGAAGACTTTCAGTTTGCACCAGCGATCGGTTAATACCTTCGCCAACATACTGCCGATCATCATTCCGACCACACCAAGACTGATAAACAGCGTTGCGAACTGCGTGCTTTGCTGCATAACCCATGTCACGTAGTACATGGTGGCAGCCATGCGAATAAAGCCCGGACAGACGTTGCACAGTGTTAACAGCAGAATTTTTACCCACTGATCGTTCTTCCACACGTCTTTCAGATCGGCTTTTAAATCGTCATTGGTCTGGACAGCAGGGCGCACGCGTTCACGGACCGTAGCGAAGCAAAACAGGAACATACACATGCCGATGAAAGCCAGAACCGCCATCGCCATCTGATACCCTTTGGCTTTGTCTTCCCCGCCGAACCAGTCGGCCATTGGCAGCAAGGTGAGGGACAGCAGCAGGGTTGCAATGCCTACCAACACAAAGCGATATGACTGGCAGGCGACGCGTTCCTTCGGATCGTTGGTGATGACGCTGCCGAGCGAGCAGTAGGGAATGTTGATCGCTGTATAAGTAATAGATAGCAGGAAGTAAGTAACGAACGCATAGATAACTTTGCTGTTATAGGTCCACTCTGGAGTGGTAAACATCAGTACGCTGAATAACGCGTACGGGAAAGCCATCCATAAAAGCCATGGACGAAATCGACCATATTTACTACGGGTGCGGTCGGCCATCGCACCCATTATAGGGTCGGTAACGGCGTCGATAACGCGTACTGAGAGCAGTAATACGCCGACCAGTGCAGGTGCCAGACCAAAAATGTCTGTGTAAAAATAGTTAACAAACAACATGATGGCGCCAAAGATGATGTTGCATCCGGCGTCGCCCATTCCATAGCCGATCTTTTCTTTCACCGTGAGCTTACTGGTTTCCATCAACTGCACTCCATTAATGAGATATGGAGAGAATTATTGTCCGGCACCGGTGTTTTTGCGTTGCAGGATAACGCCGCTGATATGGACTAAACAGTCGTGAGTGGGAAAGTGTGAGGCAGGTAACAACCCCCACCTGACGCAGGTGGGGGGAGGGGGGGATTAATGCGCTTTAACCGCGCCGGCCGTTTTTTGTTTACACAGGTAGCCGATGCCAAGAATGGCAATCCATACAGGGATTAAGTACACCGAGATCGCCATACCCGGCGTCATCAGCATAATCACCAGTACTGCAGCCATGAAAATCAGGCACACCCAGTTACCCAGCGGATAGAGCAGCGCCGGGAAGCGGGTGGTAACACCCTGCTGCTGTTTGGCTTTGCGGAACTTCATGTGTGCCAGGCTAATCATTGCCCAGTTGATCACCAGTGCGGAAACCACCAGCGCCATCAGCAGGCCAAAGGCGGATTCCGGTGCCAGGTAGTTGATCAGCACACACAGAGCCGTCACCAGTGCGGAAACCAGAATGGTGTTCACCGGTACACCGCGTTTATCTACGTTCATCAGCGCTTTCGGCGCATTGCCCTGCTGTGCCAGACCGAACAGCATACGGCTGTTGCAGTATACGCAGCTGTTATAGACAGAAAGGGCGGCAGTCAGCACTACGATGTTCAGGGCATTAGCAACAAAGGTGTCGCCCAGTTCGTGGAAAATAAGGACAAACGGGCTGGTATCCGCCGTGACACGCGTCCACGGCATCAGGGAAAGCAGAACCGCCAGCGAACCCACATAGAAAATCAGGATACGGTAGATAACCTGGTTGGTCGCTTTGGGAATGCTTTGCTCCGGGTTATCCGCTTCTGCTGCGGTGATCCCGACCAGCTCCAGCCCACCGAAAGAGAACATAATAATAGCCATCATCATCACCAGACCGGTGAAGCCATGCGGCAGGAAGCCTCCCTGGTCCCACAGGTTGCTGACGCTGGCCTGCGGGCCGCCGTTACCGCTAAACAGTAACCAGCCGCCGAACAGGATCA
The DNA here is from genome assembly GCF_030333015.1 of Citrobacter sp. Cpo012. NCBI lineage: Bacteria > Pseudomonadati > Pseudomonadota > Gammaproteobacteria > Enterobacterales > Enterobacteriaceae > Citrobacter > Citrobacter sp. Cpo012. The sequence goes on along the minus strand of NZ_JAOWGR010000040.1, from coordinate 116,661 downwards.
TCGCTACGACGGCAATGACTTTAATAATGGCGAACCAGAACTCCATCTCACCAAACACTTTCACGTTGGTCAGGTTGATGGCGTTGATCAGCACAAAGAAGGCAGCCGCAGACACCCATGTTGGGATCTCCGGGTACCAGAACTGGATGTATTTACCCACGGCAGTTAGCTCTGCCATGGCAACCAGCACGTACAGCACCCAATAGTTCCAGCCGGAAGAGAACCCCGCGAAACCGCCCCAGTATTTATAAGCAAAGTGACTAAATGAGCCTGCAACGGGCTCTTCAACCACCATTTCACCTAACTGACGCATAATCAAAAAGGCGATAAAGCCGGCAATAGCGTAACCCAGAATAATACCCGGTCCTGCAGACTGGATAACGGATGCGCTACCGAGGAATAACCCGGTACCAATCGCGCCACCCAGCGCGATTAGCTGTATATGGCGGTTCTTAAGGCCGCGCTTGAGCTGATCGCCATGCTGTTGACTTTCCATCATGAAACCTCGTGTGTGGTTTTACTCTTCATATTTCGAGTGCTTATTTTTTGAACTACGCAGCAATGCGTGTGTAAGTTTGCAATTCCGTTTGTTGTATTAATTTGTTTACAGATGCTTTTGATAAAATGTTGCCTTAATGCTTTTGTCTTGATCAGAATAATGATATGCGAGCGCGAATGCACCTGCTTTATGCGGGGAAGATGACGAGTTGAATAAAAAGAAACCATTTGTAAATGCAAGTTTATCTACCACAAAATTTCCATTTTGAATTTCTATTCATTAATAGTGGTTGATATATCGATAAATAAGCAGGTGAATCGGTTCAGATGAGATAATTTTTCGTTTCAATTCCGTTAAAACTACCCCGAGGTGGGTAAATTTAACATTTGTGCATAGTTACATGTTTGAAACGTTATTTCTGTAATGTTGTTAAAATATGCCTCCTTTACTGATTTCAATCAAAACCTGTATGGACAGAAGGTGAATACTTTGTTACTTTAGCGTCAAGAACATGAAATTGGTAAGACCAATTGACTCCGGGCAAATGGCTTAAGACAGGAAATCATGGCCTACAGCAAAATCCGCCAACCAAAACTCTCCGATGTGATTGAGCAGCAGCTGGAGTTTTTAATTCTTGAGGGGACACTTCGCCCCGGAGAAAAACTCCCACCGGAACGCGAGCTGGCAAAACAGTTCGACGTCTCCCGCCCCTCCTTACGCGAGGCGATCCAACGCCTTGAAGCGAAGGGCTTACTGCTTCGTCGTCAGGGCGGTGGCACTTTTGTTCAGAGCAGCCTGTGGCAGAGCTTTAGCGACCCACTGGTAGAGCTGCTCTCCGACCATCCTGAATCCCAGTTTGACCTGCTTGAGACGCGCCATGCGCTGGAAGGTATTGCGGCTTATTACGCTGCACTGCGCAGCACGGATGAAGACAAAACGCGTATCCGTGAACTCCACCATGCGATCGAGCTTGCTCAACAGTCCGGCGATCTTGACGGCGAATCTGATGCGGTACTCCAGTATCAAATTGCTGTCACCGAAGCGGCACACAATGTGGTGCTGCTCCATTTGCTAAGGTGTATGGAGCCGATGCTGGCCCAGAACGTTCGGCAAAACTTCGAATTGCTGTATGCGCGTCGTGAAATGCTGCCACTGGTTAGCAGTCACCGTACCCGTATTTTTGAAGCAATTATTGCCGGGAAGCCGGAAGAGGCGCGTGAAGCGTCCCACCGTCACCTGGCGTTTATCGAAGAGATCCTGCTAGACAGAAGCCGTGAGGAAAGCCGTCGTGAACGCGCCTTACGCCGTCTGGAGCAACGAAAGAATTAGTGATTTTTCTGGTAGAACGTTAACCAGAAGATGTTGTAAATCAAGCGCCATATAAAGTGCGCGGCAACTAAACGCAGAACCTGTCTTATTACGCTCTCTGGCGAGAACGTAATGGGACAGGTTCCAGATAACTCAACGTATTAGATAGATAAGGAATACCCCCATGTCAGAACGTTTCCCAAATGACGTGGATCCGATCGAAACTCGCGACTGGCTACAGGCGATCGAATCGGTCATCCGTGAAGAAGGTGTTGAGCGTGCTCAGTATCTGATCGACCAACTGCTTTCAGAAGCTCGCAAAGGCGGCGTGAAAGTAGCGGCAGGTGCAGGGGCCAGCAATTATGTAAACACTATTGCCGTTGAAGATGAACCGGAATACCCGGGCAATCTGGAGCTGGAACGTCGTATTCGTTCTGCTATCCGCTGGAACGCCATTATGACCGTACTGCGCGCGTCTAAAAAGGACCTCGAGCTGGGTGGCCACATGGCATCCTTCCAGTCCTCCGCAACGGTATATGATGTTTGCTTCAACCACTTCTTCCGCGCACGCAACGAGCAAGATGGCGGCGATCTGGTGTACTTCCAGGGTCACATCTCTCCGGGCATCTACGCACGCGCATTCCTGGAAGGTCGTCTGACTGAAGAGCAGATGAACAACTTCCGTCAGGAAGTACATGGCAAAGGCCTGTCTTCCTACCCGCACCCGAAACTGATGCCAGAATTCTGGCAGTTCCCGACCGTATCTATGGGTCTGGGCCCAATCGGTGCTATCTACCAGGCTAAATTCCTGAAATATCTGGAACACCGTGGCCTGAAAGATACCTCTAAACAGACCGTTTACGCCTTCCTGGGCGACGGCGAGATGGATGAGCCAGAATCTAAAGGTGCGATCACCATCGCGACCCGTGAAAAACTGGACAACCTGGTCTTTGTTATCAACTGTAACCTGCAGCGTCTTGACGGCCCGGTAACCGGTAACGGCAAGATTGTTAATGAACTGGAAGGCATCTTCGCGGGCGCTGGCTGGAACGTTATCAAAGTCATGTGGGGCGGTCGTTGGGATGAGCTGCTGCGTAAAGACACCAGCGGTAAACTGATCCAACTGATGAACGAAACCGTTGACGGCGACTACCAGACCTTCAAATCCAAAGATGGCGCATACGTACGTGAGCACTTCTTCGGTAAATACCCGGAAACCGCAGCACTGGTTGCTGACTGGACTGACGAGCAGATTTGGGCTCTGAACCGTGGTGGTCACGATCCGAAGAAAGTCTACGCTGCACTGAAAAAAGCGCAGGAAACCAAAGGCAGAGCAACTGTAATCCTGGCCCATACCATCAAAGGTTACGGCATGGGTGACACTGCTGAAGGTAAAAACATCGCTCACCAGGTTAAGAAAATGAACATGGACGGCGTGCGTTATATCCGCGACCGTTTCAACGTTCCTGTGACCGATGAGCAGGTTGAAAACCTGTCTTACATCACCTTCCCGGAAGGTTCTGAAGAGCACACTTATCTGCACGCTCAGCGTCAGAAACTGCATGGCTACCTGCCAGCTCGTCAGCCGAACTTCACCGAGAAGCTGGAACTGCCAGCTCTGGAAGACTTCGGTGCGCTGCTGGAAGAGCAGAACAAAGAAATCTCCACCACTATCGCTTTCGTTCGTGCCCTGAACGTGATGCTGAAGAACAAGTCGATCAAAGATCGTCTGGTTCCGATCATCGCTGACGAAGCGCGTACTTTCGGTATGGAAGGTCTGTTCCGTCAGATTGGTATCTACAGCCCGAACGGTCAGCAGTACACCCCGCAGGACCGTGAGCAGGTTGCTTACTACAAAGAAGACGAGAAAGGTCAGATCCTGCAGGAAGGTATCAACGAACTGGGTGCAGGCGCATCCTGGCTGGCTGCTGCGACTTCTTACAGCACCAACGATCTGCCGATGATCCCGTTCTACATCTACTACTCCATGTTCGGGTTCCAGCGTATTGGTGACCTGTGCTGGCAGGCAGGCGACCAACAGGCTCGTGGCTTCCTGATTGGTGGTACTTCCGGTCGTACGACGCTGAACGGTGAAGGTCTGCAGCACGAAGATGGTCACAGCCATATTCAGTCTCTGACTATCCCGAACTGTATCTCTTACGATCCGTCTTACGCGTACGAAGTTGCGGTCATCATGCACGATGGTCTGGAGCGTATGTACGGTGAGAAACAAGAGAACGTTTACTACTACATCACCACGCTGAACGAAAACTACCACATGCCGGCAATGCCAGCAGGTGCCGAGGAAGGTATCCGTAAAGGTATCTACAAACTCGAAACCCTCGAAGGTAAGAAAGGTAAAGTTCAGCTGCTGGGCTCCGGTTCTATCCTGCGTCACGTGCGTGAAGCAGCACAGATTCTGGCGAACGACTACGGTGTAGGCTCTGACGTTTACAGCGTAACTTCCTTCACTGAACTGGCGCGTGATGGCCAGGATTGTGAGCGCTGGAACATGCTGCACCCGATGGAAACTCCGCGCGTTCCGTACATCGCTCAGGTGATGAACGACGCTCCGGCAGTAGCATCTACTGACTATATGAAACTGTTTGCCGAACAGGTTCGTACTTATGTACCGGCTGATGATTATCGCGTACTGGGTACTGACGGTTTCGGTCGCTCTGACAGCCGTGAAAACCTGCGTCACCACTTCGAAGTTGATGCTTCCTACGTGGTTGTAGCGGCCCTGGGCGAACTGGCTAAACGTGGCGAAATCGATAAGAAAGTGGTTGCTGACGCAATCATCAAATTCAACATCGATGCAGATAAAGTTAACCCGCGTCTGGCGTAAGAGGTAAAAGAATAATGGCTATCGAAATCAATGTACCGGACATCGGGGCTGATGAAGTTGAAATCACCGAGATCCTGGTCAAAGTAGGCGACAAAGTTGAAGCTGAACAGTCGCTGATCACCGTAGAAGGCGACAAAGCCTCTATGGAAGTTCCGTCCCCTCAGGCGGGTATCGTTAAAGAGATCAAAGTCTCTGTTGGCGACAAAACTGAGACCGGCAAACTGATCATGATTTTCGATTCCGCCGACGGTGCAGCAGCTGCTGCACCTGCTCAGGCAGAAGAGAAGAAAGAAGCAGCTCCGGCAGCAGCACCTGCTGCCTCTGCGGCGAAAGACGTACACGTACCTGACATCGGCGGCGACGAAGTAGAAGTTACCGAGATCATGGTTAAAGTGGGCGACACCGTTGCGGCTGAACAGTCTCTGATCACCGTTGAAGGTGACAAAGCCTCTATGGAAGTTCCGGCGCCGTTCGCAGGTACCGTCAAAGAGATCAAAATCAACACGGGTGACAAAGTGTCTACCGGTTCCCTGATTATGGTCTTCGAAGTGGCGGGCGCTGCGCCTGCTGCTGCACCGGCTCAGGCGGCTGCTCCAGCAGCAGCGGCGGCTCCGGCTGCTTCCGGCTCGAAAGAAGTTAACGTACCGGATATCGGTGGTGACGAAGTTGAAGTCACTGAAGTGATGGTTAAAGTGGGCGATAAAATTGCCGCTGAGCAGTCACTGATCACCGTTGAAGGCGATAAAGCGTCGATGGAAGTTCCGGCACCGTTCGCGGGTACCGTGAAAGAAATCAAAATCAGCACCGGCGACAAAGTTAAAACCGGTTCTCTGATTATGGTCTTCGAAGTCGAAGGCGCAGCACCTGCAGCCGCTCCTGCACAAACAGCTGCTCCGGCTCCGGCCGCTGCACCAGCGCCTGCGCAAGCCGCAGCTCCGGCCGCAAAAGCGGAAGGTAAATCTGAGTTTGCTGAAAACGACGCTTACGTTCATGCAACGCCGCTGATTCGTCGCCTGGCGCGCGAATTCGGTGTGAACCTGGCGAAAGTGAAAGGTTCTGGCCGTAAAGGTCGTATCCTGCGTGAAGACGTTCAGGCTTACGTGAAAGACGCTATCAAGCGTGCTGAAGCGGCTCCGGCTGCAGCAGCAGGTGGCGGTATCCCGGGCATGCTGCCTTGGCCGAAAGTGGACTTCAGCAAGTTTGGTGAAATCGAAGAAGTGGAACTGGGCCGTATCCAGAAAATCTCTGGTGCTAACCTGAGCCGTAACTGGGTGATGATCCCGCACGTTACTCACTTCGATAAGACCGATATCACCGATCTTGAAGCGTTCCGTAAACAGCAGAACGCCGAAGCTGAAAAACGTAAACTGGACGTGAAATTCACCCCAGTAGTCTTCATCATGAAAGCCGTTGCCGCAGCTCTGGAACAGATGCCGCGCTTCAACAGCTCCCTGTCTGAAGACGGTCAGCGCCTGACCCTGAAGAAATACATCAACATCGGTGTAGCGGTTGATACTCCGAATGGTCTGGTTGTTCCGGTCTTCAAAGACGTGAACAAGAAGAGCATTACCGAGCTGTCTCGTGAACTGACCGTGATCTCCAAGAAAGCGCGTGATGGCAAGCTGACCGCTGGCGAAATGCAGGGCGGTTGCTTCACCATCTCCAGCATCGGTGGCCTGGGTACTACCCACTTCGCGCCGATTGTGAACGCGCCGGAAGTGGCTATCCTCGGTGTCTCCAAGTCCTCTATGGAGCCAGTGTGGAACGGTAAAGAGTTTATGCCGCGTCTGATGATGCCGATTTCGCTCTCCTTCGACCACCGTGTAATTGACGGTGCGGATGGTGCGCGCTTTATCACTATCATCAACAACATGCTGTCTGACATTCGCCGCCTGGTGATGTAAGCGAAAAAGCCGGCCCGACGGCCGGCTTTTTTCTGGTAATCTCATGAAGTCAGTGAGGTTATTGTGCGAAAGACAAATCGGTTGCCGTTTGTTGTTTCAAAATTGTTAACAATTTTGTAAAATACGGGCGGATAGAACGACCCGCTGGACGACGGGTATAAATTAAGAGGTCATGATGAGCACTGAAATCAAAACTCAGGTCGTGGTACTTGGGGCAGGCCCTGCAGGTTACTCTGCTGCCTTCCGTTGCGCAGATTTAGGTCTGGAGACCGTCATCGTAGAACGTTACAGCACCCTTGGCGGTGTTTGTCTGAACGTCGGCTGTATCCCTTCTAAAGCGCTGCTGCACGTAGCAAAAGTTATCGAAGAAGCCAAAGCGCTGGCTGAACACGGTATCGTTTTTGGCGAGCCGAAAACCGATATCGACAAGATTCGTACCTGGAAAGAAAAAGTTATCACTCAGCTGACCGGCGGTCTGGCGGGTATGGCCAAAGGCCGTAAAGTGAAAGTGGTTAACGGTCTGGGTAAATTTACCGGGGCAAACACCCTGGAAGTTGAAGGCGAAAACGGCAAAACCGTGATCAACTTCGACAACGCAATCATCGCGGCGGGTTCCCGTCCGATCGAACTGCCGTTTATTCCGCATGAAGATCCGCGCGTGTGGGATTCCACCGATGCACTGGAACTGAAAACTGTTCCTAAGCGCCTGCTGGTAATGGGCGGCGGTATCATCGGTCTGGAAATGGGTACCGTGTACCATGCGCTGGGTTCAGAGATCGACGTGGTTGAAATGTTCGACCAGGTTATCCCGGCTGCCGACAAAGACGTGGTTAAAGTCTTCACCAAGCGTATCAGCAAGAAATTCAACCTGATGCTGGAAACCAAAGTGACCGCCGTTGAAGCGAAAGAAGACGGTATCTACGTTTCCATGGAAGGCAAAAAAGCCCCTGCCGAAGCTCAGCGTTACGATGCTGTGCTGGTCGCTATCGGTCGTGTACCGAACGGTAAAAACCTCGACGCGGGCAAAGCTGGCGTGGAAGTTGACGACCGTGGCTTCATCCGCGTTGACAAACAGCTGCGCACCAACGTGCCGCACATCTTTGCTATCGGCGATATCGTCGGTCAGCCGATGCTGGCACACAAAGGTGTTCATGAAGGTCACGTTGCCGCTGAAGTTATCGCCGGTAAGAAACACTACTTCGATCCGAAAGTTATCCCATCCATTGCATACACTGAACCAGAAGTTGCATGGGTTGGTCTGACCGAGAAAGAAGCGAAAGAAAAAGGCATTAGCTACGAAACCGCCACCTTCCCGTGGGCTGCTTCTGGCCGTGCTATCGCTTCCGATTGCGCAGACGGTATGACCAAACTGATTTTCGACAAAGAATCTCACCGTGTTATCGGTGGTGCGATTGTCGGTACCAACGGCGGCGAGCTGCTGGGCGAAATCGGTCTGGCGATCGAAATGGGTTGTGACGCAGAAGATATCGCGCTGACCATCCACGCGCACCCGACTCTGCACGAGTCCGTGGGCCTGGCGGCAGAAATCTTTGAAGGTAGCATTACCGACCTGCCAAACCCGAAAGCGAAGAAAAAGTAATCTTCCCGCTTTTGTGAAAACGCCTCTTCGGAGGCGTTTTTTTTGCCTGAAAACTACCAGTTTTAGTAGTCATCTCATTGATATTTCCACTAAAAAAAATTGCGCAACTGCCGATACTTTTTTCGCCATTGTGTGGCTACTGGCCGCACGGAGAAGAGGCTCTGGACTCTCTATTACACGAAAAAGGAAAATACATGTCTTTAAAAAAAATCGCGGTTGTTGGCATGGTTGTCGCGACAATGACGCTGACCGGTTGTGGTGCGATGACCACCGCCGTTAAAAAACGTAACCTTGAAGTGAAAACGCAGATGAGTGAAACCATCTGGCTGGAGCCTTCCAGCGAGAAGACCGTCTACATTCAGGTAAAAAACACCTCTGACAAAGACATGAGTAACCTGCAAACCCTGCTGGCAAATGACCTGTCAGCGAAGGGGTATAAAGTGACCAGTTCGCCAGACAGCGCTTATTACTGGGTACAGGCGAACGTGTTGAAAGCGGACAAAATGGATCTGCGTGAAGCTCAAGGCTTCCTGAAAACGGGTTACGAAGGTGCCGCGATGGGCGCAGCGCTGGGCGCGGGGATTACCGCTTATAACAGCAACTCCTCTGGTGCGGCGCTGGGTGTTGGTATCGCGGCGGGTCTGATCGGCATGGCCGCGGATGCGATGGTGGAAGACGTTAACTACACCATGGTTACTGACCTGCAAATCTCTGAACGCAGCAAAGCGAAAGTGACAACGGATAATGTTGCTGCATTGCGTCAAGGGACATCTGGCATCAAGCTGCAAACCAGCAGCGCGCAAGGCGTTCGCGCAAAATACCAGACCCGCGTTGTGTCTAATGCTAACAAAGTGAATCTGAAGTTCGAAGAAGCGAAGCCGGTGTTGGAAGCTCAACTGGCGAAATCTGTCGCTAACATCCTGTAATTTGTTGCGGGTTGCCGGGGGGCGGCTATGCCTTACCCGGCCTACTAACCTTCCGACTCGGTATCAGGGCGCTACAGGTTGCCAGTTTTTATCCGGATGGAATGTGGTTAACGCTTGTGCTTTCTGCTGTGATTCAACACCGAGATCGGCCTGGTAGACTTTGTCTTCACCGTTAATCATAAAACTCATCACGCCGGTGTGATCGTAGCTAACGGGCCAGGCTACCATGGCAAAACCGCTGGTTTTATCGGGAAGGATCCGGAAGCGATAGCCGTGATAGCCCATGCCCGGCTCCTGTGGACTGAAGGCTGGGCCAAGCGGGCTTGGCGCTTCGCCCGGCGAAACAGGCCAGTACAGACCATCCTTTTTCCCTTCAGAACTGACAATCTTTTGCGCGTATTTCTGGTTCATCGCAAAATAGCTCTGCTGAGCATCCACATAGGCGTGCAACGCCTCGATGGCAGCAAGTTCGTTGCGTCCAATCTCACGGGTCAGGATCTCTTCGGCCGCTTCCTTGATATCAAATTGCCAGCCTGAAGCGTTTTTGACGACCGGGATCGGCAGTTGCCAGTCGCTGTCCCCAACCACAAGATGCGCCGTATTGCCGTCGATGACAGTGCTATGGCGTACCTTCCAGTCACGCAGGAAGCGATCAACCGCATCAGGATCGACGCCTTCGGGCGGCAGAAAATCACGCCAGTTTTCCCCGAGCAGGTTGCTCATTGCACTTTCATTTTGCTCACTGATAGCGTTTGCCAGCGCATCTGTTGCCTGGTCTGGTGTGCTGAAGGATTGTTGTGCCATCGCGGTGGCCGAAACCATGAACAACACCATTCCACTGAGTAGTTTATTTTTCATGTCGGTTCCCTTAACGATGACGGAATTCACGGTGTTCAGCACGCCCGCCAGAAGGCTGGCGCGATGGCTGATTACGGGCGACCTGCCGGCTCTGGGCACCTCGCTGTTGCTGTGCCTGCCAGTTGGCGGAGCGACTGTCGTTACCGCTCAGCGCATTGGCGCGCGGCTGACTGGTTCGCTGTTGAAGATTGCGCTGTTGCACATTGCGTTGCTGCGCCGGTTGCGTGACCCTTTTCTCCTGTCGCTGGGCGACTGCCTGACGATTCTCACGTTGCTGTGTGCTTGTCCGTTTCGCGGCTTGCGGCTTGGTATCGTAACCGCGGTAGTTATTACGCTGTGAAATTTGCTTCAGCTGTTGGCTGGACGCCTGACGCTGAGCGTCTTTCGTGCCCGTACGCGCCGTTTGCGGGAATGTTTTCCCCGTTGATTTTTCCATTTGGCTCATCGCAGCCTGGCGCTGGCTATCACGATTGACCGGTCTTTGCTGGGTCGAACTTAAGCCCGTAGCTGTGTTAGTGGAGTGGAAGCGGTTATTGAGTTGGTTATTTGGGTATGGCACACCCTCACGATAGGCCGGGTTATGCTGCCAGGTACGGTTGGCATCTGTCAGCCGTTGACCACTGATTTTATTGAAGTTATCAACGTTAATGTTGATGTTGTTATCACCATTACGGTTATAGCCGCCATGGTTATCCCAGTCATCATTATGATGGTGGTCGTCGTCGTCATCCCAGTCGATGTTGCTGAAGATGGCATAGGTTGTGGCAACACCGAGGCTGAAGCCTAAACCGTTAACGAAGCTGTTGCCAAACTGCTCGCCGGGCGTAGGCGGCAGATAAGTTGGCGGATAAGCGGTATTCGGCCAGGTACCGTAAACCGTATTCGGGTTATAGGTAGGAACGTACACCACCTGCGGATCGGCGGATTCAATCTTGATAACCGTTGGGCTTGTTGAGGTGGTTGTGGCTGTTGTGGTCGCTGAACTGGTCGTCGACTCGCTGGTGACGGTTTTAGCTGGCGCCGCTTTGGTCACGGTAGTGACGGTCTGTTGCGGTGTTGATTGCAGCGCGCCGGTTTGTTGCGCCAGTACACGCAGACGTTGAACGGAATCCATGACGTCTTTCGGCTGTGCGAGGAAAGCATCGCCCAGGCTTTGTACCCACGGCGGATTTTCACCCATCAGCGACATCAACTGAGGAAAAGCGACCAGCGATTTCACGCTGGGATCCCAGGGCTGGCTGGTAACTGCCTGAATGGCGGCATCGCCCTGCATTTTGGGATTGTCTTTTGACCACTGTGCGGCCTGGATGACGTTAGCCGGATAGGTTGAGGCCATCAAAATTTGCGACAACAGCGAGTCTGGATAGAGCGCGATGGGTGCAACCCACTGATCGATTTGTGCTGCTGAGTAGGTTGGTGCCACGGCGGGCGCTGTTTGGTCGGCCGGGGCAGGGGCCGCTACGGGAGCTGGGGCCGGTGTTGACGGTTGCTGCGCAACGGGGGCCGGAGCAGCAGGCTCCGTTGTGCGACTTTTAACAAACATCACGCCAGAGGCGGCAAACAGCCCGGCACTGCACAAAAGGACAAGCAGATGTGGCTTAAGGGGCAACTTCATAAAATGACTCCAACGAGACGAGCGCTGTGCCGTGAGGCGTTCCTGTTGCCGCGAGTATTATTCACCCGTGTTAGACAGTTTTGACTTTTATGGTTGATTCACCAGGTTGGTCCGAAAAAAGAGTGTGAGTATTTATTACACAATTATATGTGATGGCGGAAAAATCGCTGGAATATTCAGCCGATCGCGCTTGAAAATTAACCGTTTATGGGCGGTTTTAAGCTGACTTAATTTCGCCTCACCTTGTCGCTATACCATTCTTAACGATTCAGCCAATTTTTTATGTTGCTTTTTTGTAAACGGATTAACACTTAATGAAAATCCTGTTATTGTGCCTTATGCGGTACCGGGCATTTACCCTACTAACTACTGTCTCACAGGAGCGTGAAGAGAATCGCCCATCTACAAAAGCGCCGCATTATGACAATGAGAGCGAGGAGATATCGTCGTGCTAGAAGAATACCGTAAGCACGTAGCTGAGCGTGCTGCCCAGGGGATTGTGCCAAAACCTTTAGACGCAACCCAAATGGCTGCACTTGTCGAGCTGCTGAAGACCCCGCCTGTGGGCGAAGAAGAATTCCTGTTAGACCTGTTGATCAACCGCGTTCCTCCTGGCGTAGATGAAGCCGCTTATGTTAAAGCTGGTTTTCTCGCCGCTGTCGCAAAAGGCGACACCACCTCCCCGCTGGTTACCCCAGAAAAAGCCATTGAACTGCTGGGCACCATGCAGGGTGGCTACAACATTCATCCGCTGATCGACGCGCTGGACGATGCAAAACTGGCGCCGATTGCCGCCAAAGCGCTCTCTTCAACGCTGCTGATGTTCGATAACTTCTACGATGTAGAAGAAAAAGCCAAAGCGGGCAACGAATATGCGAAGCAGGTAATGCAATCCTGGGCTGATGCCGAATGGTTCCTGAACCGTCCGGCTCTGGCTGAAAAAATCACCGTTACCGTCTTCAAAGTGACGGGTGAAACCAACACCGATGACCTTTCTCCGGCACCGGATGCATGGTCTCGCCCGGATATCCCTCTGCACGCGCTGGCGATGCTGAAAAACGCCCGTGAAGGTATCGAACCGGATCAGCCGGGCGTGGTTGGCCCGATCAAACAGATCGAAGAATTGCAGAAAAAAGGTTACCCGCTGGCTTATGTGGGTGATGTTGTCGGTACCGGTTCTTCGCGTAAATCCGCAACCAACTCCGTGCTGTGGTTCATGGGTGACGACATTCCTCATGTGCCGAACAAGCGTGGCGGCGGCCTGTGCCTCGGCGGCAAAATTGCACCTATCTTCTTCAACACCATGGAAGATGCGGGCGCACTGCCGATTGAAGTGGACGTGTCGAACATGAACATGGGCGACGTGATTGACGTTTACCCGTTCAAAGGCGAAGTACGTAACCACGAAACCGGCGAACTGCTGGCAAGCTTTGAGCTGAAAACCGAAGTCCTGATCGACGAAGTACGCGCCGGTGGCCGTATCCCGCTGATCATCGGCCGTGGCCTGACCACCAAGGCGCGCGAAGCGCTGGGCCTGCCGCACAGCGATGTATTCCGTCAGGCGAAAGACGTGGCGGAAAGCAGCCGTGGCTTCTCCCTGGCACAAAAAATGGTTGGCCGCGCTTGCGGCGTGAAAGGCATCCGTCCGGGCGCGTACTGCGAACCGAAGATGACCTCCGTCGGTTCTCAGGATACCACTGGCCCTATGACCCGTGACGAACTGAAAGACCTGGCGTGTCTGGGCTTCTCTGCTGATCTGGTGATGCAGTCCTTCTGCCACACCGCGGCCTATCCGAAGCCGGTGGACGTGAACACGCATCACACGCTGCCAGACTTCATCATGAACCGCGGCGGTGTGTCGCTGCGTCCGGGCGACGGCGTTATTCACTCCTGGCTGAACCGCATGCTGCTGCCGGATACCGTAGGTACCGGTGGTGACTCCCATACCCGTTTCCCTATCGGGATTTCCTTCCCGGCAGGTTCTGGTCTGGTGGCGTTTGCTGCTGCGACCGGCGTGATGCCGCTGGATATGCCGGAATCCGTTCTGGTGCGTTTCAAAGGCAAAATGCAGCCGGGTATCACCCTGCGCGATCTGGTACACGCCATCCCGCTGTACGCGATCAAACAGGGTCTGCTGACCGTTGAGAAGAAAGGTAAGAAGAACATCTTCTCTGGCCGCATTCTTGAAATCGAAGGTCTGCCGGATCTCAAAGTAGAGCAGGCGTTCGAATTGACCGACGCCTCCGCTGAACGTTCTGCTGCCGGTTGTACCATCAAGCTGAACAAAGAGCCGATCGTTGAGTATCTGAGCTCTAACATCGTTCTGCTGAAGTGGATGATCGCAGAAGGTTACGGCGATCGCCGTACGCTGGAACGTCGTGTGCAGGGCATGGAAAAATGGCTGGCGGATCCGCAGTTGCTGGAAGCCGACGCTGACGCAGAATACGCGGCAGTGATCGACATCGATCTGGCGGATATCAAAGAGCCAATCCTGTGTGCACCGAACGATCCGGACGATGCGCGTCTGCTGTCTGACGTACAGGGCGAGAAGATCGACGAAGTGTTCATCGGCTCCTGCATGACTAACATCGGCCACTTCCGTGCCGCTGGTAAGCTGCTGGATGCGCACAAAGGCCAACTGCCAACGCGTCTGTGGGTGGCTCCGCCAACCCGTATGGATGCGGCACAGCTGACCGAAGAAGGTTATTACAGCGTGTTCGGTAAGAGCGGTGCGCGTATCGAAATTCCAGGCTGCTCTCTGTGCATGGGTAACCAGGCGCGTGTAGCCGACGGCGCAACGGTGGTGTCGACCTCTACCCGTAACTTCCCGAACCGTTTAGGTACCGGAGCGAACGTCTACCTGGCTTCTGCGGAGCTGGCGGCGGTTGCGGCGCTGATCGGCAAACTGCCGACGGCGGAAGAGTACCAGACCTATGTGGCGCAGGTAGATAAAACGGCCGTAGATACTTACCGTTATCTGAACTTCGACCAGCTGTCTCAGTACACCGAGAAAGCCGATGGTGTGATTTTCCAGACCGCGGTGTAATGCCCTAAGGCATTTTGTGTAAAAACGCATCAATGCCCGGAGAAGTCTGCTTCTCCGGGCATTTTTATTTCTATTCCTTATACCCACTACGCTTTTTTTCTGCCGCGCTGCTGCGATAATTACAGCAAGGCGCAATGCGGTATTGGCGCATTGCCGGGAGTAGAGGAAGACATTATGGATTACGAATTTCTGCGCGATATTACCGGGGTGGTAAAAGTGCGTATGTCCATGGGCCACGAGGTGGTGGGGCACTGGTTTAATGAGGAAGTGAAAGAAAACCTGGCCTTACTTGATGAAGTGGAACAGGCAGCGCGTGCGGTTAAGGGCAGTGAGCGCTCCTGGCAGCGAGCAGGGCATGAATACACGCTCTGGCTGGATGGCGAAGAAGTGATGGTTCGCGCTAATCAGCTGGAGTTCTCTGGCGATGAGATGGAAGAGGGGATGAGCTACTACGACGAAGAAAGTTTTTCGCTCTGTGGTGTAGAGGACTTTCTTCAGGTTGTGGCGGCATACCGCGAATTTGTGCATCAATCCTGAGATATTTCAGATATCAATGAAGCCGGGTGAGACAAACCTGGCTTTTTTTTCGTCCGAATGATTATTTTGATTTTTATTAATCATTCAAAAACTGTGATCTGCCGCGTTTGCGATCTGATTTTGATTGAATATAATCGTTATGATTTTATTTAATCACAACATAACAACAGGCGGGAAGACCATGAACATCAAGAAGGCAATAGAACGCGTACCCGGCGGCATGATGGTTGTGCCGTTGGTTATCGGTGCCATTATCAACACTTTTGCCCCGCAGGCGTTGCAGATCGGTGGATTCACCACGGCTTTATTTAAAAATGGCGCGGCTCCCTTGATTGGCGCGTTCCTGCTCTGTATGGGGGCGGGAATTAGCGTAAAGGCGGCGCCGCAAGCTTTGCTACAAGGCGGCACGATTACGCTGACCAAGTTACTGGTCGCGATTGCAATTGGTCTCGGGGTTGAACACCTGTTTGGCGCGGAGGGCATCTTTGGCTTAAGCGGTGTTGCCATTATTGCGGCAATGAGTAACTCCAATGGCGGGCTTTACGCGGCGCTGGTTGGCGAGTTTGGCAATGAACGTGATGTCGGTGCGATCTCCATTTTGTCTCTGAATGACGGACCTTTCTTTACCATGATCGCGCTGGGCGCGGCGGGTATGGCAAATATTCCTATCATGGCGCTGGTGGCGGTTCTTGTTCCGCTGGTGGTTGGCATGATCCTCGGTAACCTCGACGCTAATATGCGTGACTTCCTGACCAAAGGCGGTCCACTGCTCATTCCTTTCTTTGCGTTTGCACTTGGAGCCGGTATTAACCTGGAAATGCTGCTGCAAGGCGGTCTGGCGGGCATTCTGCTGGGTGTGCTGACCACCTTTGTGGGCGGCTTCTTTAACATTCGTGCCGATCGTCTGGTAGGCGGGAGTGGTATTGCTGGTGCTGCGGCATCCAGTACGGCGGGGAACGCCGTCGCGACGCCACTGGCCATAGCACAGGCCGATCCCTCGCTGGCAGAGGTTGCCGCTGCGGCAGCGCCGCTGATCGCTGCGTCAGTCATTACAACCGCCATTCTGACGCCAATTCTTACGTCGTGGGTCGCGAAAAGGCAGTCTCGTCAGACTGTGCAGGAGAAGAAAGCATGAAAATGATCGTTATCGCCGATGACTTTACGGGCTCTAACGATACCGGCGTACAGCTGGCGAAAAAAGGGGCGCGTACCGAAGTAATGCTGACCCCAGCGCAGAAACCGTCGCGCCGCGCCGATGTTCTGGTCATCAATACGGAAAGCCGGGCGATGCTGGCAACGCAGGCCGCCGCGGCTGTACAACAAGCGTTAGCGCCATGGTGTGAGGGCGAAGCAACACCGCTGGTATACAAAAAAATAGACTCGACATTTCGTGGCAATGTGGGGGCTGAAGTCACTGCAGCCATGCGTACAGCCGGTCAGACGCTGGCCGTGATTGCGGCGGCAATTCCTGCTGCCGGGCGCACTACGCAGGATGGCTTGTGCCTGGTCCATGGTGTGCCGCTGCTGGAAACGGAATTCGCCAGCGATCCAAAAACGCCTATTCACTCTTCGCGTATTGCTGAACTGGTCGCACTGCAAAGCGATGTCCCTGTACATGAGGTGTCGCTGGTGGATGTGCGTCGGGGAAGTTTGAGTGCGCTGCTGAGTGCTTTTGCAAAAGCCGGCGAATGTATGGTGGTGGTGGATGCCGTGGAAGAGCGAGATCTCGCGCTTATTGCACAGGCGGTTTGTGAGCAAAAACAGATGCCGCTGCTCGTAGGGGCGGCGGGGCTTGCCAATGCGCTACCGGCCGCAACGTTTATGCAAGAAAAGCAGGAATTACCGGTGTTGGTTGTGGCTGGCTCAATGAGTGAGGCAACGCGACGTCAGGTGGAAAAAGCAGTGTGTCAGGGCCGGGCAAAAGTCGTTGATATCGATGCCGCGCGGTTGGTTGCATCGTCATTTGCACAGGAAATGGACTCTGTTATTGAACAGGCTTGCGCGCAACTGAGCCAGCAGCAGCACACGATCTTACGCACCAGTCGATGTGCAGAAGACCGGGACATGATCGACACGCTGTGTTTCAACGTGGGGATGAGCCGCCAGCAGTTGGGAGAACTGCTGAGCCAGCGTCTAGGGGAGATAACGCTGCGCATTATTGAACAAGCACGTATCGGCGGTTTGTTCCTGACCGGAGGCGATATTGCCACGGCGGTCGCCAGTGCGTTGGGTGCTGAAGGGTATCGCATCCACAGTGAGGTCGCCCCCTGTATTCCGTGCGGAACGTTTGTGAATAGCGAGATTGACGACTTGCCGGTTATTACCAAAGCGGGTGGATTCGGTTCTGATACGACCCTTTGCGATGCGCTGTATTTTATTGAGGAGATGTACCGTGGTAACTAAAACAATTGCGATTACGATGGGAGATCCGGCGGGGATTGGTCCGGAAATTATTGTTAAAGCGCTACGCGAAGATGAACTTAATGGTGCACCGCTGGTGGTGGTCGGGTGCCTAAAAACGCTGCAGCGGTTACAGGCTCAGGGGCTGGCTGACGGAGTAACATTTCGCGCTATTGAACAGGTCGCCGATGCCAGATTCACGCCAGATACGATTCATGTGATTGATGAACCGCTGGCGCAGCCTGACGAACTGGTCCCTGGTACAGTGCAGGCACAGGCGGGCGATCTGGCCTATCGCTGTGTGAAGCGGGCGACTGAACTGGCGATGAAGGGGGATGTACATGCCATCGCGACCGCGCCGTTGAACAAAGAAGCGCTGCATCTCGGCGGACACAATTATCCTGGACATACCGAACTGCTGGCAACGCTAACCGAAAGCCGTGACTATGCGATGGTGCTGTACACCGATAAGCTGAAAGTTATCCATGTTTCGACGCATATCGCACTGCGCAAATTCCTTGATACGCTCAATGGGCAACGTGTCGAAACGGTGATTAGTATCGCGGATACCTTCCTGAAGCGCGTAGGCTTTGCACACCCGCGTATTGCCGTTGCGGGGGTGAATCCACATGCCGGAGAGAATGGCCTGTTTGGCGATGAGGAAATTCGTATTGTCGGACCCGCGATTGAGAATATGAAAGCGAAGGGGATGGATGTTTACGGTCCGTGCCCCCCGGATACCGTGTTTTTACAGGCTTATGAAGGTCAGTATGACATGGTGGTGGCGATGTACCACGATCAGGGGCATATCCCGCTGAAATTGCTGGGTTTCTATGATGGTGTAAATATCACAGCAGGTTTACCGTTTATTCGTACCTCTGCCGATCACGGTACGGCATTTGATATCGCCTGGACGGGAAAAGCAAAATCTGAGAGCATGGCCGTATCGATCAAACTGGCAATGCAACTGGCGTAATTTACTGTTATGAAAGGGCAACACCGTCTGGATAAGATTGTGGCGTATTTGAAAAATCATACGCTGGTTACCGTGGAACAGTTGGTTGACGCGGTTGACGCCTCTCCAGCAACGATCAGGCGCGATCTCATCAAGCTGGATGAACAGGGTGTGATCAGCCGCAGCCACGGCGGTGTTGCGTTACGACGCTTTGAAGCGGCGCAGCCAACCACAAACGAAAAGCAACTGCGATCGCCTGCTGAGAAACGGGCGATTGCGCGTTTTGCCGCCTCAATGGTGCGTGCGGGCGATGCCGTGGTGCTTGATGCCGGTACCACAATGCTGGAGCTGGCAAAATGTCTGACGCATTTGCCGCTGCGAGTGATTACCGTTGATCTGCATATTGCCCTGTTTTTGTCAGAATTCCGTCAGATAGAGGTGACGATCGTCGGTGGACGCATCGATGACAGCAGCCAGTCCTGTATTGGTGAGTTTGGCCGGAAAATGTTGCGCAGCGTCTATCCTGATATTGCTTTTATGAGCTGTAACACCTGGAGTATGGAAAAGGGTGTAACCACGCCAACGGAAGACAAAGCGGGATTAAAGCAGGAAATTATTGCGAATGCCCAACGGAAGGTATTGCTGGCGGATAGCAGTAAGTACGGCGCACATTCGTTATTTAACGTCGCGCCGCTTAGTTGCTTTACCGATGTTGTTACCGATGTGAATCTACCGCCAAACGCGCAGGCTGAATTAAAAGCGCAATCCGTTGCCCTGACGCTGGTACAGCCAGAGTAACTGCACTCTCAACCCTGATTGCGCCGGAGATTATTTAACGTAGGCCAGCAGGCTCAGAGAGTCACGCGCCAGCGCTTTGCATTTCTTTGCTGTTGGGATGCCGATACCGCTGAGATCGCGGTAGCTGTCTTCACCCAGCGCTTTCATATTGAAGGTGTCGTAATTACTCAGGTCCCACTGGTTTTGCTGGGCAAAAAAGACCAGTGCGCGACGAATCTGCCCATTAGGCAAATTCTGGTATCCACAGTCATTTTTCAGAAAAACAAAAACTGCCGTTAAATCGGCCATATCTTCGGCTTCGGACTCGCTGAGCGCGTAGCTATTTGCGCATACGGCCATCAGGGTGCCGAACAAAACTGTTCTGAAAAACGTCTTCATTGCTTCTACCACTGCATCACGGAATTTAAACGTTAGCATACTGCGAGCGAAGCGACGACCTTTATTATTAGCCGTTCACTTGACCTTCCCGTAAGGGGAAGGCTTATGCTTAAAAGATAGCCTGCTTAAGCTGCTGAATATAAGGAAGTGATTATGCAACGTCGTGACTTTTTAAAGTACTCCGTGGCGCTGGGCGTCGCGTCAGCGTTACCTCTGTGGAGCCGGAGCGTATTTGCCGCAGACCGCCCTGCATTGCCCATTCCTGACCTGTTAACCGCGGATGCCTCAAACCGTATGCAATTGGTGGTGCAAGCCGGAAAATCGAGCTTTGCTGGTAAAACAGCGACGACCTGGGGATATAACGGCAATTTACTCGGACCTGCGGTCAAGCTGAACAAAGGGCAGTCGGTGACCGTGGATATCCATAACCAGCTTGCCGAAGAGACGACGTTGCACTGGCACGGTCTGGAAATCCCCGGTGAAGTCGACGGTGGGCCGCAAGGCATTATCCCGGCGGGCGGGAAACGTTCGGTGACCTTCACGCCGGATCAGCGGGCGGCAACCTGCTGGTTCCACCCGCATCAGCATGGAAAGACCGGTCGTCAGGTAGCGATGGGACTGGCCGGACTGGTGCTGATTGAAGATGAAGAGATTCGCAAGCTGATGCTGCCTAAGCAGTGGGGCATTGATGATGTGCCGGTGATCATTCAGGACAAACAGTTCTCTGCTGATGGGCAGGTTGATTATCAACTGGACATCATGACCGCCGCAGTCGGCTGGTTTGGCGATACGCTGCTGACCAATGGGGCGATTTATCCTCAGCATGCCGCACCGCGTGGCTGGTTGCGTCTACGCCTGTTGAATGGTTGTAACGCACGCTCACTGAACATTGCGGCCAGCGACAATCGTCCTTTGTACGTCATTGCCAGCGACGGTGGACTGTTGGCTGAACCGGTAAAAGTGACCGAGCTTCCTATGCTGATGGGCGAGCGCTTTGAAGTGCTGGTGGATGTCAGTGACGGCAAAGCTTTTGATCTGGTCACTCTGCCAGTCAGTCAGATGGGGATGGCGATTGCGCCATTCGATAAGCCGCACCCGGTGATGCGCGTTCAACCGTTGCTGATTACCGCTTCCGGCACGCTGCCAGATTCGCTGACATCCATGCCATCGCTGCCGTCACTGGAAGGGCTGACGGTGCGCAAGCTGCAGCTGTCGATGGATCCGATGCTCGATATGATGGGCATGCAAATGCTGATGAAGAAATACGGCGGTCAGGCCATGGCGGGTATGGATCATGGGAAGATGATGGGCCATATGAATAATGACAATATGGGCCACGGTAATATGAATCATGGCAATATGAACCCCGGTGAGATGGGGAAAATGCAGCATGGCGACATGGGCAACATGAAGCATGGCGGATCGTTTGATTTCCATAACGCCAACCGGATTAATGGTCAGGCATTTGATATGAATAAACCGATGTTTGCCGCGGCGAAAGGTCAGCACGAACGCTGGGTGATTTCCGGTCAGGGCGACATGATGCTGCATCCGTTCCACATTCACGGTACGCAGTTCCGCATTCTGTCTGAGAATGGCAAAGCGCCTGCCGCACACCGCGCGGGATGGAAGGACACTGTGCGGGTAGAAGGCGGCGTGAGCGAGGTTTTGGTGAAGTTTGACCACGACGCGCCAAAAGAGCATGCCTATATGGCGCACTGCCATCTGTTAGAGCATGAAGATACCGGGATGATGCTCGGCTTCACCGTCTAAAAAATTACGCTGTGCTTATCCGGCCTGCAGAAATCTCTCGTAGGCCGGATAAGACACAGTCTCTTTACAGCGTTTCACCGCACGACTCCCTCCTCCTGCAAATTCTGCTATTGCACATAAAGTACTCGCCTTTGAAGCCGATAATCATTGGGTACCCAATGTGAGTTCAATGGATGAAATACTATGATTAAAAATGTGCGTGTTATTACCGGCATTCTTCTGGTTCTCGCCATTTTCTGTTTGCTACAGGTCGTGACAGGAAGCTTTTTTTATTCTGCGGTAAACAATGATCGCCATAATTTCCAGAACTCAGGCACCCTGAATGCCCAACAGGAAAATCTGAGTGATAGTGTCAATACGCTGATTAAAACCCGAGTAACGGTAACCCGCGTAGCAATTCGTTTCTTAAAGAATCAACGCGATCCGGCCTCACTGGCGGCCATTGATACTTTGCTAAAGACGGCGAGTGAGTCGATGAAGAAGGCTGAGGGATACTTCGCGCATTATCAGTCATTGCCGCAGGTGTCGGGGCAGAATCCGCAAATTGCATCTGAAATGGAAAAACAGTATCGGCAGATGCACGACGTGATGGCGTTATCGATAGAGTATCTGCGCGCGAATAACTATCAGGCCTATGGCGATCTTGATGCTCAGAAGGCGCAGGATGAAATGGAAGCCAGCTATGACCAGTGGCGTAACGAAAACAACGCGTTGCTCCAGCACGCGGCGGCGGAAAATCAGCACAGCTTTACCCGCATGCAATGGACGTTAGGGGCAATTGTCGTCGCTGTGCTCATCGTTCTGGGCATGATCTGGAGTGGGTTGCAGCATATGCTGCTTAAACCCCTGGCGCAGATCATGGAGCATATCCGCATTATTACCCGTGGTGATCTGACCCATCAACTCGACGTCCAGGGACGTAATGAAATGGGACGTTTGGCCACGGGCTTAGATGAAATGCGACAGTCGCTGATTTCGACAGTCACGTCGGTGCGTAACAGCTCAGAAACGATTCATAGCGGCGCAACGGAAATCTCATCAGGTAACAACGATCTGTCTTCGCGTACTGAGCAGCAGGCTGCTTCACTTGAAGAGACAGCCGCCAGCATGGAACAGCTTACCGCGACCGTGAAGCAAAATACGGACAATGCGAAACAGGCGACTCAACTGGCTAAGAATGCGTCTGATACTGCCGCACGTGGTGGACGGGTTGTTGATACTGTCGTGCACACGATGAGTGAAATTGCCGGTAGTTCACAGCAAATTGCGCAGATCACCAGCGTCATCGACAGTATTGCTTTCCAGACCAATATCCTGGCGCTCAACGCGGCGGTTGAGGCTGCCAGAGCAGGAGAGCAGGGACGCGGATTTGCTGTTGTGGCGGGTGAAGTCCGTACCCTGGCAAGCCGTAGCGCTCAGGCAGCCAAAGAGATCAAAGCGTTGATTGATAACTCAACTCACAGCGTGGGGATGGGATCTCAGCAGGTGTCGGACGCGGGTAAAACGATGAAAGAGATTGTCGCAGCGGTCACCCGCGTGACGGACATCATGGGGGAAATCGCCTCAGCCTCGGAGGAACAGAGTCGGGGGATTGAGCAGGTGAGTCTCGCGGTCTCGCAGATGGACAGTGTCACACAACAAAACGCCGCGCTGGTAGAGGAATCTGCCGCCGCAGCCGCTTCGTTGGAACAACAAGCTGAACAGTTACGCCTGGCCGTGGCGGCATTTCGCATCACTCGCGATGCCTCCAACAGTGAGCATCGAAAACCACCTAAGGATACTCCACGAGCGACCTCTGCGGGGAGTTCGCCACAAGACCCGCACTGGGAAACGTTTTAGCCACAGGCTGCCGTGCGCTCCTGGTTTTGATTAATAAGCGTACAAAAAACGACGCAAACGGGTTCTCCTGTGAACTATCAGAGGAACCCGCTCTCTTTACTGGTATACTTCATCAACTGAATTGTTTGTATGCTGTCGCAAGTTTTGTGGTTAGAGCGGGTCGCCGTCTGTCAGTCGGTGTATCAACGTAAGCGCTTTCTTTCGATCTGCATGATGTGTCAACTGATAAAAATCAGTGAGTTATAGGGTTTATGAAACATACTGTTGAAGTGATGATCCCGGAAGCGGAGATCAAAGCGCGTATTGCTGAACTGGGGCGCCAGATTAACGAACGTTACAAGGACAGCGGCAGCGATATGGTGCTGGTTGGTCTGTTACGTGGCTCATTTATGTTTATGGCGGATCTGTGCCGTGAAGTGCATGTCTCTCACGAAGTCGATTTCATGACGGCATCCAGCTACGGTAGCGGAATGTCTACCACGCGTGATGTTAAAATCCTGAAAGACCTGGATGAAGACATTCGTGGCAAGGACGTGCTGATTGTCGAAGACATCATCGATTCCGGCAATACGCTGTCCAAAGTGCGTGAAATTCTGAGCCTGCGCGAGCCGAAATCCCTGGCTATTTGTACGCTGCTGGACAAACCTTCTCGTCGTGAAGTGAATGTTCCGGTCGAGTTTATCGGCTTCTCAATTCCTGATGAGTTTGTGGTCGGTTACGGCATTGACTATGCCCAGCGTTATCGCCATCTGCCGTATGTTGGCAAAGTAGTGCTGCTGGACGAGTAATTGGCTGGAGCGCCTGATGGCGCAGGTTTGTAGGCCGGGTAAGGCGTCGCCGCCTCCCGGCAATGTCACATTATTTATGGTTGCTGTGTTTCTGACTCAGGTTAGACAACCCCTGGCGATAGCGCTGTTCCAGCGTTTCGCGGCTGGTGGCGGTGACGTCGAGATCGCGCAGCAGGCCATCATGAATACCGTAAGCCCAGCCGTGAATGGTCACTTTCTGACCGCGCTTCCAGGCTGAACGCATAATGGTTGAGTGGCCCAGGTTATAGACCTGTTCCATGACATTCAGTTCGCACAGGGTGTCCATACGACGTTCCTGCGGCATTTCGCCCAGCAGTGAGCTGTGTTTGAACCAGATATCGCGGATGTGCAGTAACCAGTTATCAATCAGCCCCTGTTCTTTATTTTCAATCGCCGCCTGGACGCCGCCGCATCCATAGTGGCCGCATATAATAATATGTTCCACTTCCAGCACATCCACCGCATACTGAACCACTGAGAGACAGTTCAGGTCGGTGTGAATAACCAGATTGGCAACATTGCGGTGAACAAATAATTCACCCGGTTCAAGACCGGTCAATCGTTCAGCGGGAACGCGGCTATCGGAACATCCAATCCATAGAAAACGCGGATTCTGGGCATGCGTCAGCGTTTCAAAAAATCCGGGATCTTCTTCTATCAGCATCTTTGACCATAGTGCATTGTTGCTGATGAGTGTATCTATGTCTTTCATGGAGTAGCACGACCCGAAGCCAGATAAATTCGATGGGCTAATATAGGGTAACTCCATCATTATTTAAACTATATATAAAATGTCAGAACGTAAGGTAAGTATAAAAACATGACCATTGCTCTGGAACTTCAACAACTTAAAAAAACTTACCCCGGTGGCGTTCAGGCGTTACGCGGGATAGATTTGCAAGTCGAAGCGGGTGATTTTTATGCGCTTTTGGGACCGAATGGCGCAGGAAAATCCACCACCATTGGAATAATCAGCTCGCTGGTGAATAAAACCTCCGGGCGGGTGAGCGTCTTCGGATACGATCTTGAAAAAGATACGGTTAATGCTAAACGCCAGCTTGGCCTGGTACCGCAGGAGTTTAACTTTAACCCGTTTGAAACCGTGCAGCAGATCGTGGTCAACCAGGCGGGTTACTACGGTGTTGAGCATAAAGAAGCGGTCAAACGCAGCGAACTATATTTAAAGCAGCTCGATTTATGGGAAAAACGTAACGAGCGCGCACGCATGCTGTCTGGTGGGATGAAACGTCGTCTGATGATTGCCCGTGCGCTGATGCACGAGCCGAAATTACTCATTCTGGATGAACCAACGGCGGGCGTCGACATTGAGCTGCGTCGTTCAATGTGGGGCTTTTTAAAGGATTTAAACGACAAAGGCACCACCATTATTCTGACCACTCACTATCTCGAAGAAGCGGAAATGCTGTGTCGTAATATCGGCATTATTCAGCACGGCGAGCTGGTGGAAAACACCTCGATGAAGAGTCTGCTCTCCAAGCTGAAATCTGAGACCTTTATCCTCGATCTGGCACCAAAAAGTCCGCTGCCGAAACTGGAAGGTTATCAGTACCGACTGGTCGACACTTCCACGCTGGAAGTGGAGGTTCTGCGTGAACAAGGGGTCAACAGCGTCTTCTCTCAGCTGAGCGCGCAGGGCATTCAGGTATTGAGTATGCGTAACAAAGCGAACCGACTGGAAGAACTGTTTGTTTCTCTGGTGCATGAAAAACAAGGAGATCGCGCATGATGCAGCTTTACTGGGTTGCGCTAAAAAGCATCTGGGCGAAAGAGATCCACCGCTTTATGCGTATCTGGGTCCAGACTTTGGTGCCTCCCGTCATCACCATGACGCTCTATTTTATTATCTTTGGTAACCTGATCGGCTCGCGTATCGGCGAAATGCATGGCTTTAGCTACATGCAGTTTATTGTGCCGGGGCTGATTATGATGGCAGTGATCACCAACTCGTACGCCAACGTGGCCTCGTCGTTCTTTAGCGCCAAGTTTCAACGCAATATCGAAGAGCTGCTGGTCGCCCCGGTGCCGACGCACGTGATTATCGCCGGTTTTGTCGGCGGCGGCGTGGCGCGTGGCCTGTGCGTAGGCATTCTGGTGACGGCTATTTCACTGTTCTTCGTGCCGTTCCAGGTGCATTCCTGGGTCTTTGTGGCGCTCACGCTGGTGTTAACGGCGGTACTGTTCTCGCTGGCCGGTTTGCTGAACGCAGTCTTTGCAAAAACCTTTGACGATATCAGCCTGATCCCCACCTTCGTGCTGACGCCGCTGACCTATCTGGGTGGCGTGTTCTATTCGTTAACGCTGCTGCCGCCGTTCTGGCAGGGACTGTCGCATCTGAACCCAATTGTCTACATGATTAGCGGCTTCCGCTACGGCTTTCTGGGTATTCACGATGTTCCGCTGGTCACCACGTTTGGCGTGCTGGTGGTGTTCATTGCGGCGTTTTACTTGCTGTGCTGGTACCTGATTCAGCGCGGACGCGGCCTGCGTAGCTAATTCTTTCTTCCTCTCCTGACTCGGGAGAGGAAGACTTTTGATGCTTATCACCATTACCGATTTATCACCCTGATAAACTACTTGCCTGCTAAGGAGGTAGGCAATGTTAGGTTGGGTAATTACCTGTCATGACGATAAGGCACAGGATATGCTGCATCGTCTGGAGAAAAAGTACGGTCCGTTGGAGCAATGTCAGGCGGTAAGTTTCTGGCGTGGGCTCAGCTCGAATATGTTAAGCCGCATGATGTGCCATGCCCTGCATGCTACAGATTCAGGTGAAGGTGTGATACTCCTGACGGATATGGCCGGGGCTGCGCCTTACCGTGTGGCTTCGTTAATGAGTCATAAGCATCCCCAGTGCGAAGTGATTTCAGGTATCAGCTATCCATTGCTTGAGCGAATGATTTCGTCACGGGAATCGCTGAGCAGTTCTGCGTTTCGCGATTGCATCGTCGCGCTTGGCGGCCCCGAAGTCTCCAGCCTCTGGCATCAACAACAAAAAAATCCCCCCTTCGTGTTGAAGCATGATTTGTATGAGTATTAATCATTGGTATTGATGATGCTTTTGCTACAATAACCGAGGTTTCTCGCCTCGGTTAAATCATATGGTTATGCGCGTTCTATTTGTTCTGTTGCTCCTGTTTTCTGGTGGCGTAGGTGCGGCCTTGCCCGCTCGCTATATGCAAACCACGGAAGATGCGGTGATCTGGGCGCATATTGGCAATAAGACGGAGACTGTCGGTAATTTACGCGCGGGACAGATTATTGCCGTTGAACCGGATGCAAAGGATTACTACACCTTCAACTTCGGCTTTGGCAAAGGCTACATCGATAAAGGGCACCTGGAACCTGTGCAGGGGCGTCAGCGTGTGGAAGACGGCCTGGGTGACTTAAATAAACCGTTGAGTAACCAGAACCTGATTACCTGGAAAGATACCCCGGTCTATAATGCGCCGGACGTAGGCAGTGCGCCGTTTGGTACGGTGGCTGAGAATCTACGTTACCCGGTGCTCAGTCGGCTGAAAGACAGACTGAATCAGACCTGGTATCAGATTCGCATCGGCGAGCGGCTGGCCTATATAAGCGCGCTGGATGCTCAGCAGGATAACGGTATCCCGATTCTGACTTACCATCATATTCTGCGCGATGAAGAGAACACGCGTTTTCGTCATACCTCCACCACCACATCAGTGCGCGCGTTCAGTAACCAGATGACCTGGCTGCGAGATATGGGCTATACCACGTTGACGATGTATCAGTTAGAAGACTACCTCAATAATCGCGCAAACCTTCCGGCGCGTTCGGTCGTTATTACGTTCGATGATGGCCTGAAGTCCGTTAGCCGCTATGCGCATCCCGTCCTCAAGCAGTATGGCTTTAAGGCGACGGCGTTTATCATTAGCTCACGTATCAAGCGTCACCCGCAAAAGTGGGATCCGAAATCGCTGCAGTTTATGAGTATTTCCGAGCTGGAAGGGATTAAAGATGTTTTCGACTTCCAGTCGCACACCCATTTCTTGCATCGGGTGGATGGCCAGCGACGACCTATTTTACTCAGCCGTAATTATCACAATATTCTGTTTGATTTTGAACACTCCCGTCGGGCGCTCGGGCAGTTTAATCCGCATGTGCTCTATCTTTCCTACCCGTTTGGCGGCTATAACGCGACGGCGGTGAAAGCGGCGCATGATGCCGGTTTTCATTTGGCGGTGACGACGGTGAAAGGGAAGGTGAAGCCTGGCGATAACCCGATGTTGCTAAAGCGGCTGTATATCCTGCGGACGGATTCGCTGGAAACAATGTCGCGGCTGATAGTCAATCAGCCGCAGGGGTAGTTTACTGGTAGGTTATCTGGAAGGTGACAGACGTTCCGAAAATGCCAGGGGTTACGGCTTCCGTCCCTGTTTTGACAAGCTTTGCCTTAAAGTTAGCGTTTACCGAGGTCACAGGCATTCCGATTGTCTCACCCACGGCAATGACTTCAGCTGTGCTGTCGGCATGCATTTGTGAATAGGCTGGAGAGCTTATTTTCACGCCGATGCCGCCAGCCGCGGTGATGCTGGCGTTGCTGGTGATCGAATTGGTGAATAAGCTTTTATCCGCTGTGGTGTACGATGATTTAGCCACGAACGAGACTTCAATCGTCCCGGTACAGGTGCCGCTAATCTGGAAAGGCACCTCGGTGGTTTGGTCTTTCTCCACGTCACTTCGGTACCAGTCGCCTAAATTCACGGTGGTGGGGGCTGTAAGAATGCAGGTCGGTTCGGAGAATGGAATGTAAAATGTGGCATCTGACATCGTAATCAATGGACGAGGATGGTCGCTGCCATCAGAGCTACTGGGGTTTCCCAGCACAATATGACCGATCGGGCCGCCGACGGCGCTAAGAAAACCGATGCCTTCAGGCACGCCGCTAAAGCCCGGTAGCTGGTAGATATCCATGACCGCATGCCATTTTTTTTCACTGAAGTAGCTTTCATTATCATTAGATATCGCAGATTCGGTATATGAGCTGGTGTTGGTGAGGAACCATGCGGTAAGCGGTCGTCCGTCGGGGTAGAGCCCGATGGTGTACTCAATGCCCGGAATGTTAGTACGAAACAACGCCTTCCCATCGACAGAGCCGATTAATAAGCTGCTGTCCGTCATTGAGAAGACATCTTCGCCATCAATCCCCATCATGCAGTGGCTTTGCATCTGCGGGGTGAGTTCCATAATGATATTGCTCGCCAGCAACGTAGCGCTAGACACGGAAGGCAGGAAGGTGATCGTCGGTGCGGTACCAGGAGACATGATTTCCCGCGTTGTATCATTGTAAAATTTACATTCCTGGTCAGCATATGCTGCACCGGATGCGCCCAACAGTAACAACGCGGCCAGGTGAGGGGAGAGCTTCATCATAAATCCTTTTATTCGTAGCTGACGTCAACCAAGACGTTGCTGGTGACAACGCCGCTGACAACTGCGCCCGTATTCTGATAGCGCGCGTAAAACTGATAATCCGTTAAATACTGTGAACTGCTTTTCTCGCTGACGTCGTAAACAACATTTGAACTGCCATCGCTGTTTAAGACGTTAGTTTTAGCGTCCGCAGAAAAAATGACGATACCGACGTTTTGCGCGGCATCCACCGTGGCATCATTTTTGAAAACCTGGTTCTGGTTGCTCCAGAAGCCAGATTGCGGCGTAAAACTGAACATCAGTTGCTTGATACTGCTGTTATCTGCGCAGTCTTCGAGCCGCACGTTAAAAGGTGTGCCGCCAGCATCATCGGTTGGTGCATATTTACTGCTGCCGTCGTTATTATAAAACCATACACGCGTGACGTTGGGGAGGTAGACCTCCCCCCCATTTTCCAGACTGAGTTTACAAGTGCTGTTAACAATACTGGCGGTCAGATTGATATCCAAATCGGAACCCGCCTGGCTGATACCAGACCAAAGCCCACCCGTCAGGCTCATAAGCAACATAAGACCGGGCTGGCGTAAAAGAAACGGTAATTGTTGCATGAGTAAAGCACCTGAAAATTAAGGGTATGTCACAACAAAGGTGACCGGAGCGGTGACATTGCCGGGGGTCACATCGCTCAGGGTTTTACCGTTTGCCACCATAATGCGTGACGTCATTGGGTAGGTACCCGCACCGTCGGTAATGGTTACCTCTTGCGCTGCTGGTGGCGTTTTACAAGACAACCGAACACCGGTGTCTGCTTCGCCGCCCCAAATTTCAAAAGCGGTATTTAGGCCCGCCGCGTAAGAGTCGCCATCAACATTATCACCGGAGCAGGAGCCACCGGTGCCCGCTTTGGCTTCTACCTCTGCGGTTGTCACGCCGGAGCAATTACTGAAAGTAATGCTCAGCGGCATCACTTTCTTGTTAAGATCCGATTTATAAACTTCGCCATAGCCAATGGTGCTGACGTTTTTACCGCTGCCATTGACTACAATGGCTTTACAGGTACCGGTGGTTACCGTTGATGTGAAGGTCATTTGCACGCTGTCGGTGCCGCTAATTGCCGCATTAACCATGCCGGAAAATAAAATGGCAGAAACGGATAAAGCGAGTAATGCTGAGTTAAATTTCATAGGAGTTCTCCGTTATTCTGCGCGAATTAATCGTATTCAAATTCGAATACAGCGGTGGCTTCAAATCTACCCACGGTCAGTGAACTGGCCTTGGTTTCTTGCAGAGAAGCGACCAACGGTACGGATTTATTCGAGATCTCCGTTTCCGTCCAGACCAAACGTTCTGCATCAGCGGTTGAGTTAATGACAAAAGGGGTGGTTGATGCGGTTTGTCGCGCGATGGTGACGGCGGAGTAATCTGAAACGCC
The DNA here is from genome assembly GCF_030333015.1 of Citrobacter sp. Cpo012. Classification (NCBI taxonomy): domain Bacteria; kingdom Pseudomonadati; phylum Pseudomonadota; class Gammaproteobacteria; order Enterobacterales; family Enterobacteriaceae; genus Citrobacter; species Citrobacter sp. Cpo012. Next base: position 85,721 of record NZ_JAOWGR010000040.1, on the reverse strand, counting down.
AGTGCCTTTCGCCAGTGAGTTGGTTATCCCGGTGAGCAGATAGCCTGACGGCGTACCGGTGACCGTTGTTTTTAATGAGCTGAGCGATGCCGGGCATTCGACGATCACAATCTGGAAATTCGCCGTTGCCGCATTATTTCGCACATCATCGAGTCTAACCTCACCGTTAGCATTGCCTATTGTTAAGGTTTGCACAGTGTCGCTACCCTGACCACCGACTAACTTCATGTTACACGTCGTCTCTAAAATAGTGGCCGTGAAATTAACATCAAGGTTAGTGGAATTAGCAGCAAGCGCGCTTCCAGAGGCTGACATCGCGACAAAGGCCGCGATGGGAAGACTGAGGCGGTTTCTTTTCATATAAACTCTCATTAGTTTTTCCCTAAACAGGTCATTACATGTGGCAAAGTTGGTTACTTAATACGGGCGTTAGCCCCGCTTTTGCCGTGGTTGCGGTTAACTGATAATGCACCGTACAGGTGCTTTCTTTACCACTGCCCCACACCACGCGAAGTTCGCCTTGTGGGTCTACGCCGCGCACGTAGGCTTGCCCGGCCTGGCCTACGGTACCGACAGTTTCATTTTTCTCGTTAAGGACATCTGCGCCTAAAGGAATAAAACCTTTATCGCTGCGCAGTAATTCCAGAATCAGTGAGCGCCCTTCATTGGTTTCAAAATTGACCAGCACGACGGCACCGCTACGCGGTACGGTAACGGTACTGGTACTTTTGATTTCAACATCGTTTTCCAGCGTGCTGATATCCAGCGACACCCGGTTCTCGCGGTAGGCCGACATATACGGCAAAATGCCGTAGCCTGAGCTGCCGATTTCACTGCTGCTGTAACCTAACCCTGCACCTTTCGCGCCGCTGGCTTTTACCAGCGCGACGGCGTCGCTCTCGCCAATGCTGCCCGGCGCGAACGCTATACCGCCAGAATGCAGCACCATGCCACCGCTGTAGCTGGCGGAATATTGCTGGCTATTGTCGTCGCCAAAAGAAGCGGAAAGCCCTAATGGGCCGTAACTGCTGTTGAGGGAACCAAAGCCGCTCACCTGATTCAGATTGCCGTAATTACCGCTACTGGAGGCGGCGCTAACGGAGTAGCTGATGTCGTTATCTTTGGTGTTACCGCTGGCGGTGGAGTTGACGTTAGTACCGCCCTTCATGTCAGAGCGCAGGCCCATGTTGATATTGGAGAAGCCGCCAGAGCGTTCCCCGCTGTGGGAAAACATACTCAGTGGAATACTGAAGCTGACATAGATGCTGTCGTCTTTATTGCCGTTCTGGTCATAGGCGCGTTGTACCGACAGGCTATAGCTGCCGTAGGCAAAACTGTTGTTGTAACCCACGCTATAGTTGGCCGTTGATCCCGCATCATTCCAGTAATCTTGCCATGTTCCGCTGACATACACAGAACCCCAGGCAGTTTCTCCCTGGTTTAAGGGCTGGTTGATACTGACCTGCACCTGGTTTTTGGTGCGCTGGTAATCAGCATAAAGCTCATCACCTGATTGGTAACTTTGCTGGGCGTATTGCCGGTGTTTAACACTGTCTTGCAGAGACGCAGCGTCATTCAGGCTGAGGTAATCTTCGGTGGAAAAGCGATAAGCGGCGACGTTAAACGAGGTATTGGTCGCTTCTATCATTTTGCTGTATGTCAGTCGGTAGCTTTGCCCACTGAGCGTGCCTAGATCATCAATGCTGGCGTGAGATTGCGTCACATCAAAGGCGAATGCGCCAATGCCGGTGTTCATTGCCAGGCCTAATAACCCGGCATAGAAGTCCATATCGGTATATTGCGCGCCAATATAGCCGGTAAAGGTGTTGTTCAGGCCATAGTAAAACTGCGCGTAACCCACCTGTGGTTTATCATGCAAAGAATCATCGTTCAGTTCACCGACGCCGATATCCCAACGTGTCGCGCCGGGGCGTAACATTTGGGTGACAGAAGAAAAGGGGACAGAAAAGCTGCGTTTGCTGCCGTCGGTTTCTTCTACGGTAACCAGCAGATCGTTACCGTAGCCCGTGGTGCTGAGGTCGTTAATCTCAAACGCGCCCGGCGGTACGGTCGTTTCGTAGATTTTATTGCCACTTTGCATCACCGTGACTTTGGCGTTGCTGTTGGCTACGCCGCGGATGACGGGCGCATAGTTGCTGGAGCCCATCGGCAGCATGCGATCGTCGTTATACATGCGTGTCCCGCGCAGACTGAAGGAGTCAAACGCATCGCCACGGGTATAGGAATCGCCTATCACCATTTGCGCTTTCAGCGCCGTGATATCTCGCTGTAAATAAACGTCCTGATTGTTGTATTCGCTACCGGTCTCTTTGTTCCAGTTAAGGCTACCTCGGGAACGCAAACGCCACGGCCCCATATTTAAACCGTAACGCAGGCCCATGTAGGCGGTATCGGATGTCGTACCATTGCCTTCACTGTGCCACGCGTTCATATCATAAGAGACGATTGCTGCTGGAACACCATCCTCCCACAGAGAAGGGTCAACATACCCGGCGGGGCGCTTCAGGATATAAATTTGCGGGAAGTTAAGATCCATTGCCTGTTTGCCGGAATCATAAGTTGCCGTAGCTCCAGGGTAGTATTTTTTTATATCCAGGCATGAAGTGTTGTCATCGGCCTCGTAATCATCGCTCATCGAGGTGGGATCAACACCTGCCTGGGTGAGTAAAAGTGGCGTCAGGCACGCGCTGGCGCGCGGCGTACCGTTTTCATTAAAGGTAATTTCAGAGGTGGATTTCAACGCATTGTTAAGGTTTACTTTTACACGATAGGTTCCGGCGAGTACCGGGTTGCCATACGTATACCGGCTAATATCGATATTCGCACCGCTGTTAAGTAAAAATTGCTCGTTAAATTCTACGGCTTCATCTGACTCGACAATGGTTTTAGCTGATTCTGAATTTGCAGCAGAAACAGAAAAAGGGAGCGCAGCGCCAATAGCAAGGCATAGTAATGAGCGTTGAAATAGCATTCTTTATCCGAATAATTGATGTGGGCTATTGTTGCCCACAATATTGAAGCGTAATTATTATTAATTAGTCGATTTTGGCTTCTCGCTTATCTGTACCGCCATTATCATTAATGGTGTTATAGATAACTGTACCACTGGTATTACTCGAAAGATTTTTTACGGGCATGCCTATCCCGCTGAAGGGCAAGACAGATTTACTGTCGACGGTATATTCTTTGCCGCCCACTTTAAATTTAACGTTGGAAATGGAAACATTGTACGGGCTATCATTCTGGGCAAACAGTGAAAACGTATTGCCTTCTTTTTTCTGCGACCATTTTAGATTTTCAGCCGCATCGCCAGGCGTGCCTTTCAGACCATCTGGACGAAAAAATAATTTGATACGCGTGCGAAAGGCGAGTTGAAGTTGATTTAAATTTTCGCCTTCTTTCGCTTTTGATTTTGGCGGGATTTCCAGCACGTTAAACCAAAACAGTGATTCCCGATCCTGAGGTAATGCGCTACCCATATACGTAATGCGTAAGGATTGTCCTTTTTGTGGATCGATACGAGATACCGGGGGAGTAATGACAAATGGCAGCTTTAGCTCCTGAGGATCAATACCGTCACGCCCGTCATCCAACCAGGTTTGCACCAGTAGCGGTTTATTCCCCCGATTATCCAGATTCACAATCACGTCTTTTGATGACTGCGGGTACACTATACGTGTTCCGGAAATGACGATATCCGCGTTGACCTGGAACGCTGTAAATGCCGAGAAGGCCGCAGCAGCGAAGCAGGTGGCTTTAAATCCCTTTGTAATAACCGTATTGACCATTTTACCCTCCCTGTAGGTACACTTTAAAATCCCCCAACACAGTCGCTGAGGGATTGGCTAATCTTTTTAAATAAAAGGATTAGTTATAAACAACGGTGAAGGCAACCTGCGCCTGTACGGTCCCTGCCGTTACCGGGCTGCTGTCTGCATTCCACTTCTGGCCCTGGGTGTAGGCTACGCGGTAGAACAGGTCACCGGTACCATCAGCGGAAATAGTGGCTTTCTGCGTGTTGTTAGTCTGGTCAACTTTGATCAGATCGGTAGCGCCGTTGCCGTTGTTAGACAGCACCAGGTTAACGTTTTCTGCCGCACCCTGTAGGTTAGCCGGCGGTACTAACAGGCCACCAGACGTAGAACTGGAACCACCCCAGGAATCAAACTGAGCGGAGGCATCTTTTACCGTTGCGTTATCACATTCGCTCAGGTTCAGAGCGAATTGTTTTTCGCCCAGAGTACTGTTCTCACCCAGCGCGTCCGCGAAGTTTTTAACGAAAACGGTATCCAGATTAACGTCAAAATCGTTACCGTCTTGATCGATTTTATTATCGAGAGAGATTTTACAGGTGTTGTTAGAAACCAGACCGTGGAAAGTAATTGTACCCGTATCTGAATTCGATGCCATTGCAGAGCCTGCGCTCAAAATCATTGCAACAGCGGCTGCCATACCATATTTTCTAAAAGACATTTCTAATATCCATATTTAGTTTTTAAATATAAACATAAGATATAATTTCATATATCTTATTTTTTGAAATATTGAATTTCGGAGCGTATTTTATAGATGGCGATGACGAAAGGGAATTGGGAGATTATTAGAAATGCTTTAAGTTCTTTTAAGTATAATTAAAGTGTATTACTTAATAAATAAGATAGATAATAAATAATATTATTTATAGGTTTTAAATACAACTCATCAAAAATATGTTTATCTTGATGAGTTGTATTAGTGGTGAGATCTAGGCGACCTGTACCGGAATGGCTTTTGCAGTACGTTTCATTTCGTTGTCGCCTTCGAAATAGGCCACTTTCGGACGCCATGTACGGGCTTCTTCGTCAGACATAGTGACGAAGCTGGCGATAATCACAATGTCGCCAACTTCAGCACAGTGCGCCGCTGCACCGTTCACCGAGATGATTCTGGAGCCGCGTTCAGCCGCAATGGCATAGGTTGAGAAACGTTTACCATTGGTCACGTTCCAGATATCAATAGCTTCGTTTTCCAGAATACCTGAGGCATCGAGGAAATCCTGGTCGATGGCGCAGGAGCCTTCGTAATGCAGGTCCGCCTGCGTGACTTTTACGCGGTGGAGCTTGCCTTGCAGCATGGTGCGAATCATAACTTCTATACCCTGTCGTTTACCTTGGCTAAGCAGGCGCGACTGGCCTGCTTTGAGAAATCTTCAGGCAGTATTGCCCGATTTTTAACCCCTGTCTACTGGGCTAATGTAACGCTTTGATTATCGATCAGACGAGCCTGACCCAGCCATGCTGCGGCCAGAATCACCGCGCGTTTACTGGTTTCAGTCAACTCCAGCAGCGTGTCGGCATCACGAATTTGAATATCGTCGGCGCGGAAGCCTTTTTCATTCAGTTCTTGTTCGGCAATGGTAATAATTTCTTGCAGCTCACGATTACCCGCAATCAGCTTTTCAGCGATACCGTTCATCACGTTGTGCAGGCCTGGCGCAATTTTACGCTGTTCTGCCGTTAGATAACCGTTACGTGAGCTGAGGGCCAGACCGTCTTTGGCGCGAATAATCGGTACGCCAACGATCTCAATGTCATAACCCATGTCCGCTACCATTTTGCGGATCAGCGCCAGCTGTTGGAAATCTTTTTCACCAAAGCAGGCGATATCGGGTTGGATCAGGTTAAACAACTTGCTGACGATAGTGGAAACACCACGGAAGTGGCCTGGACGGCTGGCGCCTTCCAGCATGGTAGAGAGGCCGGGAACATCAACGAAAGTCTGGCCTTCCAGACCTTGCGGGTAGATCTCTTCAACGGCCGGAGCAAAGACATAATCGACTTTACGCTTGTTCAGCTTTTCGCAATCTTCCTGCAGGGTACGCGGATAGCGCACCAGATCATCCGGTCGGTCAAACTGCATCGGGTTAACGAAAATGCTGACGAACACCACATCAGCCCGCGCTTTTGCTTCATCGACCAGTTTCATATGGCCGTCGTGCAGGTTGCCCATGGTGGGAACCAGTGCGACGCGTTTGCCTTCCTGACGCAGACGACGAATATGCTGGCGCAGCAGCGGCAGGGTTTCAATGATTAACACGACAAGACTCCTTGAGTTGCCTGAGGTACCGTAGGCCGGATAAGACGCGTAGCGTCGTCATCCGGCACGGTCAGAAAATTAGTGGAAGCTGTGCTCTTCGCCCGGATAAACGCCGGACTCCACTTCAGCCATATACTGCCGCACTGCGGCGCGCATGTCGCCTGCTTCATTGAGGAAATTCTTCGCAAATTTCGGAATGTGGCCGCCGGTAATACCAAAGGCATCATGCATGACGAGGATTTGTCCGTCGGTGACGTTGCCGGCACCGATACCAATCACCGGGATCGACAGCGCTTCAGTGACACGCTTCGCCAGCTCAACCGGCACGCACTCCAGCACCAGCAACTGAGCACCAGCGGCTTCTAAGGCCAGCGCATCATCCAGCAGTACCTGCCCGGCGTCGCCGCGGCCCTGAATTTTATAACCGCCGAAGATATTCACCGACTGGGGCGTTAATCCCAGATGACCGCAAACCGGCACCGCGCGTTCGGTGAGCATTTTCACCGTATCCGTAAGCCAGGCGCCGCCTTCGATTTTGACCATATTAGCGCCCGCGCGCATGACTACCGCAGCGTTTTCAAACGCCTGCTCCGGAGTGGCATAAGCCATAAACGGTAGGTCGGAGAGCAGCAGACAATTCGGTGCGCCGCGACGCACGGCTCGGGTGTGGTAAGCAATGTCTTCAACGGTGACGGGCAGGGTGGAGTCGTGCCCCTGTACCGTCATGCCCAGCGAATCACCGACCAGCATCACGTTGATGCCTTCATCGGCAAACAGCTTAGCGAAGCTGTAGTCGTAGGCGGTGATAGTCGCGAAGCGCTTTTTCTCTTGCTTGCATTTCTGCAGCAGTGAAATGGTGGTGGGTTTCATAACATTTCCTGATGATGAAAGTCATATTTATCGGCATTCTAACAGTCACATTCAGGGGGGCAATTGTTTTAAGCAATCGTTTGGCGCTAAAGCAGTAAACGCTAAAGGGGAGAAGATACTTTACCAGTGTGCAGGTTTTGCAGCACCAAGATGGGTGAGGTGCTGATGCAGGCTGATACCATCTGGAAAGATAAGCTCAGGGGCAATTTCGAATAACGGCCACAGCATAAAACCACGGTTTTTCATGTCGTAGTGCGGTACGGTCAGACGTTCGGTGTTAATCACTTCATCGCCAAACAGCATAATGTCGAGGTCCAGCGTTCGTGGTCCCCAGCGTTCGGCTTTGCGCACCCGGCCCTGCTGTAACTCAATGCGTTGGGTGTGATTGAGTAATTCTTCCGGCGCAAGGGTGGTTTCCAGTGCGACGGCGGCGTTCAGGTAATCGGGTTGATCCTGTGGGCCTAATGGTGGCGTACGGTAAAATGAGGAGACAGCCACGATTCGGCTGTCAGGGATTTCCCCGATCGCTTTCACGGCAGCATTAACCTGCTCCAGAGGGGAGGCTAAATTACTGCCGAGGGCGATATATACCCGTCGTTTTTCAAGCTGCATCTGTGTTACCACCTTGATACGACTCGAAATTTGTTGGGTATACGTGATAGGTCATGCGGAGCCTTCACGGCGTGGCGCGCGTTTACGCGGGCGACGATGGCGACGCCGTGCGTCTGGCTCTTCATCCAGCTCGTTCAGCATGCCTTTTTGTTCTGGCGGCGCAGAAACCTGGAATTCACCCCACCATTTCGCCAGTCGCTGCAATTCCGCGTTGTGTTCGACTTCAGCACGCAGCGCTAACAGGTCGTAAGCTGCGCGGAACTTTGGATGCTCCATCAGCTTCCAGGCGCGTTTGCCCTGGCGACGGGACATACGTAACTGCAACTGCCAGATATCGCGGGTCAGTGAGGTCAAACGTTTCGGGATCGCCAGCGAGCGGCAGGCTTCGTCCAGCACGTCGTTCATTGCCAGCGCGAAAGCGTCGTAATAGGCCAGACCGCTTTCTTGCGCAATTTTCTGTGCGGCTTCCAGTAACGGATACCAGAACATGGCAGCAAACAAGAACGCCGGGTTAACGCGCATATCATTATGAATGCGGTTATCGGTATTCTTCAGTACCTGGGCAATGATGCGTTCCATCGGGCTGTCACCGTCTTCGGTGAAGTAGCGCGTAATGGTTGGGAACAGCGGTTGGAACAGGCTGTACTCACGCAGTTTTTTATAGGTTTCGTACCCATAGCCCGCCTGTAACAGCTTGAGCGCTTCTTCAAACAGGCGTGCAGGAGGAATATCGTTAAGCAAGGTAGCCAGACGCGGGATAGGCTCTGCGGTTTCCGGGCTGATACGCATGTCGAGCTTGGCGGCAAAGCGCACGGCGCGCAGCATACGTACAGGATCTTCGCGGTAGCGCGTTTCCGGATTACCGATCAGGCGAATGATGCCCTCTTCGAGATCCTGCATTCCCCCAACGTAATCACGTACGGTGAAATCGGCCACGCTGTAATACAGGCTGTTAATCGTGAAATCGCGACGCTGTGCATCTTCTTCGATGGAGCCGAAGATGTTGTCACGCAGCAGCATACCGTTTTGCCCACGCTGCGATGTTGTGCGATCGGATTCGCTGCCTTCATGATGGCCGCGGAACGTCGCCACTTCGATAATTTCTGGGCCGAACATGACATGGGCCAGACGGAAACGGCGACCGACCAGGCGACAGTTACGAAACAGTTTGCGCACCTGATCCGGCGTTGCGTTAGTGGTGACATCAAAATCTTTCGGCTTTTTGCCCAGCAAAAGATCGCGTACACCACCGCCAACCAGCCATGCCTCGTATCCGGCCTTATTGAGCCTGTACATTACCTTCAGGGCATTTTCACTGATATCTTTGCGGGAGATAGAGTGCTGCTCACGCGGAATTACCGTCATATGTGGACGGGCGACGGCGAGCTCAGCCTCGCGCTCCTCGCGGCTTAGCACCTTGCGGCAAAAATTAGCGACTCGGGTAAAAATAGTGCACCTCGGTAGTGTCAAACTTCAATCAGAACAAGTGTTGCTGTGTAAAAATAGCGGCTAATCATAGCTCAGCATGATGCATTTGAGAATGCCGGATTTAAGATCGCCGATTCAGGCACCGTTGTCAGACGCCAATTCTCAACGGCAAACTCCAGGATCTGATCAACCTGCATATCCTGCCACGGGATATCGGCACGCTGGCCGAGAAAGCGCAGCGCGGCAATAATCACCGGACGCGGATCGCCTTGCGGCAGCGCAGGTGCATGATTTTGTTTTGAAAGTTTAGCGCCTTGTTCGTTGAGCGCCAGCGGAAGATGAATATAGTCAGGCGCTTGCCAGCCAAACTGCTGATACAAAGAGATTTGCCGCACCGTGGGTTCGATAAGATCGGCGCCGCGTACAATCTCCGTTACGCCCTGAAAGTGGTCATCAACCACCACGGCGAGGTTATAGGCAAACAGCCCGTCGCGACGGTGAATGATAAAATCTTCGCCTGCAACCTGTGGATCTGCCTGAATTTCACCGCGCAGTTGGTCAGTAAACTGCATCACCGGGTGACGTTGCTTTATGCGGACTGCCGCCTGCTCTGGTCCGAGGCGTAACTCACGGCAGTGGCCGTCATAAATACCGCCGACGCTTTGAATACGCGCCCGCGTACAGGTGCAGTAATAGCTCAGATCCTGTTGATGTAACCAGGCGAGCGCCTCGCGGTAGGCATCATGACGTTGGGATTGCCATAAAATATCGCCATCCCAGTGCAGTCCGTAATGTTCCAGCTGACGCAGAATCGTATCTGCAGCACCGGGAACTTCACGAGGGGGGTCAATATCTTCAATGCGTACTCGCCAGATTCCACGCCGGGCACGAGCCTGCAGGTAACTCCCGAGGGCGGCAATTAGTGAGCCGAAATGCAGTTCGCCGGAAGGGGAAGGGGCGAAGCGGCCTATATAGTGTGAATCACTCATTTTGCGGACTAACAAATAATAAGGCGGGAGAAGCTCCCGCCTGTAGTAAACGTGGTAAAAATGACCGGAATTAACCTGCCATTTGTTTTTCGCGGATTTCTGCCAGCGTTTTACAGTCGATGCACAGATCGGCTGTCGGACGCGCTTCCAGACGGCGAATACCAATTTCTACGCCGCATGATTCGCAGTAGCCGAAATCTTCGTCTTCTACTTTCTTCAGCGTCTTCTCGATCTTTTTGATCAGTTTGCGCTCACGGTCACGGTTACGCAGCTCAAGGCTGAATTCTTCTTCCTGTGCGGCGCGGTCCACCGGATCAGGGAAGTTAGCCGCTTCGTCTTGCATATGAGTTACGGTGCGATCGACTTCATCCCTAAGTTGATTGCGCCATGCCTCAAGAATACGCCTGAAGTGCGACAGCTGGGCTTCGTTCATATACTCTTCGCCCGGTTTCTCCTGGTACGGCTCCACCCCAGCGATGGCGAGAATACTCAGGGACGATGTTTTACGGTTTTGCCCTTCTTGCATGTTGCTTCTCCTTAACACGCACTATCGATCCCCATGTTCGGGGGAAAAATCAGGTCGCTATAAATAGCAGATGCTTTTCCGGATAGCAATTATCTAAACGTAACACTTGACAACCCTGTGAGGAAAAGCGTATTTGCCCACGCGCCCAGAATACTAATTGACCAGATATTTACACCATTACAAGGTAATGGGCAACGGCTCTTTAAGAGTCATACCGTGGGCAGAAAGTTCCGCTTTATAAACCAGAATTTCAACCCCCTTAAGCTGTGCTTCAACTAATAATTGCGCATATTTTGCATCGATATGGCGCGCGGGTGAAAACCTTGTAATGGCTGAATGTAGCACGGCGAAAAATATCACTGCCCGCTTGCCTTCAGCCGCTACGCTCATCAATTCCCGAAGATGCTTCTGACCTCGTTCAGTGATGGCATCGGGAAAATAACCCTGCTCTTTTTCCGCCAACGTGACTGATTTCACTTCAATATAGCAGTCAGGTCGGGAATCTGCCTGTAACAAAAAGTCGATGCGGCTCCCTTCTGCGCCGTATTTTACTTCACTTTTCAAAGTACTGTAGCCTGAAACTTCCGAAATTAACGCCTGTTGAATCGCCTCTTTCGTTAATCTGTTGGCCCACAGCGTGTTAACACAAATAAATTCACCGGATTGGGTTTGCGTTAATTCCCAGGTATGTGGATATTTGCGTTTAGTATTTTCTGATGTCGAATACCAAACGGTGTCACCTGGCATTGCGCATCCGGTCATCGCACCGGTATTTGGGCAGTGTAGCGTTAACGCTGTGCCATCGGGTGTGATCACATCCGCTAAAAAGCGCTTATAGCGCTGAATGAGCGTTGCAGGTTGTAAAGGTGGAGAAAATTGCATAAGCAGTCCCTTTAATTATTCAGTCAGCGTCCAGCGTTGCAGCGGCGTATAACGCGTGCGTCCTCGTGAAAATGAGGAGGAGTAAAGTGCGAACTCCGTAACCGGAAATGACCAGCCAAAGCCCGGTGGAGGGATTGGCACCGCGTGGCCGGCATCGCGCAGCAGCGTGATATGCGGGTGAAACGGCTGCGGGCTTTGATAGCACCCGCTACGCGCTGCCTGCGCCCGTAGCATATTCGCCAGTTGCAGCAACCCGCGCGGCGGCTGACGCATACCCAGCCACACGACCCTGGAGCGCAGCCATTGCCCGGCATCATCGAATTTGAGCGTGAAACCTGGCTGGCGAATACGCCCCGCGAGCTGCGACAGCGCCTGTTGCTTCTCAGCGCTGACGTCGCCTAAAAAGGCCAGCGTCAGATGCAGATTATCAGTCGCGACGGGGCGACCCGCTTCAGGGGGGAACTGCGCGGCCCGCCAGTGGATTAGCTGCTCCCGAACCCCGGCTGGCAATTCAATCGCAAAGAACAGCCTTTTTGGCTCAGACATGATGGATACTCGGTTATGAATTAACGCGATGCTACAATGCAGCGCGAAGAATGTTAACCCTCTGGAGCCATTTGTGACGTCGTTGCCCGTTGCCGCTGTAGTGCCTGAACTTCTTACCGCCCTTGATGCCTCGCCGCAGGTTCTGCTGACGGCGCCGACCGGTGCCGGGAAATCGACCTGGCTGCCGTTGCGACTTCTTGAGCATCGCGGTATTACGGGGCGGATTATTTTGCTGGAGCCGCGCCGCCTGGCAGCGCGCAATGTGGCGCAACGATTAGCGGAATTGCTGAACGAAAAGCCTGGTGAAACCGTGGGCTATCGCATGCGCGCACAAAGTTGCGTAGGGCCGCAGACCCGGCTGGAAGTGGTAACAGAGGGCGTCCTGACGCGGATGATCCAACGCGATCCTGAACTGACAGGCGTCGGGCTGGTGATCCTCGACGAATTTCACGAACGGAGTTTACAGGCTGATCTGGCGCTGGCGCTATTGCTAGATGTACAGCAAGGGCTGCGGGACGATCTGAAACTGTTGATTATGTCCGCCACTCTGGATAACGGGCGTTTGCAGCAGATGTTGCCCGATGCGCCGACGATCGTTTCTGAAGGTCGCGCATTTCCCGTTGAGCGGCGGTATCAGCCGTTGGCGGCGCATTTGCGTTTTGATGAAGCGGTGGCGATAGCGACGGCGGAGCTATTGCGCCATGAAAGCGGGTCACTGCTGCTATTTTTACCGGGTGTGGGCGAAATCCTGCGTGTACAGGAGCAGCTGGCTACGCGTGTAGGCAGCGATGTTGTGCTGTGTCCACTGTACGGCGCGTTAACGCTTTCCGAGCAGCGTCAGGCGATTGTGCCCGCGCCGCAAGGCAAACGCAAAGTGGTGCTGGCCACCAATATTGCTGAAACCAGCTTGACGATCGAAGGCATCCGACTGGTGGTGGACTGCGCCCAGGAACGCGTGGCGCGCTATGACGTGCGTACCGGTCTGACGCGACTGATTACCCAGCGCATCAGCCAGGCTTCGATGACTCAGCGCGCGGGACGTGCGGGTCGTCTGGAGCCCGGTATTTGCCTGCATCTGCTTGCCAAAGAGCAGGCAGAAAGAGCGGCAGCGCAGGGGGAAGCGGAGATATTGCAGAGCGATCTGTCCGGGCTACTGATGGAGTTGCTGCAATGGGGATGTACCGAACCTGAACAACTGAACTGGCTGGATACGCCGCCCGCCATCAACCTGCAGGCGGCAAAACGGCTGTTGCAGATGCTGGGCGCGCTTGAGGGCGACAGGCTCAGTGCCCGCGGGCAGAAAATGGCGGCATTGGGTAACGATCCTCGTTTAGCGGCGATGCTGGTCGGTGCCAAAAATAATACCGAAGCGGCTACGGCGGCAAAACTGGCTGCGATTCTGGAAGAGCCGCCGCGCGGCGGAAGTACCGATCTGACCGTGGCGTTTTCACGAAATCAGCCCGCCTGGCAGCAGCGCAGTCAACAGTTGCTGAAACGGCTTAACGTTAGCGGTGGGCAGCCCGACAGCACGCTGCTCCCCTCATTGCTGGCGCGGGCGTTTGCCGATCGGATCGCGCGTCGACGCGGGCAGGAAGGGCGCTATCAACTGGCGAATGGCATGGGTGCCATGCTGGATGCTGATGATGCCTCAGGACGCCATGAATGGTTGATAGCGCCACTTTTGTTGCAGGGCAGCGCTTCGCCAGACGCGCGTATCTTGCTGGCTCTGCCGCTGGATATCGAGTCGCTGATGCAGGCATGTCCTGAGCTGCTACAACAGTCCGACACCATCGAATGGGATGAAACCCAGGGAACGTTAAAGGCATTGCGTCGGTCGCGCATTGGTCAGCTCACGGTAAAAGTACAGCCATTGGCCAAACCCTCGGAAGAGGAGTTGCATCAGGCGATGTTGAATGGCATTCGCGATAAAGGGCTAAGTGTGCTCAACTGGACGCCGGAAGCCGAGCAGTTTCGACTGCGTCTGCAATGTGCGGCAAACTGGTTGCCAGAATACGACTGGCCCGCGGTAGATGAGGATTCTCTGCTGGCATCGCTGGAGACCTGGCTGCTGCCGCACATGAGCGGTGTGCACTCGTTACGCGCATTAAAAGCACTCAATGTGGGACAGGCGTTGCGCGGTTTACTGGACTGGTCAATGTTGCAACGTCTGGATAGTGAGCTGCCTGCGCATTACACTGTGCCGACGGGAAGCCGGATTGCTATTCGCTATCATGAGGATAATCCTCCAGTATTGGCGGTTCGGATGCAGGAAATGTTTGGTGAAGCAAAGACTCCAACCATTGCCCAGGGGCGCGTGCCGCTGGTGCTGGAGCTGCTGTCTCCGGCCCAAAGACCGCTACAGGTGACGAGCGATCTGAGCGCGTTCTGGCAGGGATCGTACCGTGAGGTGCAAAAAGAGATGAAAGGGCGTTATCCCAAACATGTCTGGCCGGACGATCCGGCGAATACTGCGCCAACGCGGCGTACCAAAAAGTATTCGTAATGTAACTGTAGGCCGGATAAGGCGTTATGCCGCATCCGGCGAAAGAGCGGTAATAATTGAGAGATTTCTTCTTCTGTCGCAGGACGGAAGAACAGAGAATCGGGCCCTTGCGCCTGAATGTTGCGGAGAAAAAGCATGGCGGGGAATGACCGCGAGCCAATTGGACGTAAAGGGAAACCCTCGCGTCCGGTGAAACAAAAGGTGAGCCGTCGTCAACTCAGAGATGATGAGTATGACGACGATTATGATGATGATGACTATGAGGATGAAGAACCGATGCCGCGTAAGGGTAAAGGCAAAGGGCGTAAGCCTCGTGGTAAGCGCGGCTGGTTCTGGCTGCTGGTAAAACTGTCGATTGTCTTTTTGGTGCTGATTGCCATTTACGGCGTTTATCTGGACCAAAAAATCCGTAGCCGTATTGATGGCAAAGTCTGGCAGCTTCCTGCGGCAGTTTATGGCCGTATGGTTAACCTTGAGCCAGAAATGCCTATCGGCAAAAACGAGATGGTGAAGCTGCTGGAGGCCACGCAGTATCGTCAGGTGACGAAGATGACGCGTCCGGGCGAATTTACAGTGCAGGCGAAGAGCATCGAGATGATTCGTCGTCCGTTTGACTTCCCGGACAGTAAAGAAGGGCAGGTGCGTGCGCGTCTGACCTTTGACGGCGATCATCTGGACACCATCGAGAATATGGATAACAACCGCCAGTTCGGTTTCTTCCGTCTCGATCCGCGTCTGATCACCATGCTCTCTTCACCTAACGGTGAGCAGCGCCTGTTTGTTCCGCGTAGCGGCTTCCCGGATCTGCTGGTGGACACGCTGCTGGCGACCGAAGACCGTCACTTCTATGAGCATGACGGTATCAGCCTTTATTCCATTGGTCGTGCGGTGCTGGCGAACCTGACGGCGGGTCGTACGGTACAGGGGGCCAGTACGCTGACTCAGCAGCTGGTGAAAAACCTGTTCCTGTCCAGCGAACGTTCCTACTGGCGTAAGGCCAACGAAGCCTATATGGCGCTGATCATGGATGCGCGTTACAGCAAAGACCGCATTCTTGAGCTGTACATGAACGAAGTCTATCTCGGCCAAAGTGGTGATAACGAGATTCGCGGCTTCCCGCTGGCGAGCCTTTATTATTTCGGTCGTCCGGTAGAAGAGCTGAGCCTCGACCAGCAGGCGCTGCTGGTGGGGATGGTTAAAGGGGCGTCGATCTACAACCCGTGGCGTAACCCGAAACTGGCGCTGGAGCGTCGTAACCTGGTTCTGCGTTTGCTGCAACAGCAGCAGATTATCGACCAGGATCTGTATGACATGCTGAGTGCGCGTCCGTTAGGCGTACAGCCGCGTGGTGGGGTGATCTCCCCGCAGCCTGCCTTTATGCAGATGGTGCGTCAGGAGCTCCAGGCGAAGCTGGGCGATAAAGTTAAAGATCTCTCCGGCGTGAAGATTTTCACCACCTTTGATTCCGTGGCGCAGGATGCCGCAGAAAAAGCGGCGGTGGAAGGCATTCCGGTACTGAAGAAACAGCGTAAGCTGAGCGATCTGGAAACCGCGATTGTGGTCGTTGACCGCTTTAGCGGCGAAGTTCGCGCCATGGTCGGCGGAGCAGAACCGCAGTTTGCGGGCTATAACCGTGCGATGCAGGCGCGTCGTTCGATTGGTTCTCTGGCCAAGCCTGCGACCTATCTGACCGCGCTCAGCCAGCCGAAACTGTACCGCCTGAATACCTGGATTGCCGACGCGCCGATTGCACTGCGTCAGCCGAACGGCCAGGTGTGGTCACCGCAGAACGATGACCGTCGCTATAGCGAAAGCGGTAAAGTGATGCTGGTGGATGCGTTAACGCGTTCAATGAACGTGCCAACGGTAAATCTGGGGATGGCGCTGGGCCTGCCTGCTGTAACCGATACCTGGTTGAAGCTGGGGGCGCCGAAAGATCAGCTTAACCCGGTTCCGGCCATGCTGCTGGGGGCGTTGAACCTGACACCAATCGAAGTGGCGCAGGCGTTCCAGACTATCGCCAGCGGCGGGAACCGCGCGCCGCTGTCGGCGCTGCGTTCGGTGATTGCCGAAGATGGAACCGTACTGTACCAGAGTTTCCCACAGGCCGAGCGTGCCGTTCCGGCGCAGGCAGCGTATATGACGCTGTGGACTATGCAGCAGGTGGTTCAGCGTGGTACGGGTCGCCAGCTTGGTGCGAAGTATCCGGGTCTGCATCTGGCAGGGAAAACCGGGACCACCAACAACAACGTGGATACCTGGTTTGCCGGGATCGACGGCAGCCAGGTGACCATCACCTGGGTGGGCCGCGATAACAACCAGCCAACCAAGCTGTACGGTGCCAGCGGCGCGATGTCGATTTATCAGCGTTATCTGGCCAACCAGACGCCAACACCGCTGGTGTTGACGCCGCCGGAGGATGTGGTGGATATGGGCGTAGACTACGACGGTAACTTCGTTTGTAGCGGGGGTATGCGCACGCTTCCTGTTTGGACCACCGATCCGGATTCACTGTGTCAGCAAGGTGAGATGCTGCAGCAGTCGGGTAATCCGTTCGATCAATCTTCTCAGCAGCCGCAGCAACAGCAGCCTCAACAGCAGCAACCGCCGCAGCAGGAGAAGAAGGACGGCGATGGCGTAGCCGGTTGGATTAAAGAGATGTTTGGTAGTAATTAATTCAGTAGTAAATTAGACCTAAACACCCGCTATTAGCGGGTGTTTTTATTTCTGGGTAATATGAGTTTTATTTTTTTATGATGTAATTGTATTGATTTAATTTTAATTAAGAACAAATTAAGTAAAATAAATGTTTGTAAAAGATATTGGAAATTAAATAGTTAACTTCTTTTATGGTGTGTGAAAAATCGCAGGCTATAGACAGTCTCTCCGGTGGTTTGATTTAATCCGCGAGTGAACACTATACAAGATTCATTATACGCGATTCATTGTATTGATTTGACGAATGGATTTCAGAAGATCATGTTTTTTTGCATATCTTTATTCTTTTCTCTCCGTGCTCACCCTCAATATTTCTCACCAGTAATTTATTATTGGCAATGGGACTTTGTCATTCAATCGTTCTGATTAAGGGATTCTAATGAATAAAAAGCTTCTTACTGTGCTGATGGCCGGAAGCCTGATTGCCGCTGTAAATACTTCTGCATTTGCAGAAGATACGGGTAAGGTAGAGTTTTCTGGCCGTATTGTTGCCGACACTTGCGTTATTGATGTCGATGGTGCAGGAGCAAATACCGTGGTGACTTTTGCTGATGCTTATCCGGATAATTTTGGTTCTGATGGGGCAATTGGCCCGACAAAAGATTTCCAGATTTCTCTGGCTAAATGTGACCCTGCTATAGCAAGTTTAAACCTGAGGTTCAGTGGTGACACTACTGACGGCGAGAATTTACGCCTGAAGAACGACCTTAGTGATGCGAGTGCTGCAACAAATGTAGGTATTACCGTAACCAATAATAATGGTGGTAACACTGACGTTGTGTTTGATGACTCCGTTCCGGTATCAACCACGGATGTGGCGAATACTGGCGATGAAGCAACGCCTTCTATTTTCAACTATACCGCGAAAGTGATTCAGATTGGTGATGCAAAACCGACTGCAGGTAAATATCACGCCTCCGCGAATTTTACCGTGTTCTATCGTTAAGTATGACAGGCAGCCCTTCAGGGCTGCCTGACCAGGGAGTATTGCGGGTGAAATTATATGCGCGAATTTGTTTTGCCATTATTGGGCTTATTGCCATAAATGCACAGGCCAGCATTGTCCTGGGGGGAACTAGAATCATTTACCCGGAGAATAAAAAAGAAGTACAGATATCAATTAAGAATAAAGAAGACGCCAATAAATATCTGATACAAAGCTGGGTAACAAAGACAGATAACACAAAAGCGCCTTTTATTATCACTCCGCCGATTTATAAAATGGACGCTAATGGTCAGGCTCTGCTGCATATCGTCTTTATTGGCGATAAAGGATCGCTACCACAAGACCGTGAATCGATGTTTGTTGCCAACTTTAAATCTGTTTCGGCTATGCCTGATGAATTAAAAGATAAAAATACGCTGCAGTTTGCGATGAAAACACAGCTGAAACTTTTTTGGCGGCCAGTGAGTCTTAAAGAATCGGCCGCTGCCGGAGCGTGGGAAAAATTACGGTTTAGCCGTCAGGGTTCTCAATTAACCGCAAAAAATCCAACGCCATTTCATGTTTCGTTATTAGAACTCTCTGTTGGCGGAAAGCGGGTAAAACCTCTCGCTGACAGTTCTGTACCTGAGTCATTGTCAATGACGATTCCTCCCTTTGGGGAACAAATATTTTCAATACCTGCAGCTGCAGTAGGTGATGTGTCATGGGCTGCAGTGAATGACTATGGTGCTGCAACGGTGAAAAAGCGCCAACAACTATAAACGCAATGACGCGTATGGGTAAAAATTAAAGGGACTTTATTATATGCAGCCTTATCCTTTGCGATCTTGTCGACTCTTTTTGCTCAACAGCATCACGCTGGCATTATTCTCTTTTTTGCACCCAGCGAGCGCTAAAGATGAATTCAATTTGCATATTCTGGAACTCGGTACACCGTTAGAGAATACGTCAACACTGGAAACCTTTTTGCAAAATAATGGGTTACAACCAGGGACTTATTTGACTGAAGTGATGTGGGATTATGATCGCATTGATAAGCGAAATATTACTTACGTACTATCACAGGATAAGACGCAGTTACTCCCGCAGTTCAGCAAAGGGGATCTCAGAGAGTTGGGGGTGAAGGTCGATAGCCTTCCCGGCTTGAAATCATTGGCTGATACGGCTCCAGTTGGCGACATCGCCCAGTACATATCGGGAGCAAAGTTTGATTTTCAACTCGATAGCCAAACTCTTTTCATGCGGATCCCGCAAATTTATCGCGACCAGCAAGTCGCTGGCGCTATCCCTATTAAAGACTGGGACGATGGCATTCCTGCGGCATGGAGCAGCTATTACATTAGCGGTAACCGCCAGCAAGTAAATGGCGAGAACGATAACTCGAACTGGGCAAGCCTTAATTCCGGTCTAAATCTTGGCGCCTGGCGGCTTCGTAATTCAAGTACCTACAGCAATTCGGATGGCTGGGATGCGATCAGCACCACGCTGGAGCGGGATATTAAATTTCTGCAAAGCCAGCTTGAAATTGGCCAGACATATACCAACGGCGAACTGTTTGACAGCGTACAGATGACAGGGGTGAAGCTGGAAACCGATACCAGCATGTTACCCAATAGCTTACAAGGGTTTGCGCCTGTTGTGCGCGGAATTGCCAATAGCGATGCAAAAGTAACGATTAAGCAAAATGGCTACACGATATATCAGACTTATGTCTCCAGCGGCCCCTTTGAAATCAGAGATCTCAGTCAGGTAACAGCAGGGTCAGATCTACAAGTTACCGTTAAAGAGGCTGATGGAAGCGAGCATTCGTTTATTCAGGCAAGCGCTTCGGTACCCATCTTACAGCGTGAAGGTGCGCTGAAATATAGCCTTGCTGGTGGAAAATACCGCGATAGCGATAACGGCGAGGAACCTGGGTTTGGTCAGGCGACGGTAATCTACGGCATGCCTCATGGCATTACGCTGTATGGCGGAGCGCTCGACGCATCAATTTATCGTGCCGGTCTGGTCGGGGCGGGGGCCGATCTCGGTGAGCTTGGTTCTGTGTCTGTAGATGTTACTGCGGCCAGAACTCAGTTTGACGATGGGCGTGGTAATGCCAATGGTTTATCCTGGCGTGCACAATATTCCAAAGACTTTTCTGCAACAGATACCACGGTGACGCTGGCCAGTTACCGTTATTCCACTTCTGGTTTTTATACCTTCCAGGAAGAACTCGATCAGCGTGATAGAGGTGAAGATGATGGAATCTACAATTACCGTAAAACAAACAACCGTCGTAGCCGATTACAGTTGAGTATGTCGCAATCATTGGGCTCTATAGGGTCTGTGTATATCAATGGTTATCAACAAGATTACTGGGATATGAGTGGGCATGAGCGCAGTGCCAGTATGGGATTCAGTTCCAGTTGGCAGGACATCACCTGGTCTGTGAACTATAGCCTGACAAAAACACCAAACAGCGATAATGACCAGCAGGTTGCATTTTCCGTCAATATTCCCTTGTCACGTTGGCTGTCAAACAGTTGGGCGACCTATAACCTAAACAGCGCTAAAAATGGCAATACCGTGCATCAGGTTGGGATTGGCGGGACTGCGCTGGAAGATAACAACTTAAGTTATAACCTGCAGCAAAGCTATACCGATCACGATACTGGATATGGTGCGAGCATGAC
The DNA here is from genome assembly GCF_030333015.1 of Citrobacter sp. Cpo012. Lineage (NCBI taxonomy): Bacteria > Pseudomonadati > Pseudomonadota > Gammaproteobacteria > Enterobacterales > Enterobacteriaceae > Citrobacter > Citrobacter sp. Cpo012. Next base: position 64,930 of record NZ_JAOWGR010000040.1, on the reverse strand, counting down.
GGGGCGTTATCGTGGCTCATACGGTGAAATTGGGGCGAACTATAGCTATGCCAAAGATAGCAAACAGTGGAACTACAGCGCGCAAGGATCCGTCGTCGCACATCCTTATGGTATTACGCTGGGGCAATCTGTCCAGGATGCTTTTGCTATTGTCCATATTGATGAGGGAGCAGATGTTAAAGTCCAGAATATGCAAGGTATTTACACTGACTACTGGGGAAATGCGGTCGTACCATATCTAACTAATTATCGTCGTAATACCGTCACGGTGAACAGCGGGGAACGCGACGATCTGGATATCGAAAAACCGGCCAAAGATGTCGTACCTACGAAAGGGGCAGTTGTCGCAGCTAATTTCTCTGCCCGCCAGGGTATTCGCGCCTTATTAACACTTCACCATGGATCGAGTTTTGTGCCTTTCGGCGCGGTACTGTCAATTGAGGGGGGCTCCTCAATAGTCGGAGATGGTGGCGAAGTTTATCTGACCGGTTTGAAAGGTAATGTACCGTTTAAAGTACAGTGGGGTAGTGCTCCAGAACAGCGCTGTGAAGGAAATGCGCAGATCCCAGATGATATCGAGTCCTCTATTTATCAGGCTGCGGTTGAGTGTCGATAGTGTAAAGGGAAAACATAAAATGGACTGTGGGAATATGAATAATTATATGATTTTTAGATTGATTCTATGTTGCGGTCTATTGTTCGCACAGCAATCAGTTCAGGCATCCTGCAAAATAGATAATGATGCGTCGCCGTCAACCTCTACGTTCAATATGCCGTCGTTTACGGTAAATGCGGACGCCGCTCCAGGTACGATCATTGCAACCCAGGAAGTGACTGGCGATCTTATTAAAGTCGTGGACTGTACAGATAATGGCGATATCTATACAGGCTATACCGTATTCACGAGTAGCGATGCCCGCACGGATAATCCCCTTAGCCGCGTTTATCAAACAAATGTTCCGGGAATAGGTTTTCGGGTCGCCTGGGTTAAAGATAACGCTTCCGCCCTAACAGAAGGTTCGGTGGTTACCCCTATGCATCTAGGGACGTCAAAAACAACCCACTTAAGTGACTATAGTATTCAATCACGTGCGAGAGCTGAATTTGTCGTCACTGGTGTTGTGCAGTCAGGAGTTATTGACGTCAACATGCTCAATGCGGACTGGATTTATGATTCGCAGGTTATTGCTCAAATTCGCTTTGCGCCAATAGTTATTAACGTTACTGCTAACACCTGCAATTTAGTTGAAAAAAATATCACAGTGCCGCTTAAGAGAATCATGACTAGCGATATTGTGGACGGTTATTCCGATGTTGTATCTGATGATAGTTTCAAGATTCAGCTGGAACAGTGTGTCGCGGGCATCAAACTTGATTATAAATTCACCACTGCCGGTTCAACTGGCGTGAGTGGCAATAGCGACATCCTGGAGATCGCCAGTGGTAATGACGCGGCCGAAGGGGTCGGATTACAAATTCTCGACAGCAACAATAATGTGCTGAAATTTGATCAAGATTACAACGCAGTAGCGCAAACAACCGATAGGCAGTCTGTCACTATCCCTTTGAAAGCGAGATATGTACAAACAGGCACTGTAAAAGCGGGAAAGGTTGACTCTGTTGCGACATTTAACGTTTTTTACCGCTAGCCAAAAATAGCCTGTGTATTTGCAGGCTTTTCTTTTCAACATTCCAGCCTAATTTATTAACCCTTTCTTTTCATCTGGTTATTTCTTAACCCCTCAGTTTTAGTAGGGACGTGTACCGCTTGCGATCGCAACGGTGTTTCGAATATTATGCTCTCGTTATAATAATAATTCTCGTTTACGTTATCATTCACTTTCATCAGAGAAATACCAATGGCGCGTCTTAAAACTGCTCAGCCAAGTTCATCGCTGCGTAAAATCGCAGTAGTGGTAGCCACAGCGGTTAGCGGCATGTCTGTCTATGCACAGGCGGCGGTTGACCCGAAAGAAGAAACCATCACCGTAACTGCTGCACCTGCTCCGCAGGAAAGCGCATGGGGGCCTGCGGCAACCATCGCTGCACGACAGTCTGCTACGGCGACCAAAACCGACACTCCGATTCAAAAAGTTCCTCAGTCTATTTCAGTGGTCACCGCCGAAGAGATGGCGTTGCATCAGCCAAAATCGGTCAAAGAGGCGCTCAGCTACACCCCGGGCGTTGCCGTGGGTACGCGTGGCGCGTCCAATACCTATGACTACCTGATTATTCGCGGATTTGCCGCAGACGGCCAAAGTCAGAATAACTATCTGAATGGCCTGAAGATGCAGGGCAACTTCTACAATGATGCGGTCATCGACCCTTATATGCTGGAGCGCGCCGAAGTGATGCGCGGTCCGGTTTCCGTTCTGTACGGAAAGAGCAACCCGGGTGGGTTGTTGAACATGGTCAGCAAGCGCCCGACAACGGAGCCGCTGAAAGAAGTTCAGTTCAAAATGGGCACTGACAGCCTGTTCCAGACCGGTTTTGACTTCAGCGATGCGCTGGATGACGATGGTGTGTACTCATACCGTTTGACCGGCCTGGCGCGTTCCGCGAATGCGCAGCAGCAGGGCGCAGAAGAACAGCGTTATGCCATCGCGCCATCTTTCACATGGCGTCCGGATGATAAGACGAATTTCACCTTCCTCTCCTACTTCCAGAACGAGCCGGAAACCGGTTATTACGGCTGGTTGCCGAAAGAGGGGACCGTGTCTAAGCTGCCAAATGGTTCACGTTTGCCGACTGATTTCAACGAAGGTGCGGACAACAATACCTACTCTCGTAACGAGAAGATGGTGGGCTACAGCTTCGACCACGAATTTAACGACACCTTTACCGTACGTCAGAACCTGCGTTATGCCCAAAACAAAGTGTCGCAGAAAAGCGTGTACGGCTATGGCATGTGCTCCGATCCGCTGTATACCAAAGATCCGGCTAACAGCCCTTGCGCCAGCATCCCTCAGTCAGATTGGGATCACACGCTGACTCGTCAGTACGTTGACGATAATGAAAAATTGCAGAATTTCTCTGTTGATACCCAGTTGCAGAGCACATTCGCCACCGGTTCCCTGGATCACACATTGCTGACCGGCGTTGACTATATGCGTATGCGTAACGATATCAACTCCTGGTTCGGTTGGGCTGGTTCGGTAGCGCCGTCTGATATCTATAATCTTGATCGTAGCGATTTTGACTTTGGCTCGCACCCTGGACCTGGCGCAGCTTATCGCGTTCTGAATAAACAGGAACAAACGGGCCTGTACGCTCAGGATCAGATGCAGTGGGATAAGGTACTGGTCACTCTGGGCGGTCGTTACGACTGGGCTAAGCAGGACTCTCTGAACCGCGTTTCTGGTGTGCTGGACTCCCGTGATGATCGACAGTTCACCTGGCGTGGCGGTGTTAACTACCTGTTCGATAACGGTGTAACCCCGTATTTCAGCTACAGCGAATCGTTTGAACCTAATTCTCAGGTTGGGGAAAGCGGCAATATCTTTGCGCCATCTAAAGGTAAGCAGTACGAAGCGGGCGTGAAGTACGTACCGAGCGATCGTCCGATCGTGTTGACCGGTGCCGTTTACCAGTTGACCAAAACCAACAACCTGATGGCCGACCCGAATGGATCGATCTGGTCAGTTGAAGGCGGCGAAATTCGCTCACGCGGTGTGGAAATTGAAACGAAAGCGGCGCTGTCTGCCAGCGTTAACGTGGTCGGTTCTTATACTTATACCGATGCGGAATACACCACTGACACCAACTACAAAGGCAACACGCCTGCCCAGGTGCCAAAACATATGGCATCACTGTGGGGGGATTACACCCTCTATGATGGTGCGCTTTCCGGGCTGACGTTGGGTACGGGTGTTCGTTATACTAGTTCCAGTTATGGCGATCCGGCAAACTCCTTCAAAGTGGGAAGCTACACGCTGGTAGATGCGTTAGTGCGTTACGATCTGGCGCGTGTAGGTATGGCTGGCTCCAACGTGGCGCTGCATGTGAACAACCTGTTTGACCGTGAATACGTCGCCAGCTGCTTCAATACTTATGGCTGCTTCTGGGGCGCAGAACGTCAGGTCGTTGCAACTGCAACCTTCCGTTTCTAATTTCTCTTTGGGCACGCTTTGCGTGCCCGTTTTACAAGTTGGCTGCTATGCAGGAAAACAGATCCCATCCCGACACCACTTTTGCGTTGCGTAATGTCTCCTTTCGTGTGCCTGGCCGCACGCTTTTGCATCCTCTCTCATTAACTTTTCCTGTAGGGAAAGTGACTGGTCTTATCGGCCACAACGGTTCCGGTAAATCGACATTATTGAAAATGCTGGGACGTCATCAGCCGCCGTCAGAAGGTGAAATCCTGCTCGACGAACAGCCGCTGGAGAGCTGGAGTAGTAAAGCGTTTGCCCGCAAGGTCGCCTATCTGCCGCAACAGCTGCCGCAGGCAGAAGGGATGACCGTACGCGAACTGGTGGCGATTGGTCGTTATCCGTGGCACGGGGCGCTGGGGCGTTTTGGCGTTGCCGACAGAGAGAAGGTAGAAGAAGCAATTTCGCTGGTAGGTTTAAAGCCGCTGGCGCACCGTCTGGTCGATAGCCTGTCCGGTGGGGAACGCCAACGCGCGTGGATTGCCATGCTGGTGGCACAGGACAGCCGCTGTCTGCTGCTTGATGAACCGACTTCCGCGCTGGATATCGCCCATCAGGTTGACGTGCTGGCGCTGGTGCACCGCTTAAGCCAGCAGCGCGGGCTGACGGTGGTTGCGGTGCTGCATGATATCAATATGGCGGCCCGTTACTGCGATTACCTTGTTGCGCTGCGCGGCGGTGAGATGATTTCTCAAGGAACGCCTGCTGAACTGATGCGCAGTGAAACTCTGGAACAAATTTACGGTATCCCGATGGGCATTTTGCCGCATCCGGCAGGTGCCGCACCCGTGAGTTTTGTCTATTAATGATCGGATTACATCATATTACCCGTCGGCGGCTGCTTACGGCGATGGCGCTGTCGCCTCTGCTGTGGCGGATGAATACGGCGCACGCCGCGGCGGTTGATCCCCAGCGCATTGTAGCGTTGGAATGGCTGCCGGTAGAGCTGCTGCTGGCGCTGGGTATTACGCCGTATGGCATCGCAGATATCCCTAACTACAAGCTGTGGGTCAGTGAGCCTCCTTTGCCGGATTCGGTAATTGACGTCGGGCTACGTACGGAACCCAATCTCGAACTGCTGACCGAAATGAAGCCCTCATTTCTGCTCTGGTCGGCAGGTTACGGTCCTTCTCCTGAAAAGCTGGCGCGGATTGCACCAGGCCGGGGATTTAACTTTAGCGATGGCAAAAAGCCGCTGGCCGTTGCGCGACAGTCGCTGCAGGAAATGGCGCAATTGTTCAATCTGCAAGCTTCTGCTGAACGCCATTTGACTGAGTACGATCATTTTATTGCCAGCCTGAAACCGCGCTTTATGCAACGCGGCGCGCGTCCCGTGCTCCTGACATCCCTGCTTGATTCGCGGCATATGCTGGTGTTTGGTTCAAACAGCCTGTTCCAGGACGTACTGGACGAATATGGGATCCCTAACGCCTGGCAGGGCGAAACAAACTTCTGGGGCAGCACTGCCGTGAGTATTGACCGTCTGGCTGCTTATAAGGATGTCGATGTGCTGTGCTTTGATCACGGCAACGATAAAGAGATGGCTGCGCTGATGTCTACGCCATTATGGCAGGCGATGCCGTTTGTCCGTGGCGGACGTTTTCAACGTGTGCCTGCCGTTTGGTTCTATGGCGCAACGCTATCGGCCATGCATTTTGCCCGTATTCTGGATAATGCGTTGGGAGGCAAAGCGTGAGCAGGAAACTTGAAATGCCGGATGGCGGTGCGAAAAACGCCTTATCCGACTTACGGTTTGGGCGCTTTGTCGGCCGGATAAGGCGAAGCCGCCATCCGGCGTTGCTGTTGTTGGTGCTGTTTGTTGCTGCCTGCTGGCTGACATGGGTTAACTTCTCCGTTGCGCTACCGCGCAGTCAGTGGCAACAGGCTATCTGGTCACCGGATATCGACATCATTGAGCAGATGGTTTTTCACTATAGCCTGCTGCCGAGGCTGGCGATATCGCTACTGGTCGGCGCCGGGCTGGGTCTGGTCGGCGTGTTGTTTCAGCAGGTGTTGCGTAACCCGCTGGCGGAGCCAACCACGCTGGGCGTTGCGACTGGTGCGCAGTTGGGCATTACGGTTACCACGCTGTGGGCTATTCCTGGTGCGCTGACCACGCAATTTGCGGCGCTGGCGGGAGCATGTGTCGTTGGGGCGCTGGTGTTTGGCGTTGCCTGGGGTAAGCGTCTTTCTCCGGTGACGTTAATCCTTGCCGGGCTGGTGGTCAGCCTGTACTGCGGGGCGATTAACCAGTTGATGGTTATCTTCCATCACGATCAGCTGCAAAGCATGTTTTTATGGAGCAGCGGCACGTTAACGCAAACCGACTGGAGCGGCGTACAGCGTCTGTGGCCGCAGCTGTTGGGCGGTGTGATGCTGACTCTGTTGTTATTACGCCCAATGACGCTGATGGGACTGGATGACGGCGTGGCGCGCAACCTCGGTCTGGCGCTGTCGCTGGCACGTCTGGCGGCGTTATCGCTGGCCATTGTCATCAGCGCCTTACTGGTTAACGCGGTTGGGATTATCGGCTTTATTGGCCTGTTTGCACCGCTGCTGGCGAAAATGCTCGGTGCGCGTCGTTTGCTGGCACGTCTGGTACTGGCCCCGCTGATTGGTGCGTTGATCCTCTGGCTCTCCGACCAAATCATTCTGTGGCTGACCCGCGTATGGATGGAAGTCTCCACCGGTTCAGTGACGGCGTTGATTGGCGCACCGTTGCTACTGTGGTTGTTGCCGCGCTTGAGGAGTATGAGCGCCCCGGATATGAACGCCAGTAATCGCATCGCCGCTGAGCGTCATAATGTGCTGATGTTTGCGCTGGCAGGTGGCGTAATCTTGCTGCTAACCCTCGTGGTGGCGCTGTCGTTTGGCCGCGACGCACATGGCTGGACATGGGCTAGCGGCGCGATGCTGGATGAGCTGATGCCCTGGCGCTGGCCTCGCATTCTGGCGGCACTGATTGCCGGGGTGATGCTGGCGGTAGCGGGCTGTATTATTCAACGTCTGACGGGCAACCCGATGGCCAGCCCGGAAGTGCTGGGCATTAGCTCCGGTGCGGCATTTGGCGTGGTGCTCATGCTGTTTTTGGTCCCCGGAAATGCTTTTGGTTGGCTGCTGCCCGCCGGAAGCCTCGGGGCCGCGGGCACTCTGCTTATCATTATGATTGCCGCCGGGCGCGGTGGTTTTTCACCGCACCGTATGCTGTTGGCCGGTATGGCGCTCAGTACGGCCTTTACTATGCTGCTGATGATGCTGCAGGCCAGCGGCGATCCGCGCATGGCGGGCGTGTTGACCTGGATTTCCGGTTCAACCTATAACGCGAGCGGAGAGCAGGTACTGCGTACCGGGATTGTGATGGTGATTCTGCTGGCGATGACGCCGCTGTGCCGCCGTTGGCTAACAATTTTACCGCTCGGCGGAGATACGGCGCGGGCTGTCGGTATGGCTATCACGCCATCACGCGTGGGGTTACTGCTGCTGGCGGCAGGGCTGACGGCGACAGCCACCATGACAATTGGACCGTTGAGCTTTGTCGGGCTGATGGCTCCGCATATTGCCCGTATGATGGGTTTTCGCCGGGCGATGCCGCATATGCTGATTTCGGCGCTGGCGGGTGGCGTGTTGCTGGTCTTTGCTGACTGGTGCGGCAGGATGGTGCTGTTTCCGTATCAGATCCCGGCGGGATTATTGTCGACGTTTATTGGTGCGCCGTACTTTATCTATCTGCTGAGAAAGCAGAGCCGCTGAGGCTGACCCCTTTCATGTAGGCCGGATAAGACGCTTTGCGTCGACATCCGGCAATAAAAAAGGTTCATCGCATTTTACCGGGGAACGCTGCTTTGATTTTCAGGAAGAAGCAGGTGTTATCTCTGTATCGATAAGTCATTGCTATTTCAGTAGCGCGCCGTTGCTGCCCCCTGAACAGGGTGACTAATTTCAGCATATCCAGGCTCGAAACGTTGATGATAAATTGCGACATGAACTATCCAATAATAAAAATTATCGGATTCGGGCATTATGCTTTTTAAATATTAAGGTGTAGATGTCGCATTTTTGATACTTCTCGTAAATCAATTTTTATTTAATAATAAGTTTTCATTATAGAATTTTGATAATAAAATATTATTTTTTCTATTAAAGTAATAAAAACAATTCTATTAAAATAAATTAATTGCCACGAGTAAACAAAAAAAATGTAACTTAGCATTTTTTGTTTTTTTTTATGGAATTTATACCCAAAATAAATGTTATGCGTCATTAATATACATTCAGTACTGTGATTCAGATCTTTTTTTATTCATTTTGACATGTTTATTGTTTTTTTTGCTCTTCCATTCTGCTTGCTTTGTTTGTTTTTTGAACAGTAAAAAAATAATTGTTATTTAATTCTGATAATCCTTTAAATAAAAAACACTTGTCTTTGGGCTTTTAATGGAAAATACTTCGCTGAGCTTAATTGATGTTATTTATTAACGTGTTGTTTGCTTCTTTTGAATGTTGCGTCGGAAATTTTATAACTCATCATATAATATATATCTACTAATATAAACATGGGGTGTTGAGTATAACTTCATGTGAATAGCGTAAAAATACTCACCAACTTTTAATAAGGATGAAAAATGAATACAGCTGTAAAAGCTGCGGTTACTGCCGCACTGGTTATGGGGGTTTCCAGCTTTGCCAATGCTGCGGGCAGTAATACTGGTACGGTTACTTTTACCGGTACGATTGAAGATTCTCCGTGTTCAATCGTTGTCGGTGATGAACACCAGACCGTCAACCTGGGTCATATCGGTACCGGTTCTCTGATGGGCGGTAAAGAATCTTCAAAAGTCGATTTCCATATTGGTCTGGAAAACTGCGCGTTCACCACTGAGAAAGAAGCATCTACCGTTTTCTCTGCGATCGGTAACGAATCCAGCGCTAATCCGGGCAATGTTGCGTTGATGCGTATCGGCGGCGGCGAAATGGCGGGTTCCAGCATTGTCATCGGTAACCACCTGGGTTCCGCGATCAAACTGGGCGACGCTTACAGCGAAAACTTGACGATGAATGGCAGCGTAGCCGCAGCGAAACAGACTTTGAACTTCAAAGCCTGGGTGAAAGGCGATTCAGCGGCACCTTCTATTGAGACCGGCGAATTTAGCAGTACTGTAAACTTCACGATCAGCTATCTGTAAGTGAAATGCCATCCTGCGGCAATCTGCCGCAGGATAATGATTAAAATAAAAATGGATTATATTTTTCAGGGATAGATTGTCTGATGGCTCACTATAAAAAATTTCGTCTGAGCACGCTTGCGTCTGTGGTGGGTATTATTCTGGCTGTTGGCCCGGATAATAGTTATGCGGAAGCGCCCATTCAATTTAATACCCGGTTTCTTGATGTTAAAGATGACGCTGGTTTGGATCTTTCCCGTTTTTCCCGTAAGGGCTACATTATGCCGGGGAGTTATAATCTCCAGGTGCTGGTCAATCAGAGTCAAATTGCCCAGGATAATATTATTACGTATTCCGTTGATAATGGCGATCCTGACAATACTTATCCCTGTTTATCACCTGAACTGGTGTCGCTGCTGGGGTTAAAACCCGAAATAGCGGAAAAAATGAGTTGGATAAATGCTGGGCAGTGTTTGCAAATGGGACAACTGGAAGGGATGGAAACCCAAACTGATTTAAGCCAGTCAACGCTGACGGTGATTATTCCGCAGGCGTATCTGGAATACAGCGATGAAGAGTGGGACCCGCCTTCCCGCTGGGACGAGGGGATACCCGGCGTGTTATTTGACTACAATATTAACAGCCAGTGGCGACATGCTGAACATGATGACGGCGATGAATATGACATCAGCGGCAATGGTACGGTGGGTGCCAACCTCGGCGCGTGGCGTCTGCGCGCGGACTGGCAGTCTAATTACCGTCACGAAAATGACAGCGAAGATAAAGACAACTTTGGCTCTAGCTCAGAACAGAATTGGGACTGGAACCGTTATTACGCCTACAGGGCTATCCCGCAACTTCAGGCGCAGCTAACGCTGGGCGAAGGATCGCTGGAATCCGATATTTTCGACGGCTTTAACTATGTTGGCGGTAGCCTTATTACCGACGATCAGATGTTACCGCCTAATCTGCGCGGCTACGCCCCGGATATATCCGGCGTGGCGCGCACCAACGCCAAAGTCACCGTGACTCAGCGCGGGCGGGTGATTTATGAGTCGCAGGTCCCGGCGGGGCCGTTTCGCATTCAGGATATTAATGAAACGGTATCCGGCGATCTACACGTCAAAATTGAAGAACAAAGCGGTCAGGTGCAGGAATATGATGTCAGCACCGCCTCCATTCCGTTTCTGACCCGCCCCGGCCAGGTGCGCTACAAGTTGGCAGCCGGGCGACCGCAGGACTGGGATCACAATATGGAAGGCGGCTTTTTCACTTCAGCCGAAACCTCCTGGGGGATCGCTAATGGCTGGTCGCTGTACGGCGGTGCCATTGGTGAGCAGGATTATCAGGCGCTGGCGTTAGGACTGGGGCGCGATCTGGCGCTGCTGGGCGCGTTTTCCGTCGATGTCACCCATTCCCGTGCGACGCTGCCAGAGGGTAGCGCCTACGGCGACGGCACCATTCAGGGTAACTCGTTCCGTGCCAGCTACGCTAAAGATTTTGATGATATAGACAGCCGTCTGACGTTTGCTGGCTATCGCTTTTCCGAAGAAAACTACATGACGATGGACGAGTTTATCGATACGCATAATGACGATAACGATCGTCAGCGAACCGGCCATGATAAAGAGATGTATACCCTGACGTACAGCCAGAACTTTTCGGCAATAAACGTCAACGCCTATATCAACTACACCCATCGTACCTACTGGAATCAACCCAACCAGGACAGCTATAACATGACGCTGTCGCACTATTTCTATGTCGGTGAGGTGCGCGGGATCAGTCTGTCGGTGAACGGTTTTCGCAATGAATATGATGATGAGCGAGATGACGGCGTGTACGTCTCGCTAAGTATTCCGTGGGGCAACAACCGCACACTGAGCTACAACGGCTCTTTTAGCGATGACAACAACATTAATCAGGTCGGCTATTACGAGCGCATTGACGATCGCAATAACTACCAGATCAACGCTGGCCGCGCGGATAACGGCGCGACTCTCGACGGCTACTACCGTCATCAAGCGAGCTATGCCGACATTGACGTCAGTGCGAACTATCAGGAAGGCGACTATACCTCCGGCGGGCTGAACATCCAGGGCGGCGCGACGCTGACTGCTAAAGGCGGGGCACTGCACCGCACCAGCGTCAACGGCGGCTCGCGGCTGATGGTGGATGTCGGCGATGAAGCGAACGTACCCATCTCCGGCTACAGCACGCCGGTATATACCAACGCGTTTGGTAAAGCTGTCATTGTCGACGTCAACGACTACTACCGCAATCAGGTGAAAATCGACATTACCCAGTTGCCGGAAGACGCGGAAGCAACCCTCTCCATTGCTCAGGCGACCCTGACGGAAGGGGCGATCGGTTATCGCCGCATGGAGGTGCTCAGCGGTAAAAAAGCCATGGCCAGTATCCGCCTGCTCGATGGCGGCACGCCGCCCTTCGGCGCGGAGGTTTACAACAGTCGCCAGCAACAGTTAGGGATCGTAGGTGAAGACGGCAGCGTTTATCTGATCGGCATTAACCCCAGCGAGCGGTTGCAGGTGACATGGGAAGGTAAAACGCAGTGTGAAGCGGCGTTGCCCGATCCTCTGCCGGGCGATCTGTTTAGCGGCCTGCTGCTGCCGTGCATCGGCGACGCTTCATCACCTATGGCAACGCAGCCCGAAGAGAAACCATTACTCCAGCTTCATACGCAGCGGCTGACGTTTTCAACGCAACCCGAAGCGCTCTCTTCTCGTTATCCAACACATTGATTCAGGAAATCGCATTCATGATGCCATTAAAACGTTATAACCAGGCCGCTGTTTTGCTGCTTTTGCTGGGCGGCTACGGTAGCGCTCAGGCCGCCATCGCGCCCGATCGCACCCGCCTGGTGTTTCGCGGCGAAGATAAATCGATAAGCGTCGATCTGAAAAACGCCAACAGCAAACTGCCCTATCTGGCGCAGTCCTGGGTGGAAGATGAGAAGGGCGCCAAAATCACATCGCCTTTAATCGTCGTCCCGCCGGTCCAGCGCATTGAGCCGTCGGGAATCGGACAGGTCAAAATTCAGGGGATGCCGGCACTGGCGTCGCTCCCCCAGGATCGGGAGACCCTTTTTTATTACAACGTGCGTGAAATTCCGCCGCAAAGCGACAAGCCCAATACGCTGCAAATTGCCCTGCAAACGCGCATCAAAGTTTTTTACCGCCCGCAGGCGCTATCGAAAATCGATATGCAGCATCCCTGGCAATACAAGATCACCCTTCAGCGTCAGGGCAATGGCTATCAGGTGAGCAATCCGACCGGTTACTACGTGGTGTTAAGCAACGCCAGCAGCCGCATGGACGGCGCACCGGCCAGAGGTTTTAGCCCAATGGTGATTGCACCAAAAAGCAACGTGACGCTGGGAGGGGAAGCCAGTGAATTAGGTCGCTCGCCTGTGCTGACTTACGTCAACGATTATGGCGCGCGGTTACCGCTGATTTTTAACTGTACTGACAACAGTTGTGCGGTAGATGAAGCAAAAAGCAGAAAGTCGTAACCGACAAGGAGACGCAAGATGAGGCAATGGCGGTTACGGCTGGGCACGGTAACGTGTGCGGCCATGCTGAGTGCGGTCAGTATGCCGCTGGCAGCGGAAAGTAAGACGGTCAACATGACGTTGAAGATACTCGTTAATGCCGCGCCGCCCTGTACTGTGACCGGCGGTGAGGTGGAATTTGGCAATGTGTTGACGACGAAAGTGGATGGGGTGAATTACCGGCAGGCGGTGGGCTATCGCCTGAGCTGTAACGGCAGAGTGAGCGATTACCTGAAGTTACAGATTCAGGGAAATGCTGTGGCTATCAATGGCGAGTCGGTGTTGCAAACCGATGTTGATGGATTGGGAATCCGTCTGCAAACCGCCACGGATGGCGCGCTGATTTCACCCGGCAATACGCAATGGTTGTCATTTCAATATAGCGGTGGCAGCAGTCCGGCCATTGAGGCAATTCCCGTCAAAAATAATGGCGTAACGTTAACAGGTGGCGCGTTTAACGCAGGCGCTACGCTGGTGGTGGATTACCAATGAAAAAAATGGCTTTGATAGTGTTAATAAGCAGCAGTTTTGCCGCGCAGTCGGCTGAGAACCTTAAGTTTCACGGTACGTTAATATCACCGCCGAATTGTACGATTAACAATGATCAGACGATCGATGTTGAGTTCGGTAACATGCTGATTAATAAAATAGATGGTACGCGTTATGCGCAGAATGTTCCGTATGAGATCACCTGTGATTCAACGGTGCGCGATGAGGCGATGGCGATGACCCTGACGCTAAGCGGTTCCGTGAGTGATTTTAATCAGGCGGCAGTAAACACCAGCGTGGCGGGACTGGGGATTGAACTCAGGCAGAACGACCAACCCTTTACGTTGGGGTCCACCATTAAGGTGAATGAACAATCGATACCTGTTCTGAAAGCCATACCGGTTAAAAAGAGCGGTGCTTCGCTGACAGAAGGCGGCTTCGATGCGACGGCAACATTACAGGTGGATTATCAGTAATGGCTAAAAGACAGGCGCTATTACACGGCGCGGCCTGCATTCTCTGTGGGGCGCTGATATTGCCGGTCTCAGCGGCAGATAACCTGCATTTTTCCGGTAGCCTGCTGGCCAGTCCTTGCACGCTCACGATGCAGGGGACGGGGATTGCCGAAGTCGATTTTTCGTCGCTTGACAGTTCTGATTTCACTCCCGATGGCCAGTCTGCTCGTAAGCCTTTAGTGTTTGAACTCACGGATTGCGATTCGGCGCTGAGTAACGGGGTGCAGGTGAATTTCACTGGAACCGAAGCGACCGGAATGCGCGGTATCCTGGCCATCGATAGCCATTCAGGCGCTTCCGGGATCGGGATTGGTATTGAAACGCTATCCGGCGTTCCCGTGGGCATGAACGATGAAGAGGGGGCGATATTCATGCTGGTGCCGGGGAATAACTCGCTAAGCCTGAATGCCTGGGTACAGCACCTTCCTGGCGAAGATCTGGTTCCGGGAACGTTCTTCGCAAGTGCACTGGTTACATTTGAGTATTTATGATGAAAATAATACGGACTTTATTTTTGCTGCTGATTGCCGTTTATGGCAGTTCGGTAGTGGCCAAACCCATGCTGAAAGCGACGTTTTCAAGTACCACGCTCTATTACGGCATAGGTCCTAGTTTAGCAGATAGATCGATTATACTGAATAGCACAGTGACCACGTCAGATGGTGTGTATTATGGTTCCTGGAAGTTCAGAGCATCAAGGAAAGGAGATACTGCGATCTTAATCTCATGGTCCGGACCAGAGCCCGCGCCAACAATAGTTATGCGGGATTTTGATAACACCGTTTCTCGCTCCCTTTGTAAAAATCTTCCTGCGGATTGGTATGGTTGTGGCTCTTTTATTGTGGATATTACGGTACAAAATGATAATTATAGTTGCCCGTGGCTGGCTGCCACTCATACAACTGCGACGGATCTTATTTATCCTGGCGTAACCTATAGTCCACCGGATACGCGCAGCTCAGTTTGCCCGAAAGTTCCCGTTGATACTTTTGATATCTCCTGGGATGCGAACGTTTCGAAACAGAAAACAACCCTCATGCTTGATGCCACCGGTGGTACGGTGAATCGCACGTTACATACCTATTTGATGGAGGGGGGGAAACTTTGCGATGGCAGCAAATTTGACGACCGTGGCGCTTATTGCCGTTTTGTCTCATCGGGGATTACGCTCAATGTGCTGGGCTGCGACCAGTCGAGCGTCACGACCAGCGCCGTTGATCATCCGATAACCGATGTTGAACTTCATGACATTAATGTGGCGGTGAACACCAGCAACATTGGCTCCGGGCAGTTCACGTCGACATGTAGCTTCCAGTATATTATTGATGAGCTTTAGGGTGTTTGGTGCGGTTCAGGCTAACCTGCGATGAACCAAAAAAAGCCGGGTGGCGGCTTCGCCTTACCCGGCCTACATTTCTGCTCTGCACGTCCTCTTTTTTACAACTTCGCAAACACCCGGCGCGCAGCGTCGATGGTGTTATTGATATCGTCTTCACTGTGCGCCACGGACATAAAGCCCGCTTCGAAAGCAGACGGCGCCAGATAAATTCCTTCATCCAGCATCATGTGGAAGAAGCGCTTGAAGCGTTCGACGTCGCATGCCATCACATCCTGATAGCAGGTTACGGTTTCTGCATCGGTGAAGAAAATCCCGAACATCCCGCCCACATGGTTAACCACCAGCGGAATATTCGCTTCTTCGGCAGCTTCCAACAGACCTTCCGCCAGACGCGTCGTCAGTTCGTTCAGCGTTTCATGAATACCCGGTTGGGCCACTTCGGTCAGACAGGCATAACCTGCCGCCATCGCGATCGGGTTACCGGAAAGCGTCCCCGCCTGGTAAACCGGACCGGTCGGCGCCAGTGCGTCCATCACATCACGACGGCCACCGAATGCGCCAACGGGCATTCCGCCACCGATAATTTTACCGAGGCAGGTCAGATCCGGAACAACGCCGTAATAATCCTGTGCTCCGGCCAGCGCTACGCGGAAACCGGTCATCACTTCATCGATGATCAACAGTGCGCCAAACTCATCGCACAGCGCACGCAGGCCCGGCAGGAATTCCGGCAGCGGTGGGATGCAGTTCATGTTGCCGGCAACCGGCTCAACGATGATGCACGCAATCTCCTGCGGATACTGTTCAAATGCCGCACGTACTGAAGCGAGATCGTTGTAGGTGCAGGTCAGAGTGTGTTTCGCGAAATCGGCCGGAACACCTGGGGAGTTCGGCTGGCCCAGCGTTAATGCGCCTGAACCAGCCTTAACCAGCAGGCAGTCGGCATGGCCGTGGTAGCAGCCTTCAAATTTGATGATTTTATCGCGACCGGTGAAACCGCGCGCCAGACGGATTGCGCTCATTGTCGCTTCCGTACCGGAGTTCACCATGCGCACCATGTCCATGGTCGGCACTAATTCGGTGACCAGCGCCGCCATTTTCACTTCCATCTCGGTCGGTGCACCGAAGCTTAAACCGCGCTCCGCAGCTTCAATCACCGCATTACGGATTGCCGGGTGGTTGTGACCCAGTACCATCGGTCCCCAGGAACCGACGTAATCGACATAGGCTTTACCATCGACATCGTACAGATACGCGCCGTCCGCTTTTTCGATAAACAGCGGAGTACCACCCACGCCAGTAAAGGCGCGAACGGGGGAGTTAACGCCGCCTGGGATAAGTTCGCGTGCTGCGCTGTAGAGATTTTCAGACTTACTCATGGATGGGGTCCTGGTTCGTAGAAAAAGTAAATGCCCGCTATTCTAGTTATTCAGAGAAGGTTATGAAAGTTTTACGCATTTGAAACAATGCGATTTGCAGGGGATTTTCGCGAAATGTGCGAGTAGAATGCCGATTCCGTATTTGTATTACCAATTAATGATCATCTGATGAAGACAGACACTCCCTCTTTTGAAGCACAGCAAATTGTGCGTTTACGCCGCAGGGATCAAATTCGTCGTCTCCTGGAACGAGACAAAACGCCGTTGGCGATCCTGTTGATGGCCGCAGTAGTGGGTACTGTGACAGGGCTTGTTGGCGTGGCATTTGAGAAAGCGGTGACCTGGGTGCAGAATCAGCGCATTGGCACGCTGGCTCAGGTTGCGGACCATGACATTCTGCTGTGGCCGCTGGCGTTTATTCTCTCGGCGTTGCTGGCGATGGTCGGCTATTTCCTGGTGCGTAAATTTGCGCCGGAAGCCGGTGGTTCGGGGATCCCTGAGATTGAAGGTGCGCTGGAAGAGCTGCGACCTGTGCGTTGGTGGCGTGTCCTGCCGGTGAAATTTATCGGCGGCATGGGCACGTTGGGTGCTGGCATGGTGCTTGGGCGTGAAGGTCCGACCGTGCAGATTGGCGGTAACCTCGGGCGCATGGTGCTGGATATTTTCCGCATGCGTAGCGCCGAAGCGCGGCATACCTTATTGGCTACCGGTGCGGCAGCGGGCCTTTCGGCGGCGTTTAACGCTCCGCTGGCGGGGATCCTGTTCATCATTGAAGAGATGCGCCCGCAGTTTCGCTATAACCTCGTGTCGATCAAAGCCGTGTTTACCGGCGTTATTATGTCGAGCATTGTGTTTCGTGTTTTCAACGGTGAAGCCCCGATAATTGAAGTCGGGAAACTGTCTAATGCGCCGGTGAATACGCTGTGGCTGTATCTCGTGCTCGGGCTTATTTTTGGCTGTGTCGGGCCATTGTTCAACACCATGGTGTTGCGCACCCAGGATATGTTCCAGCGCTTTCACGGCGGTGAAATTAAAAAATGGGTGCTGATGGGCGGCGCGATCGGCGGTCTGTGCGGTATCCTGGGATTAATTCAACCTGAAGCGGCAGGCGGTGGTTTTAATCTGATCCCGATTGCCGCAGCAGGCAATTTTAGCGTCGGTCTACTGCTGTTTATATTTATCACCCGGGTCGTCACCACGCTGCTGTGCTTCTCATCCGGCGCGCCCGGTGGGATCTTTGCCCCGATGCTGGCGTTGGGGACGTTGCTTGGTACGGCGTTCGGTATGGCTGCGGCGGCCTCTTTTCCGCAGTATCACCTGGAGGCCGGAACCTTTGCCATTGCCGGAATGGGGGCTTTGTTGGCTGCTTCGGTGCGTGCGCCGCTAACGGGTATTGTACTGGTGCTGGAGATGACCGATAACTATCAGCTCATTTTGCCAATGATTATTACCTGTCTTGGCGCAACACTATTAGCCCAATTTATGGGCGGAAAGCCGCTATACTCGACTATCCTGGCTCGTACGCTGGCAAAACAGGAAGCGGAGCAGGCGGCAAAAAGCCAGGGTACTGCCGCTGGCGAGAATACTTGAACGAAATACCAGGGTATTAGATAATGGCCCAAAATATTGGGTTGAAATTTACCCAATTGCCGATGTCGTTTGGAGCAAAATATGAGTGATGACGTAGCGCTGCCACTGCAATTTACTGAAGCAGCAGCCAATAAAGTTAAAAGCCTGATCGCTGACGAAGATAACCCGAATCTGAAATTACGCGTGTATATCACTGGCGGTGGTTGCAGCGGTTTCCAGTACGGTTTCACCTTTGATGATCAGGTCAATGAAGGTGATATGACCATCGAGAAACAAGGTGTTGGTCTGGTCGTTGATCCGATGAGTCTGCAATATCTGGTGGGCGGCGCGGTTGACTATACTGAAGGTCTGGAAGGTTCCCGCTTCGTTGTGACTAACCCGAATGCGAAAAGCACCTGCGGGTGTGGTTCTTCTTTCAGCATCTGATTGCTGTCTGTAATACTGATGGTCTGATGTTGTAGGCCCGGTAAGCGTAGCGCCACCGGGCAATGTGCCGGATAGCGGCGTAAACGCCTTATCCGGCCTACATGTTCTGTATCGTCATATCAACGCCCGTTATCATCCAGCGCAAACGTCGGCAATTTCAGATGCCAGCGAATGGCGGCAAGCCGAATCAGCAGCGTGACAATCATCCCCATCATACTGGCGTTTTCCAGTGAAACATCAAAGGTATAAAACGCTGTCGCATGCACGATCCCGCCGATAATACAGGCTGTGGCGTAGATCTCGGTGCGCAAAATCATCGGGACTTCACGAGCTAACACATCGCGAATGATCCCACCACCAACGCCGGTAATCACCCCCATACAAATCGCCACCAGCGGCCCTGTTCCTGCGAGAAATGCCTTGTTGACCCCAATACCCACGAACACAGCCAGACCAACGGCATCCAGCACCGGAAGGATCCATTTCGGTATGCGTCTTGGTTGACGTACCAACAGGATCGTCAGCATGCTGGTGATCATCGCCACCACCAGATCGGTCGGATCCTTAACCCAAAAAACCGGTCCATTATCCAGCGCCATATCGCGGATCGTACCACCACCAACGGCGGTAACCACGCCGAGTACCAGGACGCCAAACGGATCCATACGTAATTTTCCGGCCAGTAATACGCCAGAGATTGCAAATACCGCGGTGCCGACAATATCAAGCCAATAGACGAGCATTTTTAAATCCTCACAACAGACCTGGTGGGGGCAGGCGCTAATTTATCTGTGAAAGCGCATTACAGAGTTGTTTTGCGGCGAGGATAATACGCGGGCTCGCGCGTTCGAACCAGTCACTATTAAGTGTAATAATGGGTATTTTTAGCTGGTTTCCCCAGTATTGCTCAATTTTCAGAGTTTCACCCGGACCGCCTGTGGCAACAATAGCCTGGGGGGCTCGTGCCAGGACCTGCTCACGGCTAACCTGCGGCCAGGGAACCCGACTACCGGCAAAGATGTTTTCTCCGCCGCATACCTCAAGAACTTCGTGCTGAATAGAACCTTTTCCACTGGTAAACAGAGGATTGGCACCAAACTGGAGAAACACGCGTTTTTTCGGTTTGTTGGCATACTGAGATTTAAGTAAAGCATAGTCATCAAGCATGGTTTGCGCCGCCTGTTTAGCTTGTTCAGGCTTGGGGCTCCATGCCGCTAATTGGCGTAGCGCATCGGCAACCTGCTCAATGGTAACGGCGTCCACCCAGATGACCTTAATACCCAGAGAGGTTAGTTGATTCACCTGCCGCTCAGCATTTCCCCCGCGCCAGGCGACAACCAAATCAGGTTTCAGCGCCACAATACGTTCAAGATTCATCCCTTGCCAGGTTGAGACTTCCTCAATATTTTTGGCTTCTGGCGGGTAGTTTGAATAGCTGCTGACGCCAACGGGGGTAATGCCAGCGGCAAAAGCGAGTTCAGTATTGGCAGGAGAAAGCGTCACAACACGCGGCGCGGCGTAAAGGAACGCCGGGAGAGTGAAAAGCAGGGCGACCAGCGCCCTGGAGAGTAATTTAGCCATGCGCCAGTTTCTGTACCAGCGTTTCAACCATCAGGCTTGACTGCTTCGCGGCAACCACCAGGAATTCGTCAAAGCTGAGATGGGACTGCTGATCGGCAACGTCAGAGATAGCGCGAACCACGACAAATGGCACGTTAAAGTTGTGGCAAACGTGCGCAATTGCGGTCGCTTCCATCTCAACGGCAATCGCCTGTGGGAAGTTATGCTTAATTTTAGCCAGCCCCACGGAACCGTTAATGAATGCGTCGCCGCTGACGATAAGTCCGCGAACGGCGTTCAGATTGAGTTCGGCGATGCAAGACTCTGCGGCAGCAATCAACGCAGGATCGGCTTTAAAACCAGCCGGGCATCCCGGTAGCTGACCAAATTCATAGCCAAAGGCAGTGACGTCGGCGTCGTGATAGCGCGCTTCGTCAGAAACTACGATATCCCCGACTTTCAGCGTAGAGGCCAGGCCACCCGCAGAACCGGTATTAATGATGGCGTCCGGCTTGCAGCGTTCAAGCAGCAGCGTAGCGCCCAGTGCCGCAGCCACTTTACCGATACCCGATTTCAGCAGCGCAACCTCTGTACCGTTCAGTTGTCCGGTGTAAATTTCACAACCGCCGAGCGCGATGGTCTGACGGTTTTCGATTTTGTCACGCAGCAGCGTAACTTCTTCTTCCATTGCACCAATGATGCCGATTTTCATAGATTTACTCGCGATAAGCCAGATTTGAGGGCATAGTCTATCATGCGCTTAAGGGGTAGCGCATTTCTCAGGCGGGAGAGGACATGGCACAGATCGATTTCCGAAAAAAAATAAACTGGCATCGTCGTTACCGTTCGCCGCAGGGCGTGAAGACTGAGCATGAGATCCTGCGTATTTTCGAAAGCGATCGCGGACGTATTATCAATTCACCGGCCATTCGCCGACTGCAACAAAAAACGCAGGTCTTTCCGCTGGAGCGTAATGCGGCAGTACGCACGCGCTTGACGCACTCGATGGAAGTTCAGCAGGTTGGGCGCTATATCGCGAAAGAGATCCTCAGCCGACTGAAAGAACTAAAGCTGCTGGAGCTGTATGGCCTGGATGAACTGACAGGGCCATTTGAGAGTATTGTCGAAATGTCCTGCCTGATGCATGACATTGGTAATCCGCCGTTTGGCCATTTTGGGGAAGCGGCGATTAATGACTGGTTCCGCCAGCGGCTGTATCCCGCAGACGCAGAAAGTCAGCCCCTAAGTGATGACCGTTGCCAGGTGGCGGCATTACGGTTGCGTGAAGGCGAGGAGTCGCTGAATGATATTCGCCGTAAGGTACGCCAGGACCTGTGCCATTTTGAAGGCAATGCGCAGGGTATTCGCCTTGTGCATACGTTGATGCGTATGAACCTTACCTGGGCGCAGGTTGGCGGTATTTTAAAATATACCCGTCCAGCGTGGTGGCGCGGCAGTGCACCCGAAACACACAATTATTTAATGAAGAAGCCGGGTTATTACCTTTCTGAAGAACCGTATATTGAGCGGTTGCGTAAAGAATTATCATTAGCGCCTTACAGTCGCTTTCCATTAACCTGGATTATGGAAGCTGCCGATGATATCTCTTATTGCGTGGCGGATCTGGAAGATGCCGTTGAGAAAAGAATCTTTAGCGTCGAGCAACTTTATCACCACCTGTATGAGGCGTGGGGGCAGCATGAAAAAGGTTCCCTGTTTAGCCAGGTTGTTGAGAACGCCTGGGAGAAGTCACGTTCAAATACATTAAGCCGGAGTACCGAAGATCAGTTCTTTATGTATTTACGCGTCAATACGCTGAATAAACTGGTGCCATATGCGGCCCAGCGGTTTATTGATAATTTGCCGCAGATTTATGAAGGCAGCTTTAATCATGCGCTGCTAGAAGATGCAAGTAGCTTCAGCCAGTTACTGGGTGTTTATAAAAATGTGGCGGTAAAACATGTGTTTAGCCATCCGGATGTTGAACAACTGGAACTACAGGGCTATCGGGTGATCAGCGGGTTGCTGGAGATCTATCAGCCGTTATTAAAAATGTCTCAGTCAGATTTTTCTGAACTGGTCGACAATGAAAGAGTAAAACGTTTTCCTATCGAGTCCCGTTTATTTCAGAAGTTGTCTACCCGCCATCGTCTTGCGTATGTTGAGGCGGTTAGTAAAATATCGACGGGGTGCGCCGAGTATTCGGTTCTGGAATATTATTATCGCTGTCGGCTGATTCAGGATTATATCAGCGGAATGACAGATTTGTATGCCTGGGATGAATATCGTCGCTTGATGGCCGTAGAACAATAAATACTCATTTGTAAAGACGGACAATAAAATTTTACTTTTTCCTTAAACTTAATTCTGGAACTTAGCGCTATAAAACGACTCTGACGTATACAGCAATTTTGCGTTACCTGTTAATCGAGAACGAAACACATGAAAAAAACCACATTAGCAATGAGTGCACTGGCTCTGAGTTTAGGTTTGGCGTTGTCCCCCCTGTCTGCTACAGCGGCTGAGACGTCGTCTTCAGCAATGACCGCCCAACAGATGCCAAGCCTGGCCCCGATGCTCGAAAAAGTGATGCCATCGGTGGTAAGTATTAACGTCGAGGGGAGCACGACGGTAAATACGCCGCGCATGCCGCGTAATTTCCAGCAGTTCTTCGGTGATAATTCACCGTTCTGCCAGGACGGTTCTCCGTTCCAGAGTTCACCGTTCTGCCAGGGCGGCGCACCGGGCGCTGACAATGGCGGCGGCCAGCAGCAGAAATTTATGGCACTCGGTTCCGGCGTAATTATTGATGCCGCGAAAGGGTATGTCGTGACCAATAACCACGTGGTAGATAACGCCACGGTGATTAAAGTTCAGTTGAGCGATGGTCGTAAATTTGACGCGAAGATCGTGGGTAAAGATCCGCGCTCCGATATCGCGCTGATCCAAATTCAGGATCCGAAAAACCTGACGGCGATTAAGCTGGCAGATTCCGATGCGCTGCGAGTGGGTGATTACACCGTGGCAATTGGTAACCCGTTTGGCCTTGGTGAAACGGTGACTTCCGGTATTGTTTCTGCGCTGGGACGTAGTGGCCTGAACGCGGAGAACTACGAAAACTTTATTCAGACGGATGCTGCGATCAACCGGGGTAACTCCGGTGGTGCGCTGGTCAACCTGAACGGTGAGCTGATCGGTATTAACACCGCGATCCTCGCACCGGACGGCGGTAACATCGGTATCGGTTTTGCGATCCCAAGCAACATGGTGAAAAACCTGACCTCGCAGATGGTTGAGTTTGGCCAGGTTAAACGCGGTGAGCTGGGCATTATGGGTACCGAGCTGAGCTCTGAGCTGGCGAAAGCGATGAAAGTTGACGCCCAGCGTGGCGCATTCGTCAGCCAAGTGATGCCGAACTCTTCCGCAGCGAAAGCGGGGATTAAAGCCGGGGATGTGATTACCTCCCTGAACGGCAAACCTATCAGCAGCTTCGCCGCCCTGCGTGCGCAGGTCGGTACGATGCCGGTTGGCAGCAAAATCACCCTGGGTCTGTTGCGTGACGGTAAGCCGGTCACCGTGAACCTGGAATTGCAGCAGAGCAGCCAGACTCAGGTTGACTCCAGCTCTATCTTTAAAGGCATCGAAGGTGCCGATATGAGCAACAAAGGCCAGGACAAAGGTGTCGTGGTAAGCGACGTGAAACCGAATTCTCCGGCTGCACAGATTGGCCTGAAGAAAGGGGATGTGATTATCGGCGCGAACCAGCAGCCGGTGAAAAACATCGCTGAACTGCGCAAAATCCTCGACAGCAAACCGGCTGTACTGGCGCTGAACATTCAGCGCGGTGACAGCTCCATCTATCTGTTGATGCAGTAATCTCCCTCAACCCCTTCCTGCACAGGAAGGGGTTTCTTTTTGTGATACTTCCCACAACTCCATACTTCTCCCTTTCGCTTTGTGCATTTGCACAATGTCGCCGCTTATTATCTTCCCTATGCTTGAGCTCTGCTCACAGGAGGGGTTTATGGCTGGTTGGCATCTTGATACCAAAATGGCGCAGGATATCGTGGCGCGTACCATGCGCATCATTGATACCAATATCAACGTAATGGATGCCCGTGGGCGGATAATCGGCAGCGGCGATCGCGAACGTATTGGTGAATTGCACGAAGGCGCGCTGCTGGTGCTTTCGCAGGGTCGGGTGGTCGATATCGACGATGCGGTTGCACGTCACTTGCACGGTGTACGACAGGGGATAAACCTGCCTCTACGTCTGGAAGGCGAAATCGTTGGCGTTATCGGCCTTACCGGCGAGCCGGAGCATCTGCGCAAATACGGCGAGTTAGTATGTATGACCGCCGAAATGATGCTGGAACAGTCGCGCTTGATGCATCTGTTAGCGCAGGATAGCCGTCTGCGTGAAGAGCTGGTGATGAACCTGATTCAGGCGGAAGAGAATACGCCAGCGCTGATGGAATGGGCCCAGCGTTTAGGCATTGATTTGAACCAGCCACGCGTGGTGGCGGTGTTGGAGGTCGATAGTGGCCAGCTTGGCGTTGACAGTGCGATGGCGGAGTTACAGCAATTGCAGAATGCGTTGACCACGCCCGAACGTAATAATCTGATTGCGATTGTCTCTCTGACCGAGATGGTGGTGCTGAAACCGGCGCTCAATCAGTTTGGCCGCTGGGACGCTGAAGATCATCGTAAGCGGGTTGAGCAGCTTATTGCCCGCATGAAAGAGAACGGACAGCTGCGTTTTCGCGTGTCGCTGGGCAACTATTTTACCGGGCCTGGTAGCATTGCCCGTTCGTATCGTACGGCGCGCACCACCATGATGGTCGGTAAACAGCGGATGCCGGAAAGCCGTAGCTATTTCTATCAGGATTTGATGTTGCCAGTGCTGCTGGACAGCCTGCGCGGTGGCTGGCAGGCCAATGAACTGGCGCGTCCGTTGGTGAGGCTGAAAGCGATGGATAACAATGGGTTGCTGCGTCGGACATTGGCGGCATGGTTTCGTCATAACGTCCAGCCGCTGGCCACCTCAAAGGCACTGTTTATTCACCGCAATACGCTGGAATATCGCCTGAATCGTATTTCAGAACTGACCGGGCTGGATCTGGGGAATTTTGACGACAGACTGCTGCTGTATGTGGCGTTACAACTGGATGAACAGCATTGATTAATTGCCTGATGGCGCTACGCTTATCAGGCAAAATGCCGGGTGGCGGCTTCGCCTTACCCGGCTTACGAATACATTCACGCGCGGTTATTTACGCGTCAGTTTTTCCAGATCGGCTTCAATTTCGCTGATCTTGTTGGTCACGACGCTTTCGAGATGACGTAAATCATCAAGGATCTTGCGTTTAAGATCGACTTCGCTGCGATCGCGCTGGCAGATCTGATCCAGTTCATCGATCACATAGCGCAGGTTGGGACTGATCTCCTGCACTTCTTTGTAACCCTGGCCGATGCCATCAGCTACCACCGTTTTGCGCTGACGGGGATATTTGAACTTCACGCTCTTGGCAAAAAACTCGCCTTTATCCTTTTGGAAATAGATTTTCAGGATATCGTTGTTGGCTTCTTGCCGCAGGCTGTAACGATCGATCTCTTCAGGATTAGTAATGCCCAGACTTTTCAGATTGTCATACATAGCGGTACCCTTAAGCTCACTATAACCATTGAATAATTAACGAAAAGCCTTGTTTATGCCACTCGCAGATGTAAAAAAAGCGGGCTAAGCCCGCTTTTTCAAATCGCTGTTAGTCGATAGTGCGCAACAGTTCGTTGATTCCCACTTTGCCACGCGTTTTGGCATCGACTTTCTTCACAATCACCGCGCAGTACAGGCTGTATTTACCATCTTTCGACGGCAGGTTGCCGGAGACGACCACGGAGCCTGCCGGAACGCGACCGTAATGCACTTCGCCAGTTTCGCGATCGTAAATACGGGTGCTCTGACCGATGTACACGCCCATGGAGATAACAGAACCTTCTTCGACGATCACGCCTTCAACCACTTCAGAGCGTGCGCCGATGAAGCAGTTGTCTTCGATGATGGTTGGGTTAGCCTGCAACGGCTCCAGTACGCCGCCGATGCCAACGCCGCCGGACAGGTGTACGTTTTTACCGATTTGCGCACAGGAACCGACTGTCGCCCAGGTATCAACCATCGTACCTTCATCAACATAAGCGCCGATGTTTACGTAAGATGGCATCAGCACGGTGTTACGGGCGATAAACGCACCCTGACGCACGGCCGCAGGCGGAACCACGCGGAAACCTTCCTTCTGGAAGCGCGCTTCGTCGTAGTTGGCGAATTTCATCGGTACTTTATCGAAGTAACGGCTTTCCGCACCTTCGATGACCTGATTATCGTTAATACGGAAAGAGAGCAGGACCGCCTTTTTCAGCCACTGATGTGTGACCCACTGACCCTCAATCTTCTCTGCGACGCGCAGTGCACCGGAATCCAGTAAAGAAATAACCTGATTCACCGCTTCGCGGGTTACGGTATCTACATTTGCCGGAGTAATGTCGGCACGGCGCTCGAAAGCGGACTCAATAACGTTCTGTAACTGCTGCATTGTTAAACTCTTTCCATAATAAATAAAAACATCACCCTTTATCGTTTGGATTGAGGGCCTCTGTCAACCGTTGATGCACTTCCTGCTGCAGCTCATTATTAAGGGCGCGCCGGTCGGCGGTGGCGATTATGAATAAATCTTCTACTCGCTCGCCAATGGTTGTAATTCGGGCGCCATGCAGCGAAATTCCCAGATCGGCAAAAATCTGCCCGACCCGCGCCAGCAGGCCGGGCTGGTCGAGAGCGATAAGCTCCAGGAATGATTTTCGGTCGGTATGGGTCGGCAAAAAGGTAACTTCAGTATCGACGGTAAAGTGGCGTAATTTTGCCGGTTGGCGACGCGGTTGCGGTGGCTGCCAACTGCGCTGCGTGATGGCCTGTTCCAGTCCAAAACGGATCGCTTCATGTCGGTCTGAAGACAGCGGGCTGCCGTCCGGTTCCAGCACGATGAACGTATCCATCGCCATCCCATCGCGGGTAGTGAAAATCTGCGCATCGTGGACGCTAAGATTACGCCTGTCCAGTTCAGCGCAGACGGCGGCAAACAGGTAAGGGCGGTCAGGGCTCCAGATGAAAATTTCTGTCCCGCCGCGCGTGGCCTGTGGGCTGAGCAGGATCAGCGGCTTGCTGAGATCGTGTTGCAGCAGATGGCGCGCATGCCAGGCCAGCTGATTTGGG
Source organism: Citrobacter sp. Cpo012 (assembly GCF_030333015.1). Lineage (NCBI taxonomy): Bacteria > Pseudomonadati > Pseudomonadota > Gammaproteobacteria > Enterobacterales > Enterobacteriaceae > Citrobacter > Citrobacter sp. Cpo012. The sequence goes on along the minus strand of NZ_JAOWGR010000040.1, from coordinate 37,484 downwards.
CTGTGACGCACGAAGTAGTTGGCGCGACAGCGTGACCAGATGTGGTGCAACGCTTCTTCATCAATGTTGTCCATTCGCAGTAGCGCCAATGCCTGAAGCTGATGGTGGCGTACGCGCTCGCGCATATCCGGCGTATTTTGCATGCCACGACGGAGTTGTTTTTCCGTTGCGAAGTACAGCTCGCGTAGCAGGCTTTGCTTCCAGCTATTCCACAGCGTTTCGTTGGTGGCGCAAATATCCGCGACGGTCAGACACACCAAAAAGCGCAGACGGTGTTCCGTTTGTACCTCTTCGGCGAATTGCTTAATTACTTCGGGATCCTGAATATCGCGGCGCTGAGCGGTCACCGACATCAGCAAATGCTGGCGCACCAGCCACACGATCAACTGCGTTTCGCGGGAATTCAGGCCGTGCAGTTCGGCGAACTTGAGCACGTCCTGAGCGCCGAGCACCGAGTGATCGCCGCCGCGACCTTTGGCGATATCGTGGAACAGCGCGGCAATCAGAATCAACTCCGGCTGTCGCAGACGCGGCCATAGATCCACACACAGCGGATGGCGCTGACGGGTCTCTTCGTTAGCAAAACTTTCCAGCTTGAGCATTACGCGGATGGTGTGTTCATCCACCGTATAGGCATGAAACAGGTCAAACTGCATTTGGCCGACTATATGCGACCATTGCGGCATATAGGCCCACAACACGCTATGGCGATGCATCGGCAGCAGACCGCGGCTCACCGCACCCGGATGGCGTAACATACTGAGAAACAGCGATCGCGCTTCCGGGATGTAGCACAGCGGCTGCGTTAAATGACGGCGGGCATGACGCAAATGGCGCAGCGTGGTGGAGTAAATCCCGCTGATCGCGCTGTTACGCACCATGATGTAAAACATCCGCAGTATCGCTTCTGGTTTGCGGATAAACAGATCGTCGTTGCGCAGATCGATCAACGTGCCGCGCAGTTGGAAGTCGTCATCAATCGGGCGCGGTTTTTCATCGGCGGGCATGGCGAGGATCGCCTCGTCGAACAGTTGCAACAGCATGTGATTCAGTTCGCTGACCCGTCGGGTGACGCGGAAATAGTCTTTCATCATCCGCTCGATAGGCTCGTTGCCTTCGCCGCCGTAGTTTAGCCTTTGCGCCACGCTGAGCTGGCGGTCAAACAGCAGGCGGTTGTCGTAACGACTAACGACCAGATGCAGGGCGAAGCGAATCCGCCACAGGATATGCAAACATTCATTCAGCTCGGCGCGTTCAGCCAGTGTCAAAAAGCCGAAGCCGACCATTTCGTCCAGTGAGGTGGCGCCAAAATGGCGACGCGCCACCCATTGCAGGGTATGGATATCGCGCAGGCCGCCGGGACTGCTTTTGATGTCCGGCTCCAGGTTGTAGCTGGTGCCGTGATAGCGCTGGTGGCGCTGATTCTGCTCTTCCACTTTAGCGGCGTAAAACTTGTCGGAAGGCCAGAAACCTTCGCTAAAAATATGCTTTTGCAGCTCCAGAAACAGCGCCACATCGCCGATCAGCAAGCGTGTTTCAATCAGGTTGGTGGCGACGGTTAAATCTGACAATCCTTCCAGCAGACACTCTTCCAGCGTACGCACGCTATGCCCAACCTCCAGCCTCACGTCCCATAGCAGCGTTAACAGCTCACCGACTTTCTCGGCCTGCGCATCAGGCAGCTTTTTACGACTCAGGATCAGCAGGTCAATATCGGAAAGCGGGTGCAATTCGCCTCGTCCGTAGCCACCAACGGCAACCAGCGCCAGATCGGCTATTTGCCCGAACCCAGCTTCTATCCACAAACGCTGTAGCAGTTGGTCAATAAATTCGGTGCGGGCCTCAATGAGCTGTTCTGCGGAAATTCCACTGTCAAACGCTTCGCCTAACCAGTTCTGGAAGGTGTCGATATGCGCTTTAATGCCGGAGCAGTTGAGATCTTGCTGTGGCCATGTCCCTGGGTTTTGCGGTTGGCCAGGCAGGGTGGGGAGGGCAGTATTTGCGTGCTGTTCAGGAAGAGTATTCATTATGCGCCACCCATTAAAAAGCCGGATGATGGCGTGAACGCCTTATCCGGCCTACTAAGTAGTACAATTTGTAGGCCTGATAAGATGCGAATGCATCGCCATCAGGCAAAACATTATTCGCCGTGTGTGATGATCGCCGGGATGGTGTCATCCTTGCGTAACGTCAGAATTTCACAGCCGTTTTCCGTCACTACAATAGTATGCTCGTACTGTGCAGACAAGCTCCGGTCTTTGGTTTTCACCGTCCAGCCGTCTTTCATGGTGCGGATGCGGTAATCACCGGCATTCAGCATCGGTTCTATGGTGAACGTCATGCCCGGCTGCAGTACCACACCACCGTCGTCTGCATCGTAGTGCAGAACCTGTGGCTCTTCATGGAAGCCGCGACCGATACCGTGACCGCAGTATTCACGAACAACAGAGAAACCTTCGCCTTCCGCGTATTTCTGAATCGCAGCGCCCAGCGTGCGCAGGCGAATGCCCGGTTTTACCATTCGCAGCGCCAGGTACAGGCTTTCCTGTGTGACGCGGCACAGACGCTCGCCCAGAATAGTAGGTTTGCCGACGATAAACATCTTGGAGGTATCGCCGTGGTACTCGTCTTTAATCACGGTTACGTCGATGTTGACGATGTCGCCGTCTTTCAGAAGTTTGGCGTCGTCCGGGATCCCGTGGCACACGACTTCATTAATAGAGATACATACGGATTTCGGATAGCCGTGATAGCCCAGGCAGGCGGAAATAGCCTGCTGCTCATTCACGATGTAGTCATTACAGAGGCGATCCAGCTCGCCGGTGCTGACGCCCGGTTTAACAAACGGCGCGATCATTTCCAGTACATCAGCGGCCAGGCGGCCAGCGACGCGCATTTTTTCGATTTCTTCAGGGGTCTTGATTGAGATAGCCATAAATTCTGTCCATCAGTGCCGATGATATCGGCAATAATTGTTTAAGTGCTGCCAATGGTATCAGTCTGGGGTGTACCCTGCCAAATTGAGAATCATTCTGAACTTCGCCTTTCGTGCCACAGATGCGTTGGCTACATTTTTTCACCCCAGTCACTTACTGGTTGTAAGCTCCCGGGGATTCAAAAATTTGCCGCCTTCCTGTAACACGAAATTCATCGTTCATTCAGCACAGACCGCCAACAATTATTGGTGTCGGTGGCGTATTTGTGGTATAAAGCGCGCCGGACTTCCGATCCATTCGAAGACTACACACGATGGACGGGAGCGACAAATCTCACTTTGTGTAACAACACACACGTATCGGCACATATTCCGGGGTGCCCTTTGGGGTCGGTAATATGGGATGCGTGGAGGCTTAACCCCAACTTTTATATATAGAGGTTTTAATCATGGCAACTGTTTCCATGCGCGACATGCTCAAGGCTGGTGTTCACTTCGGTCACCAGACCCGTTACTGGAACCCGAAAATGAAGCCGTTCATCTTCGGTGCGCGTAACAAAGTTCACATCATCAACCTTGAGAAAACTGTACCGATGTTCAACGAAGCTCTGGCTGAACTGAACAAGATCTCTGCTCGTAAAGGTAAAATCCTTTTCGTTGGTACTAAACGCGCTGCAAGCGAAGCGGTGAAAGAAGCTGCTAACAGCTGCGACCAGTTCTTCGTGAACCATCGCTGGCTGGGCGGTATGCTGACTAACTGGAAAACCGTTCGTCAGTCCATCAAACGTCTGAAAGATCTGGAAACTCAGTCTCAGGACGGTACTTTCGAAAAGCTGACCAAGAAAGAAGCGCTGATGCGTACTCGTGAGCTTGAGAAACTGGAAAACAGCCTGGGCGGTATCAAAGACATGGGCGGTCTGCCGGACGCTCTGTTCGTAATCGATGCTGACCACGAGCACATTGCTATCAAAGAAGCAAACAACCTGGGTATCCCAGTATTTGCTATCGTTGATACCAACTCTGATCCGGACGGTGTTGACTTCGTTATCCCGGGTAACGACGACGCAATCCGTGCTGTGACCCTGTACCTGGGCGCTGTAGCTACTACCGTTCGTGAAGGCCGTTCTCAGGATCTGGCTTCCCAGGCGGAAGAAAGCTTCGTAGAAGCTGAATAATAAGGCACGCTCGTTAGAGCCCTTATAGACCAGGTAGTATCACGTTTGGTTAGGGGGCCTGTATATGGCCCCCTTTTTCACTTTTAAATCTGTGCGGTTTCATGCCGGGCAGATCAAATCTTCCGAGGATTTTAGAATGGCTGAAATTACCGCATCCCTGGTAAAAGAGCTGCGTGAGCGTACTGGCGCAGGCATGATGGATTGCAAAAAAGCACTGACTGAAGCTAATGGCGACATCGAGCTGGCAATCGAAAACATGCGTAAGTCCGGTGCAATCAAAGCGGCGAAAAAAGCAGGCAACGTTGCTGCTGACGGCGTAATCAAAACCAAAATCGACGGCAACATCGCTTTCATTCTGGAAGTTAACTGCCAGACTGACTTCGTTGCTAAAGATGCTGGTTTCCAGGCATTTGCTGACAAAGTACTGGACGCTGCCGTTGCTGGCAAAATCACTGATGTTGAAGTTCTGAAAGCACAGTTCGAAGAAGAACGTGTTGCTCTGGTTGCTAAAATCGGTGAGAACATCAACATCCGTCGCGTTGCTTCCCTGGAAGGCGAAGTTCTGGGTAACTACCAGCACGGTGCTCGTATCGGTGTTCTGGTTGCTGCAACTGGCGCTGACGAAGAACTGGTTAAACAGCTGGCAATGCACGTTGCTGCAAGCAAACCAGAATTCGTTAAGCCGGAAGACGTTTCCGCTGAAGTGGTAGAAAAAGAATACCAGGTTCAGCTGGACATCGCTATGCAGTCTGGCAAGCCGAAAGAAATCGCAGAGAAAATGGTTGAAGGCCGCATGAAGAAATTCACCGGCGAAGTTTCTCTGACCGGTCAGCCTTTCGTCATGGAACCGAGCAAATCTGTTGGTCAGCTGCTGAAAGAGCATAACGCTGACGTAACTGGTTTCATCCGCTTTGAAGTGGGTGAAGGCATCGAGAAAGTTGAGACTGACTTTGCAGCAGAAGTTGCTGCGATGTCCAAGCAGTCTTAATTTTTAAAGGAGCCGCCTGAGGGCGGCTTCTTTTTGTGTCTGGCTTGTAAATTCAGCGAACCGCTATAGTGGTCATGCTGAAAAGCGACATACAATGTCGCCGGAATTAACTCATCTCATTCGTTGACAGTCTCAGGAAAGAAACATGGCTACCAATGCAAAACCCGTCTACAAACGTATTCTGCTTAAGTTAAGTGGCGAAGCTCTGCAAGGTTCAGAAGGCTTCGGTATTGATGCAAGCATCCTCGACCGCATGGCTCAGGAAATCAAAGAGCTGGTTGAGCTGGGTATTCAGGTTGGCGTAGTGATTGGTGGTGGTAACCTGTTCCGTGGCGCTGGTCTGGCGAAAGCGGGGATGAACCGCGTTGTGGGCGACCACATGGGCATGTTAGCCACCGTAATGAACGGTCTGGCGATGCGCGATGCGCTTCACCGCGCCTATGTGAACGCTCGCTTGATGTCCGCAATTCCTCTGAACGGCGTGTGTGATAACTACAGCTGGGCCGAAGCTATCAGCCTGCTGCGTAACAACCGCGTTGTTATTTTGTCTGCGGGTACCGGCAATCCGTTCTTCACCACCGATTCTGCAGCCTGCCTGCGCGGTATTGAAATTGAAGCGGATGTGGTTCTGAAAGCCACCAAAGTCGATGGCGTATTTACTGCCGACCCGGCTAAAGATCCAACGGCGACCATGTACGAACAGTTGACCTACACTGAAGTACTGGATAAAGAGCTGAAAGTAATGGATCTTGCCGCGTTCACGCTGGCTCGTGACCACAAATTACCGATTCGTGTCTTTAACATGAACAAACCAGGTGCACTGCGCCGTGTTGTTATGGGTGAAAAAGAAGGCACGTTAATCACGGAATAATTCCCGTTGCGGCTAAATGCAGGTAATATTCCGCTTTAATGTCGCGGGATACGTCCCTCAAAATTAATCAAGACTATACTTGTCACATCTTGCGTGGCGGGTATGGTCTGACTGAAACAAGCTTTCAAGGATTCGTAACGTGATCAACGATATCAGAAAAGATGCTGAAGTACGCATGGACAAATGCGTCGAAGCGTTCAAAAACCAAATCAGCAAAATTCGCACGGGTCGTGCTTCTCCTAGCCTGCTGGATGGTATTGTCGTGGAATATTACGGCACGCCGACTCCGCTGCGCCAGCTGGCAAGCGTAACGGTTGAAGATTCCCGTACCCTGAAAATCAACGTATTTGACCGTTCTATGGGTCCAGCCGTTGAGAAAGCAATCATGGCTTCCGACCTCGGTCTGAATCCAAGCTCTGCGGGCTCTGACATCCGCGTTCCGCTGCCGCCGCTGACCGAAGAACGTCGTAAAGATCTGACCAAGATCGTACGTGGTGAAGCTGAAGGCGCGCGTGTTGCGGTACGTAACGTACGCCGCGATGCAAACGACAAAGTGAAAGCGTTGTTGAAAGAAAAAGAGATCAGCGAAGATGACGATCGCCGTTCTCAGGACGACGTACAGAAACTGACTGACGCAGCAATCAAGAAAGTTGATGCGGCGCTGGCAGAGAAAGAAGCAGAACTGATGCAGTTCTGATTCGCCTGTACGCTAAAAACGCCGCTTAGAAGGCCTGAGAAGGCTGGATGGCGGCGTTTTGCTTTTTTCTGTCTACATACTCTAAATAATTCAAGTTGCAGGAAGGCGGTGACGCCAAAGGCCGAGTAAAGCCAACGTACATGCAACTTGAAGTATGGCGAGTAAAATTCTTCTGGATGTCCGATGAAGCAATTAACCATCCTGGGATCAACCGGTTCCATTGGTTGCAGTACGCTGGATGTAGTACGCCATAACCCGGAAAAATTTCGTGTTGCTGCGTTGGTGGCGGGTAAAAATGTTGCCCGTATGGTAGAGCAATGCCTGGAGTTTGCGCCTCGCTATGCGGTAATGGATGATGAAAAAAGCGCGGCACAGGTAAAAGCTGCTCTTTTGGCACAGGGTAGCCGTACCGAGGTGATGAGCGGGCAGCAGGCTGCCTGTGATATGGCTGCGCTGGATGATGTTGATCAGGTCATGGCGGCGATTGTCGGCGCAGCGGGTTTGCTGCCGACGCTGGCGGCAATTCGTGCGAGCAAAAGCATTTTGCTGGCGAATAAAGAATCTCTGGTGACCTGCGGTCGTCTGTTTATGGACGACGTGAAACGCCACAAAGCGCAGCTTTTGCCGGTAGATAGCGAGCATAACGCGATTTTTCAGAGTTTACCGCAACCTATCCAACACAATCTGGGATACGCTGACCTTGAGCAAAACGGCGTCATGTCAGTTCTGCTTACCGGGTCTGGTGGCCCATTCCGTGAAACGCCATTGCGCGATCTGGTCTCTATGACCCCCGATCAGGCATGCCGTCATCCGAATTGGTCGATGGGACGAAAAATCTCTGTCGATTCCGCCACCATGATGAACAAAGGTCTGGAATACATTGAAGCGCGTTGGTTATTTAATGCCAGTGCAAGCCAGATGGAAGTGCTGATTCATCCGCAGTCGGTTATTCATTCGATGGTCCGTTATCAGGATGGTAGTGTTCTGGCGCAGTTGGGTGAACCTGATATGCGTACACCTATTGCCCATACGATGGCATGGCCAGAACGTGTGACGTCCGGTGTTAAGCCTGTCGACTTTTGCAAACTCAGTGCGTTGACGTTTTCCGCACCTGATTACCAGCGTTATCCGTGCCTGAAACTGGCGATGGACGCGTTTGAGCAAGGTCAGGCGGCGACGACCGCACTCAATGCCGCGAATGAAATTACCGTTGCCGCATTCCTGGCGCAGCAGATCCGATTTACCGATATTGCCGATCTCAATTTATCTGTACTGGATAAGATGGATTTGCAGGAACCACAGAGTGTTGACGACGTGTTGAAGGTCGATGCCATCGCGCGGGAAGTCGCCAGAAAAGAAGTGATGCGACTCTCAAGCTGATGATAATCCCTCTACGGAGAATCGTGCTATTTGTTAGCGTTGGGCTTCAGTGATATAGTCTGCGCCACCCGATCGCGGGTATTTGCTTTTTTTCGGTCGGGTAAGCCGTGGTTTGACACGGCTTTTTTGTGGATAGGCTTCAGTATTCCTGAGTACCGTAAATCCTTTCAGGGACTAATAACGCGTTATGTTGTCTGCAACTAAACCATTAAGCGAAAATTTGCCAGCACATGGTTGTCGCCATGTCGCAATTATCATGGATGGCAATGGCCGCTGGGCGAAAAAGCAAGGGAAGATTCGCGCCTTTGGGCATAAGGCTGGAGCAAAATCCGTCCGCCGGGCTGTCTCTTTTGCTGCCAATAACGGTATTGATGCGTTAACGCTGTATGCCTTTAGCAGTGAGAACTGGAACCGACCTGCGCAGGAAGTGAGCGCGTTAATGGAACTGTTTGTGTGGGCACTTGATAGCGAAGTGAAAAACCTGCATCGCCATAACGTACGCCTGCGTATTATCGGGGATATCAGTCGATTTAACTCACGTTTGCAAGAACGAATTCGCAAATCAGAAGCGATTACCGCCCAGAATACCGGGTTGACGCTGAATATTGCAGCGAATTACGGTGGACGGTGGGATATTGTCCAGGGAGTCAGGCAACTGGCGCAACAGGTGCAGGACGGTGTGCTGCATCCTGAGCAAATCGATGAAGAGATGCTTGGGCAGCAAATTTGTATGCATGAGCTGGCTCCTGTGGATTTAGTGATAAGGACTGGGGGAGAGCACCGAATTAGTAATTTTCTGTTGTGGCAAATTGCCTATGCCGAACTTTACTTTACCGATGTTCTCTGGCCCGATTTCGATGAACAAGACTTTGAAGGTGCGCTGCATGCCTTTGCTAATCGTGAGCGTCGTTTCGGCGGCACCGAACCCGGTGATGAAAAAGCCTGATGGGGGTCGCTTTTGCTGAAGTATCGCCTGATTTCTGCTTTTGTTTTAATACCCGTTGTCATCGCGGCGCTGTTTTTGCTGCCGCCGGTGGGGTTCGCCATTGTTACGTTGGTCGTCTGTATGTTGGCCGCCTGGGAATGGGGACAGTTAAGCGGTTTTACCACGCGTACGCAGCGAGTCTGGCTGGCGGTTTTGTGCGGGCTATTGCTGGCACTGATGCTATTTTTGCTGCCAGAATACCATCGCGATATCCATCAACCGCTGGTTGAAGTATCGCTGTGGGCGTCGCTGGGCTGGTGGGTCGTAGCGCTGTTACTGGTATTGTTTTACCCAGGGTCTGCGTCGGTCTGGCGTAATTCCAAAACATTACGCATAATTTTCGGCGTGTTAACCATTGTCCCGTTCTTTTGGGGAATGCTGGCGCTACGTGCATGGCACTATGATGAGAATCATTATAGTGGCGCGCTATGGCTGCTGTATGTCATGATCCTCGTTTGGGGAGCGGACTCTGGTGCGTATATGTTTGGTAAGCTGTTTGGCAAACATAAGCTGGCACCGAAGGTTTCTCCTGGAAAAACCTGGCAGGGTTTTTTTGGCGGACTCGCCACTGCGGCCGTGATCTCATGGGGTTATGGCATGTGGGCGAATCTTGAAGTTGCGCCTGTCACCTTGCTCATTTGCTCCATCGTTGCAGCCCTGGCCTCCGTGCTGGGTGACCTGACCGAGAGTATGTTTAAGCGTGAAGCAGGTATTAAGGACAGTGGTCACTTAATTCCAGGACACGGCGGTATTCTGGATCGTATTGATAGCCTGACGGCTGCGGTACCGGTCTTTGCCTGCCTGTTGTTACTGGTGTTCAGGACGCTCTAACGGATGGTCTTATGCTGAGTATTCTCTGGAATTTGGCTGCATTCATCATCGCACTTGGTGTGCTTATCACCGTGCATGAATTTGGTCATTTCTGGGTTGCGCGGCGCTGCGGAGTCCGCGTCGAACGCTTTTCCATTGGCTTTGGAAAAGCGCTTTGGCGGCGTACCGATAAATCAGGTACGGAATACGTCATCGCCATGATTCCCCTCGGCGGTTACGTCAAAATGCTGGATGAGCGCGCTGAACCGGTCGCACCGGAATTGCGCCATTACGCCTTCAACAATAAAACGGTTGGACAACGTGCTGCCATTATCGCCGCGGGTCCGATTGCAAACTTCCTTTTTGCTATTTTTGCTTATTGGCTGGTGTTTATCATTGGTGTCCCTGGCGTTCGTCCGGTTGTTGGTGAAATAACACCCAACTCGATTGCTGCACAGGCGCAAATTCAGCCGGGTACGGAACTAAAAGCGGTTGATGGCATCGAAACCCCTGATTGGGATGCCGTGCGATTGCAACTGGTATCCAAAATTGGCGATGAGCATACGACCCTCAGCGTGGCGCAATTTGGCAGTAACCAGCGACAGGACAAAACGCTGGATTTACGCCATTGGGCATTTGAGCCAGACAAAGAGGATCCTGTCTCTAGTTTGGGCATGCGTCCGCGTGGTCCGCAGATTGAACCGGTACTGTCAGAAGTGCAGGTTAACTCCGCTGCAAGTAAGGCAGGTTTGCAAGCTGGCGACAGGATCGTTAAAGTCAATGGTCAGTCGCTGACGCAATGGATGACGTTCGTGACGCTGGTGCGCGATAATCCGGATACGCCGTTAGCGCTAGATATTGAAAGACAAGGAAGTTCCTTGTCTTTAACGTTAACCCCAGATTCAAAACAGGTTAACGGTAAGGCAGAAGGGTTTGCGGGCGTGGTGCCTAAAGTTATTCCTCTGCCTGATGAGTATAAGACTGTACGCCAGTATGGGCCATTCAGCGCCATCCTCGAAGCCTCGGATAAAACGTGGCAGTTGATGAAGCTGACGGTCAGTATGCTGGGAAAATTGATTACCGGTGATGTAAAACTGAACAACCTCAGTGGGCCGATTTCTATCGCCCAGGGGGCTGGGATGTCAGCGGAGTTCGGGATTATTTATTACCTGATGTTCCTTGCGCTTATCAGCGTGAACTTAGGGATAATCAACCTGTTTCCGTTGCCCGTTCTTGACGGGGGGCATCTGCTGTTCCTGGCGATTGAAAAGCTGAAGGGCGGTCCGGTATCCGAGCGGGTTCAAGACTTTAGTTATCGCATTGGCTCTATCTTGCTGGTGTTGTTAATGGGGCTTGCACTTTTCAATGATTTCTCTCGGTTGTAAGAGAGTGTTAGGAAGAACGCATAATAACGATGGCGATGAAAAAGTTGCTCATAGCGTCGCTGCTGTTTAGCAGCGCCACCGTATACGGTGCTGAAGGGTTCGTAGTGAAGGACATTCATTTCGAAGGCCTACAGCGAGTCGCCGTTGGTGCGGCTCTCCTCAGTATGCCGGTGCGCACAGGCGACACGGTTAATGATGAAGACATCAGTAATACCATTCGTGCTCTGTTCGCCACCGGAAACTTTGAGGATGTCCGCGTCCTGCGCGATGGTGATACCCTTCTGGTTCAGGTAAAAGAACGTCCGACGATTGCCAGCATCACTTTCTCCGGTAACAAATCGGTGAAAGATGACATGCTGAAGCAAAACCTCGAGGCGTCTGGCGTGCGTGTTGGCGAGTCTCTGGATCGCACAACGCTTGCCGATATCGAAAAGGGCCTGGAAGATTTCTACTATAGCGTCGGTAAGTACAGCGCCAGTGTGAAAGCGGTGGTGACGCCGTTGCCGCGTAACCGCGTTGACCTCAAGCTGGTCTTCCAGGAAGGTGTTTCGGCGAAGATCCAACAGATCAATATCGTCGGCAACCATGCCTTCTCGACTGACGAACTTATCTCTCACTTCCAGTTGCGTGACGAAGTGCCGTGGTGGAACGTGGTGGGCGATCGTAAATACCAGAAACAGAAGCTGGCGGGCGACCTTGAAACCCTGCGTAGCTACTATCTGGATCGCGGTTATGCTCGCTTCAATATTGATTCCACTCAGGTCAGCCTGACGCCGGATAAAAAAGGCATCTACATCACCGTTAACATCACTGAAGGCGAGCAGTACAAGCTTTCTGGGGTTCAGGTGAGCGGTAACCTGGCCGGGCACTCCGCCGAAATTGAGACCCTGACGAAGATCGAGCCAGGTGAACTCTATAACGGCACCAAAGTGACCAAAATGGAAGATGACATCAAGAAGCTTCTGGGTCGCTATGGCTATGCCTATCCGCGCGTTCAGTCGCAGCCTGAAATCAACGACGCCGACAAAACCGTTAAATTACGTGTAAACGTGGATGCGGGTAACCGTTTCTATGTGCGTAAGATCCGTTTTGAAGGTAACGACACTTCTAAAGACTCCGTTCTGCGTCGCGAAATGCGTCAGATGGAAGGCGCATGGTTGGGCAGCGATCTGGTCGACCAGGGTAAAGAGCGTCTGAACCGTCTGGGTTACTTTGAAACCGTTGATACCGATACTCAGCGTGTTCCGGGCAGCCCGGATCAGGTTGATGTGGTCTACAAGGTCAAAGAGCGTAACACCGGTAGCTTTAACTTCGGCGTCGGTTACGGTACCGAGAGCGGCGTGAGCTTCCAGGCTGGCGTTCAGCAAGATAACTGGTTAGGTACCGGTTATTCTGTCGGGATTAACGGCACCAAAAACGACTACCAGACCTATACTGAGTTGTCTGTCACTAACCCGTACTTCACCGTTGATGGTGTGAGCCTTGGTGGCCGCGTCTTCTATAACGACTTTGAAGCGGATGATGCAGACCTGTCCGACTATACCAACAAAAGTTATGGTACAGACGTGACGCTGGGCTTCCCGGTCAACGAATACAACACGTTGCGTGCGGGCCTGGGTTATGTACATAACAAACTGTCCAATATGCAGCCGCAGGTTGCGATGGATCGTTATCTTGAGTCAATGGGTGAGACCAATACCAACAGCTTTGCTGCGGATGACTTCACCTTTAACTATGGTTGGACATATAACAAGCTTGACCGCGGCTACTTCCCAACGGAAGGTACGCGCGTCAACCTGAACGGCAAAGTCACCATTCCGGGTTCTGACAACGAATACTATAAAGCGACGTTGGATACCGCGACCTATGTGCCGATCGATGACGATCATAAATGGGTCGTCCTGGGTCGTACCAAGGTAGGTTATGGAGACGGTATAGGCAGCAAAGAGTTGCCGTTCTACGAGAACTTCTATGCGGGTGGCTCCAGCACCGTGCGTGGTTTCCAGTCTAATACCATCGGTCCGAAAGCGGTCTATAAACCTGGGGCTTACGCCGGCGATACTGACAGCTACGAAGAGTGTACCAATAAAGACGGTTCGTACTGTAAATCAGACGATGCGGTCGGTGGTAACGCCATGGCCGTAGCCAGCCTGGAATTTATTACCCCGACGCCGTTTATCAGCGATAAGTATGCTAACTCGGTCCGTACCTCCTTCTTCTGGGATATGGGTACCGTTTGGGATACTAACTGGCAGGATAGCGATCAAACTCGTGCTATTGGGGTTCCAGATTACGGTGATCCGAGCAATATCCGTATGTCTGCAGGTATCGCGTTACAATGGATGTCCCCATTGGGGCCGTTGGTTTTCTCCTACGCCCAGCCGTTCAAGAAGTACGATGGAGACAAAGCGGAACAGTTCCAGTTTAACATTGGTAAAACCTGGTAACTGTTCTTCGCAAAGGAATGTAGTGGTAGTGTAGCGATGACTTTAGGCGATCTTGCATGGGATCGCCTGGCCACGCAAAGAACTGCACCTTCGGGTGCAAATGGGATGGTAAGGAGTTAATTGTGAAAAAGTGGTTATTAGCTGCAGGTCTCGGTTTAGCGATGGCAACGTCCGCACAGGCTGCTGACAAAATTGCAATCGTCAATATGGGTAGCCTGTTCCAACAGGTTGCACAGAAGACGGGTGTTTCTGCTACGCTGGAAAACGAGTTCAAAGGCCGAGCCAGCGAACTGCAGCGTATGGAATCCGATCTGCAATCTAAAATGCAGCGTCTGCAATCAATGAAAGCAGGTAGCGATCGTACCAAGCTGGAAAAAGACGTCATGGCTCAGCGCCAGACTTTCTCTCAGAAAGCTCAGGCTTTCGAGCAGGATCGTGCACGTCGTTCCAACGAAGAACGTGGCAAACTGGTTACTCGTATCCAGACAGCTGTGAAATCTGTTGCTAACAGCCAGAGCATCGATCTGGTCGTTGACGCAAACACCGTTGCATACAACAGCAGCGATGTAAAAGACATCACCGCTGACGTACTGAAACAGGTTAAATAAGTAATGCCTTCAATTCGACTGGCTGATTTAGCAGAGCAGTTGGATGCAGAATTACACGGTGATGGCGATATCGTCATCACCGGCGTAGCGTCCATGCAATCTGCGCAAACTGGCAATATCACGTTCATGGTGAATCCTAAATACCGTGAACATTTAGGCGTATGCCAGGCGTCTGCCGTTGTGATGACGCAGGACGATCTTCCTTTTGCTAAGAGTGCGGCGCTGGTAGTGAAGAATCCCTACCTGACTTATGCACGTATGGCGCAAATTTTAGATACCACGCCTCAGCCTGCACAGAACATTGCACCCAGTGCAGTGATCGATGCAACGGCGAAGCTGGGTAATAATGTCTCTGTGGGCGCAAATGCGGTCATTGAGTCTGGCGTAGAACTGGGCGATAACGTGGTTATCGGTGCAGGTTGCTTCGTCGGAAAAAATACCAAAATCGGTGCAGGTTCACGCTTGTGGGCGAATGTGACGATTTACCACGACATCCAGATCGGTGAAAATTGCCTGATCCAGTCCAGCACCGTCGTTGGATCTGATGGATTTGGTTACGCGAACGATCGTGGTAACTGGGTGAAGATCCCCCAGCTTGGTCGCGTGATTATCGGCGATCGCGTCGAGATCGGCGCTTGTACCACCATTGACCGTGGTGCTCTGGACGATACTGTGATCGGTAATGGTGTTATCATTGATAACCAGTGCCAGATTGCGCATAACGTTGTGATTGGCGACAATACGGCGGTAGCCGGTGGCGTCATTATGGCGGGTAGCCTGAAGATTGGCCGTTATTGCATGATTGGCGGTGCCAGCGTGATCAATGGGCATATGGAAATATGCGACAAAGTTACGGTAACTGGCATGGGTATGGTGATGCGTCCTATCACTGAACCTGGCGTCTACTCCTCAGGCATTCCGCTACAACCTAACAAGGTATGGCGTAAAACAGCTGCACTGGTGATGAATATTGATGATATGAGCAAGCGCCTCAAAGCGATTGAGCGCAAGGTTAATCAACAAGACTAAAGCACCGTTTTTGCATGTCTGACTTTTCGGCCTGTCCCATTCATACGATTGCGACAGGCCGTGTTATTATTGCCTTTTAGTATATTTTGACAGGAAGAGTATTTTGACTACTAACACTCATACTCTGCATATTGAAGAGATTTTAGAACTTCTGCCGCACCGTTTTCCGTTTCTGCTGGTTGACCGCGTGCTGGATTTTGAAGAAGGTCGTTTTCTGCGCGCAGTGAAAAATGTATCCGTTAACGAGCCTTTCTTTCAGGGCCACTTCCCGGGTAAACCTATTTTCCCTGGCGTATTGATTCTGGAAGCGATGGCACAGGCTACCGGTATCCTCGCGTTTAAAAGCGTAGGAAAACTGGAACCAGGCGAACTGTATTATTTCGCGGGTATTGATGAAGCACGCTTTAAGCGTCCTGTCGTGCCTGGCGATCAGATGATCATGGAAGTGACTTTCGAGAAAACGCGCCGTGGCCTGACCCGTTTTAAAGGGGTTGCGCTGGTCGATGGTAAAGTTGTGTGCGAAGCAACGATGATGTGTGCCCGTAGCCGGGAGGCCTGATACGTGATTGATAAATCCGCCTTTATTCACCCGACCGCCATTGTAGAAGAGGGCGCCAGCATTGGTGCCAATGCTCACATTGGCCCATTTTGTATTGTTGGACCCCATGTTGAAATTGGTGAGGGTACCGTACTGAAGTCTCACGTTGTCGTGAATGGCCATACAAAAATTGGTCGCGATAACGAGATCTATCAGTTTGCCTCCATCGGTGAAGTTAACCAGGATCTTAAATATGCTGGTGAACCGACCCGTGTGGAAATTGGCGATCGCAACCGCATCCGCGAAAGCGTCACCATTCATCGTGGCACAGTGCAGGGCGGTGGAGTGACGAAGGTGGGCAGCGATAACTTACTGATGATTAATGCGCACGTCGCGCATGATTGTACGGTAGGAAACCGCTGTATTCTGGCGAATAATGCCACGCTTGCCGGACATGTTTCGCTTGATGATTTTGTTATCATCGGCGGCATGACTGCGGTGCATCAGTTCTGCATCATCGGTGCACATGTGATGGTTGGCGGCTGTTCTGGTGTAGCCCAGGACGTGCCTCCGTACGTTATCGCCCAGGGCAACCACGCGACGCCGTTTGGCGTCAATATCGAAGGTCTGAAGCGTCGTGGATTCACCCGCGAAGCGATTACCGCGATTCGTAACGCCTACAAAGCGTTGTACCGTAGCGGTAAAACGCTGGAAGAAGTGAAACCAGAAATCGCGGAACTGGCGAAACAGTACCCCGAAGTTCAGGCTTTCAGCGACTTCTTTGAACGCTCAACGCGTGGCCTGATTCGTTAATGACTGAACAGCGTCCTTTAACGATTGCCCTCGTCGCCGGAGAAACCTCCGGCGATATTCTTGGTGCAGGGTTAATCCGTGCACTCAAGGCTCGCGTTCCCAATGCGCGCTTTGTTGGCGTGGCGGGTCCGCTGATGCAGGCCGAAGGTTGTGAAGCCTGGTACGAAATGGAAGAGCTGGCGGTCATGGGCATTGTTGAAGTGCTCGGACGCCTGCGCCGTTTACTGCATATTCGTGCCGACCTCACTCGCCGATTCACCGACTTAAAGCCGGATGTTTTCGTCGGCATTGATGCGCCTGATTTCAATATTACCCTCGAAGGGAACTTGAAAAAACAGGGCATTAAAACCATTCATTATGTCAGTCCGTCCGTCTGGGCGTGGCGACAGAAACGCGTTTTCAAAATAGGCAGATCCACCAACATGGTGCTGGCCTTTCTGCCTTTCGAAAAAGCGTTTTATGACAAATTTAACGTCCCGTGCCGCTTTATCGGTCATACCATGGCGGATGCCATGCCGTTGGACCCGGATAAAAATGCGGCACGTGATGTTCTGGGCATTCCTCATGACGCTCACTGCCTGGCGCTACTGCCAGGAAGCCGCGGTGCAGAAGTGGAGATGCTCAGCGCCGATTTTCTGAAAACGGCGCAGCTATTACGCCAGCATTATCCGGATCTCGAAGTGGTGGTGCCGTTGGTGAATGCCAAACGTCGCGAGCAGTTTGAACGCATTAAAGCGGAAGTTGCACCGGAGCTTTCTGTACATCTGCTCAATGGTATGGGACGTGAAGCAATGGTGGCCAGCGATGCCGCACTGCTGGCTTCAGGTACCGCCGCGCTGGAATGTATGCTGGCAAAATGCCCGATGGTGGTTGGCTACCGTATGAAACCCTTCACCTTTTGGCTGGCGAAGCGCCTGGTGAAAACGGATTACGTTTCGCTACCTAACCTGCTGGCGGGAAGAGAACTGGTTAAAGAGCTGTTGCAGGAAGAGTGTGAACCGCAGGCGTTGTCGCAAGCGCTGTTGCCGTTGCTGGCAAATGGTAAAACCAGCCATGCGATGCACGACACATTCCGTGAACTGCACCAGCAGATCCGTTGCAATGCTGATGAGCAGGCGGCGGATGCGGTCCTGGAGTTAGCGCAATGATTGAATTTGTGTATCCGCATACGCATTTAGTGGCGGGTGTGGATGAAGTCGGGCGCGGCCCTTTGGTTGGCGCAGTCGTCACTGCTGCCGTCATTCTGGATCCGGCTCGCCCTATTATCGGTCTTAACGACTCAAAAAAACTGTCAGAAAAACGTCGCCTGGCGCTGTTTGATGAAATTAAAGAAAAAGCGTTAAGCTGGAGCCTGGGTCGGGCGGAACCGCATGAAATCGACGAGCTGAACATTTTGCATGCCACCATGCTTGCCATGCAGCGTGCGGTTGCGGGTCTGCATATTGCGCCTGAATACGTGCTGATTGACGGCAATCGTTGCCCGGCATTACCGGTACCGTCGATGGCGGTGGTCAAAGGTGATAGCCGCGTGGCGGAGATTAGCGCCGCATCGATTCTGGCAAAAGTGACCCGTGACGCTGAAATGGCGGCGCTGGATACGGTTTTTCCACAGTATGGTTTTGCACAGCACAAAGGCTATCCAACCGCATTTCATCTGGAAAAATTGGCACTGCATGGTGCGACTGAGCACCATCGCCGCAGCTTTGGCCCCGTCAAACGCGCACTGGGACTCTCGTCCTGATTCTTGTGTCGAAGGAATCTGAAGATGTCTGAACCACGTTTCGTCCACCTACGGGTGCACAGCGACTACTCCATGATCGATGGGCTGGCGAAAACCGGGCCGCTGGTGAAAAAGGCGGCCGCGTTAGGCATGCCTGCGCTGGCGATCACCGATTTTACCAACCTGTGTGGTCTGGTGAAGTTTTACGGAGCGGGCCACGGCGCGGGTATCAAGCCGATAGTTGGCGCAGATTTTCATGTCCGCAGTGAGCTGTTGGGCGATGAACTCACGCAGCTCACCGTGCTGGCCGCAAATAATACCGGCTATCAGAACCTGACGTTGTTGATTTCGAAAGCCTATCAGCGCGGCTATGGCGCAGAAGGACCGGTTATCGACCGGGACTGGTTGGTTGAGCTAAAAGAAGGTTTGATTTTGCTCTCCGGCGGTCGCATGGGCGATGTCGGACGCAGCCTGCTGCGCGGCAATAGCGCACTGGTTGACGAGTGCGTGGCGTTTTACGAAGAACATTTTCCCAATTGCTATTTCCTCGAACTGATTCGCACCGGCAGGCAAGATGAAGAAAACTATCTGCACGCAGCTGTAGCGCTAGCCGAAACGCGTGGTCTACCGGTGGTGGCGACTAACGATGTCCGCTTCCTGGAAACCGGAGATTTCGATGCGCATGAAATCCGCGTAGCGATCCACGACGGGTTCACCCTTGATGACCCGAAACGCCCGCGTAACTATTCGCCGCAGCAATACATGCGCAGCGAAGATGAGATGTGCGAGCTGTTCTCCGATATTCCGGAAGCACTGCAAAACACCGTCGAGATAGCCAAACGCTGCAACGTGACGGTGCGTCTGGGGGAATATTTCCTGCCGCAATTCCCGACTGGCGATATGACCACCGAAGATTTCCTCGTAGCGAAATCACGCGAAGGGCTGGAAGAACGTCTCGAATTTTTGTTCCCTGACCCTGAAGTTCGTGCGCAGAAGCGCCCGCCTTACGATGAACGTCTGGAAGTTGAACTTAAAGTTATCAACCAGATGGGATTCCCTGGCTACTTCCTGATCGTTATGGAATTTATCCAGTGGTCGAAAGATAACGGCGTACCGGTAGGCCCGGGACGTGGTTCCGGCGCTGGCTCACTTGTCGCCTATGCGCTGAAAATTACCGATCTCGATCCGCTGGAATTTGACCTGCTGTTCGAACGTTTCCTTAACCCGGAACGTGTCTCAATGCCCGACTTCGACGTTGACTTCTGCATGGAGAAACGCGACCAGGTTATCGAGCACGTGGCGGAAATGTACGGTCGTGATGCGGTTTCGCAGATTATTACCTTTGGTACGATGGCTGCAAAAGCGGTTATCCGCGACGTGGGCCGCGTGCTGGGGCATCCGTACGGTTTCGTTGACCGTATTTCGAAACTGGTGCCGCCCGACCCGGGCATGACGCTGGCAAAAGCCTTTGAAGCCGAACCCCAACTGCCGGAAATCTATGAGGCAGATGAAGAGGTTAAAGCGCTGATCGATATGGCGCGTAAGCTGGAAGGCGTCACGCGTAACGCCGGTAAGCACGCCGGTGGTGTGGTTATCGCACCGACAAAAATTACTGATTTTGCGCCGCTGTACTGCGATGAGCAGGGGCTGCACCCGGTTACTCAGTTTGATAAGAACGACGTGGAATATGCCGGTCTTGTGAAGTTCGACTTCCTCGGCCTGCGTACGCTCACCATCATCAACTGGGCGCTGGAAATGATCAACGCGCGCCGTGAAAAGAACGGTGAGCCACCGCTGGATATTGCGGCTATCCCGCTGGATGACAAGAAAAGCTTCGATATGCTGCAACGCTCGGAGACCACGGCGGTCTTCCAGCTTGAATCCCGCGGTATGAAAGACCTGATCAAACGTCTGCAGCCTGACTGCTTCGAAGACATGATCGCACTGGTGGCTCTGTTCCGCCCAGGTCCGCTACAGTCGGGGATGGTAGATAACTTTATCGACCGTAAGCATGGTCGCGAAGAGATTTCCTACCCGGACGTACAATGGCAGCATGAGTGTCTGAAACCGGTACTGGAGCCGACCTACGGCATTATCCTGTATCAGGAACAGGTTATGCAGATTGCCCAGGAGTTGTCCGGGTACACCCTTGGCGGCGCGGATATGCTGCGTCGTGCGATGGGTAAGAAAAAGCCGGAAGAGATGGCTAAGCAGCGCGGCACCTTTGAAGAAGGGGCGAAAAAGCGCGGCGTAGACGGCGAACTGGCGATGAAAATCTTTGACCTGGTGGAGAAATTCGCCGGTTACGGATTTAACAAATCGCACTCCGCAGCCTATGCGCTGGTCTCTTACCAGACGCTGTGGCTGAAGGCGCATTATCCTGCTGAGTTTATGGCGGCGGTAATGACCGCCGATATGGATAACACTGAGAAAGTGGTCGGGCTGGTAGATGAATGCTGGCGTATGGGGCTCAAAATCCTGCCGCCGGACATCAACTCCGGGCTTTACCATTTTCACGTGAATGATGATGGCGAGATTGTTTATGGCATCGGCGCGATAAAAGGCGTGGGTGAAGGACCAATTGAAGCTATTATTGAGGCGCGTAACGAAGGCGGTTACTTCCGTGAGCTGTTTGATCTCTGTGCGCGCACGGATATCAAAAAACTTAACCGCCGGGTGCTGGAAAAGCTAATTATGTCTGGGGCGTTTGATCGCCTTGGTCCGCATCGCGCGGCGTTGATGAATTCGCTCAACGATGCGCTAAAAGCCGCCGATCAGCATGCAAAAGCCGAAGCCATCGGTCAGGCCGATATGTTTGGCGTGCTGGCGGAAGAACCGGAGCAAATTGAACAATCCTATGCCAGTTGCCAACCGTGGCCGGAGCAGGTGGTATTAGATGGTGAGCGTGAAACGTTGGGGCTTTACCTGACGGGACACCCCATCAACCAGTATTTAAAAGAAATTGAGCGCTATGTCGGAGGCTACAGGCTGAAAGACATGCATCCGACAGAACGTGGTAAAGTCACCACGGCTGCGGGGCTCGTCATTGCTGCGCGGGTAATGGTCACCAAGCGCGGCAATCGTATCGGCATCTGTACACTGGATGACCGTTCCGGACGTCTGGAAGTTATGTTGTTTACCGATGCTCTGGATAAATACCAGCAATTGCTGGAAAAAGACCGCATACTTATCGTCAGCGGACAGGTCAGCTTTGATGACTTCAGCGGCGGGCTTAAAATGATGGCCCGTGAAGTCATGGATATTGACGAAGCCCGGGAAAAATATGCTCGCGGGCTTGCTATCTCGCTGACGGACAGGCAAATTGATGACCAGCTTTTAAACCGACTCCGTCAGTCTCTGGAACCCCACCGCTCGGGGACAATTCCAGTACATCTCTACTATCAGAGGGCGGATGCACGTGCGCGGTTGCGTTTTGGCGCGACGTGGCGTGTTTCTCCGAGCGATCGTTTGCTAAACGATCTCCGTGGCCTTATTGGTTCGGAGCAGGTGGAACTGGAGTTTGACTAATACAGGAATACTATGAGTCTGAATTTCCTTGATTTTGAACAGCCGATTGCAGAGCTGGAAGCAAAAATCGATTCTTTGACTGCGGTTAGCCGTCAGGATGAGAAACTGGATATTAACATCGATGAAGAAGTGCATCGCCTGCGTGAAAAAAGCGTAGAACTGACGCGTAAAATCTTCGCCGATCTTGGCGCATGGCAGGTAGCCCAACTGGCGCGCCATCCACAGCGTCCGTACACCCTGGATTATGTCCGCCTGGCGTTTGATGAATTTGATGAGCTGGCGGGCGATCGTGCCTATGCGGATGATAAAGCTATTGTCGGCGGTATCGCGCGTCTGGATGGCCGTCCGGTGATGATCATTGGTCATCAGAAAGGCCGTGAGACCAAAGAAAAGATTCGCCGTAATTTCGGCATGCCAGCGCCGGAAGGCTATCGCAAAGCGCTGCGTCTGATGGAAATGGCCGAGCGTTTCAACATGCCGATCATTACCTTCATCGACACCCCAGGGGCTTACCCGGGCGTGGGCGCGGAAGAGCGTGGTCAGTCAGAAGCGATCGCACGCAACCTGCGTGAAATGTCGCGTCTGAGCGTACCGGTAATCTGCACCGTTATCGGTGAAGGTGGTTCCGGTGGCGCGCTGGCGATCGGTGTAGGCGATAAAGTGAATATGCTGCAATACAGCACCTATTCCGTTATCTCCCCGGAAGGTTGTGCTTCCATTCTGTGGAAAAGCGCCGACAAAGCACCGCTGGCCGCAGAAGCGATGGGAATTGTTGCCCCGCGTCTGAAAGAGCTGAAGCTTATCGACTCTATCATTCCGGAACCGTTAGGCGGCGCACACCGCAATCCGGAAGTGATGGCTGCGTCCCTGAAAGCACAGCTGCTGGCCGATCTCGCCGATCTCGACGTGTTAAGCAAAGACGATCTGAAAAACCGTCGTTACCAGCGTCTGATGAGCTACGGTTACGCGTAAACTGCATTAATTCCGAAAAGGGCCACAACGTTGTGGCCCTTTTTTTTACCTGTGGTTTGGCCAGGCTATGATTAACTAAGGTTTTTCCAGGAGGAACGCATGAATATCATTGCCATCATGGGACCGCATGGCGTCTTTTATAAAGATGAGCCCATCAAGGAACTTGAACGTGCGCTGCAACAGCAGGGATTTCAGATTATCTGGCCGCAGAATAGCGTTGACCTGCTGAAGTTTATCGAACACAACCCGCGAATTTGCGGCGTCATTTTTGACTGGGATGAATATAGCCTGGAGCTGTGCAGTGACATCAACCAGCTCAACGAGTATCTCCCGCTCTACGCCTTTATTAATACCCATTCGACGATGGATGTCAGTGCGCACGACCTGCGCATGGCGCTGTGGTTTTTTGAGTATGCGCTGGGTCAGTCTGAAGACATTGCCACCCGCATTCGCCAGTACACCAGCGAATACCTCGATAACATCACGCCTCCGTTCACCAAGGCGCTGTTTACCTATGTGAAGGAAGGAAAGTATACCTTCTGTACGCCCGGGCACATGGCGGGTACGGCGTACCAGAAAAGCCCGGTCGGCTGCCTGTTCTATGATTTCTTTGGCGGCAATACGCTGAAAGCCGACGTGTCCATTTCCGTAACCGAACTGGGTTCATTGCTTGATCATACCGGACCACACCTCGAAGCGGAGGAGTATATCGCTCGCACCTTTGGTGCTGAGCAGAGCTATATGGTGACCAACGGCACCTCGACGTCGAACAAAATTGTCGGTATGTATGCTGCGCCTGCAGGCAGTACGCTACTGATTGACCGCAACTGCCATAAGTCGCTGGCGCATTTGCTGATGATGAGCGATGTGGTGCCAATCTGGCTGAAGCCTACGCGTAACGCGTTGGGGATCCTCGGCGGTATACCCCGTCGGGAATTTACCCGTGCAAGTATTGAACGCAAGGTAGAAGAGACGACTCAGGCGCAATGGCCGGTACACGCGGTGATCACCAACTCCACCTATGACGGGCTGCTTTATAACACCAACTGGATCAAGCAAACCCTGGATGTGTCCTCCATCCATTTTGATTCAGCCTGGGTGCCGTATACCCATTTTCATCCGATCTATCAGGGGAAAAGCGGGATGAGCGGCGAACGGGTACCGGGAAAGGTGATATTTGAAACCCAGTCCACCCACAAGATGCTGGCGGCGTTGTCACAGGCTTCGCTGATCCACATTAAGGGTGACTATGATGAAGACACGTTCAACGAAGCCTTTATGATGCACACCTCCACGTCTCCGAGCTATCCGATTGTGGCGTCGATAGAAACGGCGGCGGCAATGCTGCGTGGCAATTCCGGCAAGCGGTTAATCAATCGTTCGGTGGAACGGGCGTTGCATTTCCGTAAAGAAGTGCAGCGTCTGCGCGAAGAGTCGGATGGCTGGTTCTTTGATATCTGGCAGCCGGAAAAGGTCGATGAAGCAGAATGTTGGCCGGTAGCGCCAGGTGAAGACTGGCACGGATTTGTTGATGCTGATGCCGACCACATGTTCCTCGACCCGGTGAAGGTCACGATTCTGACGCCGGGAATGGATGAACAGGGAAATATGAGCGAAGAGGGGATCCCCGCGGCGCTGGTGGCGAAATTCCTTGATGAACGCGGCGTCGTCGTCGAAAAAACGGGACCGTATAACCTGTTATTCCTGTTCAGTATTGGCATTGATAAAACCCGGGCGATGGGGCTACTACGTGGTCTGACGGAATTTAAGCGCTCGTACGATCTGAATTTACGCGTGAAAAATATGCTGCCGGATCTGTATGCTGAAGATCCCGATTTCTATCGCAATATGCGTATTCAGGATCTGGCACAGGGGATCCATAAGCTGATCCGCCAGCACGATCTCTCCGGACTGATGCTGCGGGCATTTGATACTTTGCCGGAAATGAAAATGACACCGCATCAGGCCTGGCAGCGGCAGATCAAAGGTGAGGTGGAAACCGTGGCGCTTGATCAACTGGTAGGACGCGTGTCCGCCAATATGATCCTGCCTTATCCTCCAGGCGTGCCGCTCTTGATGCCCGGGGAAATGATCACAGCCAAAAGCCGGGCTGTCCTCGATTTTCTTCTGATGCTGTGTTCAGTGGGGCAGCGCTACCCGGGATTTGAAACCGATATCCATGGCGCTAAACTGGGCGAGGATGGTGTGTATCGCGTGAGAGTCTTAAAAATGGCATAACGACTTGCCTGACCCTAAGACGTACGAGTAACGTGCTGACAGAAAAATGAAAGAGGCGATGACGCTATGCTGGGATTAAAACAGGTTCACCATATTGCCATTATTGCGACGGACTACGCGGCAAGTAAGGCATTTTACTGCGATGTGCTTGGCTTTACACTGATGAGCGAAGCCTATCGGGAAGAGAGAGATTCGTGGAAAGGCGATCTGGCATTGAACGGCCAGTATGTGATTGAGCTTTTTTCTTTCCCGTTTCCACCTTGCCGTCCGAGCCGACCGGAAGCCTGCGGTTTGCGTCATCTGGCGTTCAGCGTGGAGGATGTGGAAAAGTCGATCGCGCATCTGGAAGCACACCACGTGAAGTGTGAATCCATACGTATCGATCCATTTACCGGTAAACGCTTTACGTTTTTCAACGATCCGGACGGATTGCCCCTCGAACTGTACGAGATGTAAGGCTTGTCATTGTGGCGTTAGCCCGGTAACGTGCCGGGCAATGCCATTGTAAGTAACCATCATGACGACACTCACGCTGAACACTTCACTGCTGAATTCTCAATCGATTTTGGTCGCCTTTAGCGGCGGGCTGGACTCAACCGTACTCCTGCATCAGCTGGTGCAGTGGCGAGCGCAGCATCCTGAGGTCGCTTTACGCGCAATCCATATTCATCATGGATTAAGCCCACATGCAGACAGTTGGGTGCAGCACTGTAAGTCAGTATGTATGCAGTGGCAGGTGCCGCTGGTGGTTGAGCGGGTACACCTTGAGGATGATGGTCTGGGCATCGAAGCTCAGGCACGACGCGCGCGCTATCAGGCATTTGCGCAGACCTTACTACCGGGCGAGGTGCTAATGACTGCCCAGCATCTCGATGACCAGTGTGAAACCTTTTTGCTAGCGCTTAAGCGCGGCAGCGGCCCTGCCGGACTTTCCGCCATGGGCGAAAACTCACCGTTCGCCGGAACCCAGCTGATTCGACCGCTGCTGGCGCAAACGCGAGAGGCGCTTGAAGCATGGGCGCGGCAGCATGAATTATGCTGGATTGAAGATGAAAGCAATCAGGATGATACCTACGATCGCAATTTCCTCAGATTGCGCGTTACCCCATTGCTGCAACAGCGCTGGCCGCACTTCGCGCAAGCCGTAGCCCGCAGCGCCGCGCTGTGTGCTGAGCAGGAGAGTTTACTGGATGAACTGCTGGCCAGCGATTTAGCCGATTGCATCACAGCCCACGGCACACTGCTACTGGTACCGTTAATGATGATGAGCGACGTGCGTCGTGCCGCGCTGCTTCGTCGCTGGCTGGCGGGGTTAAATGCGCCGATGCCTTCTCGTGATGGACTGGAACGTATCTGGCAGGAAGTGGCGCTGGCGCGGGAAGATGCCTCACCCTGTTTTCGCCTCGGGGAGTACGAGGTCCGCCGTTATCAGTCACAGCTGTGGTGGGTGAAGTCAGTCGATGGGCAAAGCGAAACCGTTATCCCATGGCTAGAGTGGAAAACACCGTTGGCGCTGCTTGCTGGATTGGGTTCGGTTCAGTTAATCTCTGCGGGTGAATTGCGCATGCCGCAAGCGGATGAAGCTGTCAGCATTCGTTTCAAAGCACCAGGGTTATTGCATATTGTCGGGCGTAACGGTGGACGGAAATTAAAGAAAATCTGGCAGGAGCAGGGGATCCCGCCCTGGCGACGAGATACCACACCGCTGCTGTTTTACGGCGAAACGTTGATTGCGGCTGCGGGTGTTTTCGTGACGCGTGAGGGAGCGGCGGAAGATGAAGAAGGCGTGAGTCTGGTTTGGCGTGGAAAGTAGGCCGGATAAGGTGCTTTGCACCGTCATCCGGCACCAAAATAATCAGGATTCGCTGACCACCACGGTACCGATCTGCGGGTGGCTGAAGCTGGCAATTTTGTCGAGGCGAAGCTCCCGGGTTTCACCTGCGACATCTGCGACCAGATACTCCACGTTTTTGCGTGAAACCAGGTCGTTCGCTTTCGCCTGCAAAACTTCGCCATCTTTTAACGCCAGCGTCAGTAACAAATGGTGCTGGCAGGCGAGTTCAAGATTGTCGTAATCATCGCAATTGATGGGTTGATACGTTTCATTCATTGACATAATCGCTCACCAGTAAGTTCGCGGCAGCATAGGCCGCTTTTTCCCTGACCGACTCTGGAAGGGCGCTGTCTGCCGCCACTTCATTAAGCACCTTCAATACGCAACCCAGCGCATCCGGGATATACCCTAAGTCTCCGCTGGCGATTTCCGCGTACCGCTTGCGTATTAACTCACAATATTTTTCCACATGCCCTCCTGTCAGCACTCTGACTTAACCGTGGATGCAAGTCTAAGCCTACGAAGATAAACTCTGTTTAGCAAGGTGACTATACCATACTCATTCAAGCAATATCAGCGCCTTGATAGATGAGCAGTTAGCAGCCTTTTGCCGCAGTTTTCGCTACAATGTGCGCCTGATTCGAAAGGAGTTCTCCCATGGCGCTTAAAGCGACAATTTATAAAGCCGTCGTCAACGTAGCGGATCTTGACCGCAACCAGTTTCTTGACGCGGCCTTGACGCTGGCGCGTCACCCCTCTGAAACCCAGGAGCGCATGATGCTGCGCCTGCTGGCCTGGATTAAATATGCCGATGAACGGCTGCAGTTCACGCGTGGCCTGAGCGCGGAAGACGAGCCTGAAGCATGGCTGCGTAACGACCATCTGGGCATCGATCTTTGGATTGAGCTGGGTCTGCCGGATGAGCGCCGTATCAAGAAAGCCTGTACCCAGTCTGGTGAGGTTGCTCTGTTTGCCTACAACAGTCGTGCGGCTCAGATCTGGTGGCAGCAAAACCAGAACAAATGTGCGCAGTTTAAAAATCTCACCGTGTGGTATCTGGATGATGAACAGCTGGCGCAACTGAGTGATTTTGCTGGTCGTACAATGGCGCTGCAGGCGACTATTCAGGACGGCGCTATTTGGCTGTCCGACTCTCAGAACAATCTGGAAATTCATCTGACCGCGTGGCAGCCGCGTTCATGATTGTTCTCTCCCGAAACGTCTCTATCCCTGATAATGAGCTGGAAATCACGGCGATTCGGGCACAAGGCGCGGGTGGTCAGCACGTTAACAAGACCTCGACGGCTATCCATTTGCGCTTTGACATTCGGGCCTCGAGCCTGCCAGAGTATTACAAGGAACGCCTGCTGGCCGCCAGCCATCATCTGATTAGCGGCGATGGCATTATTATCATTAAGGCGCAGGAATACCGTAGCCAGGAGCTCAATCGGGAAGCGGCAATCTCCCGACTGGTGGCGGTGATAAAAGAATTAACCGCGGTGCAAAAAAGCCGACAGGCAACTCGCCCTACGCGCGCCTCGAAAGAGCGCAGGTTGTCATCGAAGGCGCAAAAATCCACAGTGAAAGCACTGCGTGGGAGAGTTCGTCGAACGCAAGACTGACGAGCGGGAATAAAAATTAATAAGGAATTGATAGTGAAAACAGCAATATTGTCCGTGGTCGCTGCATGCACGCTTTTTTCCTTGATCGGCTGTAATAACCGTACTGAAGTTGAAGTACTACAGCCGACGCGGGCGGCAGAATTAAAAGCGATGCAGCAAAGCTGGCGTGGCATCTTACCTTGCGCGGACTGCGAAGGGATTGAAACCTCTCTGTTTCTGGAAAAAGACGGCACATGGGTGATGAACGAACGCTATCAGGGCGTGCGGGATGAACCGTCTTCGTTTGCCTCTTATGGCACATGGGCGCGTACAGCCGACAAACTGGTGCTGACCGACAGTAAAGGTGAAAAATCGTACTACCGGGCTAAAGGCGAGGCGCTGGAAATGCTCGATCGTGAAGGTAACCCGATTGAGTCACAGTTTAACTACACGCTCCAGCCGGTTTCCGCCAGCTTACCGGTGACGCCAATGCCGATGCGAGGCATGTATTTCTATATGGCTGACGCGGCAATCTTTACCGACTGCGCAACGGGTAAACGGATGCCGGTGGCGAATAACGCTCAGCTTGAACGCGACTATTTAGCCGCTCGTGCGGAAAACGGGCAGTCCGTACTGCTGACGCTTGAGGCGCATTTCACGCTGGAGTCAAACCCGGATACGGGTGAGAAAGTGAAAACGTTGATGGCGGATAAAGACGCGAAATTTATCCCTGGTAAAGCGTGTAATTAATCGATAGAAAAAAGGCCCTGATAATCAGGGCCTTTTTGTTGGTATTAGCCTTTAATGGCTTTGACCAGGAAGTCGACGATGTCGCCGGTTTTAATCAGCTCTTTCTCGCCGTTACGACGGTATTTGTATTCGATATCGTTGTTGTCGAGGTTACGGTCGCCCAGCACGATGGTGTGTGGGATACCGATCAGTTCCATATCGGCAAACATCACGCCCGGACGCTCTTTACGATCGTCCATCAGCACTTCGATACCCTGCGCGCGCAGCTCAGCGTACAGCTTTTCAGCCAACTCCTGCACACGGTAGGATTTGTGCATGTTCATCGGCAGAATGGCGACCTGGAACGGGGCAATGGCATCTGGCCATACGATGCCACGATCGTCAAAGTTCTGTTCAATAGCAGCAGCGACTACGCGAGTGACCCCGATACCGTAGCAGCCCATAGTCAGCGTCTGGTTACGGCCATCTTCGCCCTGAACGGCGGCTTTCATCGCTTCAGAGTACTTGGTACCCAACTGGAAGATGTGGCCGACTTCGATACCGCGTTTGATCATCAGCGTACCTTTGCCGTCCGGGCTAGGGTCGCCGGCGACTACGTTACGGATGTCAGCAACTTCCGGGGTGGCCACGTCGCGATCCCAGTTGATACCGAAATAGTGTTTACCGTCGATGTTGGCACCGGCAGCGAAATCGCTCATTACTGCAACGGTACGGTCGATAACCACCGGAATTGGCATATTCACCGGACCGAGCGAGCCAGGACCTGCTTTTACCAGCGCACGAATTTCTTCTTCGGTGGCAAAGGTCAGCGGGCTGGCAACCTGCGGCAGTTTTTCCGCTTTGACTTCGTTCAGCTCGTGATCGCCACGAACCAGCAGGGCGACCAGCGGGTAGCTGCTGCCTTCAACCGCTTTCACCAGCAGGGTTTTCACGGTTTTTTCGATAGGCAGGTTGAACTGCTCAACCAGTTCGGCGATGGTTTTAGCGTTCGGCGTATCAACCAGCGTCATTTCCTGGGTTGCTGCTGCGCGCGGCTCTTTCGGCGCAACGGCTTCGGCAAATTCGATGTTCGCCGCATAGTCAGAGGAGTCGGAGAAGATCACATCGTCTTCGCCGCTCTGCGCCAGCACCTGGAATTCGTGAGAGGCGCTGCCGCCGATAGAACCGGTATCCGCTTGTACTGCACGGAAATCCAGCCCCATACGGCTGAAGATTTTGCTATACGCAGCGTACATCGCGTCGTAGGTTTCCTGCAGGGATTCCTGAGAGGTGTGGAAAGAGTATGCATCTTTCATCAGGAATTCGCGGGAGCGCATCACGCCGAAGCGTGGACGGACTTCGTCACGGAATTTGGTCTGAATCTGATAGAAGTTCAGCGGCAGCTGTTTGTAAGAGCTCAGCTCGTTACGGATCAGGTCGGTGATCACTTCTTCATGCGTTGGGCCGAGGACGAACGAACGATCGCCACGGTCAGCAATTCGCAGCAGTTCCGGGCCGTATTGTTCCCAACGGCCGCTCTCTTCCCACAGTTCAGAAGGCTGAACGACCGGCATCAACACCTCGATCGCACCGGCGTTGTTCATCTCTTCACGCACGATGTTTTCGACTTTTTTCAGGACGCGCACGCCGGTCGGCAGCCAGGTATATAACCCGGAGGCCAGCTTGCGGATCATCCCGGCGCGCAGCATCAGCTGGTGGCTGATGACTTCGGCGTCGGCAGGTGTCTCCTTCAGAGTGGAGAGCAGATATTGGCTAGTACGCATGTTGTTACGGTTCCAGTTGAACGATCGAACAGGCTCAAAACGAGCCTGGCACAAAACAAAAGTGGTTTAGTTTACCAGCGAGAAAGGGATGTCAAAAGAGTACGCGACGCAAATTAGCGGGCTTCCAGAGCAAAGACCTCAAATCCTGACGGCGTGACGCGCCAGCGGACGTTAAAGTCCAGCAGCCAGACGGCGTAGGTTTTGCCTTCTTCCTCGTTTTTACGGTAGGCAGGACGCGGATCCTGCGCCAGCACTTCGGCAATAAACTGACGAAGATGTGGGTAACGTTGTTCGAGCTTCGGTAGCTGCTCCGCGAGATCTTCACTGAACGTCACGTCTACGCTGGCCTGGGGGGCATCCTGAGCATAGCTGGCGCGAGCATCGGGTAACGATTCGGCAAACGGCAGATACGGTTTTATATCTACGACTGGCGTGCCATCAACAAGATCCAGCCCACCGAGTTCGAGGATCACGTGCTCTTTATGGCAGCGGATGCCCCGTAGCTCAACCAACGACATGCCAACAGGGTTAGGACGAAACGTTGAACGCGTGGCAAAGACACCCATTCTGGCGTTGCCGCCAAGGCGGGGAGGGCGCACGGTCGGACGCCATCCACCTTCCATTGTCTGGTGAAAAACAAAAATCACCCACAAATGACTGAAGGCTTCCAGGCCGCGAACGGCATCGGCCTGGTTATAAGGTGCGAGCAAATGCAGTTCACCGCTGGCGCTTTTCACCAGACCTGGCTGGCGTGGAACGGCGAACTTTTCTTTATAAGGTGAGCGGATAACGCCTATTTGCTCGAACTGAAAATGGCTCATTTCGCCGAAATGTTCAGTGCAGAACCGATGCAAACTGCCTGACGATAGCAACCCGGCGTTCCGCTGGTCACTTCGCAACTGTGCAGCAATACCGCATTAGCTTTCATTTTTGATGCGTTAATCTGCATGCGTTTGCGTGCGGTTGGAATGCTCGGAGGGGAATCCTGGTTTGAAGCCTGGCAGGATTCACCGCTAACTTCGCCAAGATCGCGGAACGGTTTGCCTACTAAATCTTCAGCGTTAGTAATGATTCTTACCGGCGTAGCGCGCGGTGCTTTCGGTTTTTCCGGCTCCGCTTTCGGCGGGGTTGCGGTGCTTTGAACGGGTTCAACAGGGGATCTGCTTAACATAGAACAGCCGCTCAGCAAGAGTGCTACTAAACAGATCGGTAAAGCACGCATAATATTTCCTCAATGAATGATCTAAACGTCAGATATTGAATCAGGTGCTTGCATAAATGACAAGACGGGCAAGCGCCCGTCCTGATGATATTACAGATTCTGTAAACAGCCTAAAATTACCAGCCCTTAACAGCACCGCCGTTGAAGACTTTGTTTGCTGCTTCGTACACTTCGTCAGACTGGTATGCTTCAACGAATTTCTTCACGTTCTCAGCATCTTTATTGTCTTCACGAGTTACAATCAGGTTTACGTACGGGGAATCTTTATCTTCAACAAAGATACCGTCTTTTGCCGGAGTCAGGCCGATCTGGCTGGCGTAGGTGGTGTTGATGACCGCCAGTGCGATTTGTGCATCGTCCAGGGAACGCGGCAGCTGCGGTGCTTCCAGTTCAACCAGCTTCAGGTTTTTCGGGTTTTCAATCACGTCCAGCGCGGTTGGCAGCAGGCCAACACCGTCTTTCAGTTTGATTAAGCCCACTTTTTGCAGCAGCAGCAAGGAACGGCCAAGGTTAGTCGGGTCGTTTGGAATCGCGACCTGGGAACCGTCCTGCAGCTCATCCAGTGATTTGATTTTTTTGGAGTAGCCCGCAATCGGGTAAACAAAAGTATTGCCTACAGCAACCAGCTTGTAACCACGATCTTTGATCTGCTGGTCCAGGTATGGTTTGTGCTGGAAGGCGTTAGCATCGATATCGCCTTTGCTCAGCGCTTCGTTAGGCAGAACGTAATCGTTAAACGTGACCAGCTCAACGTCCAGACCGTATTTTTCTTTTGCCACTTTCTGCGCGACTTCTGCAACCTGCTGCTCTGCGCCAACAATAACGCCCACTTTGATGTGATTAGGATCTTTTTCATCCTGACCGCAACCCACAAGTGCCAGAGAACCGATCAGGGCTCCAACTGCCGCAAAGGTTTTGAATTTGAACGCCATGCTTATTTCCTTTTCTTAATGAGTTTTTAGTGTTGTGTGCAACGTTATTTGTGCGTGACAGCCCGGACGATGCGATCGCCGGATAACTGAATTAAATAAACCAGAACGACGAGCAATACCAGTACTGTATTCATTACGGTAGCGTTGTAACCAATATAGCCGTACTGATAGCCAATCTGTCCAAGACCACCGGCACCGACGGCACCGCCCATCGCGGAGTAACCAACCAGCGTGATAAGGGTGATGGTGGCCGCATTGACCAGTCCTGGCAGCGCTTCTGGCAGTAATACCTTACGTACAATTTGCAGCGGCGTGGCGCCCATCGCACGAGAGGCTTCTATCAGCCCGGTCGGGATTTCGAGCAGCGCGTTTTCCACCATACGGGCGATAAACGGCGCGGCACCGACGGTCAGCGGAACGATAGCTGCCTGCAGTCCGATAGAGGTGCCTACGATCATGCGGGTGAACGGAATCATCCACACCAGTAAGATGATGAACGGGATGGAACGGAAAATGTTCACCAGCGCAGAGAGCGTACGGTAAAGCTTCGCGTTCTCAATAATTTGCCCCGGACGCGTTACGTACAGCAACACGCCGACCGGCAGACCAATCACAAAGCCAAAAAAACCGGACACAAAGGTCATTGCCAGCGTTTCCCATACGCCGCGAACCAGCAGCCACATCATCGGCTCAGACATAACCCAGTACCTCTACTTTTACATGGTGTTCCTGCAACCAGCTAATGGCTGCTTGTGTATCTTCCTGTGTGCCGTGCATTTCAGTCAGCATGATGCCGAACTTCACGCCGCCGGCGTAATCCATCTGCGCGCTAATAATGTTGTTATTCACATTAAAGCGACGGGCCGTCTCAGAAAGTAGCGGTGCATCGACCGAATGGCCGGTGAATTCCATACGCAGCATCGGCACGCTGTCGGCTTCCGGCTCTGCTTTTAAACGTTCCAGATAATCTTCCGGAATATCCAGGTGCAGCGTGGACTGGATAAATTTCTGTGCCAGCGGCGTTTTCGGATGTGAGAACACTTCACTAACGGTGTCTTGCTCAATCAGTTCACCATTGCTGATGACCGCCACGCAGTCACAAATACGTTTTACAACGTCCATTTCGTGGGTAATCAGCAGAATGGTGAGTCCCAGACGACGATTAATATCTTTCAATAATTCCAGAATCGAGCGGGTCGTTGCCGGATCGAGTGCGCTGGTGGCTTCATCACACAGCAACACTTTGGGATTACTTGCCAGCGCACGGGCGATCGCCACACGCTGTTTTTGTCCACCGGAAAGGTTGGCCGGGTAGCTATCGTGCTTGTCGCCAAGACCAACCAACTCCAACAGCTCTGTTACGCGGCGTTTGATCTCTTCTTTTGGCGTGTTATCCAGTTCCAGCGGTAGTGCGACGTTACCGAACACCGTACGGGAAGAGAGCAGGTTAAAGTGCTGAAAAATCATGCCGATTTGACGGCGAGCTTTAGTCAACTCCGACTCAGAAAGCGTGGTCAGCTCCTGACCGCCAACCTGAACGCTGCCTTCGGTAGGGCGTTCGAGTAGGTTAACGCAGCGGATGAGCGTACTTTTACCGGCGCCGGAGGCGCCAATAACGCCATAAATCTGCCCGGCAGGAACATGCAGGCTGACATTATTTAGCGCCTGAATGGTGCGAGTCCCCTGCTGGAACACTTTGGTGATATTCGAAAGTTTAATCATTGGTTATTTATTATCGTAATTAAGTTAGCCGTGGCATTTTCGTCTGTCAGGTACGGTCGAAGCCGTCAACAAGATGGATGTTAAGGCATCCAGACGTCTAAATCAATCGGGCTTTGCACGATGAGCACTTTCTTGCCCGCTGAAACATGCGATACTAGAGTCACATGCCTTATTCAGGAGCTATAAAAGGTGGCAAAGTCTGTACCCGCAATTTTTCTCGACCGTGACGGTACCATTAATGTGGACCACGGTTATGTACATGAGATCGACGAGTTTGAGTTTATCGACGGCGTTATTGATGCCATGCGTGAACTTAAAAAGATGGGTTACGCGCTTATTATCGTGACGAACCAGTCTGGTATCGCGCGTGGTAAATTTACTGAGGCGCAGTTTGAAACGTTGACCGAATGGATGGACTGGTCGCTGGCCGATCGCGACGTTGAGCTGGATGGTATCTACTACTGCCCGCATCACCCGCAGGGTACTGTAGAAGAGTATCGTCAGGTCTGCGACTGCCGTAAACCGCATCCTGGCATGTTTATCTCCGCCAGAGACTTCTTGCACATCGATATGGCCGCTTCTTATATGGTTGGCGACAAAATTGAAGATATGCAGGCGGCGACAGCTGCGAATGTTGGCACGAAGGTATTGGTGCGCACAGGCAAACCCGTCACGCCGGAAGCAGAAAATGCGGCAGATTTGGTCATAAATAGTCTGGCAGACCTGCCAATGGCGATCAAAAAGCAGCAAAAGTAAGCGTTGTGGATAAAAGGTGAGCGGTTGAAACAAAAATGCATTTTTCCGCTTGTCTTCCTGAGTCGACTCCCTATAATGCGCCTCCATCGACACGGCGGATGTGAATCACTTCACACAAACAGCCGGTTCGGTTGAAGAGAAAAAC
>NZ_JAOWGR010000039.1:1340-156924 GCF_030333015.1 Citrobacter sp. Cpo012 | reverse complement strand
TTGAATCGCCACGGATAATCTAGACACTTCCGAGCCGTTGATAATACTGGTTTTCATATTCTGTCGGTGACATCTGATTGCTCGAACCATGCCGACGCTTACTGTTATAAAACATTTCGATGTAATCAAAAATATCGCTGCGGGCTTCTTCCCGCGTTCCGTAGATCTTTTTCTTTATCCGTTCGCGTTTCAGCAACTGGAAAAAGCTTTCTGCAACCGCATTATCGTGACAGTTACCGCGACGGCTCATGCTCCCCTCCAGGCCGTGTGATTTCAGGAACGACTGCCACTCATGGCTTGTGTACTGACTGCCCTGGTCCGAATGAACCAGCACCTGTTTTTGGGGATTACGCCGCCATACAGCCATCAGCAGTGCGTTCAGGACAATGTCCTTTGTCATCCGGGATTGCATTGACCAGCCGATAATTTTGCGTGAGAACAGATCAACAACCACAGCAAGATACAGCCAGCCTTCGTGGGTCCTGATGTAGGTTATGTCCGTTACCCAACGCTTATCCGGAGCATCCGGATTGAACTGTCGCTGGAGCCTGTTGGGCGATACGATACTGGCCTCGCCTTTGCGTGCCCGCGGGCTCCGGTACCCGACCTGAGCCTTTATCCCGGCACGATTCATCAGTCGCCAGACTCTGTTCACTCCGCACTGTTGACCGCTATCCCGCAAGTCCAGATGGATCTTGCGATAACCATAAACGCAACCGGACTCCAGCCAGAACTGTTTGATCTGTCCCGTCAGTCTTAGATCTACCTGGTGGCGCTGAGAATACGGTTGCTTAAACCAGGCGTAAAAGCCACTGGGATGAACATCCAGCACCCTGCAGAGCAGACGAACAGGCCAGCAACGGGAGTTGTCACGAATAAAGGCGTACCTCAGTCGGACAGCTTTGCGAAGTACGCCGCGGCTTTTTTTAATATGTCTCGTTCGTCAGTAACCCGCTTCAACTCCTTCTGGAGTCGGCGGATCTCGGCCTGAGCATCTGACTGTTCTTTATTAGTGGATGAGTCCGGACCGTACTTCTTTATCCAGGCGTAAAGGCTGTGGGTGGTGATATCGAGACGTGTTGCAACGCTGGAAACAGAATGACCGCGATCAATAACCTGTTTGACTGCTTCAATTTTAAACTCTTCGGGATAACGTTTACCGCTCATGGGCACCTCTCTTTAAGTCATCTTAAATGACTCCGAGGTGTCTGTTAAACCCGTGGCGATTCAGTTTAGGCATCAAATTATCATGATGTTGACGTTAGTAATCGGTTCGTGCGAGATGGAAATATTGTTTCGGACAGCAATTTAATGGACTCAGTATCCATGATACTTCCTTCCGTGAGCTCGGTACCTCTACTGAGAAGGAGATCAATATCCTCAATAAAATTGAGCACTACGGTTACGGCAGCGAATAAATTCTCATCTCGTTTAACATACCCTGAGGTCCGCTCGTAGATGCTTGCTGCAAGATTATTATGGGAAAATTCAGTGTAGTACTGAGCGAGTCTTTCGGCCTCATTATCCTGAACCCAGTCGCCATTGCGATCTTTAGTGAATATTAGCGCACGATAGTTTTTGCATTTAAACTTCCCTTCCTTAACAGGAACTCCGAACACTAAACTATTAAGCAGTGCCCGTAATTTTACACGTAGCGCCGTTAGCGAGTCCATATACCCCATGTAGAGCTCCTGGTTAAAGCACACTGAGATAAGATTGAGACTGTTAAGCATTTCAATTAACGCACCAAGGAAGCTTTTAACTCTCGTACCGATAAAATCCGGATAAGTCATTTCCGTAACATCTGGTTCGTAACGATACCCCCCCGTAGCATATTCTCTCGATGTGTACATGGAATAATCCATTGTTTCATTCCCAACAACCAATTGTACGCTACCCAAATAGTCATCTATTAAGGCATCAGTTATTCCCGCTAACCTAGCAGCTAAACGGCCACCATGGTCGAGCACTCTCTCTGCCTTTACCGCCTCACTTGTATGTAAATGATCACATTGAGTAAAGAAATGATTAATCTCACCAGCCAACTCAGCGAATTTGACATCAGTCAGAAAATCAATTTTTCCTTCAATTCGGTTCAGAATGCTCCTTTGCTTGTCGAATGACTCACGAATCTTAATTGACATCAATCGTTGAGAGAGGCAAATCTCATCTCTTAAGGCTACGAACAGAGCAGGAGTGTACTCAGATTGATTACTCTTGGTAACCGTTTTGAGATTGGCAACCATTCTTCCATTTGAGGTATCCATCACGGACAAGCCGATTACACGCCATTCGCCGTTATCGATCTTTTCCCTAGCCCCTGGGCTCATTACTGCGTCATACGATACTGATTTCATTTGTTATCACCATTAGATAGACTGCAAGAAGTTCATCAAATGTAGTGAAGTTTAGTGCTCAAAAAAAGAGAGACTTTGGTTTGACCAAACTCCCCTCACTGCTCTGAACCTAATTCTGAATTGCCACTTGGAGGTGTGCGTAATGGCTCTACTGGAACCACATGAAATAAGTATGCTAAATCATCTGGATTGGTTACTCTCTTGTGACCTACTTGTTTGGGATGAGCTTAAGGCTGGTCGGTGTGATGAAGTAATTAACCTACATAAAGAGATAAATAAAAACATAGCCCTTTATATTTACTTGAATCCCGGAGATTCAACGTCGGCTCAATTGGAAAATCAAAAAGACGATATTTCAAAAATACTAATGGATTACCTCTACGCAAAAAAATCAAAAGC
Source organism: Citrobacter sp. Cpo012 (assembly GCF_030333015.1). Classification (NCBI taxonomy): domain Bacteria; kingdom Pseudomonadati; phylum Pseudomonadota; class Gammaproteobacteria; order Enterobacterales; family Enterobacteriaceae; genus Citrobacter; species Citrobacter sp. Cpo012. The sequence continues at coordinate 154,168 of NZ_JAOWGR010000039.1, read as the reverse complement.
CTCGTGGGAAGTGATGGCGATTGAACAGCACATCATGAAAAATTACTCAGATCTGGTTGCTATAATTAATGATAAAATCATCACCAATTCAATCATAGGTATTTTAGATAAAATCACACATCATCACTCCATTCCGTGGACAACAATAATATCTCGCCAAATTAAATTTTCGATGGCATTCGATACTTACTATAGTTGGTTATGGGGTAATTATATTAAAGATGCTTTATTTTATCCTAGAAAACGTCCGAAATTAGTTGATACCCACACATGGGAAGACTGGCTTAAAGTTAGAGAGAATGAAAGTTCACTTGAGGAAAAAATCCCGCGGGAAGAAGCAAAAGTTATTATCGAGAAATGGAACAAAACCACTAAAAATAATTATGGACTAAGTGGCATTGTAGCTGGTTTTTTGAGGGATGCAGATGAAGAACCTATTTCAATTAACAACGAATTAATTGATAATGCTTTTATCATTAACATCCCAAAAGAAATTGATGAGAGTAGGTTCAATTCGGTTATCTGTGACATAAGAACTTTACTCTTCACACGACAGAAACCGTTGCATACAATAAAAGATTATTTAACCCATTACTTACCCACCAGTGTTCGTGGTGAACTTTATAAACGACAAATACTGGAACAAAGGAATCAATTTCTTGGCTATTTTACAGCGATGCTCTGCGATCGCATGTACCACTATAGGAAACAAATCAATGAAGGCTTAGAAATACACCCAAAAATAACCTCATATAACACTGCTGCTGTCCATGCTAATGAATACATGAAAGATTACGGTATCATCTATGGTACGGATTCAATTTTAAAAATGAGAAGGAAATTAATAGTTGATATTATCCCGCAATTGCGTGAAAATTTTAAAGACTTAAACTAATCGTAATTGGAGGATATTTAAAAAACACCGCAATCCATAATTTTTAGCGCTTTATGGTGTTTCCTTATGACTGTAAGGAAAGCCGCCTACCAGTAAAGAGTAGTCCAGCTGTTGAAATTATTATGGTAAGGACTAACATCCGATTCTCGCTCATAAGGGACAACCATACTCAAATCTCCAACATTGCAGGAGATTTGAGTATGAACATGTCACAGTGGAATAAAGACCGTATCATAGGCCAAAAAAGACCACTTCAGATATCTCATATCTGTGGGATCCGAATCCGGCTTGAACTGGAAGGTAAAACGCGTGATTTAGCTCTGTTCAATATGGCCTTAGATAGTAAGCTACGAGGCTGCGATCTGGTGAATCTCAAAGTATCTGATGTTGAATATGGTATGCTCGGTTTCAAGCAGAGCAACGGTGCTGCAACAGAAAACCGGTAGCCCTGTGCAATTTGAGATAACCAAAGGGACAAGAGAAGCTGTTGCTGCATTGATAAAGCTTGGCAATTTGCACAGTAAAGACTTCTTGTTTCGGTCTCGGATCGGAACTAACCGGCACATATCAACCCGACAATACAGCCGAATTTTTCATGGGTGGGTAGAAAAGCTTGGCCTCGAAGCTTCGCTTTACAGCACACATTCCATGAGAAGAACAAAACCTTACCTGATCCAAGAATCTCCGGATGATCCAACTTCTGTTGGGCCATAAGAAACTGGAAAGCACAGTCCGTTATCTGGGCATCGAAGTCGATGATAAATTAGAGATATCTGAATCGATTGAAGTCTAAGGTTGTCAGGGCTGCAACAGCAGCCCTGACAACAGCGGACGTTAATGAGAACAATCTGTGGCAATCAACGGGGTGGGGTCAGTTCATAAATGACCCTGAGGTTTCTGTTAAACCTGTGGCGATTCAACTGACCTTTGATATTGCGGTTTCAAATCTACGTTATAAAGCTTCGCTCTTTGAGCCGATGCAGCCCAAACGAGGATACAGATTTGGCTGACTATAAACTTCTGCTTTTGAGCGAGTTGGAGCATGAATTTCTTCCTGACACATCAATCCGATTGGCGGCGAACCTCGATGTCAACGATGTGGCGAGGCATTCGCCCAAGCCGAAGATCACCGTTAGCGATGGCAATGACGTCCTCATGCTCGTCACCAGCCCACAGGCCAACAAGCTCGTGCAGAAAAAAATCCGCGTAGGAGCAGCTGGCGTCGCGTACCTGCATCGCCAAAACAGTAGTTTTGCTCGTGTGCAACTGGGTCAAATTTCTGACGAGCCGCGCTGGGGCAACCCAGAGAACCGGGTGAGGCGAGGCCGGAGTCGTGAACAGGTAATAGGCGTGTTCTGACTGCTTGAGTATGTCCTCGCACTGCAGCAGGTCGATGCCTACTGTCGAACTGAAGCCCCGTCCCGAAACAGTGCCTCTGCGCTTTTTCACCTGCATAAGGGTCGCACGCTGGATCACTGTTTCCCCCTTGTCCACGATACGGCTCAGGAACAGCACGTCTGCCCCCAGCGGAGCCCCGGCTGATGTGTTCGCCCCTTCCTCTCGCTTGCTAGGTTGACGCACCTTCACTGTCAGGCTCGGATATGTCGCCCGCGTCGTAACCGAGAGTTGATGTAACTGGTCACTCGCGTTGTTCAACGCCTCCATTGTCAGAGTCAGGAGGCGCGCCGTATGGGCCTCCTCGTCATCTCCCCAGGTCTCCGAATATTCGCGACAAAATTTTTCCTCCATCTGGCTAAGCGCCCTATGGATGACGCGCTCCACGGAAGGGTCGCTCAGCCAAGTTTGGGCTCCTACGCTAGGCAACGCAGTAGCACCCTCGCCCCGGCCTACTGGCCCCTCCAGGTCCAGTGCCCCCTGCTTGGACCGCACTAGTCCCTTGCTCCTCAGTTGCAGTTGCCTTGCAGGAGTACCGACAAGCCGATTCGCAAACGCCAGATGCTCCTCGTCATCCATCAATCGCAAAAGCACTGGCTCGACTTCGGCAAATGCCGTCTGCTCGAGCCAAAGGCAGGCAAAATTGAGGAGCCCCTGGGCTAATTCAGGTTCCTCATTCACCAGATCGAACAGATCCTGCCGCCAGGCCTCGCGGGCGGCCGGGCCTAGTTGGGTCCACAGCGTTTCTCGATCCCACGGCTGGGATGGCAATTCTCTGAGGCTGGCAATGACGCTTTGCTGACTAGAGCGCGCTGGGTCTCCAAACTCGTGCCAAGCCGCCGCAAGTGCGAGGTCCGAGGGTATAGTGTCCCCGGACAATTCAGCAAGCCTCGAGAAAGCTTTGGCAACGCACTCCTTGATATTGTTTTCCTTCTCTTTCTGCGAACGGATATTCCAGCGCAGGAACAGATTACGTACATCTTCCGGCAATATCTTGCAGCAATGTTGGATAAGCTTAGGAAAGACTGACGGAACTGCTTGTTCAAAAACCTGTTCGCAAGCCCACCGGGATGTCTGCACTGTCGGCGAATTCGCAAATAGAGAGAAGACGAGCTCTTGCCTTGTGACGCTTGAATAGTCCGACGACATGCCGATATGATTCTTCAAATAGTCGCGTACACGCTGCCAATACAGCTTGACCAGTTTCTCGAAAGCCCAATTATTCTGCCACTGGTGAGGGTCGACTAGTTGAAGAACATCGATGCAATCTTCCTCGGACGTATTGTCCACCAACGCCTCCATGATCTGCTGATCGTCCAAAAAATTACGCCGATAATATGAACGGTCATCGAGCAACCAGTTCACCCAAAGCGCACGTGGCTCGATTTCCGCTACAATGATTTCACGTAAGCCCGGGGGATCGACCTTAAGTAAGCCATTCCTGAAGGTATCCTGAGCGCACCGGTAAGAATTTGGGTCCAAGATAGAGGACGAATTCTCAATCCCCGTGGATCCGTGTCCGAGAACTTTTAAGGTCAGCGCTATCTGCCCCTGCTGTGCCGCATACTTGAATTCGTCTTTAAACTGTTCACGCTTCCAACCCGTAAAAACGTGGTTATCAGGTGATATGTGGGAGTAGTCCAGACGAAGCATGTCTTTGTGGATGGTAAAATACTGTGAGAGGAATTCGACAAGCGGCTGAGCCCAACCTTCCAACGAAATACTGGCAACTGCCAGTTGATCGTCGAAGTCAATATTTAAGAACAAGATGATCTCCCTTTTCCGTAGCTGGCGCCGACGACCTTCGCCATGGTGATCTGCAAAATCTCAATAAGCCCACTATAGCCAAATCGCAGGCGGTTCAAGGAACCACTCTTAGACAACAACAGACATTATAGAATTCCGTTGAACTTTTTATTACTTCTACCTAAACAAATTTGCATATTACCGATCCACTTTAGCCAGATCATGATTGACCTGTTTCCAGTTGACCGACACACGCCATTGTTAGCAAGATTCATAGTGACTCGACTACGAACTTCTGCTCTTCGCTCACAGCGGATCTTCAGCTCAGCCAACTAGTCCGCTTAATGCCAACAGCGAACTTCGCTGAAATCAGCGCTTACTGACCGAATTCAGATTGCACAAATTTTAATGTCTGCCCATGCCGCAATTTACAGACGATATTTTGGTTCGCGAAGATGCCAGGAAATGTTTTCGCCTGTTCTCTCGGAAGAGACTTGATCCAACGAACACCAACAACCCATTCGGAAAGCTCTTCATTGTCAGAGTTTGCGTTTGGGTGTTCCGCTTTCAATCCTGCAGAGAGTAGAGGAACATTCGAATCAGTTATGAAATCGCGAATCATAACCGCTGGTTTGGTCACTTCCCCAAAGCCGACGTAACCGCATCCCTTCATGTAAGCATAAATTTTGTCACCAACTGCAAGACGATTAAGTGCAGATGAATACACCTTCCCTTGACCTGCTCCAATAAAGCCAAATTGTCTGTTATCGTCCCAAGTTCGATATTCGCATTCGCCCACATTCACGAACCAACTACCAGTCCATTCATCTTGATTAGAAGCAATTGTTCTTTGCTTAACTTCTTTTCGTTCAATATAATCTTTAGCCTCCGGCAACGGAATAATTGTTTCCGGCTTGATAAATAGCTCACCATCAGAATCGATAAATGGAGCAATCCGAGTGCATTGAATATCTATGCCATATTCTCGCAACCATAATACTGCGGAGATGACTTCAGAGTTAAACTCTTTTGAGGCCAAAATAATATGCTGTTTCGCGTTAAGTAACTCAATGTCAGCATCAATAAATTCCTCAATTTTTTTAGTCGCATCAAATTCTGACTTGTTTAAATAGGACGCGTATAGCTTAAAAATCTCACCGGGCAAGAGACTTGAGCAATACGATGCATACTTTATTGCCTGCCATTCAACGGACGAGCCAGAATCATCCCGTTTCAACTCAACCACAACAAGTGCTGCCGATTTATTTACGCAAAGCAAATCAAGGCGCTTACCAGAGGCAAGAATGACCTCTTTGCCAATGACAAGTAGTTCCTCACCTAAAATAGTCGGGCTTTTTTCGATCCATTCCTGAATATCAAAACGTTCCTTCAGCCCAAGTTCCGAGAAGTTTGTTGGTTTCAGTTTGATTAGTGTCTTATTTATTATATCTACACGAAACATTGGCTCTATCTCCTTTCAAACGTTTCCTACACATGAATATGCCATATTCAGCGGGATGCCTACACTACTATGACCATAAAAGATAGTACGCAACGTCAGCTCCTCGCTCTTAGCTGACTGTCAAATTTAACTAATCACTGAGAGTGCCAAGCTAAACCACAGCCAACATTGTTCGCCTATATAAATGCCAGTTGCTTTGCTCCCGTTGCCCTGACATAAACGGCCATGCTCATGGAATGACTAAATACCAGAATCTTCCCTATCCCCCCAACTCTACCTCATCCTGCGCTGCCAGCAGTACCAACTCTGACTTTGATACCAGCAGATCTTTCGGCCTCCCGCCGCGCAACCTGCGGTTTGCCGAACCGAACCAGATAGCCAGCCCCCACGGGGTTTTACGCTCCTTAAACAGTGAGAGAATCAAACGGACAACCTTAAGAGGCCGCATTTTCTCATCCAGAACATAATCCGGGTACAGATCCTCCCCGTCGACCTTCAACGAGAATATCTTCCCGGCGGCTTTCCAGCCTTTCGGACCAGCCTCAGGATCGGCAGAACGGAAACCCGCTTTTGCCGATAACTCAGACGCTGTAAGCCATTCCGAGTCGGCCAGTATTCTGGCTTTCAGCTCCTCTAGCTGCCGGTCATTGCGCTCCTGGAAGCTCATATGGTCGAGTGTGCCTCCCGGCGACTTTTTAAAGCCATACGGCACCACATGCCTGAACCGGTTTGCATCCAGATAATCCGCCCACCACTGCATCATTTCCCGGCGCTCTTCCAGGTGCTGCGCCTTATGGATATACGCCGCTCGCACGCGCTTACGCTCCTGATGGCTCATCTGGCGCTCTACCGCGTCGCTTGACCACAGGCCCGACTCCACCAGCGCGCTACAGGCCATAGTGCGAAAACCATGGCCGCAGACGTCTTTCTGGGTGTCGTAGCCCATCACCCGCAGCGCTTTGTTGATGGTGTTTTCGCTCATCGGTTTGCGGTAATTGTGATCGCCGGGAAACACCAGTTCAGTTCCCGGTCTGCAATGCTGCCGCACCTCGTGCAGCAGTTCGATGGCCTGACGCGACAATGGGACCAGGTGTGGGGAGTGCATCTTCGCCCCACGCGCTGAATATTTAACGCCGGGGATCGGCTCACGCTCGGCGGGGATTGTCCACATGGCGTTACGCAGGTCAATTTCATCCCAGCGGGCAAAGCGCAGTTCGCTGGAACGGATAAACAGCAGCAGCGCCAGCTTTACCGCCAGTTGAGTCAGTTGACGGCCTTTGTAATCGTCGATTCTTTCCAGGAAATCAGGGATAAGATTCAGATCCAGCGCCGGGTGGTGACGTACTTTGGGCGTGGAGACCGCGCCGGTTAAATCTGATGCAGGGTTATGATCGATAATGCCGTTCTGGACGGCATAGCGCATCACGCAGGCAGTGCGCTGCTGAAGCCGGGAAGCAACATCCAGTTTGCCCGCTTTCTCCACCTCCTTGATGGGCACCAGAAGGTCTTTGACCTTCATTTTGGTGATGTCGCAGCTGCCGTTCGTGGGGAATACGTAAAGCTCGAAATAACGCAGCACCCGCTTCTTATGTTCCGCCGACCAGTTCACGTTACTGGTGACCCATTCGCGTGCCACAGACTCAAACGTATGTTCCGGCGTTATCGCAAGACGTTCAGCCTTTCGGTGTGCACTCGGATCGATGCCGGAGATCAGCAGTAATTGTGCCTCTTCACGCATGCGTCTTGCCTGTGCAAGCGTCAAAAGCGGATAAGGACCTAAAGCGAGCTTTTTCTCTTTGTTTACAAAGCGGTACTTGATGTACCAGCGTTTTGAACCGTTAGGGTTAACCAGCAGGTAAAGTCCATGCGAGTCACTGAGCTTATACGGCTTGCCACAAGGCTTGGCGTGGACTATAGCGCGATCTGTTAGTGCCATTTGGGGGCCTCACTATTATCGAACTACGTCTAAGCCCCCAATTTGGCCCCCAAATCGCGTGGATGTCAATGGATGAAAAATGACCAACACGGAAAGACCACAAAATAAAAATGGTTATTATTGAAAAATAAATTATCTTTGAATTACAGACGGATATGGACGAATTTGGACGAAAATGGACACAAAAAAAGCCACCCTTAGGTAGCTAATTATTGCATCACTTGGTGCCGAAGGCCGGACTCGAACCGGCACGTATTGCTACGGTTGATTTTGAATCAACTGCGTCTACCGATTTCGCCACTCCGGCACGGAAGGGATGCGGAAAACGTTGTGAATTATACCTGTCATGCGCCACCATGCAAGCGCCAGCGTGTGTCTGGCTCGCTAAGTGTTGAAAATTTCAGCATTACCTTTCTTAGCTGTAGCCATCATCACATTTTGCCCCCTCCTTAATCCCCCCTTCTGCGAAGCGTCCCGTTTCCCCATGCTCTACACTTCCAGTTCAACACCATACTGAGGGAAACACGATGTCGATGATAAAAAGCTACGCCGCAAAAGCGGCGGGCAGCGAACTCGAACTCTATGAATATGATGCGGGCGAGCTTAAGCCGGAAGATGTCGAAGTCCAGGTCGATTACTGCGGTATCTGCCATTCCGATTTGTCGATGATCGACAACGAATGGGGATTCTCTCAGTATCCGCTGGTTGCCGGGCATGAGGTGATTGGTCGCGTGGCGGCGCTCGGCAGCGCGGCACAGGATAAGGGCCTGAAGGTTGGTCAGCGCGTCGGCGTTGGCTGGACGGCGCGCAGCTGCGGGCACTGCGATGCCTGTATCAGCGGTAATCAGATCAACTGCCTTGAAGGGTCTGTTCCCACAATTCTTAATCGCGGCGGCTTTGCCGAGAAGCTGCGGGCCGACTGGCAGTGGGTGATCCCGCTGCCGGACAGTATCGATCTGGCGGCAGCTGGTCCCTTACTGTGCGGCGGCATCACGGTGTTCAAACCGCTGCTGATGCACCATATCACCGCCACCAGCCGCGTCGGGGTGATCGGCATCGGCGGCCTGGGGCATATCGCCATTAAGCTGTTACACGCGATGGGTTGCGAAGTGACCGCGTTCAGCTCCAATCCGGCGAAAGAGCAGGAAGTGCTGGCAATGGGGGCGGATAAGGTGGTCAACAGCCGCGATCCGGATGCGCTACAAGCACTGGCGGGCCAGTTCGATCTCATTATTAACACGGTTAACGTCGATCTCGACTGGCAGCCCTATTTTGAAGCACTGGCCTACGGCGGTAACTTCCATACCGTCGGTGCGGTGCTGAAGCCGCTGCCGGTTCCGGCGTTCACCTTAATAGCCGGCGATCGCAGCATCTCCGGTTCGGCGACCGGTACGCCGTTCGAACTGCGCAAGCTGATGAAGTTTGCCGGGCGCAGCAAGGTGTCGCCCACCACCGAACTGTACCCGATGTCGCAAATTAACGAAGCCATCCAGCACGTGCGTGACGGTAAGGCCCGCTACCGCGTAGTGCTTAAAGCCGACTTCTGATCGTCTTTGCCGGGTGGCGTAAGCTTCCCGGCTATTCTCCCCGCTATTCCAGACAGGTTAAATTCTCCTCACAATCTCCGCAATTTAGCGGTGAAGAGTGCGTCACGGTTGCCTATACTCCAGGCAGGATAAATGGAGGAAATCTCAATGAGCGCACCCCTGCTAATTGCCTGCACGCCGGACACCGAACTGTTTTTACTGCCAGGCATGGCCAACCGTCACGGGCTGATTACCGGCGCGACCGGGACCGGTAAAACCGTCACGCTACAGAAGCTGGCCGAATCGCTGTCCGAGATTGGCGTTCCGGTATTTATGGCCGATGTGAAAGGTGACTTAACCGGCGTGGCCGAGGAAGGACAAGCCTCTGAAAAGCTGCTCGCCCGCCTGAAAAATATCGGCATTACCGACTGGCAACCGCATGCTAATCCGGTCACGGTGTGGGATATCTTCGGCGAAAAAGGTCACCCTGTGCGGGCCACGGTATCTGACCTCGGGCCGCTGCTGCTGGCCCGTCTGCTGAACCTCAACGACGTGCAGTCCGGCGTGCTGGATATTATCTTCCGCATTGCCGATGACCAAGGTCTGTTGCTGCTCGATTTCAAAGACCTGCGGGCCATCACCCAGTACATTGGCGATAACGCTAAATCCTTCCAGAATCAGTACGGCAATATCAGTAGCGCCTCGGTCGGGGCGATCCAGCGCGGACTGCTGTCGCTGGAGCAGCAGGGAGCGGCACACTTCTTTGGCGAACCGATGCTGGACATCAAAGACTGGATGCGTACCGATGCCAACGGCAAAGGGATGATTAATATCCTCAGCGCCGAGAAGCTCTACCAGATGCCAAAACTGTACGCCGCCAGCCTGCTGTGGATGCTCTCCGAGCTGTATGAACAGTTGCCGGAAGCGGGCGATCTGGAGAAGCCAAAACTGGTGTTCTTCTTCGATGAAGCGCACCTGCTGTTCAACGATGCTCCGCAGGTGCTGCTGGATAAAATCGAACAGGTGATCCGCTTGATCCGCTCGAAAGGGGTCGGCGTGTGGTTCGTCTCGCAAAACCCGTCGGATATTCCGGACCACGTGCTTGGTCAGTTGGGAAACCGTGTGCAACATGCCCTGCGCGCGTTCACGCCGAAAGATCAGAAAGCGGTGAAAACCGCGGCGCAAACCATGCGCGCCAACCCGGCATTTGATACCGAAAAAGCCATTCAGGAGCTGGGAACCGGTGAGGCGCTGGTGTCGTTTCTGGACGCCAAAGGCAGCCCGTCCGTGGTTGAACGAGCAATGGTGATTGCGCCATGCTCACGGATGGGACCGGTGACGGACGACGAGCGCAACGGGCTGATTAATCACTCTTCGTTGTACGGTAAATATGAAGAAGAGATCGACCGCGAGTCCGCCTATGAACGTTTACAGCAAGGCGTGCAGGCCAGTACCGAGCAGCAAAATACACCTCCCGCCAACGGTAAAGCTGTCGATGTGGATGGCGGTATTCTCGGTGGGTTGAAGGATATTCTGTTTGGCAGCACTGGACCGCGCGGCGGTAAACGCGATGGCGTAGTGCAGAGCGTGGCGAAAAGCGCGGCGCGACAGGTTACCAATCAGATAATTCGCGGCATGTTGGGGAGTTTGATGGGCGGGAGAAAACGCTAGCCCCGTGTTACGTTGCCGGATGGCGGCGGAAACGCCTTATCCGGCCTACGGGTCCGGAGTAGGCCTGAAAAGCACAACGCCATCAGGCCTACGATTACTATGATTACGACTTACGTAGCATCAGCCACAGGCTTATCAGGAAGAAGCTGGCGCTTGGCAGCAGCGCACCAATAATCGGCGGAATGCCGTACACCAACGTCAGTGGGCCAAAGATTTGGTCCAGCACATAGAACACAAAGCCAAAGCTAATCCCTGTCACCACGCGCACGCCCATCGGGACGCTACGCAGCGGACCAAAGATAAACGACAGCGCCATCAGCATCATGACCGCTACAGACAGCGGCTGGAAGACTTTGCTCCACATATTGAGCTGGTAGCGTCCGGCATCCTGGCCGCTCGACTTCAGGTACTTCACGTAGTTATGCAAACCGCTAATCGACAGCGCATCAGGGTCCAACGCCACAACGCCGAGCTTGTCGGGTGTCAGGTTGGTTTTCCAGGTGCCGCTCACCGTTTGCGAGCCGGTGATTTGTTTCGGATCGGTCAGGTTGGATTCATCCACCTGCGCCAGACGCCAGACCTTCTGCTCCGGGTCAAACGTCGCGCTCGCAGCGTAGCGTACAGACTGCAGACGGCGCTTATCGTTAAACGAGTAGATGCTAATCCCGCCTAACTCTGCGTCGCCTTTCACCCGCTCGATGTAGACAAAGCTGTCACCGTCTTTCGCCCACAACCCCTGCTGGGTAGAGAGCAACGAGCCGCCGTACATCTGCTGCGCACGGTAGTTACGCGCCATCTGTTCGCCTTGTGGCGCGACCCATTCGCCGATAGCCATCGTCAGCAGCACCAGCGGAATCGCGGTTTTCATCACCGACAACGCCACCTGCATACGGGTAAAGCCGGAAGCCTGCATCACCACCAGTTCACTACGCTGGGCCAGCATGCCCAGCCCCAGCAATGCCCCCAGCAGCGCCGCCATCGGGAAGAAGATCTGGATATCTTTCGGCGCACTGAGCAGGGTATACAGCCCGGCGCCCATCGCATCGTAGCTCCCCTGCCCGGCTTTTTTCAGCTGGTCAACGAACTTGATGATCCCGGAGAGCGACACCAGCATGAACAGCGTCATCATGATGGTGGTGAAAATGGTTTTACCGATATAGCGGTCAAGTACACCAAAAGGCTGCATTATACCGCTCCTTTACGCATAAAACGGGCACGTAAGCGGCGCATCGGCACCGTATCCCAGAGGTTAAGCACAATCGCCAGCGCCAGATACGCCAGGTTAACCGTCCACATCCAGAACACCGGATCCAGCTTACCTTTACCGCCGTTCGACTTCAGCGACGTCTGAACCAGGAAGAACAGCAAATAGAGCAGCATTGCTGGCAGCATCGACAGCACGCGCCCCTGACGCGGGTTCACCACGCTCAGCGGTACGACCATCAGCGCCATCATAAATACGGTGAATACTAACGTGATACGCCAGGTCAGCTCCGCACGGGCACGATCGGTGTCGGTCGTCCACAGCGTACGCATGTTCATCTGGTCGGTATCATTTGGATCCAGCGCCACGGCCTGATGACCGATAATCGCCTGATAATCCTGGAAGTCGGTAATGCGGAAATCGCGCAGCAGCGCGGTACCTTCAAAGCGCGTCCCCTGGTTCAGCGTCACGACCTGAGAGCCATCACGCATCTGGGTAAGATGTCCGGAATCGGCTACGACGACCGAAGGACGAGCGTTGCCTTTCGGGCGGATTTGCGCGAGGAACACGTCTTTGAAGTTGCTGCCGTCAACGCTTTCGATAAACAGCACCGAACTGCCGTTGGTCGCCTGCTGGAATTGCCCCTGAGCAAGCGCCGCCATACCGGGGTTCGCTTTCGCCTCCGCCAGGACTTCGTCCTGATGTCTGGAGGACCACGGCCCGGCCCACATCACGTTGACCGCCGCAATAATACTGGTAAACAGCGCCAGCACCATCGCCGCTTTCACGAGCACTGCCTTGCTCAGCCCGCAGGCGTGCATGACCGTAATTTCGCTTTCGGTATACAGTTTGCCCAGCGTCATCAACAGCCCGAGGAACAGGCTTAAGGGCAAGATAAGTTGCGCCATTTCTGGCACGCCCAGCCCCAGCAGCGAGAGCACCAGATTTGCCGGGATATCACCGTCAACCGCCGCACCAAGGATCCTGACCAACTTTTGACAAAAGAAGATCAAAAGCAGGATGAATAGGATCGCAAGTTGGCTTTTGAGCGTTTCCCGAACCAGATATCTTATGATTATCACTTTAAATACGCCCGTAAAAACCCGTCTTTTGCCGGAATTTAGCTTGTTTCATGGCTTAAACGTCATTTATTCTCTTGAGTCGTCGAAATCGTCGCTAAGATCATTATACTCAACGGATCCACCTCTCAGAAATTGTTCTGACGTGCCAATGCCGTAATAACGTTAAGATTAACACGAAGTCACCGCAACAGCGGGTATGAGTTACGAAAGCTTGCAATTCTATCCGTAGCCACCGCCGTTGTCTTTAAGATTCAGGAGCGTAGTGCATGGAGTTCAGTGTAAAAAGCGGTAGCCCGGAGAAACAGCGGAGTGCGTGCATCGTCGTGGGTGTCTTTGAACCACGCCGCCTCTCTCCGATTGCAGAGCAGCTCGACAAGATCAGCGACGGGTACATCAGCGCACTGCTGCGTCGCGGCGAACTGGAAGGCAAACCGGGTCAAACCCTGTTGCTGCACCATGTTCCTAACGTTCTGTCTGAGCGAATTCTCCTTATTGGGTGTGGCAAAGAGCGCGAACTTGATGAGCGCCAGTACAAGCAGGTCATTCAGAAAACCATCAATACCCTGAATGATACAGGCTCAATGGAAGCCGTCTGCTTTCTGACTGAGCTGCACGTCAAAGGGCGCAATAACTACTGGAAAGTGCGTCAGGCCGTTGAGACGGCACAGGAAACGCTGTACAGCTTTGATCAACTGAAGACCAACAAAAGCGAGCCACGTCGCCCGCTGCGTAAAATGGTCTTCAATGTGCCGACCCGCCGCGAACTGACCAGCGGTGAGCGTGCGATCCAACACGGTCTGGCGATCGCCGCCGGCATTAAAGCGGCAAAAGATCTTGGCAACATGCCGCCGAACATCTGTAACGCCGCCTACCTGGCCTCTCAGGCGCGCCAGCTAGCAGACAGCTACAGCAAAAATGTTGTGACCCGTGTAATCGGCGAGCAACAAATGAAAGAGCTGGGCATGCACTCTTATCTGGCCGTCGGTCACGGCTCGCAGAACGAGTCGCTGATGTCGGTCATCGAGTACAAAGGCAATCCGTCCGAAGACGCGCGTCCGATCGTGCTGGTCGGTAAAGGGTTAACCTTTGACTCCGGCGGTATCTCCATCAAACCAGCCGAAGGCATGGATGAGATGAAGTACGACATGTGCGGCGCAGCAGCGGTATACGGCGTGATGCGCATGGTGGCCGAGCTTCAGCTCCCCATCAACGTTGTCGGCGTGCTAGCGGGCTGTGAAAACATGCCGGGTGGCCGCGCGTATCGCCCAGGCGACGTGCTGACCACGATGTCTGGACAGACCGTTGAAGTGCTCAATACGGATGCCGAAGGCCGTCTGGTGCTGTGCGACGTGTTAACCTACGTCGAGCGCTTTGAGCCAGAAGCGGTGATTGACGTCGCGACCCTGACCGGCGCGTGTGTGATTGCGCTGGGCCATCACATCACCGGCCTGATGTCGAACCACAACCCGCTGGCGCATGAGCTGATCGGTGCGTCCGAGCAGGCTGGTGACCGCGCGTGGCGTTTGCCGCTGGGTGATGAATACCAGGAGCAGTTAGAGTCCAACTTTGCGGATATGGCGAACATCGGCGGACGTCCTGGCGGTGCCATTACCGCGGGCTGCTTCCTGTCACGTTTTACCCGTAAGTACAACTGGGCGCACCTGGATATCGCCGGTACCGCATGGCGTTCAGGGAAAGCCAAAGGCGCAACCGGTCGTCCGGTCGCGCTGCTGTCGCAGTTCCTGCTCAATCGTGCCGGTTTTAACGGCGAAGAGTGATGTAAAACGCCGGGTGGCGGCTTCGCCTTACCCGGCCTACAACGTCACTCAACCGTAGGCCGGGTAAGCGTAGCGCCACCCGGCTTTGCATTTAAATCCACAACAAGAAGCCCCATATCATGAGAAACGCAACGTTCTATATTCTGGACAATGACAACACCGTCGATGGCTTAAGCGCCGTTGAACAACTGGTGTGTGAAATTGCCGCAGAACGTTGGCGTGCTGGCAAGCGCGTGCTGATCGCCTGTGAAAACGAAAAGCAGGCTCTTCGACTGGATGAAGCCCTGTGGGCGAGACCGGCAGAAAGTTTTGTTCCGCATAATCTGGCGGGAGAAGGCCCCAGAGGCGGCGCGCCGGTAGAGATTGCCTGGCCGGAGAAACGCAATAGCAGCCCGCGCGACCTGCTCATCAGTTTGCGCGTTGGCTTTGCAGATTTTGCCACCGCTTTCACAGAAGTGATAGACTTCGTTCCTTACGAAGATTCTTTGAAACAATCGGCACGCGATCGCTACAAAGCTTACCGCGTGGCTGGTTTTAACCTGAATACGGCAACCTGGAAATAATGGAAAAGACATACAACCCACAAGATATCGAACAGCCGCTTTACGAGCACTGGGAAAAGCAGGGCTATTTCAAACCTAACGGCGATGAAAGCAAAGAGTCCTTCTGCATCATGATCCCGCCGCCGAACGTCACCGGCAGTTTGCATATGGGTCATGCTTTCCAGCAAACCATCATGGATACCATGATTCGCTACCAGCGCATGCAGGGTAAAAACACCCTGTGGCAGGCCGGTACCGACCACGCAGGTATCGCTACCCAGATGGTGGTTGAGCGTAAGATTGCCGCTGAAGAAGGTAAAACCCGTCACGACTACGGTCGCGAAGCGTTTATCGACAAAATTTGGCAGTGGAAAGCGGAATCCGGCGGCACCATTACTCGTCAGATGCGCCGTCTCGGCAACTCCGTTGACTGGGAGCGCGAACGCTTCACTATGGACGAAGGTCTTTCCAATGCCGTGAAAGAAGTCTTTGTTCGCCTGTACAAAGAAGATCTGATCTACCGTGGCAAGCGTCTGGTCAACTGGGACCCGAAACTGCGCACCGCTATTTCTGATCTGGAAGTGGAAAACCGCGAGTCTAAAGGCTCCATGTGGCACATCCGCTATCCGCTGGCTGACGGCGCAAAAACCGCAGACGGTAAAGATTACCTGGTCGTCGCCACCACCCGTCCGGAAACCGTACTGGGTGATACCGGCGTGGCTGTGAACCCGGAAGATCCGCGCTATAAAGATCTGATTGGCAAATTCGTTGTCCTGCCGCTGGTTAACCGCCGCATTCCGATCGTCGGTGATGAACACGCCGACATGGAAAAAGGCACCGGCTGCGTGAAGATCACCCCGGCGCACGACTTTAACGACTACGAAGTCGGGAAACGTCACGGCCTGCCGATGATCAACATTCTGACCTTTGACGGCGACATCCGCGAAACCGCGGAAGTGTACGACACCAAAGGCGAAGAGTCCGACGTTTACTCCAATGAAATCCCGGCTGAGTTCCAGAAGCTGGAACGTTTTGCTGCGCGTAAAGCGGTGGTTGCCGCCGTTGATGCCCTGGGCCTGCTGGAAGAAATTAAACCGCACGACCTGACCGTACCTTACGGCGACCGTGGCGGCGTGGTTATCGAACCGATGCTGACCGACCAGTGGTACGTCCGTGCCGACGTGCTGGCGAAACCGGCGGTTGAAGCGGTTGAGAACGGCGACATCCAGTTCGTACCGAAGCAGTACGAAAACATGTACTTCTCCTGGATGCGTGATATTCAGGACTGGTGTATTTCCCGTCAGCTGTGGTGGGGTCACCGTATCCCGGCATGGTATGACAACGACGGCAATGTCTACGTTGGCCGTACCGAAGACGAAGTGCGTCAGGAAAACAACCTCGGTGCCGACGTTGCGCTGCGCCAGGACGAAGACGTTCTCGATACCTGGTTCTCTTCTGCACTGTGGACCTTCTCTACGCTGGGCTGGCCGGAAAATACCGACGCGCTGCGTCAGTTCCACCCAACCAGCGTGATGGTTTCCGGCTTCGACATTATCTTCTTCTGGATTGCCCGCATGATCATGATGACCATGCACTTCATCAAAGATGAAAACGGCAAGCCGCAGGTTCCGTTCAAGACCGTCTACATGACCGGTCTGATTCGTGACGACGAAGGCCAGAAGATGTCCAAATCCAAGGGTAACGTGATTGACCCGCTGGATATGGTCGACGGTATCTCTCTGGCAGAACTGCTGGAGAAACGTACCGGCAACATGATGCAGCCGCAGCTGGCTGAGAAAATTGCCAAGCGTACCGAGAAGCAGTTCCCGGACGGCATCGAGCCGCACGGCACCGACGCCCTGCGTTTCACCCTGGCGGCGCTGGCCTCTACCGGTCGCGATATCAACTGGGACATGAAGCGTCTGGAAGGTTACCGTAACTTCTGTAACAAGCTGTGGAACGCCAGCCGCTTCGTGCTGATGAACACCGAAGATCAGGATTGCGGCTTCAACGGCGGCGAAATGACCCTGTCTCTGGCAGACCGCTGGATCCTCGCTGAATTCAACCAGACCATCAAAGCGTACCGCGAAGCGCTGGATAACTTCCGCTTCGATATCGCCGCGGGCATTCTGTACGAGTTCACCTGGAACCAGTTCTGCGACTGGTATCTGGAGCTGACCAAGCCGGTCATGAACGGTGGTTCCGAATCTGAACTGCGCGGCACCCGCAATACGCTGGTCACCGTGCTGGAAGGTCTGCTGCGCCTGGCGCACCCGATCATTCCGTTCATCACCGAAACCATCTGGCAGCGCGTGAAAGTGATTTGCGGCAACACTGCAGATACCATCATGCTGCAGCCGTTCCCGGAATATAACGCCGCACAGGTTGATGAAGCGGCGCTGGCTGATACCGAATGGCTGAAGCAGGCGATCGTCGCCGTACGTAACATCCGTGCGGAAATGAACATCGCCCCGGGCAAACCGCTGGAGCTGCTGCTGCGTGGTTGCAGCGCTGATGCGATGCGTCGTGTGAACGACAACCGCAGCTTCCTGCTGAACCTGGCACGTCTGGAAAGCATTACCGTGCTGCCAGCCGATGACAAAGGCCCGGTCTCCGTGACCAAAATCATCGACGGCGCCGAGCTGCTGATCCCGATGGCTGGCCTCATCAACAAAGAAGATGAGCTGGCACGTCTGGCGAAAGAAGTGGCGAAAATCGAAGGTGAGATTGCCCGTATCGAAGGCAAACTTTCCAACGAAGGTTTCGTTGCCCGCGCACCGGAAGCAGTTATCGCCAAAGAGCGTGAGAAGCTGGACGGTTACGCAGAAGCCAAAGCGAAGCTGATTGAACAGCAGGCGGTCATCGCTGCGCTGTAATCGCCTATGCCGGATAGCGCTGAGCTTATCCGGCAAACGGGCACCGTCAACGTAGGTCGGATAAGTCTAGCGCATCCGACACCACAGACGATAAAGCCTCTGACGCATATGCTCAGAGGCTTTTTATTGAATTATCCTCGCTTGCACTTCCCCTCACCGCAGTGGTATTAACTGCATATGTCTCACTTTTATGTCATGAGTTCGCTATGAGTGCCATTACCTCCGTCGCGGCAACGCTGCGCCGAATTTCTGCCGATGATAACGCCGCCATTGCCCTCGTTATCCGCAAAGTTTCCGCTGAATACGGGCTTACCGCCGATAAGGGCTATACCGTTGCCGACCCTAATCTGGACGAACTGTTCCAGGTTTACAGCCAGCCGGGCGCAGCCTACTGGGTGGTTGAGCAAAACGGTGAAGTCGTGGGCGGCGGTGGTGTTGCACCGTTAGGATGTAGTGAACCAGACATTTGCGAGCTGCAAAAGATGTACTTCCTGTCGAGCGCGCGCGGTCAGGGGCTGGCGAAAAAACTGGCGCTGATGGCGCTCGAACATGCCCGCGAGCAGGGTTTTAAACAGTGCTATCTGGAGACCACGGCTTTTCTGACTGAGGCAATCCGCCTGTATGAACATTTAGGCTTTGAGCATATCAGCGAAGCGCTGGGCTGTACCGGGCACGTAGATTGTGAAGTGCGGATGTTAAAGCCCCTCTGACCTTACGCCGAGAGGCTTTAGCCACGTTACTGCATCTCGGCTGAGAGCATCAGTCGAATAACGCCAGCCGCGCGGGCGGTTGGCAGCTTCAGCACCTGTGACCAGAGATCCTGCACTATCTCACAGGCAATCTTCTCTTTGCCGATCGCTTTAGTCGGATCGGCCATGATCTGAATATCCGGCCCATAGCGCTGTACTAGCCCAGGGCTTATTGCTTGCAGATCCTGCAACGCCAGCTGTTTCTCTTCTGCCGTGACCGTATGTTTGTTTGGACCATAGGCAGCACGCATCATACTCATATCACTCGCCATACGACGGTTCATGATCTCACGCGGAACCAGACGTGCCGGATTAATCCCCCCTTTCACTGCCGGAAACAGAAAGCGGAAGCATTCGTCATCACCGATTTTGGCCACAGCAGCGATCTGCTCAAGGTTAATTTTCATATATTCAATGACATTGGCATCTGGCGCCTGCTGCAATCTCGCCATTTGCAACTGAAGAATTTGCGGCTGTATCGCGTCGATAACCTGCTGTTCGCTACTCCCTGCTTTCTTCATCTGCGCAGCCTGGCTGATAATTTTTTGTGTCAGCTCAGGTTCCTGCTCCTTAATCACCTGAAACGCCGGATTGGAGAGCATCGCCTTTTCAAACTGCTGCTCTTCGGTCAGACCATAATCCGGGCTTTCGCGTGGGATCAGGTAGTGCACATCAAACAGATTCCACGCGATAATCGCCACCACAAAAACCACCGCGCCGGAGATCTTGCCCAGCCAGCCTTTTTTGCGAAACATGCCGACGACGATAGCAATCACCGCCCCGATATAACCTGCCAACAAAACGTGTGCCCAGTTCATTAACCATCCTTATGCCAAATCATCTCTGTTACGGGGATATATTTCCCCTTCGTGTGTTTTGATTATTACGGCAGCAGCGAGCGATTTCCAGCCACCAGATTTTGCTAACAGAAAGAGGAAGGATTAATCCGCGCGGCGATGGACACCGCGCGTCAAAGAAAGGAATTAAGCTGGCACACCACTGTGAAAACGGAATTCATCGTCAGGAGAGGTGATCAACGCGGCTTCTACTTCGCCAAAAAACCGAACCCGGCTACTGATATCATCGGCTGAAACCTGCTGCGCCAGCGCCAGGTAATCCTGATAGTGTCGGGCCTCGGATCGCAGCAGCGACAGATAAAACGCCTGCAGATCATCATCCAGATACGGTGCCAGCGCGGCGAACCTTTCGCAGGAACGCGCCTCAATGTAAGCCCCGCAAATCAGTTTATCGATTAGCGTCAGCGGCTCGTGGGTGCGTACCTCTTTGAGCATGCCTTTAGCGTAACGGCTGGCGGTAATCTTAATATAGGGAATGTTGCGGCTCATCATCGCCTCACGCACCTGCCAGAAGTGATGCAGCTCTTCTTTGATCAGCAAAACCATGCTGTCGATAAGCTTGCGTCCCCACGGGTCGTCGGTTTGCGGCATCACGCTTTTGCTTATCTGTTTATTCAGCGCGATAAAATCCGGCTCATCCCCTTCTCTGAAAGCAAACGCTTCATAGGGTTTCAGCCAGTCCAGCAGCGCCTGCGATCCCTGTTTATCTGCGACATACTTACGCACCAGCAGCATCGCCGTTTGCGCCGCTTTCAGCTCACAGACGAGGTGATCGGTCAATAACAGAGGCAGATTTGCCGGGTCCCGCGCTTTATCAAGCCAGTCCTGGGGCGTTTTACAGTGCAGGAAATTGTGGATCGGGGAGAGTATTTGCAGGTAATCCATACGTTGTCCTTGGCCTGCGGCAGCCTGGGCTACCGCAGGTCAGTTGATGACTTAGTGACGCACGCCGTCATCATCTTCGTCGACGAGGTCTTCATCGTCGCCGTCTTCACCTTCTTCGCCGTTCGGGTCTTCAAAATAGGTGCCCCAACCGTCGTATTCCACATCGTATTTTTCGGCCAGGTTCATCAGTTGCTCAACCTGAGCATCGATCAACTCCGCATTCAGTGCACATTCGCTCAGAATGTCACAGCAAATAACCGTGTCGCCTTCTTCCACTTCCAGCTCTTCCGGCTCGGTCACTTCATAACCCAGCTTGAAGGCTTCTACTGCCGCTTTTTCCAGGGTTTCGAAGTCATCCGCGGAAAGGTGATGCTCGATGGTGTACAGCGCGTCTGGATCGCTGCCATCTTCGAGTAACTCTTCAATAATCAAGCGCGTTTCTTCACGCTGTTCTTCCAGTAGTTCCGGGTTTGCCATGGCTCGTTCCTCATAATGTCCTGCCGATACTCTTATTGTCACATACCGCTGTCATTGCCTCCACCTTTCCAGGAAAGATTTGTTAAACAAGGTTGCAAATGAATAAACATACATATAAATTGAATTTTAATTCAATAAATGGCCTAAGCCATGTGAGGGAACCATGTCTGCGTTTTATCAGAAACATTTTTTGAAACTGCTTGATTTCACCTCTGCTGAACTCACGTCACTGCTTCAGCTCGCCGCACAGCTGAAGGCGGATAAGAAAAACGGCACTGAAGTCGCAAAGCTCACCGGTAAAAACATCGCGCTCATCTTCGAAAAAGACTCAACCCGTACCCGTTGCTCTTTCGAAGTTGCCGCATACGATCAGGGCGCGCGCGTGACATACCTCGGGCCAAGCGGCAGCCAGATTGGCCATAAAGAGTCGATCAAAGACACCGCCCGCGTGCTCGGCCGCATGTACGACGGTATTCAGTATCGGGGCCACGGTCAGGAGATTGTCGAGACGCTGGCGGAATATGCCGGAGTTCCGGTGTGGAACGGATTAACCAACGAGTTTCATCCCACCCAGCTCCTGGCGGATCTGTTAACTATGCAGGAACACCTGCCGGGTAAAACGTTTAATGAAATGACGCTGGTCTACACCGGTGATGCCCGCAACAATATGGGCAATTCCATGCTGGAAGCCGCCGCGTTAACCGGGCTGGATCTGCGTCTGGTTGCACCGCAGGCCTGCTGGCCGGAGGAAAGTCTGGTTGCGGAGTGCAAAGCGCTGGCACAGAAAAACGGCGGCAATATTACGCTGACCGAAGATGTCGCCACGGGCGTGAAAGACGCGGACTTCATCTATACTGACGTCTGGGTATCAATGGGCGAAGCAAAAGAGAAGTGGGCCGAACGTATTGCGCTGCTGCGTAAGTACCAGGTTAATAGCGCGATGATGGCGTTGACCGGCAATCCGCAGGTGAAATTCCTGCACTGCCTGCCCGCGTTTCATGACGATCAAACCACGCTTGGCAAACAAATGGCACAGGAATATGGTCTGCACGGCGGAATGGAAGTGACCGATGAGGTCTTTGAATCCCCCGCCAGTATCGTATTTGATCAGGCAGAAAACCGGATGCACACCATCAAAGCGGTGATGGTGGCGACGCTGGCGAAGTAAGAGCATGGATGAAAAGAATGCCGGATGGCGATGCTAAGCATCTTATCCGGCCTACAATCGCGCTCCCGTAGGCCGGGTAAGGCGAAGCCGCCCCCGGCAAATACGCTTATGCCACCCGCATTTTCACCACGGCTTTGCGTACCAGCGCTGGTGCACCGACCGCGCACAGCGGTTTATGCACTTCGCCCGGATAGAACACCACGAAATCACCTTCGTTCAGCACCACCGTTTTTTCCTGTACCCCCTCCGGTAGGAAGGCGATATCTTTATCCGCCAGCCAGTCAGTTTCCGGCGCGCCCGCAGGCTGCGTGCTGAAGGTCATGCCTTCCTGACCTTTGAGCAGGATCTGAATATCCAGATAGCGCGCGTGATACTCGGCGCGGCGCTGTGCAAACGGCTCCGTCATATCTTCAGCAATCAGATAAAACAGACGATCGCCGTCGATGTCGTGCTTACCTTTTTCCGTCTCATCCGTCACATGCGCTTTAATGTGTTCAATCGCCTGACGCAGCTCTTCCGGCAGCCAGGCATCCAGGTTGTGAATATTGCCGACAATCATCTCAAACCCCTTAATTAAAACATTGTTTCATTTTAGTTGTTATACGAAAAAACGGTCTGCCATACTACTGCTATTTGCCAATATTTTGCGTCAACGCATGTTTATCTCATTGTTGCTGTTTGGCATTCAGGGTGAATGAATATTCATGAGAATCGTTTGCGATGAATAATTTGTGAATTTTTCGCTTGATCCCATAACGGAGCTGAGTATAATCGCGGACAATTTGCCGGGAGGATGTATGGTTCAGTGTGTACGACATTTTGTCTTACCGCGTCTGAAAAAGGACGCTGGCCTGCCGTTTTTCTTTCCGTTGATCACCCATTCCGAGCCCCTCAATTGAGGGGCTTTTTTTTTGCCCAGGCGTCAGGAGATAAACATGGCTAACCCGCTCTATCAAAAACACATCATTTCCATAAACGACCTCAGCCGCGATGACCTCAATCTGGTCCTCGCAACAGCGGCGAAATTAAAAGCTAACCCACAGCCGGAGCTGTTAAAGCATAAGGTTATCGCCAGCTGCTTCTTTGAAGCCTCAACCCGCACCCGTTTATCCTTTGAAACCTCCATGCACCGCCTGGGCGCCAGCGTGGTGGGTTTCTCTGACAGCAGCAACACCTCTCTGGGCAAAAAAGGTGAAACGCTGGCCGACACTATTTCCGTCATCAGCACCTATGTCGACGCCATCGTAATGCGCCATCCGCAGGAAGGCGCCGCGCGTCTGGCTACGGAGTTCTCCGGTAACGTTCCGGTACTGAACGCAGGCGACGGCTCCAACCAACATCCCACCCAAACGCTGCTGGATCTGTTCACCATTCAGGAAACTCAGGGTCGCCTGGACAATCTGCACATCGCCATGGTGGGTGACCTGAAATATGGCCGCACCGTCCATTCCCTGACCCAGGCGCTGGCGAAGTTCGAAGGTAACCGTTTCTACTTCATCGCCCCGGACGCGTTGGCGATGCCGCAATACATTCTGGATATGTTGAATGAAAAAGGTATCGCCTGGAGCCTCCACGGCACTATTGAAGAGGTGATGGCGGAGGTCGATATCCTCTATATGACCCGCGTACAAAAAGAGCGTCTGGACCCGTCCGAATACGCCAACGTGAAAGCGCAGTTTGTTCTGCGCGCCAGCGATCTGAACGGCGCCAGAGCAAACATGAAGGTACTGCATCCGCTGCCGCGTATCGATGAGATCACCACCGACGTCGACAAGACGCCGCACGCCTGGTATTTCCAGCAGGCTGGCAACGGCATCTTCGCCCGCCAGGCGTTACTGGCACTGGTACTGAATAGCGAACTGGCACTGTAAGGGAGAAAAAGAGATGACACACGATAACAAACTGCAGGTTGAAGCCATCAAACGTGGCACCGTGATTGACCATATTCCCGCACAGGTTGGTTTTAAGCTGCTGACGTTGTTCAAACTGACGGAAACCGACCAGCGTATCACCATCGGTCTGAACCTGCCGTCAGGCGAGATGGGCCGTAAGGACCTGATTAAAATTGAAAACACGTTCCTGACCGATGAGCAGGTAAACCAGCTATCCCTGTACGCCCCGCAGGCAACGGTAAACCGCATTGACGATTACGACGTGGTGGGTAAATCACGTCCGAGCCTGCCAGAGCGTATCGACAACGTACTGGTTTGCCCGAACAGCAACTGTATCAGCCATGCTGAGCCGGTTTCCTCCAGTTTTGCAGTGAAAAAGCGCGCTGATGACATCGCACTCAAATGCAAATACTGTGAAAAAGAGTTTTCGCATTATGTGGTGCTGGCCAACTAATTGGGGTTGGTTATGAGATCCCGGCTCCCTATAATGAGCGGGAACATTCTACTACCGCTGTAATTCAGGAGAAATCATGAGCAAGACTATCGCGACGGAAAATGCACCAGCAGCAATCGGCCCATACGTTCAGGGCGTTGACCTGGGTAGCATGGTAATCACTTCCGGTCAGATCCCGGTCGATCCGAAAACCGGTGCCGTAGCGGAAGACGTGTCCGCTCAGGCACGTCAGTCGCTGGAAAACGTAAAAGCTATCGTTGAAGCAGCAGGCCTGAAAGTGGGCGACATCGTAAAAACGACCGTCTTCGTAAAAGACCTGAACGATTTCGCAACCGTAAACGCGACCTACGAAGCGTTCTTCACCGAACACAACGCGACCTTCCCGGCGCGTTCTTGCGTGGAAGTTGCCCGTCTGCCGAAAGACGTGAAAATCGAGATTGAAGCGATCGCCGTTCGTCGCTGATTTCTAGCGTAAAGATAATCCAGGCGACGTTCTGGATTATCTCAAGGTTGACCGCGCCATGGAGGGCCGGTAATGACAAAAGCTCGTTTTACCGCAGAACAAATCGCCGATTTTCTTCAGCAGTCTAAAAACGGCGTATCCAATAAGGTATTATGTGAAAAATACGAATTTAGCGTCAGCACGCTCCGTCGCTGGCAGGAGCAGCACGCCGAAGGCATCCGCCGTGAGTTAAAACAATTAGAATCGACGGGCGCAATCGTATTCTTGTTCTTTTTCATTTCGGCCACATTACTCGCCATTATGTTCTCTAAATCCCTCTCCGCATGTGTGATGTTCTTTTTCCTCGCGTACTGCGTTGGCTACATCCGTCAATTTCGCAAGATATCTGCAAAACACATCCAAGAAGAAAATATCTTTCTCGCCCGCTCCGGACGTGGAGCGAGAAATGCGTTTTATCATTTCAGTTGGGCCTACATTGCTCTTTTTGTCTTTGCCGTTGGGTATATAATTGTGCGCATGGTCTGAAAGATTATCGGCCTGGCGAAGCATAGTTTGTAGGCCCGGTAAGCGCGAGCGCCACCGGGCATTTATCACATCACACCAAACAGTTTCGGCAGGAACAGCGAAATCGCCGGAATGTACGTCACGAGCATCAGCACCAGGAATAGCACAAGGTAGAATGGCAACATCGCCTTCACCACCTGCTCTATTTTCTGTTTACTCACCGCACTGGCCACAAACAGCACCGAACCTACCGGCGGCGTAATCAGGCCGATCCCTAAGTTCACCAGCATGATCATGCCAAAATGGACCGGATCAATGCCGAGCGCGTTGGTCACCGGCAGCAGAACCGGCGTCAGAATGAGGATCAGCGGTGCCATATCCATCAGCGTACCGATCAGCAGCAGCATGATGTTAATACACATCAGGATGACGTATTTGTTGTCCGAGATGCTGGTGAAGGCTTCAGTGATACGCATCGGCAACTGCATATAAGTCATGACGGCACCGAACGCAGCAGCAAAACCTATCAGGATCATAACGATAGTGACCGTTTTCACCGTGCGGAACATCAGCTTCGGCAGCTCAGACCATTTATAGTCACGATAGATAAACATGGTGACAAAGAAGGCCCACAGGCAGGCAATTGCCGCAGACTCCGTTGCGGTAAAGATACCTGACAGGATACCGCCCATGATGATCACAACGGTCATCAGGCCCCACAGCGTATCAACGAAAATCTTCAGCGCCTGGCGAAACGGTACACGTTCTCCTTTTGGATAACCGCGCTTGTGCGCAAAAGCCACGCACATCACCATCAGGCTGAGGCTTAACAGCAGCCCCGGCAGGATCCCGGCGATGAACAGTGCGGCAATCGACACCGTGCCGCCGGTCGCCAGCGAGTAAATAACCGAGTTATGGCTGGGCGGCGTAAGAATCGCCTGTACCGAACCACTGGCCGTTACCGCTGCGGCAAAGTCACGCGGATAACCTTTTTTATCCATCTCCGGGATCATTACCGAACCGATGGACGCGGTATCAGCCACAGACGATCCGGAAATAGCACCAAAAAAGGTTGATGCCACAATGTTTACCAGCGACAGTCCGCCGCGGATAAAACCAACAAAAATATAGGCAAAGTTCACCAGTCGCCGCGCAATTCCCCCTTCGGCCATGATAGCCCCGGCCAGAATAAAGAATGGGATCGCTAACAGAGAGAACTTGTTCACCCCGCTGGTCAGTTGGATCATTACCGCTTCCAGCGGAATATCAATATACCAGGCCCCAATGATGGCGCTAATGCCAACCGCGTACGCTACCGGTACCCCAATCGCCAGCATAATGCCGAGCGTAAAGACGAGAATAAATGCATCCATCTGCTTTCCTTTCTGAAATGGGGGCGGTAACTAGCTGGTCGATCCCAGCATGACAACGGGACGTTGGTACTGCGGACCACGGAAAATCTTTTCAGCGATAAACAGCAGCGTTATGGCAGAGCCTATCGGCAACGGAAGATAGTTTTGCCCGGCGCTTAAAAGCGGGAATTCCGCCACGGGCTGGTCCCACAGTTCAAGACAGAGATTGGTTCCGTACCAGAGGATAAACAGGCTTATCGCCACCAACATAACGTCTGCGATTACCGAGCAATAACGGCGGGAAGCATCCCCCAGACGGTCAATCACCATACTTACCGCAATATGCGAGCCTGCACGATAGCTCACCGCCGCGCCAATAAAGGTGAATGTCACCATACAGAGAATAGCGACGGGTTCAGGCCATGACAGGGCGTTATTCAGAACATAACGCGCGAATATACCAATGGGGATAATGGCGACCATGACCAATAATGCGATACCGGCAATCCACATTGATACCCGATAAAGAAAATCCATTACCGATGAATAGCATTCACCCATAATTATCACCTCGAATTAATCAAAAGATTCAGGCGGAGGGTTGATATCCTCCACCTGATGAATTACTTCACATCCTGAATACGTTTGATCAAATCCTGGTGGTCTTTACCGTAATTATCCCGCACTGACTGCGTGGCTTTATAGAAATAGTCCGTATCAATATCGTGGAACTGAACGCCGTTGGCTTTCATGGTCTCCAGTGATTTCGCATTATAATCCTGCCAAAGTTTTCGTTGCTCTATCTGTGCTTCTTTGGCGAGTTTAATAATGAGATCCTGATCTTCTTTTTTCAACTTATCCCATTTAGCTTTCGAAAACAGAAAAAGCTCAGGAATAATAAAGTGTTTGCTCCAGGTATAGTTTTTCACGACCGGCAAATAGTTATGCGCAACAAACGTTGGCGGGTTATTTTCCGTGCCATCAATAACGCCGGTCTGCATGCCGCTAAATACTTCACTGACGCCCATGACAACGGAGTTAGCGCCCATCGCTTTCAGGGTATCCAGCGCTATCGGACTTCCTTGAACGCGGATTTTCATACCGTGTAAATCTTCCGGTTTCACCACCGGATTTTTGGTGATCAGGTTACGCGTGCCGGCATCCATCCAGCCGAGAAACACCAGCCGCGATTTGGTATTAGCCGTCAGACGGTCGCCAATCTCCTGACCGATCATGCCGTCGAGAACCTTATGCAGATGGTCCTCATCGCGGAAAATATATGGCAGGGTAAACACGTTAATTTCAGGGAGAATGGCGGCAACAGGCGTCATTGAGACACGAATAATATCGATAGCGCCTAATTGCGCCTGTTCAATCATCTGTTTTTCATCGCCTAACACGCCACCAGGAAATGTTTTAATCTCCAGACGCCCGTCGGTCGCGGCGCTAAGTTTTTCCCCCATATGTTTTACTGCGACAACGTTCGGGTAATCAGCCGGATGCACATCTGCGGCGCGAAAAGTTTGTGCCAGCGTTGCATGACTCGCCAGGAATACAGACGCGCCAATACACAGACTTAACAGGTTTTTTGTCAGTTTCATTTGTCCTTCTCCAGAAGTTCATAATATCCATTAACAGGAATAGCTTGCAGAGCAAATGACTGCCGGAATTAAAAACGGGCAGCGAGAAACTTTCTTAACGACGTTACCTGCGCAGACTAACTGGTGTAACAATTTATTTCGATGACTGCGTTCACAAAAACTCGCAGATGCTTAAAATTTTTAGCACACTGTTTCATTTTTGCAATGCAGATCGTTTTATTGATAAAAAAACAACGCAAGGAAGGCGATTTGATACTAATAACACCCGTTAGAATTTCAATAAAAATAAAACACTAATGTTGCGAGGTAATATCTTCGAATGAAAATGAGGAATGCAGGATGGTATTAACACCATCCTGCTGAGGCGTTTGATGTTTACTGCCAGCCGTAGCGACGGCTATAAAAACCTTTCACTAATTGAGTCAATGTCATGTAACCCGCCAGAATCGCAATCAGCCACGGGAAGTAGCTCAGCGGTAATGCCTGCAATTGCAGATAGCTGGCCAGCGGCGAGAAGGGTAATGCAATGCCGACGACCATCACCACCAGCGTCATCAGCATCAGCGGCCACGCGGCGCGGCTCTGGATGAACGGCACGCGACGGGTACGAATCATATGCACAATCAACGTTTGCGACAGCAGGCCCACCACGAACCAGCCAGACTGGAACAACGTCTGATGTTCAGGTGTATTGGCATGGAAGACGAACCACATCAGGCAAAAGGTCAGAATGTCGAAGATCGAGCTGATCGGTCCAAAGAAGATCATAAAGCGGCCCAATTCGCTGGGATTCCAGCGCTGCGGCTTTTTGATCTGCTCTTCGTCGACGTTATCAAACGGAATCGCCACCTGGGATACATCGTACAG
Organism: Citrobacter sp. Cpo012; assembly: GCF_030333015.1. Lineage (NCBI taxonomy): Bacteria > Pseudomonadati > Pseudomonadota > Gammaproteobacteria > Enterobacterales > Enterobacteriaceae > Citrobacter > Citrobacter sp. Cpo012. The sequence continues at coordinate 124,786 of NZ_JAOWGR010000039.1, read as the reverse complement.
CAGGTTCTGAATCAGTAAGTGCAGCGGTAACATCGGCAGGAACGGTAAGAAGGCGCTCGCCACCAGCACGCTAAATACGTTACCAAAGTTTGAACTGGCCGTCATTTTGATGTACTTCAGCATGTTAGAGAAGGTACGGCGTCCTTCAATCACCCCTTCTTCCAGCACCATCAGGCTCTTTTCCAGCAGGATGATATCCGCCGCTTCACGCGCAATATCAACCGCGCCGTCAACGGAGATACCAATGTCCGCCGCGCGCAGCGCCGGGGCATCGTTTATACCATCGCCCATAAAGCCGACCACATGGCCTTCGCGCTTGAGCAGCGTGACAATGCGCTCTTTGTGCATTGGCGTCAGACGGGCAAACAGCGTGGTGCGCTGAGCAAGCCGAGCCAGCTCATCATCGCTTAACCCTTCAATGCTGCTACCGATAACCACATCGCCCGCATCCAGGCCCACTTCATGACACACTTTTGCCGCCACCAATTCGCTATCGCCAGTGAGGATTTTCACCGTAATGCCGCTGGCTTTCAGCGCTTTAAGCGCAGGTGCGGTGGTCTCTTTCGGCGGATCGAGGAACGCAATATAGCCTTCGAGGATCAGATCGGATTCATCAATACGCTGGTAATCACCTTCACGCGCTGGCAGGTATTTCGTCGCCACCGCCACCACGCGCAGCCCCTGGCGGTTCAGCGTGTCCGTAACGCGTTTCACCCGACGCAGCATGTTGTCATCTAACGGGACTATCTCACCGTTGTGACGCACCTGGGTACATACGCTGAGGATCTCCTGTAGCGCCCCTTTACAGACCAGCTGATGCACATCGGTTTCTTCTGCCACCACTACCGACATGCGGCGACGTTCAAAATCAAACGGGATCTCATCGATTTTCTGCCAGCGAGTCGAGAGCTGGCGGGCTGATTCTTCGTCCACACCTTCCAGCACCGCCGTATCCAGCAGATTCTTCAGCCCGGTCTGATAATGGCTGTTCAGCCACGCAGAATGCAGGACATGTTCGCTGGGCTTTCCAGAGATATCCGTATGATTCTCAAGTACAATTTTATCCTGAGTCAGGGTGCCGGTTTTATCGGTGCACAGGATATCCATCGCGCCAAAGTTCTGGATAGCGTCGAGGTGTTTAACGATAACCTTTTGTTTTGACAGCTTCACCGCCCCACGCGCCAGCGTTGAGGTGACGATCATCGGCAGCATTTCTGGAGTCAGTCCCACCGCCACAGACAGGGCAAACAGCGCCGCTTCCCACCAGTCACCTTTGGTGTAACCGTTGATAATAAGCACGATGGGCGCCATCACCAGCATAAAGCGGATCAGCAGCATGCTGACGCGGCTGATCCCTTTCTGGAAGGCATTCTGCTCGCTTTCCTGCTCGCTGACGCGACCCGCCAGTTGCCCGAACCAGGTATTGGCGCCGGTTGAAATCACGATGGCCTGCGCCGTGCCGCTCACCACGTTGGTGCCCATAAAGCACAGGGTATCGCATTCCAGCGGGTTGCTTTGCTGCGGATCGCGACTGGTTGCCACTTTCTCCACCGGCAGCGATTCACCGGTCAGCGAAGCCTGGGCGACGAACAGGTCACGAGCCTGCACCACGCGCAGATCGGCCGGGATCATATCCCCTGCCGCCAGCTTGATGACATCGCCGGGAACCAACTGGTCGATCGGCAGTTCAACCCAGCCGTTCTCCCCTTTCTCGTTGATGACGCGCAGCACCGTGGCGGTGTTGCTGACCATCGCTTTCAGCGCATCAGCCGCTTTGGTGGAGCGCGCCTCCTGCACAAAATTCAGCAGCGTAGAGATGACGACCATCAGGGCGATGACGCCAGCGGCAAACAGATCTTCGGTGGCATAGGAAATCGCCCCGAGAATGGTCAGCAGTATATTAAACGGGTTGCGATAGCAGACCCACAAATGCACCCACCAGGGTGACGGCTTCTGTGCCGGCAACTGGTTCTCGCCATGTATTTCGCGGGCGTTCTCGACTTCTGCGGCGTTTAAGCCTTCCGGATGAGCGCCGAACGTTTTCCACAGCGCGTCTTCGTCCATCAGCGCCATTTTCAGGCAATGTTCGCTCAGCGATGGCGGGATCGGTGTGCTGGCAACGGTCTGAGCATTCGGCAACGGATCGCGATGCACCAGACGATGTGGTAAATGGCGGCTTAGCCGGGCAAACAGCTGGCGAGTCATATTTTTGAACATAGGCAGTCCCTCTGCACCAGTATAAACAGGCGCAGTAAATCCTTCAGGCGTGGCAAAGCCTTGCCTGGTGGCAATATTAAAATCACAACAGGGACGTCAGAACGTCACTGTCTTACTGTTCCGGTAAGACAGTGAAAGACAGGCTTACCGGAAAGGGTTGTTTCTCCATCTCGGGAGAGGGGTGGGATCGGGATCCATATAGCCTCCGGTAAGTGAATGATTTGCGCCGCGGATTATACGCAGAAAACCATAAGGTTTGTGGCAATTATGGCGGTATGATAAACCATGGAAACTAAACCAAACGTATACCAGACTTTGCCCATTGCGCCGCGCTTGAGTAAAGTTATTCTCTATTTGGCATAACTTCACACGCAACACGGGAAAACAGGATGCAAAATCGGCTGACCATTAAAGACATCGCCCGCTTAAGCGGTGTGGGAAAATCAACCGTTTCCCGTGTGCTCAACAATGAAAGCGGCGTGAGTGAACGCACCCGCGAACGCGTTGAGGCGGTGATGAATCAGCACGGTTTTTCCCCTTCCCGCTCCGCACGCGCCATGCGCGGACAAAGCGACAAGGTGGTGGCGATTATCGTCACGCGTCTGGACTCGCTTTCGGAAAATCTCGCCGTGCAGACCATGCTGCCCGCCTTTTATGAACAGGGCTACGATCCGATCATGATGGAAAGCCAGTTCTCGCCCGAGCTGGTTGAAGAACATCTCGGCATGCTCAGACGCCGCAACATTGATGGCGTGGTGCTGTTTGGTTTTACCGGCATTACTGAAGCCATGCTCGCCTCCTGGCAAGATTCTCTGGTGCTGCTGGCAAGAGATGCAAAAGGCTTTGCCTCCGTCTGCTATGACGATGAGGGTGCCATTCGTACCCTGATGCAGCGTTTATACGAACGCGAGCATCGCCATATTAGCTTTCTTGGTGTTCCGCATAGCGATGTGACCACTGGTAAACGCCGCCATGAGGCCTACCTGGCATTCTGTAAAAAACACAAACTACATCCTGTGGCCGCGCTGCCGGGTCTGGCCATGAAGCAGGGCTATGAGCAGGCCGCCAACGTCATCACCCCGGAAACCACCGCTTTAGTCTGTGCGACGGATACCCTTGCCCTTGGCGTCAGCAAATACCTGCAGGAGCAGCGGATTGAGAACCTGCAGCTGGCGAGCGTGGGCAGCACGCCGCTGATGAAATTCCTCCATCCGGAAATTATCACCGTCGATCCAGGATACGCCGAAGCCGGGCGACAAGCGGCCTCGCAGCTGATCGAACAGATCAACGGCCGCAGCGAACCACGACAAATCGTTATTCCTTCCACCCTCTCCTGATCGCTTTCTGAGCATTAATTTGTGATCTTCGCTGCGTTTCGGGAACGTTCCCATTTTTAAATATTCATCGAAGATATACTCTGGCGCCAACAACGAGAGAGTTGCCGAATGACGACGCAACAGCGTCTTTTCCGGTCTACGGGGAACACACACCATCATGAGCAAAATAAAACAAGCAGACATCGACCGGCTGATTGAGCTGGTTGGCGGGCGCGACAATATCGCTACGGTGAGTCACTGCATTACTCGCCTGCGTTTTGTGCTGAATCAGCCTGCAAACGCCAGACCGAAAGAGATCGAATTGTTGCCAATGGTCAAAGGCTGCTTCACCAACGCCGGGCAGTTTCAGGTGGTAATTGGCACCGAGGTGGGCGATTACTACAAAGCGCTGTTGGCGACCACCGGACAAGCCAGTGCCGACAAAGAGCAGGCAAAGAAAGCGGCGCGGCAGAACATGAAGTGGCACGAGCAGCTGATTTCTCACTTCGCGGAGATCTTCTTCCCTCTGCTGCCAGCACTGATTAGCGGCGGCCTGATCTTAGGTTTCCGTAACGTGATCGGCGATCTGCCCATGAGTAACGGGCAGACGCTGGCGCAGATGCATCCTTCGCTGAAAACCCTCTATGACTTCCTGTGGCTGATTGGCGAAGCGATCTTCTTCTATTTGCCGGTCGGGATTTGTTGGTCGGCGGTGAAGAAAATGGGCGGTACGCCGATCCTCGGTATTGTGCTGGGCGTGACCCTGGTTTCTCCGCAACTGATGAACGCCTATTTGCTCGGTCAGCAGGTGCCGGACGTGTGGAACTTCGGCCTGTTCAGCATTGAGAAAGTGGGCTACCAGGCGCAGGTCATTCCGGCACTGTTGGCCGGGCTGGCGCTCGGGTTTATTGAAACACGCATGAAGCGCATCGTCCCGGATTACCTGTATCTGGTGATCGTCCCGGTGTGCTCGCTGATCCTTGCGGTATTCCTTGCGCACGCCTTTATCGGTCCATTTGGCCGCATGATTGGCGACGGTGTCGCGTTTGCGGTCCGTCATCTGCTGACCGGCAGTTTTGCTCCGATTGGCGCGGCGATGTTCGGCTTCTTGTATGCCCCGCTGGTGATCACCGGTGTGCATCAGACCACGCTGGCTATCGACATGCAGATGATTCAGAGCATGGGCGGTACGCCGGTATGGCCACTGATCGCACTGTCGAATATCGCTCAGGCCTCTGCGGTGGTCGGGATCATTATCTCCAGTCGCAAACACAACGAACGTGAAATCTCCGTTCCAGCCGCGATCTCCGCCTATCTCGGGGTAACCGAACCAGCAATGTACGGGATCAACCTGAAATACCGCTTCCCAATGCTGTGCGCGATGATCGGCTCCGGTCTCGCCGGACTGCTGTGCGGCCTGAACGGTGTGCTGGCGAACGGGATTGGCGTCGGCGGTTTGCCGGGCATCCTCTCCATCCAGCCGACTTACTGGCAGGTCTTTGGCATGGCGATGGTCATTGCGATTGTCATCCCAATGGTACTGACCTCATTCGTTTACCAGCGTAAACACCGTCTGGGCACATTACAGATTGTCTAACTTTTCTTCGGGGCGCAGTTGCGCCCCAGCGTATTTCCAGGAAACAACCATGACTATTCCCCACTGGTGGCAAAACGGCGTTATCTATCAGGTTTACCCCAAGAGTTTTCAGGACACCACCGGCAGCGGCACCGGAGATTTACGCGGCGTGACGCAGCGCCTCGACTATCTGCAAAAGCTGGGCGTTGATGCCATCTGGCTGACGCCGTTCTATATTTCGCCGCAGGTTGATAACGGTTACGACGTCGCAGACTACACGTCTGTCGATCCGGCCTACGGCACGCTGGAAGACTTTGATGAACTGGTGGCGCAGGCGAAAGCGCGCGGCATCCGTATTATTCTCGACATGGTGTTTAACCACACCTCAACCCAGCACGCCTGGTTTCGTGAAGCGCTGGATAAAGACAGCCCGTATCGTCAGTTTTATCTCTGGCGCGACGGCACGCCAGACTGCCCGCCAAATAACTGGCGCTCCAAGTTTGGCGGCAACGCCTGGGGCTGGCACGCCGAAAGCGAGCAGTACTATCTGCACCTCTTTGCTCCGGAGCAAGCCGACCTGAACTGGGAAAACCCGGCGGTACGCGCCGAGCTAAAGAAAGTATGCGAGTTTTGGGCCGATCGCGGCGTGGACGGACTGCGCCTCGACGTGGTGAATCTTATCTCTAAAGACCAGGACTTCCCGAACGATCCCGACGGCGATGGACGCCGTTTTTATACCGACGGCCCGCGCGCGCATGAATTTTTGCGTGAGATGAACCGCGATATTTTTACCCCACGCAACCTGATGACGGTCGGCGAAATGTCTTCCACTACGCTTGAACATTGCCAGCAGTACGCCGCACAAGATGGTAGTGAACTGTCGATGACCTTTAACTTCCACCACCTGAAAGTGGATTACCCCAACGGTGAGAAGTGGACGTTAGCAAAACCCGATTATGTGGCGCTAAAAACCCTGTTCCGCCACTGGCAACAGGGCATGCACAATCAGGCCTGGAACGCGCTATTCTGGTGTAACCACGATCAGCCGCGCATCGTGTCGCGTTTTGGCGATGAAGGTAAATACCGCGTTCCGTCGGCCAAAATGCTGGCGATGGTGCTGCATGGCATGCAGGGCACCCCCTACATCTACCAGGGTGAAGAGATTGGCATGACCAACCCGCACTTCCGCCAGATTACCGATTATCGCGATGTGGAAAGCCATAACATGTTTGCCGAGTTGAACGGCCAGGGACGCGATGCGCAAGAACTGCTGGCGATCCTCGCCAGTAAATCACGCGATAACAGCCGCACGCCGATGCAATGGGATAGCAGCAAACACGCGGGCTTCACCTACGGCGAGCCGTGGATCAATCTGTGTGACAACGCAGCAGACATTAACGTGGCGGCAGCACTGAACGATGCCGACTCGGTGTTCTACACCTATCAGAAGCTGATCGCCTTGCGCAAAGCGGAGCCGGTTATCACCTGGGGCGACTACCAGGATCTGCTACCGGACAGCCCGCATCTGTGGTGCTATCAACGAGAGTGGCAAGGGCAGCGGCTGCTGGTCATTGCCAATCTTAGCGATACCTTCCAGAGCTGGCAGCCAGCCCAGACCGACGGAAACTGGCAGGTGCTGATGCACAACTATGCCGAGGTTGCCAGCCAACCTGGGGGCATGACACTGCGTCCTTTTGAGGCCGTCTGGTGGTTGCAAAAATAGCTTGCAATTATGTTCAGGCCCGGTACGCATAGCGCTACCGGGCGTTGCTATATACGCTTAGCTTAGCTTCCTGTTTTTGTTGAATAATTAATCAGAATTTTCTGCCCACAATTTACAATCGCTGTACTGCCCGTCATCTGTACGCTCCGATTTTTACTTTGCGCTACATCAAATAAATCGTAAACATCCTTGATGCAAATCACTACATATAGAACTTAAAATGCACGCCGACCCAATATGTTGTATTAATCGACTACAATTGCTACAACTACAGTGCACCGTTTAACGGTGGAATTGTGGATAAAGTGGGTCAGGATTGCGGGAAGTCATTGGCAATAGAGATGAATAAAGCCATGACCGCTTCCCCAACCTCTGTGGATAACCTGTTCTTATAAATATGGAGTGATCATGACACCGCATGTGATGAAACGAGATGGCTGTAAAGTGCCGTTTAAATCAGAGCGCATCAAAGAAGCCATTCTGCGTGCAGCTAAAGCAGCGGGAGTCGATGACGCAGATTACTGTGCCACCGTCGCAGAAGTCGTTAGTAGCCAGATGAATGAGCGCAGCCAGGTCGATATCAACGAGATCCAGACAGCGGTAGAAAACCAGCTGATGTCTGGTCCGTACAAGCAACTCGCCCGTGCGTACATCGAATATCGCCACGACCGTGATATACAGCGTGAAAAACGTGGCCGTCTGAACCAGGAAATTCGTGGTCTGGTTGAGCAAACCAACTCTGCTCTGCTGAACGAAAACGCCAACAAAGACAGCAAAGTGATCCCGACCCAGCGCGACCTGCTGGCCGGTATCGTCGCCAAACACTATGCGCGTCAACACCTGTTGCCGCGTGATGTCGTCCAGGCGCACGAGCGTGGTGATATTCACTATCACGATCTCGACTACTCTCCGTTCTTCCCAATGTTTAACTGCATGCTGATCGACCTGAAAGGTATGCTGACGCAGGGCTTTAAGATGGGTAACGCGGAGATTGAGCCGCCAAAATCCATCTCCACCGCGACGGCCGTCACCGCGCAAATTATCGCGCAGGTTGCCAGCCATATTTATGGCGGTACCACCATTAACCGTATTGACGAAGTTCTCGCACCGTTCGTGACCGAGAGCTTTAATAAGCATCGCAAAACCGCTGAAGAGTGGCAGATCCCAGATGCCGACGGTTATGCGCATTCCCGTACCGAGAAAGAGTGCTACGACGCATTCCAGTCCCTTGAGTATGAAGTGAATACCCTGCATACCGCCAACGGTCAGACGCCGTTCGTCACCTTCGGTTTCGGCCTGGGAACCAGCTGGGAATCGCGTTTGATCCAGCAGTCCATTCTGCGTAACCGCATTGCTGGCCTGGGTAAAAATCGTAAAACCGCCGTGTTCCCGAAACTGGTGTTTGCGATTCGTGACGGTCTGAACCACAAGTTTGGCGATCCGAACTATGACATCAAGCAGCTGGCGCTGGAGTGCGCGAGCAAGCGTATGTATCCGGACATCCTGAACTACGATCAAGTGGTTAAAGTGACCGGCTCGTTCAAAACGCCAATGGGCTGCCGTAGCTTCCTGGGTGTATGGGAAAACGAGAACGGCGAACAGGTTCACGATGGCCGTAACAACCTCGGCGTTATCAGCCTTAACCTGCCGCGTATCGCGCTGGAAGCTCATGGCGATGAAGCCACCTTCTGGAAACTGCTCGACGACCGTCTGATCCTGGCGCGTAAAGCGCTGATGACCCGCATTGCGCGTCTGGAAGGCGTGAAGGCCCGCGTTGCACCGATCCTGTATATGGAAGGGGCCTGCGGCGTACGTCTGAAAGCAGACGATGACGTGTCTGAAATCTTTAAAAACGGCCGCGCGTCGATTTCTCTGGGTTACATCGGCATTCACGAAACCATCAACGCGCTGTTTGGCGACAAACACTTGTACGACAGCGAGCAGCTTCGCGCTAAAGCTATCGCCATTGTGGAACGTCTGCGTCAGGCGGTCGATCAATGGAAAGACGAAACCGGCTACGGCTTTAGCCTGTACAGTACACCAAGTGAAAACCTGTGCGATCGTTTCTGCCGTCTGGATACCGCCGAGTTTGGCGTGGTGCCGGGTGTTACCGACAAAGGTTACTACACCAACAGCTTCCACCTCGACGTGGAGAAAAAGGTTAACCCGTACGACAAGATCGATTTTGAAGCGCCGTACCCGCCGCTGGCGAACGGAGGTTTCATTTGCTACGGCGAGTATCCGAACATTCAGCACAACCTGAAAGCACTGGAAGACGTCTGGGATTACAGCTATCAGCACGTGCCGTATTACGGGACCAACACGCCAATCGATGAATGCTACGAGTGCGGCTTTACCGGTGAGTTCGAGTGCACCAGCAAAGGCTTTACCTGCCCGAAATGTGGTAACCACGACGCCGCGCGCGTATCGGTCACTCGCCGCGTATGCGGTTATTTAGGCAGCCCGGACGCTCGTCCGTTTAACGCCGGTAAGCAGGAAGAAGTGAAGCGCCGCGTTAAGCATTTAGGTAATGGGCAGATAGGTTAATTTCGACAGTATTATTGCCTGGCGATGTGACGCTTTTCGCAAAGCAATTGGCGCCAGGACAAGGCGGCAAGCAAGCGAATCCCGGGGAGCTTACATAAGTAAGTGACCCGGGTGAGCGAGCGCAGACAACGCAGTAATGGCGTCAATTGAGAAGCGAAAATGCGATACCATCAATACTATCCTGTCGATATCGTTAACGGCCCCGGCACTCGCTGCACCCTGTTTGTGTCGGGATGCGTGCATGAATGCCCTGGCTGCTATAACAAAAGCACCTGGCGACTCAATTCCGGCCAGCCGTTTACCAAAGAGATGGAAGACAAGATCATTGCCGATCTGAACGACACGCGAATCCCTCGCCAGGGTATTTCGCTGTCCGGCGGCGATCCGCTGCATCCGCAAAACGTGCCGGATATTCTGCAACTGGTACAGCGTATTCACGCTGAGTGTCCGGGGAAAGATATCTGGGTGTGGACCGGCTACAAGCTTGATGAACTCAACGCCGCACAAATGCAGGTGGTGGATCTCATCAACGTGCTGGTCGATGGTAAATTTGTGCAGGATCTTAAAGACCCGGCGCTGATCTGGCGCGGTAGCAGCAACCAGGTTGTACATCATTTGCGTTAACTTTCAGGCGGTAAACATTCTGTTATCCGCCTCTCAAAAACGGCTCACACACTCCATCGCAACCGCTTTGAACTCGGTGAAATTCCGGCAAGCGCAGAGCCGCGTCATCGCGCGTTCGCGCAGGAAGGTGACGAAGATATCGTAGATAGCCATCGCCTCTTCGTATTCACTCTTGCTGATAGCGAGCAAGAAGATCACATGCGCCGTTTCATCGCCCCAGGCGATACCCTGCGGGGCGAGGATGGTGTAGACCACCGTTTTCTTTGCCAGCAGACCAAGGGCGTGCGGCAAGGCAATGCTGTCACCCAGCATGGTGCTGACGATGGCCTCGCGCTCAACCACCGAATCAAGAAACTCCGCGTCGACAAAACCTTCATCCTGCAACTGACGGCATAAGGTTTTGAACAACGTTTGTTGATCCATTGGCTCGTCAATCACACGAAAATGGGCGGCATCGAAGAATTTGTTCAACATCCACGGACGGGTTCTGTCGACCAGCACCAGTTTGCCAATCTGCTCCAGCTGATAATCGGTAGGGAACGGCGCAATCATCACCACCGGCTTATCTTTATCACCAATCCGCGCGGTTGAGATGACAAAATCTTCGCTGATGCTTTCCCGCTGTTCGTAGTCGCGAAGCGTTACGGTATCGACGATCTCTATCTGCGGATACTTACGCGCCAGTACCGCTTCAATCATCCGCGCCATCGCATTTCCGGCATCGCATACCAGCAGAACCTTCGGCTGTCTCTGGTAACCGATGTTGTAACTACGCTCCAGCCCGACGCCAATATGCAGCACGAGGAAGCCAATCTCATTTTCACTGATGGTGTACGGCGTATATTTTCCCCATCCCGAGACGGCGGCCAGCGTCATGTCCCACGCCATGGGGTAGTGCTGTTTAATATTTTCCAACAGCGGATTGGGGATCATTATCTGGTAACGCACCCGGGTGATCATCGTCTTAATATGCGTCAGCAGGTCAGCATGCAACTGTTTGTCATTCAACAGGTTGTAGTTGTACTGGGTGTTGATAAAACGCAGGATGTAATTGACCAACGCTTCGTCATCATCCGCATTGATAGCACTGGGCGCGATATCCTGAACCTGGCGGGCAGCAATATGCACCTGTAGCCAGTTTTCTTCGGAAACGGAAAGCGGTTTGTCTGCCAGGCGGTGCAGTACCGCCGCGATTTCCCGCGTGGCCAGGCACACCGATTGATCGGCCTCTTCTGCGGCAAAATCCGGGAGTGGATATCCTTCGCTAATCCGCCGTACCGCCACCGCGCAGTACAAGCGTAAAAACAGCTCGCCCTCATCGGTCAGACGAATATGGAAACGGGCAAAAATGTCCTGCAAAACGGGTTGCAACTGTTCAGGAAGCCCCGCATTCAGCGCTTCTTGCGTCACTAACGGATGCTGCGGATCCTGCTGCGCCAGCGTCCACATCAGATCGGTCAAACAGGCGCGGATCGCCATTTCGCTGCCGAACAGCTTCATGCCGTGACGGGGACGCGTTTCCAGCGTCAGATGATAACGTTGCAGATGCTCGCGCACCTCAGCCATATCGTTTTGCAGCGTCGCGCGGCTGATAAACCATTCATCAGCCAAATCTTCCAGCTTCAGCGAGAAAGCCGACGTCAGAAAACGCACCACCAGCCAGTGTATCCGTTCCTGGCTGGTGCGTGGGATGCGCAGCAACGTATTGGGCTGCTGCGTTTGCAGGGTGTGAAAGCTTGCCGGGTCGTCAATTTTGAGCTGATAACCATTACCCCGGCTGAGGACAAACTGTGCGCCGTACTGGGTGAGCAGCGCGTTTAGCGCGGTGATATCCGCCCGTACGGTGCGTGTGGAAACCGACAACCGCTGCGCCAGCTCGTCCTGTGGAAGCGCTTCGTTTTGCAACATGTCAAACAGCTGTGCTAAACGTTGGTTGGGGAATCGCACGTCAGTTTCCTCATCAGTCAGTTAGCCTACGCAGGCCCGGGTCATCGCCATCAGCTGGCGTACGTCGTCCGGACGAGTGTTACCACTCACCTTATCAATAATCGAACTATAGATGTGAGGAATGATTTTACTCACTCCGGCATCGAGGGCAATTTGCAGGATTTCAGTGAAATTATCCAGATCGATACCGCCGGTTGGCTCCAGCCAGAAGTCATGACGGGCGCAGGCCTGCGCGACCGCAATGTACTCGTCACGGCATTTCAGGCCGCCCATCGGGAAGTATTTAATTGAGCTACCGCCCATGTCTTTGAGCAGCGCAATCGCGGTTTCTACCGACACAATACCTTCCGGCGACTGGCTGCTTAGCGGACCAGTGGAGATTTTCACCCTGCCCGGCGTGCCGGTTGGCGAGACCAGACCGTTGACCACTGTCTCCTGCTGGCCCAGCAGCGCGCGACTGGTAGCCACGCCGGTAAAGACCTGATTGACATGTTGTGGCTGCACCTGACGGGAGATTTCACTGACCATCGCCGACTGGTTAGGATCGCCCGCCCCCAGCCCCACGGAGAGCGCATTGTCGATAAGGGCCGCGTATTCACGCATATCCGCTACTGCGCTTGCGACATCCGGGTAATTTTTTGACAACACACCAACCAGCACGTGTCCTTCCGCCGCCGCATAAATATCCCGGGCATTTTCTTTGGAGCCTGCCAGCACGTTCAGGCAGACGCGGTCGCGATAAAAGTTAGGGGTCAGTTTCATGCGTTTTTCTCCTGCGAAATCACTTCACCAATTCGACGGGCCACAATCTCCAGCTGCGCGCGATCGACGCTGCGCACATCGGCTTCGATAATGCCTTCATTGGCTTTGTAACCACGGAAGTAAATCGCGTACTCCCCCTGTTTCAGCGCGTCGACCAGTTCCCCCGTGGCGATCCCGGTTACCGCTTCATCAAACTTAATTTCCGTGCGTGCGATGTCGCGCCCTGCACTATCCCACACCACGCGGGCGCTCACGCCGTTAAGCTGGTTCAACGCATTAATGAACGGCGTCATTTTCTCGACCATCTCCGCGCCGCTCTCTTTCTGCGCGTTCAGATACAGTTCGATGGCGCAGGTCAGTCCAAGAATTCCCTCTTTGCCCACCTTCATCGCCCGGCCAATCCCCGCCGTCTGGCGCTTCACCCACTCAACATATTGGGTTTTACCAATCACCAGACCGCTGGTTGGTCCTTCTATCGCCTTGGCGCCGCTATAAATCACCAGATCTGCACCAACCCGGTAGTAGCACTGCAAATCCTCTTCCGCCGCCGCGTCCACTATCAGCGGCAGATTATGCGTACGCGCCACCACCGCAGCCTGCTCCACGCTGAGCATACTTTTCTGGACGCAGTGGTGAGATTTGATATACAGAATGGCCGCCGTACGCGGTGTAATGGCCGCCGCCAGCTGTGCCGCGGAACATTCGTTGGCATAACCGGCTTCCACTAACTTGCCGCCGCCAAGCGCTACCATGGTGCCCACCGGTGCGCCAAAGTTGACGTTGTGACCTCTGGGCAGCACGATTTCGTTGTTCTCGATGGGCGTGACGTGCAGGTTCTCCAGCAGCCAGTCGCTGTCTTTAACCAATACGCCAGCCACCGACAGGGCGATCCCGGCCGATGCGCAAGAGACAACCGTTGCCCCTTCCACTTCCAGTAATTTCGCGATGTAGTCGCCGGTTTTATTGACCAGGTCTTTCATCTCGAAATATTGGTTCATCCCCGCCATCGCGGCTTCAACCACTTCTGGTCGCGGCGTGGAAACGCCGAGCGCCGTCATGCGGCCGGAGGTATTAATCACCTGTTTTAAATCGTATTTCTCAAAAATCGAAGGCATGTTCCGCGCTCCCTTGTTCGGTCATATAGCCCTTGCCCGCACGTATTGCGGCAAGCGGCACCAGCAGTTGTTCAGCCTGCAGGCTGTCGTTTTCTGCATCTACCAGCACGGTTGGCTGGCGCTTAAGCGTAAAGAGGGTTAAATCGGCATCCAGACCGATCTGCAGCCGCCCCTTCTGTTTCAGGCGCAGACCATCGGCGGCATTGGCGGTAACGCATTCAATGACCTGCGGAAGCGACATCCCAATGGCGAGGAATTTCGACATCACATTCGCCAGGGAATGCACCGGGCCGCTGATACGGTTACGACAGTAAATATCGGAGCTGATGGTGTGCGGCAAAATACCCAGTTCGATAGCGCGTTTTGCCACCGCAAAGCTCAGGCTGGCGGTGCCATGCCCAACGTCCAGACGCACGCCGCGTGAAATTGCCCGCATCACTGACGCCCGCAGCTCGCCTTGCGGCGTCAGAATGCGATTCGGCTTACCGTTGTAACAGTGGGTAATGATGTCACCCGCGCTCAGGCGCTCGGCGATCTCATCCAGGTCCGGCGGGTTGTTGCCGATGTGCACCATCAGCGGCAGGTCACCGTTCTGCGCTTGCATCGCTTTGGCGCGATCCAGCGGCGTGATGCCATTTTCACCGACTACGCTGCTGCTCATACGTGCCTTCAGACCGACGATAAAATCAGGGTGGCGTTTCACCGCCTCTCGCACCGCATCAGCGTCAATATTGACCATGTTGGCCAGCTCGTTCTGGGCAATAAGCCCAACGCGGGAGATATTCAGCAACGCGTACACTTCGGTGGCAGCTTCCCGGGTCAGGGTGTAAAAATCGTCGATGTCATCCGCTCCGGTGCTGCCCGCATCCACTACGGTAGTGACGCCGGTCGCAATACCAACGCTATCCGGCTGGTCGTGGTAAATCGGGGATTTCGGGTAGCAATGAACGTGGGAGTCAATCCAGCCTGCGCTGACGTAGCACTCACCGCCCAGCTCAATGGTTTTCAGCGCCGGGCCATCAACGTCACCCAACGCCGCTATCTTGCCGTCTTTGAGCGCAATATTGCTCACCGTATCGTCAACGAGGCGCGCACGGCGCAGGAGTAAATCAAACATGTCTCTCTCCTGTTGAAATGGGGGCGGTCGTGTAGGCCTGATAAGCGCAGCGCCATCAGGCCTACAACGACACACCATCAACTAATGGCAATCGGGAAGATGGACCCGAGGATCATTGCGCCGAGGATCGCCCCGCCGGTAATCGGTTTTTGCCACAGGTAAAACAGCAGCGCGCCTGCCAGAGAACCGATTCCGATAGGAATAGAAGCCGTCATCGCGCTGAGGATAATCAACGGTCCGAGGAAGCGTCCGGAGGCGTTACCGGCCCCCATCATGACGTCCGCACCGTAGGTCGAGTCGCTCTGGTTGATGGTGAACTTACGCGCCAGAATGATGATGTAGCCAATCGCCAGACCAATCACCAGACCGGTGACCAGCGAGGCGGCGAAGTTGGCGACCGGGAAGATAATGCCCGCGCCCAGCAGCAGCGCCGGAACACCTAACCCAACCCCGGTTTGAATCGCCCCGCCGATATCCAAAATCCCCACCAGCGAACCTTCAATGATGCGGGCAAACAGGAAGCTTGCGCCAAATGCCGCCACCGCTCCGTAGGAGCCGGTATCCATTCCCGCCTTCAGCATCGCCACAAAAGCCACTTCGTTAAATGCGCCAATACCGTACAGGTAGTACATGTGTGTTCCGGCAAACACGCCAGAGGAGAGCAGGCCCACGAAGATCGGGAACGACCAGTCAGCGAACCAAAAACCTTTATTCTGTTCCATGATGACCTCCGTTATTTGCCGCTGAGCGAGTTGTGGATAAGTTCGAGCCAGTTAGGCACGGTCAGATGGAAGGATTCGATCATCTTCATGTCGAAGCCACGGAAGAAGCCGCTCAGGACAAACAGCGCGACGATAGCCACCATCATCACTTTAGTGACGTGGTTCCAGCCGCTCTCTTCAACACCTTTGCCGATCAGAATGCCGAGAACCAGACCCGGAACGGCGTTACCCATGATCAGCTGCGCCGCGCCGCCAAAAACGGTGGCCCAGAAGCCAGATTTCTTACCGGCATCGATCGCCGCCAGCCAGAAGATTACTGGCATCACGGTGTTTACCAGCAGGTTAGCCGCGGGCACCAGCACCTTGACGGCGGTAACCTGCAACGCTTCCGGTACGGATGATGCGGTGAGGTTCAGGAAGGTCACCACGATCATCCCGATAACGCCGCAGGCAATTGCCATGTGTTTGGGGTCGTGCAGCGTTTCACCGACGTTGCGATTTTTAATCATCAGCGCGGCGGCGCCCCAGTTGGGGATGATGCGATGGTCGACGTCCTGCGTGAACGCCCCCGCCGCAACAGAGGAAGCCCAGGCGTTAAAGAAGAAACCCAGGCCGAACGAGAAGTGAGAAGCCGGATCCCCTTCGCAGGAATTCAGTTCTCCCAGAGTACGAAACGCGCCCATCCCTTGAGTGGTAGGCGCATGAAACATGCGTGCAGCCCCAGCGCCGACACCAACGCCAACCAACGCGCCGATGATGAGCGATTTTATTAATATTATCAGGAACATAATTATGCCTTTTAATAGAAAAATCAGCGTTGCGTAACGAAATCCACCTTGTCGAGATTGATGGCAGTCACGTTGACGGTCACGTCCAGCTCCACGCTGAAAGTGCGTCTTTCCCGGCGCAAAAAGAGGAATAAAAACGCCTCTTTACGCACCGATTCACGCGCTTGAACAACCTGCACATCCTGTGGCTCAATACGCAGTAAGATATGCGGCGACGCTTTCATCACCGCAGCCTGAACGTGGTTCAGGGCATCGGCAAAGGCGCGAGCTTTGGTCTCGCCCTTACCCGTGACTCTCACCGTGGTGGTGAATTGCTCTTTCATGCTTAAGCGCCGTGTTTCTTTTGCCACGCCTGCACCAGGCGCTCGCCGAGCTCTTCTTTGTCCATAAAGCCGAATCCCAGTACGTTGCACCCTTCGTTGATGGCGGTTACCCCTTCATCGACCGAGCGCATGCCGTATTTCGCCTTGTAGCCGTATTTGGTCTGCGCGGTAATCGCACCCGCACCACCGCTGCCGCAAAACGAGATACCAAAGGTGGCGTTTTCCGCTTTCATCACGTCACCCAGCTTCATATCTGCTGCAACACCCGGCACCACAACGGCACGGCCACCCGCTTTCTCTACGCCTGCCGCCACTTTCTGGCCTTTACCCAGACGATCGCCAATCACTACGGTAATCTGTTCCATCTTTTGCTCCTTAAAGGTTGTCTTTCGCGACTTCGAAGTGCACCGACAGCAGCCAGGCCTCTTCCTCAGGAAGATTGCCAAACTCGGCGACCACGTCGCGGGCAAGCGCCATTGATTCGGCAGATATTTCATCAAACAAGCTGGCATCGACCTCTGGTAAGGGTTCACCCGTTACCGAGCGGTGCGCCATGGCGCGAACATGCGACGTCAGCATCTGTTCCTGTACGGCGTTGGGAATAATGTTGCGTTCACGCAGCAAGGCATACACCTGCGCCAGCATGCGGTCGGCCAGTTCCACCGATTCCCCCATGTCATTCATTACAGCTCCGTTATTCACTCGTCTTACCCCGTTAATGTCTCTGAGGGTAAATTAGCGACGGAGGTTATGAGTTTGTAGCGAGTTGTTTTCCACTTCGAAGTGGAAAGGTGTGCAGCGATAGTGATCTGTGCCGCAAAAAGAGCTGGAACCACGATTTATCACTGGAAGAATGTGATTGAGATCGCAAGAGCGAACAGAAAAATGGAAGGAAGTGCGAACAATGAATGGGCGATAAAAATGAAAAAATGTGATGGGGATAGCGTTTACTTATGGGACGTGCAGTAGCGGGGTGTTGTATCCGACCTACGGGTATGCAGGCCGGATAGCGCAGATTAGCGGAACTTCTTGTGGTTTTCGTTGCGCGTGGTTTTCAGCTCTTCCGCAACGGCTTTCGCCTCTTTAACTTTACCTTCGTTCGCCAGCTTCAACGCACCGTCAATCTGGCCGATCAGCATGTCAAAACCGTGACGGAAATCCTTCATCTCCGGGCTGTCCGGGGATTTGTTTTCCAGCTTCGGCGGCGTTCCCTTTTGCGCGTCCAGCGCGGCTGCACGCATTTTGGTTAACGCATCTTTCAGTTCAGTCGCATTGTCCGTTTTTTCGACGATTTTCAGGTTGTCGTTGAGGATCCCCATATCGTCTTCAAGATCGGCTGCAATCGCAGAAGAACCAAGAACCAGCGTTGAAGCTGCGACGATCGCTAACAGGTGTTTACGCATTGCTCACTTCCTTTTTTATTATTCAAAAATAAACAAACGCCAGATACCTTCAATAATTCACGCCACAGCTTGAAGTATGACGGGTATTATTGCCCGGCGATCTTCATCTCCGGCAACAGGACCGAACCACACTGAATATTACTGCGCGTTTCAATATCGTTGCCGACGGTGACGATATTACGCCACATCTCTTTTAAGTTACCGGCGATGGTAATTTCACTCACCGGGTACTGAATTTCACCGTTTTCGACCCAGAAGCCCGCCGCGCCGCGCGAGTAATCGCCGGTAATGCCGCTTACGCCCTGTCCCATCAGCTCGGTAACCACAAGACCTGTGCCCATCTCTTTGAGCAACTGCTCGAAGCTTAGACCCTGTCCCGGAATTCGCCAGTTGTGGATCCCGCCTGCATGACCGGTGCTCTTAAGCCCCAGCTTACGTGCAGAATAATTGGTCAGCAGCCACTGAGTCAGCACACCGTCTTTAATAATGTCGCGGCGTTCGGTCCGTACGCCTTCGCTGTCGAACGGTGAAGACGCCAGCCCTTTCAGCAGGTGCGGATGTTCTTCAATGGTCAGCCATTCCGGCAGAATTTGCTTGCCCAGCGAGTCGAGCAGGAAGGTGGATTTGCGGTACACCGAGCCGCCTGCAATGGCGCCAACCAGGTGTCCGAACAGTCCGGTCGCCACTTCATTGGCGAAAATCACCGGCGCTTTCATGGTGGAAAGCTTACGTGGAGACAGGCGTGATAAGGTACGGCGAGCACAGTCAGCCCCCACCCACTCCGGCGTTTGCAGATCGCCCATCGCCCGACCAATGGTGTAGGCGTAATCACGCTCCATATCACCATTTTCTTCTGCGATTACGCAGCTGGAAAGAGAATGGCGCGTGGAGCAGTAGCCCTGCAGCATACCGTGGCTGTTGCCAAACACTTTGATGCCATAGTGGCTGTTAAAGCTGCCGCCTTCGGTATTGGTGATGCGTTTGTCGGCCTGCAACGCCGCCTGTTCAGCGCGGGCAGCCAGTTCGATAGCTTCGTCAGGGGAAACTTCCGCCGGGTGGAACAGGTCCAGATCGGGCGCATCAAAGGCCAGCAGTTCTTTATCTGCCACGCCCGCGCACGGGTCCGGCGAAGTGTAACGTGCAATGTCCAGCGCGGCCTGCACGGTGCGTGCAATCGCCTGCGGGCTTAAATCGGTGGACGATGCGCTGCCCTTACGGTTCTGGTGGTAAACCGTAATCCCCAGTGCACCATCGCTATTGAATTCGACGTTCTCCACTTCACCATAACGGGTGCTGACGCTAATACCCGTGGTCTTGCTTACAGCGACTTCCGCGCCATCCGACTTACCTGACGCTAATTCCAGTGCTGTCGAGACTGCTTCTTCCAGAATCTTACGCTGCGCTTCAACTTGTGAGATTACTTTCATCGCAAATGCCATAATGTAGAGAGAGTTTCTCTGAAGTCTAACAGAGAACCGTTTTTCAGTGCGCATCTTAACTGGTAACATTAGCCTCTTTTTTTAAGGAGCCTGACATGACTAAGCAGCCCGAAGACTGGCTCGACGACGTTCCCGGTGATGACATCGAAGACGAAGACGATGAAATTATCTGGGTCAGTAAAAGTGAAATAAAACGTGACGCCGAGGAGTTAAAACACCTGGGTGTGGAACTGGTAAAACTGGGGAAAAACGCGCTGGATAAAATCCCGCTCGATGCGGATTTACGTGCCGCGATTGAGCTGGCCCAGCGTATTAAGATGGAAGGTCGCCGTCGTCAGCTGCAGCTGATTGGCAAAATGTTGCGCCAGCGCGATGTTGATCCTATCCGTCAGGCGCTGGACAAGCTGAAAAACCGTCACAACCAACAGGTCGTTGTCTTCCATAAGCTGGAGCAACTGCGTGACCGTATGGTTGACGGTAGCGATGAAGCTATCGAAGAAGTGATGAACCTGTGGCCTGACGCCGACCGTCAGCAACTGCGTTCGCTGGTGCGTAACGCCAGGAAAGAAAAAGCGGGCAACAAGCCGCCAAAATCTTCCCGCCAGATCTTCCAGTATCTGCGTGAACTGGCGGAAAACGAGGCCTAACCTCTTCGTCCGCCGAAAGTGCCGGATGGCGGTGCAAATACCTTATCCGGCCTACGATCCGTTGTAGGCCCGGTAAGCGCAGCGCCACCGGGCATTTTTTTACTCTTCTTCTGCCTGAGCTTTCTTCGCCAGACCATCCAGCAGTTTTTGATGAATACCGCCAAACCCGCCGTTGCTCATCACCAGAATGTGATCGCCAGGCTGTGCGGTTTTCACCACCATATCTGCCAGTGCATCCACATCGCCGCTCCAGTGTGCCGGCTGAACGCAGGCTTCAGCGACTTCTGCTACCTGCCACGGAATGTGCGGGGGTTGCAGCAGGAACACTTCGTCTGCACGCCCTAACGACGGCGCCAGGTCATCTTTGCACAAACCCATTTTCATGGTGTTCGAGCGAGGTTCCAGCACCGCGATGATGCGCGCCGTGCCGCCCACTTTACCGCGCAGTGCCGCAAGCGTTGCCAGAATGGCCGTCGGGTGATGGGCAAAATCGTCATACACCGCCACGCCATTGGCTTCACCGCGCAGCTCAAGACGGCGACGAGCGTTGATGAACGAGCCCAATGCATTGGCCGCATCCGCAGGCACGACGCCAACATGACGCGCGGCTGCAATCGCCATCAGGCCGTTGTGCATGTTGTGCTCGCCCACCAGGCCCCACTTAACTTCGCCGACTTTTTCACCGTCCAGCCACACTTCCCACTCGGAGGCATCGGTGGTCAGCTTTTTCGCCTGCCAGTGACCTTGTTCGCCCACCAGCTCTTGTTCGCTCCAGCAGCCCATCGCCATCGTCTGTTTCAGATTGATGTCGTTTTCCGGGTAGATGATGCGTCCCTGGCCCGGCACGATACGCACCAGGTGATGGAACTGTTTCTGAATAGCTTTCAGATCGTCAAAGATATCCGCGTGATCGAACTCAAGGTTATTGAGGATCAGCGTGCGCGGGCAGTAATGCACGAATTTAGAACGCTTGTCGAAGAACGCACAGTCGTACTCATCCGCTTCAATCACGAAGAAGTCGCTCTCGCCGAGGCGCGCGGAAACCTCAAAGTTGCCCGGAACGCCGCCGATCACAAAGCCAGGTTTATAGCCGCAGGCTTCGAGGATCCAGGTCGCCATTCCGGCGGTAGTGGTTTTGCCGTGCGTACCCGCAACCGCCAGTACCCAGCGATCGCGCAAGACAAAGTCATGCAGCCACTGCGGGCCTGACATGTACGGAATGTTCTTTTCCAGCACCGCTTCCACGCACGGATTACCACGGGTCATGGCATTGCCGATGATCACCAGGTCCGGCTGTGGGTCGAGCTGGCTGGCATCGTAACCCTGAATCAGATCAATGCCTTGCTTCTCAAGTAAGGTACTCATCGGCGGATACACATTGGCGTCCGAACCGGTTACTTCATGACCGAGCGAGCGCGCCAGCATCGCCAGACCGCCCATGAAAGTGCCACAAATTCCCAAAATATGAATGCGCATACGTCACTATCCTTTTTTAATCTGGGGGCCATTTTACGCACATGTCCGGCAAGTGAGAAACGCATTTCAGGATATTCCGCAGTTTGCTGGCGCGATTCACCTAAGCGCAACAAAGGAAATATTTGTTAATATTGTTGCGGTCGCTTTACTCCACATAAATTGCAGGGAAAGTGTTATGAAAACGTTAGGTGAATTTATTGTCGAAAAGCAGCACGAGTTTTCTCATGCTACCGGTGAGCTCACTGCTTTGTTGTCGGCAATAAAGCTGGGCGCCAAGATCATCCACCGCGATATCAATAAGGCCGGTCTGGTCGATATCCTGGGTGCCAGCGGTGCTGAGAACGTGCAGGGAGAGGTTCAGCAAAAACTCGATCTGTTCGCGAACGAAAAACTGAAAGCTGCACTGAAGGCGCGCGACATTGTGGCGGGCATTGCCTCAGAAGAAGAAGATGAAATCGTCGTCTTTGAAGGCTGTGAACACGCTAAATACGTTGTGCTAATGGATCCGCTGGATGGCTCATCCAACATCGATGTTAACGTCTCTGTCGGTACGATTTTCTCTATTTACCGCCGCGTAACCCCAGTCGGCACACCGGTCACGGAAGAGGATTTCCTGCAACCGGGCAACAAGCAAGTTGCTGCAGGTTACGTTGTTTATGGTTCTTCCACCATGCTGGTGTATACCACCGGCTGTGGCGTACATGCCTTCACTTACGATCCTTCTCTGGGCGTATTCTGCCTCAGCCAGGAACGTATGCGCTTCCCGGCGAAAGGCAGCACGTACTCCATTAACGAAGGTAACTACATCAAATTCCCGAACGGCGTGAAGAAGTACATTAAATTCTGCCAGGAAGAAGATAAGCCAACCCAGCGCCCGTATACCTCGCGCTACATTGGCTCTCTGGTTGCAGATTTCCATCGCAATCTGCTGAAAGGTGGAATCTACCTGTACCCAAGCACCGCCAGCCACCCGCAAGGGAAACTGCGTCTGCTGTATGAATGCAACCCGATGGCCTTCCTGGCCGAGCAGGCGGGCGGCAAAGCCAGCGATGGTAAAGAACGCATTCTGGATATCACCCCAGAAAGCCTGCACCAGCGCCGCTCCTTCTTCGTGGGTAACGACCATATGGTTGAAGATGTAGAACGCTTTATCCGCGAGTTCCCGGACGCGTAAGTATCATTCATCGCACGGACGTAGGCCGGATAAAACGCGTAGCGTTGCCATCCGGCCTACAAAATCCATCGTCTGCTTACGCTTTCTGTAGCTTAAATACGGCCATTGCTTCGATTAGCGCTGAAGACTGCTCTTCCAGCGAGCGGGTAGCCGCTGAAGACTGCTGCACCAGCGCCGCGTTTTGCTGCGCCGTTTCATCCATCTGAATTACCGCGATATTCACCTGCTCTATGCCGCGACTCTGTTCCTGGGACGCACTGGCAATTTCACGCATCAGTTTGGTCATACGCATAACCTCGGTCGCGATTTCATCCATGGTTTCGCCCGCCTGCTGCGCCAGTTCACTGCCTTCCCCCACATGGGTGTGCGAATCGCTGATTAGCGTACGGATCTCTTTGGCCGCCTCGGCGCTGCGGCTGGCCAGATTACGCACTTCACCTGCCACAACCGCAAAGCCCCGCCCCTGCTCACCAGCTCGCGCCGCTTCAACGGAAGCATTGAGCGCCAGAATATTGGTCTGGAAAGCAATGCCATCAATCACGCTGAGGATGTCGGCGATTCGGCTGGAACTACCTGAAATATCGCGCATTTTCTCGATCACATAGCACACCATTTCGCTACCGCGATCGGCGGTATCCGACACCGATTTTGCCAGCTGGTGCGCCTGTTCCGCGTTCTGCGCATTCTGTTTCACCGTCGCCGTGAGTTCTTCCATGCTGGCGGCGGTCTGCTCCAGCGAAGTGGCTGTCGATTCAGTGCGTTGCGCCAGATGCTGGTTCCCGGCCGTCAGTTCACGACTGCCAATATCAATTTGCGAGCTGGCATCGCGTACGCGCTGTACCGAGTCGCCCAGCGCATGGCGCATGTCATCCATTGCTGCGTTCAGGCGGTTGAATTCGGCGCTGGCCGACAACGCGGTAACCGGCGACAAATCCCCCGTTGCCAGACGTTCCAGTTGCTCAACCATGTTATCCAACGGTTTGAGAAACTTATTTCGCAGCATAAACCAAATGACCGCCAGCAATGCGATAGCAGCCAACATTGCAGCGCTCATAATACCGTGATAAATCAACGAGGTAATGACACGGGTAGACGCATATAGCCCCATGCTACCGGTCAGTAACAGAAGGAACGTCAGCAGAGACAATAACACCAACAAACTTGATCGAATTGAAAGGGATTTTGGCATCGTTATATTTCCGGTTGTAGGGTTAAAACAGACCTGTACAGAACCTATCGACTACAACCGGAAAAAGTTTAGGTATTTAAATGTTTTGTTCAAAATCAGGATGTTACTTTGGTGTTGCCGCCGTACCCACTCGGGTAACCGGCGAGCTTTGACGATTTTCCCAAAGCACCGTCAGACCGCGTTGTAACGCTATAAAAATAAACAATAAAATGCCAATCGCGATCTTCGTCCACCAGGAACTTAATGTGCCGTCAAAATTAATGTAGGTCTGGATCAGCCCCTGAATAGCGACGCCAAACAACGTCCCTAACACTGTACCGACCCCACCGCTGAGCAGCGTTCCGCCAATCACAACTGAGGCTATCGCATCCAGTTCGACGCCAACGCCCGCCAGCGCATAGCCCGCCTGGGTGTAAATGGAAAAGACAATGCCGGCAAGCGTCGCAAGCCCGGTAGACAGCATATAAATGCGGATGGTGGTGCTGCGGGTTGAGATGCCCATCAGGTTGGCAGAAGTGGCGTTGCCGCCAATCGCGTAAACCTGATTACCAAAGCGCGTACGGTGCGCCAGGAATATGCCGATGACGACAACCGCCAGCATCAGCAATCCCATCGCGCTCAGGCGACCACCACCGGGAATTTTCCATGCCAGGCTTGAGAGCGTGTCATAAACCGGATGGTTAATTGGGATGGATTCTTCTGAGACCAGATAGCTGACGCCGCGCAGGAAGAACATTCCCGCCAGGGTGATAATAAATGCCGGGATCTTCAGCGCATCAATCAGTAACCCCATAAACGCACCAAACGCGCAGCCCATCAGCAAAACCAAAGGGAACGCCAGCAGCGGGGAAATGCCCCAATAGCCAATGGCCTTTGCCAGAAATACGCCGGTAAAGGCGATCACCGAGCCAACGGAAAGGTCGATCCCGCCAGAGAGGATTACGAAGGTCATGCCTACGGCAATGATGCCCAGAAAGGCGTTATCGGTCAGGATATTGCAAATGACCCGGGTGGAAGCAAAAGCGGGAAACTGCGTCAGGCAGTAGAGATAACCCAGCACAAACACGCCGAGGGTGATCATCAGCGGTAAATTACGTTTTATCATGACCACGCACTCCTTTTATCAGGCTGATAAAGCGTTGCGACTGCACGACCAGCACACACAACACCACCACGGCTTTGACCACCTGATTCAGTTCCGGCTGGAAGCCCGACAGCAAAATCCCGGTGTTCATGCCCTGAATAATCAATGCGCCTACCACCGACAGCAGCAGGTTAAAGCGCCCGCCCATCAGCGACCCGCCGCCGATAACCACCGCCAGGATGGCATCCAGCTCCAGCCATAATCCGGCGTTATTGGCATCTGCCCCCCGGATATCCGCCGTGACGATAATGCCAGCGATAGCCGCGCACAGGCCGCTCAGCACATAGGTGAGCATCACGATAATGCGGGTGTTCACCCCGGCGTTTTTTGCCGCACGAATGTTGATACCCACCGCTTCGATAAACATACCCAGCGCCGTTTTCCGCGTCAGCAGCCAGAACACCACCAGCGTGAGCAGTGCAATAATTACCGGCGTGGGGAATAGTAGGAGCGAGCCGCTGCCAAACCATGACAGTTCGGGCGAGTTAAAGGTGACGATCTGCCCGGAGGTGATAAGCTGCGCCACCCCGCGCCCGGCCACCATCAGGATTAGCGTGGCGACAAACGGTTGGATCTTGAGGATGGCCACCAGAATCCCGTTCCACAGCCCAGCCAGAATGCCGGAGCCTAAGGCGGCAAGCAGCACTACCGGCAGACTGTGCCCGGCCACCGTCATCGCCGCAGTAGTAGCGCCAGCAATAGCCATGACTGCCCCCACGGAAAGGTCGATGCCGCCGGTAGCAATCACCAGCGTCATACCAATCGCCAACAGCGCCACGGGCGCGGCACGGTTGAGAATATCAATCGGGCTACCGAACAGCCGACCATCCTGCAAAATCACCTGGTAGAAATGCGGGGCGACCAGGCTATCCACCAGCAGCACCAGCAGTAACGCCACCAGCTGTGGCATCCCCTTTGGCCAACGGAACCGCCGTTTAGACGGATTGGATTGAGGGAGAGATTGAGGCATCACCATAGTCTCCTTAGGCCGCAATGGCGTTCATGATCGCCGGTACGGACAGTTCAGCCAGGGGGATCTCGGCCACCTGTTTGCGATCGCGCATAATAATGACCCGATCGGCATAGCCCACTAACTCTTCCAGTTCGGATGAAATGACCAGCAGCGCCAGACCATCCGCGCACAGCGTTTCGATCAGGCGAATGATCTCCGCATGCGCGCCAACGTCGATACCACGCGTGGGTTCATCGAGGATCAGGAACTGTGGTTTGGTCAGTAACCAGCGCGAGAGCAGTACTTTTTGCTGATTACCGCCGGAGAGAAATTCGATCGGCTGCTCAGCGTTCGGAGTACGAATACCAAGCTGGCGGATAAAACGCTCGGCAATCTCGTTTTGCTCTTTCCGAGGAATAGGCCGCAGCCAGCCGCGCTGCGCCTGCAATGCCAGAATGATGTTTTCCCGCACCGAAGCGGCGGCAATAATGCCATCCGTTTTGCGATCCTCCGGACAGAAACCGATCCCCAGACACGAAGCCTGATGTGGCGAGCGCAAAGTCTGCGGTTTGCCTTTGATCAGCGCACTTCCGCTGTCGGCGGGTTTAATACCGAAGATCACCTCCGCCGTTTCCGTTCGCCCGGATCCCAGTAGTCCGGCGAGACCGACGATCTCACCGGGACGCACCTGTAGATCAAATGGCGCGATGGTGCCTTTTTTGCCAAAGCCGCTGAATGCCGCCACCGGTTTATCACTCAGCAACGTGCGGCCCGCACGCTGTAGCGCATGGGTATCCAGTTCACGGCCCAGCATCATTTTGACCAGTTCGATCTGAGGCAGTTCTCGGGTTTCACGGCAGCCAACGAAGCCGCCGTTACGCAGAACGGTAATGCGATCGCTGACCTGATAAACCTGATCAAGAAAGTGGGTGACGAAGATCAGGCTGACGCCCCGATCGCGCAGATGTCGCATCAGGCCAAACAGCATTTCAACTTCCTGAGTATCAAGGCTGGCGGTCGGCTCATCGAGGATCAGCACTTTTGCGGAGAGATCGATCGCCCGACAGATGGCGACGATTTGTTGCATCGCCACGGAAAAGCGGTTCAGCGGCTCGCGCACGTCGAGGGAAAAACCGTATGACGCCATCAGCTCCGTCGCGCGTTTTTCCATCTGCTTGCGCTGAAGCAGGCCAAAACGCCGCGGCTCACGGCCAATAAATAAGTTATCGGCAACCGACATATTGGGCAGCAGGTTCACTTCCTGGTACACGGTGCCAATCCCCAGTTGCTGGGCATGGGCGGTGTTTTTGGGGGAAATCGGTTGGCCTTCGAGCCAGATAGTGCCGCGATCGGCATGGTAAACGCCGGTCAGCGCTTTGATGAGCGTCGATTTGCCGGCTCCGTTTTCTCCCAGCAGCGCCATAATCTCGCCACGACGCAAGCTGAAATCCACGTTATCCAACGCTTTGACTCCGGGAAAGAATTTGCTTAATCCTTCGGTGCGGAGGATTTCCTGATGTTGGTCGGTGGTCATGGTTCCCCCTGCATCACGCCGGATGGCGCTACGCTTATCCGGCCTACAAAAGAGCGTAATGTAGGCCGGGCAAGCGCAGCGCCCCCGGCATTTTCATGAAGGCTTAGTAGCCCATGTTTTTCTTCTTCTCTAACTCTTCTTTTGCCGTATCCGGCAGATAGAGGATCGACTTGGTAATGGTCAGCTTCTCAGGCATCGTGCCGTCTTTTTTGAATTTCTCCAGTGCGTCGAATGCCGGGCCAGCCATATTTGGCGTCAGCTCGACGCTGGCGTTGGCTTCACCGTCAATCATCGCTTTGTAGATATCCGGTACGCCATCGATAGAACCGGTGAGAATATCTTTGCCAGGTTTCAGGCCCGCTTCTTTGATCGCCTGAATCGCACCGATCACCATGTCATCGTTGTGGGCGTAAACCATGCAGATGTTCTTGCCGTTGTTTTCCGCTTTGATAAAGCTCTCCATCACTTCTTTCCCTTTACTGCGGGTGAAGTCACCGGACTGAGAGCGAATAATTTTGATGTTTGGCGCACTGGCAATAGCTTCAGCAAAGCCTTTCTTACGATCGATCGCCACGCTGGCCCCAACGGTCCCTTGCAGCTCAACGACGTTACACGGCTTGCCGTCCACTTGTTTAATCAGCCAGTCGCCGATCAATTTACCTTCCAGCACGTTGTCGGCGGTGACGGTGGTCATATAGAGAGATTTGTCTTTTACATCGATGGAACGATCGAGCAAAAAGACCGGAATGTCGGCATCTTTAGCTTCTTTTAAAACCGGCTCCCAACCCGTTGCCACGACCGGCGCAATAAAGATGGCGTCGACGCCCTGCGCAACAAATGAGCGGACTGCTTTAATCTGGTTTTCCTGCTTTTGCTGGCCATCAGCGATTTTCAGCGTAATTCCCCGCTTTTCGGCCTCGCTTTTCGCGACGTTGGTTTCTGCGGCGCGCCAGCCGGATTCAGAGCCAACCTGCGAAAATCCTACGGTTAAAGGGGCTGCCATTGCCATAGACGACATGGCTGCCGAAACTGCTGTGACTAAAAGTAAGCGCTTCCACATAAGTGCGTCCTCGTAGGGTGATTATTGTTGGTTAATTAACCGTTGCGAAAAAACTATAGACAATTGAGCATGTAACGGATTGCGTTACATCACACTTCAAAAAAGTAAATAAAACGTTAATCACAACTTTGTAATCGCTTTCATCTCGCTATGAAAAATGCGGCTGAAGATATGGATTTTTCTGTCACGAAAGAGAGATAAAAAGAAGAAAATGCACGCAGAGAAAGCGAAAACAAGCGGAGACATTCCGCGCGAGTTGGCTATAATACCCGCCACTTGTTTGCCATAGCTTATTTAAAGGAAACAGACATGAGCTTACTCAACGTCCCTGCCGGTAAAGACCTGCCGGAAGATATCTACGTTGTTATCGAGATCCCTGCAAACGCAGATCCGATCAAATACGAAGTTGACAAAGAGAGCGGCGCCCTGTTCGTTGACCGCTTCATGTCCACCGCGATGTTCTATCCGTGCAACTACGGTTACATCAACCACACCCTGTCTCTGGACGGTGACCCGGTAGACGTTCTGGTCCCGACTCCGTACCCGCTGGAGCCAGGTTCAGTGATCCGCTGCCGTCCGGTTGGCGTACTGAAAATGACCGACGAATCCGGTGAAGATGCGAAACTGGTTGCGGTACCGCACACCAAGCTGAGCAAAGAATACGATCACATCAAAGATGTGACCGACCTGCCGGAACTGCTGAAAGCGCAGATCACCCACTTCTTCGAACACTACAAAGATCTCGAAGCGGGCAAATGGGTGAAAGTTGACGGTTGGGACAACGCTGAAGCTGCTAAAGCTGAAATCGTTGCTTCCTTCGAGCGCGCGAAGAAGTAAGTTCGCGTTAGCTTAAAGCCCTGAACGCCAGCCCCTGGTTAGTAAGGGTTTTTTAATTTCTATTTTCTTTTCCCCCTCCCCTTCGCTGTTTTCTTTTTGACCTACCAGATTGGGTAGTCACATTTCATTTATCTCAATTGCGAATGGGATTAGATCTCATTATCATTCTCATCATGTAAATAAATGTGAATAAAAGTCAATGAACCTCCACAATGTGAAGTCCCTGAAACGCTATTCCTGCGTGGCTCTCGCCACAGCACTGTTATTTACCAGCCTGTCCAGCGTGGCGCAGACGCTACCTGAGCAAGATTTTCTGACCCGCGACGTTGGCAACGGCGTGTATGAACTGGCGGTTGATAGCCAGCAGAATGCGCTTTTTGCTGCCTCGTCGCCGTCGTTTGATAAAGATAAAACCAGCGGGCTTATCTATAAACTCGATCTGGAGAAGCTCACCACGACTGAAGTTATCGAAACCAGCCGTCGTGCCTTTGCCACTGCCCTGGATGCAGGAAACCAGGTGCTCTATGTCGGCAACACGCTGGAGGGTTCGGTCACGCTCATTGATACCCGCAGCGGTAAAGAGCTGGCAATACTGCAACTGAGCGAAGCCAAAAACTCGAAAGAAATTGTCCATACCCGCGAAATGGTGCTCGATAAACAGCATCACCGCCTGTACGTTTCCGGCGTGGCTGAAAAGGGCATTGTCTGGGTGGTGGATACGCAAAAGCGCGAGAAAATCGCCACCCTTGAAAACATGGGCCAGTATCCGACCGGCATGGCCGTAGATGCCAATAAGAACCGCCTGTATGTCGTAAATGGCCGCAACGAACTTATTACGCTGGATACCACTAACCATCAAATTCTTAACCGCTTTAGTATTGAGCCAGGCAAAAAACATTTTTTCCTGAATATTGCTTTGGATGCAAAAAATAATCGCGCATTCCTGACCGATCCTGATTTAGCGGATGTACTGGTTGTTGATATTAATACCGGTAAGGTTATTGCGCCCATTAAGGTTATCAACTCGCTGGCAGTGATATATAACGAAAAGCGCCAGGAAGTATATATCACCCACCGTAATGCAAAGCGCATCAGCATTGTGGACAGCAAGACTTATCAGGTAAAACAAAGCATTGAAACCAATGCGTTACCTAACAGCCTGGCGCTCTCGTCTGATGCCAACACCCTGTATGTCAGCGTCAAACAGCCGGAAAAAATGACCGGTGTGAAGCCCGACTACGTGATGCAAATCGACCTCTCCAAATATTAATAATTAAAAACGCTTCTGACACCTTGCAGCTTTTCTGGGCTGCAAGGTGATGCTTTTATTTTTTACTTTTCAGGTGTCTATATTATGAAAACGCGTCAACTTATTACGCTGACAGGGATCGTTGCATTCTCAGGCGGTGTTATTTTCCCCACTCAGGCAGAAGAACTCACCGAAACCTCACGCAATAGCGAAGATGAAATGGTGATCACCGCATCCGGGTTCTCGCAGCAAAAGCGCGAAGCGCCGGCCACCATTTCCGTTATCGATCGTAAAACGCTGGATATTCAGCCGGACCGTAGCATTGGTGAAGCGATTAAAAACCTTCCTGGCGTCTCGGTCACCAACAGCAGCGGTATGAACGCTGGCAGCATTATGATTCGCGGCATGGACCCGTCCTATACCGCGTTTATGGTCAACAGCGTCAAACAAAATACCGGTGAATCTCGCCCTTACGGACATGACATCGGTACTGAAGCCAACTTCTTACCGCCGATGGAGGCCATTGAGCGTATCGAAGTTATCCGCGGGCCCATGTCCTCGCTGTACGGCTCAGATGCCATCGGCGGTGTGGTCAACGTGATTACCAAAAAACCGTATGGCGCAAAAGAGTGGACGACGGCAATAGCCGCCAATACCTGGCTTCAGGAACACCAGTATTTGGGTAATACCAGCCAGATGAATCTGTTTACCATGGGGCCGATTGTGCCCGATGTTCTCGGCCTTAGCGTAGCGGCCGACTGGCTCGACCGTCGCGATGACGATCGCAATAACTATTTCGGCAAACACAACCGTAAATCCGTTGATATGACGCTGGGCCTGGCCGCTAGCGAAAATAACCTGTTCGACCTCAATGTGGTCACCGGTGAGCAAGAGAAAAACCGTACCCAGAAGCGCGGCGCGCCGTGGTCATGGCTGTTCGATCGTAACGCCGCCACCCTAACGCATACCGGCTGGTATGCCGACGACACCATTGCAACGACCAACTACATAAACTATGAAAAAGGCCGTTCGAAGTACGTTTATGACGGCCAGTCGCCGCAGTATGTGCAGATGGAGAACTACGTCGCTAATTCGCAAACCACCTTCACGCTCGACAACCATAAACTGACCGTTGGGGCGAATTTCACCCGCGAAGAGCTGAATGACCGCTTTGATGTGGCCAACAAAACGCTGCCCGGATCTGAGCCAGTGACAAAAATCAGCCGTAACGGTTGGGCATTGTTTGCTGAAGACGGCTGGAGCATTGACGACTTCATCCTGACCACATCAGCGCGTATGGACCAGGATGATAACTTTGGCACACATATTACGCCGAAAATGTACGGTAACTGGGCCTTCAGCAATGACTGGGCGCTGAAGGGCGGCGTTTCCGCAGGTTATAAAAAACCTGAGCTGCGTGCGACATCCAGCGACTTTGTCACCCCATACGGCTCGACCGTACCTTATCCCTTCCTGACCGTCGGTAACGACGATCTGAAACCAGAACAAAGCGTTAACTCTGAGCTGGGCCTCTACTGGACGGGGAATGCGCTGTCACTGGATAGCACCGTCTTCTATACGCAGTTCAAAGACAAAATTGCTGAACAAACCATTTGCGAAACTACATCGACGAATCAGTGCTCCGTGAATGGCTACAAGGCGGACTCCGTCAGTAAATACTTCAACGTCAGCAAGGCGGACGTGTATGGCATAGAACTGAATGCCGACTGGCAGATTAGCGCCGATGTAAAAGCCAACGCTAACTACACCTGGAACCATAGCGAACAGAAAAGCGGCGTAAACAAAGGCTACGCGCTCAACGATTATCCGCGCCATATGGCGAACCTGTCGCTGAACTGGGCGGCAACGCAGAGTCTGGACGTATGGAGTACGGTGAATTACCGCAGCAGTAACCGCAACAGCGGCAATAACTATAAGTACGATGACTACACGATGGTCGACGTAGGCGTACGTTATAAGCTCAATAAGCACACGCAGCTGATGGCAGGGATCTACAACGTGCTGGATGAAGATCCGAAACTGACGACTGCATGGAATGAATCCGCGCAGGTGGAAGGACGCCGCTATAACCTCGGCGCGCGCGTGGAGTTTTAAGCCTTTAATAAACAACGCCACCCGAAGGCGGCGTTGTTTATTCTGGTAGGCGATATATCAGTACTGGTCTCTGTCTAACCAGTTACCGCTTTCAATCAGCGTTAAGCCATCAACCGGACGTTGGTACACGTACATCCATGCACTTCCGTACGGCGTTTGAATTAACTGGCGTGCGTATTCACCGCCGCGGGTACGCAGAGCGTCAAGCTCTGCCAGCGTGGCGTTATCAATACGATAAACTTCCCCGTGTACTGTTCCATTTCCCGGAACCGCGCCTGGATAGTGGCCCAGGCTGTACAACTGGTAGTTATCGATACTGAAATTTCCCAGCAACAGGGCATTGGTCATCCAGTGGCTGTTGCCTTGTTTGGTTCGTAAACTGCCGTAGACAAATATTCGCATTGCTAAAACTCGAACTGATAGAGCAAATCAAGTGCCTGATCTACGCCAGACACTGCTTCCAGATATAGCTTAGGCATCAGACGATAACGTAGCGTGAGTGTCGCTAAGGAGTCAAATATACCCACACCATATTTCACCTGCAGACCTGGCAGTACGTATCCGCTGACAACCACCTGAGATGAGTCGCCCACCCCTTGCGTGTCCAGTGCCAGATTGCTTACGCCAAATGTCTCCCCGATTTTACCCACAACCTGACCACTTTGTGCAACCCCCAGACCAATAAGCATTGAAGTCATCGCTGCGCTATCGCTCTGTTCGCTATCCAGCCCTTGTCCACGTAGCAGGTAGGAAAGTGCCATTTGCTGCGACATTGCCGGGTCGGAGAAGATCTCCGCCTTCGGTTCATCGGCGGTACCGGTGACGCGAACGCCAGCGATCACGTCGTCTTCGGTGGCATCTGGGTTACGAATCGCTTCGATGTTGAGCAACGGCTGATCCGGCGGACCGGAGAACAACAGCTCGCCCTTACGCACAATCAGATCCTGACCATAGGCGTGGAAGCGACCGCTCGGGATATTAATTTGCCCGTTAAGTCCCAGACCTTGCTTATCCTGCACCACTTTCAGATCGCCCGTCAGACGCGCTTTCAGACCAAAGGCGTCAAGACGCACGTTGTTACCGACGTGGATATTCAGGTTGCTGTTGATCGGAATACCGGCGGTCTGCGGTTTCTCCGGCTGCAGATTGTTGTTAAGCATGACCATATCGCTGGAAACCCCAACCGCGCTTTCCGGCAGGTCATGTACCACGATACGCGCCCACGGCACATCCACGTTGCCATCGAGAGTAAACAGGCTCGGCGTGGCTTCAAAGACCACGTCCGGCGATACGTCGAGGCGGACCATCGGCGGTACGGTAATACGTACCCTGCTGCCTTTAGCCGCAACACGCGCCCGCCAGTTGTCTATCTGACTCCAGTCGGCATCGCCGCTCAGGTTAATTTCTCCCTGCTGCGTACGCACCACGCCCGCCAGCGTTGAGCGTGTTCCATTGAAGTTAACGGCTAACTGGCTTGGCTGCATGTCAAACGGCATGAAGTTACCGTCAATATCCAGACCACTCAGTTGCAGCTGTCCGAGCAACTGCGGGCTTTGCACATCGCCGCCCAGCCGCAGGTTGGCGTTGATCATCCCTGCCGCTTTTTCACCGCGCGAGAAGATGGGGTTCACCATCGCCAGATTGAAGTTGCGAATATTGACGTTACCGCCCAGATTACGACGCCCTTGCGGGTCCGTTACCTGCACCTGTCCGTCAAACTGCCCGTTGTTGGTCAGACGAATCAGCCAGCCCAACTCGGCACGGTTGTTGTGCAGGTCGGCGGTCAGATTCAGCGTTTCAAACGCCACGGGGAGCGGGGCATCATTCACGCTTTGCGTGACCTTCACGTTACGTCCGCTCAGGGTGACCTGCCCCTGTGGCAGCCCCTCTTTGGTGGTATCCCAGCTCACATCAGCTTTGCCAGTGAACACACCGCTGGCCTGGGTTGTCTCCGGCATAAACGGTTTTAGCATCGCCAGGTCGAAGCGGTTAAGATTCACCACCGCGCGACCTTCTGCACCGGCATCAATGGTTTGTGGTACGCACAGCTCCGCATTCGGGTTGTTCCAGCAGTGCGGTCCGATACTAATTTTCTGTTCCTGATTACGATAATCCAGCGCGATAGCCCGGTTGAGCGACCACGGACCGACCGGCGTCTGGAAGCGGGTATTGCTTAACTCCCCTTTCCAGCGCTGTTCTTTGCGATCAAAGCTCCCGGCAAGATCCAGTTGCCCTGAAACCGGCTCACCCTGAATGCGTAACTGCAGTTCATGCTGCTTTTCACTGCCTTTGGCGTTGAGCGTCACCAGACCAATATTCACGTCAGGTTGTACAATCCGCTCTACGCGAACGTTGAGATTACCGGCGATTTGCTCGGCCGATTTCACATCGCCTTCGACGCGCACCTGAGCAACGGAAAGTTCCTGCCAGCGCAGACCACGGGCGGTAATATCCGCCAGCAGCTGTGGTGCTTCAACCGTACCGCGAACTTTTACCAGCCCTTTCGCCGTACCGCCCAACCCCGGCAGCGCGTTATCCAGGCTTGGGGCATCAATCGTCGCGTCGAGGTTGAGGTCTTTAACCCCCAGCTCGCCTTTTACGTCCGCACTGTTGCGTCCCAGCTCCAGATGCAGGCCCGGAATCGTCCACTGCAGGTAGCTGTTCCCCTTCAGCGAACCGTTCACATTGACCTTGTTCTGCTTCACGTTGCCGGTCAGCTTCAGCTCCGGAACCTCCATCTGCCAGCTTCCGCCGTACAGACTGCCGCGCGTTTTCACCAGGCCATTCAGTTTTGACGGCCAGTCCGGGATCGCTTTCGCGGTATTGATACCATCCAGCGTTAGCTCCCCGCGCCAGCTGATCGCCTGCTGCCAGTCCACCAGCGCTTTCAGCTCGGTTTTCCCTTCCAGCGCCGCAACGCTGAGTTTGTCGAGATTGATCTGCTGTTCGTTGCCTTTGGCATCCAGCGTGATGGTAGCCGGAGGAATATCCTGACCTTTCACGGCGGTACGCATCGACAGCGTATAGTCGGTCATCTTGCCGGTCAGTTTGAGCTTGATGTCATCGGCCTGGAACTGTTTCTCACCGGTAAACGGCCAGTAAACCTGCTTACTCACCACCTCAATGTTGAGCGGCAATCCGGCTTCTGCCAGGCGCGTCTGAGCACGCAGGTCCATATCCACCGGACCAGACAGATTGACGCCGACTTCCAGCTGTTCGCGCAGCGCACCGCCGACCTTCAGCTTCACCTTTTCGCCTTTTAACGGGTCGATGTTTAGCGTGCTGTTTAACGTAATATCAACCGGCCACGTGTCGGTCAGTTGCGCCGTGCCGCTGGCTTTTACCGTTCCCTGATTCGAGTCGATATCCAGCGCGTCGAGCTTCATGTTGCCGTCTATGCTGCTCACTTTCAGCAGCATACTATGTACTGTTAAATCCGTATCCCCGGTCACGCGCAGCTGCTCGCCGCGAAACTCTTCAATATTGAGATTGAGCGGCAGATGGACATCGGTCATTTCCGGCAGTACCGGCTTTGAGAACAGATCTTTTAGCGTTTCCCCGAGCGGCTTTTCATCCGGCTGCGGGTTTTGAATCTTCGGTTCGACAACCTCTTCCTGTGCCACTTCCGCCACTTTAGGCAGAGCAATCAGCAGCCCCTGTAATGACGTTGGCTTCAGCGTCAGCGTTTTTTCCTGCCAGTTCAGGCCGGAAGTAAAATCCAGCACTGAAACCGTGGTGTCATCGATTTTGATATTGATGTTGTTCAGCGCCACGCGCGAAAGCGTGATGGGGTAAGGCGTGGAAAGATTAAGCGGACCGCTCTCTTCTTCCTCTACCGGCGCGGATGGCGGCATCTTTTTGCTGTCGATCGCCACGTTGATGTTTTTCAGCGCCAGATCGTTGACGCACAGGCTGCTGTCCCACAGACAGTTAAGCCCCACGGCCAAATGCACTTCACCAGCATTCACCGCCACGCCAGGCTGGTCGTAGCGAATATTTTTCAGTGATAGATCCCGCCAGCCGCCGGTGACCTGACCAATTTCCAGACCCGGAACCCAACGATTAGCGGCTTTGAAGATCAGATGCAGGCCCGAGGTGGTACCGACGAGGAACGCCACCGTGCCTAACAACAGCAGGATAAAAACCAGCACGCCGAGGCTTATCTTCTTCCATAAACTCATAATTCAGGCCCCAGACCGATGTAAAACTGTAAACCATGTTCATCTTTGTCGCCGACCGGGACGGCAAAGTCGAGCTTGATAGGTCCAACCGGCGATTGCCAGCGTACGCCGACCCCGGCACCGGTTTTGAAATCGCTTCGGCGAATATCGCTGACCGCTTCGCCGCTATCGACAAACATCGCTCCCCACCATTTACCGGTCACGTTGTACTGGTATTCCAGCGAGCCAGTTGCCAGCTTGGAGGCCCCTTTCAGCTTGCCGTCGCTGCCTTCCGGCGAAATAGATTTGTATTTGTAGCCGCGAATACTGCGATCTCCCCCGGCAAAGAAACGCAGGTCCGGCGGCACTTTGTCGAAGTCTCCGGTTTCAATCCAGCCGAGATTACCGCGCATCACAAAGCGATGCCTGTCGTACAACGTGCGGATCCAGACGTTTTGCGCCTGGAAGACGGAGAAATCAACATCTGAACCCCAGGCGGTGTTCGAGTAATCAATAGAGTAGCGCTGGGAATCGCCCCAGACAGGCATCAGGCCGCCGCGTGAACGCGTCCGGCTGATCATCACGCCCGGATAGAGCAGCATAGTGGTGTTGGTGACGTTACCCTGGGTAAAGTGGTCGAGGCTCCAGCGCAGGTTAATCGCGCGCTGCCAGCCGCTGGAGAGGTCCCAGTAACGGGAAACCGCAAGCGTTGTGGAATCCTGCTCGGTGTCGTTTAAATCGGTACGCTTAAAGCCGCCCTGTACCAGGTAATACTGCTCCAGCGGGTTCTTTAACAGCGGCATTTTATAGCTGAAATCAAGCACCTGCTCTGGCGCCGAGATACTGGCGCTGGTCGTCAAGCTGTGACCGTAGGAGTTCATCCACGGCTTTTTCCACGAGGTCTTCACCCGTGGCCCGACGTCAGTTGAATAACCGACCCCGGTTTCGATGGTGTTTTCGGTTCGCGGTGAGACCACGCCTTTCAGGGGTAGCACCTTGGTTTTGCGGGCTTTATCAAACTCCGGTGCGACGACCACGGAATTAAACCATCCGGTCGCCGACAGACGACGGTTCAGTTCGCCCAGATCTTTCGACTCGTACTCTTCACCTTCTTTAAAGGGCACCAGATTTTGCAGATACTCATCGCGAATTTGCGAGCCTTCAAAGGTGACATGCCCAAAGCGATAGCGTTCGCCGCTGTTGTAATCGATATCCCAGAACGCCTGGCGGCGCTCAAGCGCTATCCCGAGCTGGCTTTTATTAAATTCACTGTCGAAATAACCTTTACGCAGCGCCACGCTGGTGAGTGACTTTTTGAAGTTGTCATAGTCCCCCTGATTCAGCACGGTGCCGATTGCCGGGCGCGTTTTCAGCAGATCCAGATAATCTTTATCCGTACGCGCGCCACCGCGCAAAATCACCTCAGTGCCACCAATCAGCACCGGCTCGCCAGGGGTCACTTTGGCAATCAGCACCTGGCGGCCTTTTGCCGGCGGTGGACGCAGTTCAAAATCAATGGTCGGCTCAAAGTAGCCCAGCGCTTTTAGCCCTTCGCGGATGGCATCATCAACGCGCGCACGAAAGCGTCGGTCTGGAGTGACTTCATCACTTTGAATCGTGGACAGCTGCGCACGGACGTTTTTCT
The DNA here is from genome assembly GCF_030333015.1 of Citrobacter sp. Cpo012. Lineage (NCBI taxonomy): Bacteria > Pseudomonadati > Pseudomonadota > Gammaproteobacteria > Enterobacterales > Enterobacteriaceae > Citrobacter > Citrobacter sp. Cpo012. The sequence continues at coordinate 85,985 of NZ_JAOWGR010000039.1, read as the reverse complement.
CCAGCGGTCCTGATAATCCTTCGACCTGTAAGCGAACATTCGCGGCGGCGGCGGAGCCACTTAAGCACAGTAATCCCACCCAACATAACTGACGGATATGTGGCACATTTTCTCCTGAATATCCTTTTTTCCCACCCCTGGAAAAAAATACTATGCCGTTCCTCGGCTTAACAAAAAATCAACAATAAGAGTTGAAAAACAGACGACAACCCAAATATTTCTTATGTTTAACTCTAGACGTATTCACGCCGTTTATTGTGGGCAAAGACGCGTCTCGTTACAACCTTAACCCAAATGACTGATTTCGGGAGAACGGCCATGAGTTTATTTGATAGAAAGCATCTTGTTACTCAAGCAGATGCGCTACCTGGACGCAACACCCCGATGCCAGTGGCAACGCTGCATGCGGTTAACCAACATTCGATGACCAACGTGCCCGACGGTATGGAGATAGCTTATTTCGCCATGGGATGCTTCTGGGGCGTTGAGCGTTTATTTTGGTCATTGCCAGGGGTCTACAGCACCGCAGCCGGGTACACCGGCGGCTACACCCCAAACCCAACCTATCGTGAAGTGTGTTCTGGCGATACCGGGCATGCCGAAGCGGTACGCATCGTCTATGACCCGCATGTTATCAGCTACGAACAACTGCTGCAGGTGTTCTGGGAAAATCACGACCCGGCTCAAGGCATGCGTCAGGGGAACGACCAGGGCACGCAGTATCGCTCCGCCATTTACCCGTTAACGCCGGAACAAACCGCCGCCGCACAGGCCAGCCTTGAACGTTTTCAGGCAGCAATGACCGCCGCAGGCGACGAGCGCACCATTACCACGGAAATCTCTACGGCAACCCCGTTCTATTATGCCGAGGACGATCACCAGCAGTATCTGCACAAAAATCCTTATGGATATTGTGGCATTGGTGGTATTGGTGTTTGCCTGCCGCCACAAGGATAATTTCCCCCTCTGGCGACTTTACAGTGCCTTACGCTATACTAGCTTCTGAATTTACCGGCTCACTTCCACGAGCCGGTTTTCAATGAATATTCCATTGGATTTATACTCTAAGGATTTCGAGTTGCAGGCAGGCGGCAAACTCGTGAATCCCCAGGAGCATAGAGAACTATGTGACTGGGGTGAATGAGTGCAGCTAACGCACCTGCAGCTTGAAAGACGACGAGTATCAACTTCTCCCTTCCGAGGATCTGACCCGAACGGTCGGATAAGATATGTTAAACAGTATTTTAGTCATTCTCTGCCTGATCGCCGTGAGTGCGTTTTTCTCGATATCTGAGATCTCGCTTGCTGCATCACGCAAAATAAAACTTAAACTGCTTGCCGATGAAGGCAACGTAAACGCACAACGTGTTTTGAAGATGCAGGAAAACCCCGGCATGTTTTTTACCGTCGTGCAAATTGGCCTTAACGCGGTCGCCATTCTCGGCGGTATCGTCGGTGATGCAGCATTCTCCCCGGCGTTTTACAGCCTTTTCTCGAAGTACTTCACTCCAGAGCTGTCCGAACAGTTAAGCTTTATTCTGTCGTTCTCGCTGGTTACTGGCCTGTTCATCCTGTTCGCGGATTTAACCCCGAAACGCATCGGTATGATTGCGCCAGAAGCTGTGGCTTTGCGTATCATCAACCCGATGCGCTTCTGCCTGCTGGTCTTCCGCCCGCTGGTGTGGTTCTTTAACGGTCTGGCAAACAACATTTTCCGTCTGTTTAAGATCCCAATGGTGCGTAAAGACGACATCACCTCGGACGACATTTACGCCGTGGTCGAAGCGGGTGCGCTGGCGGGTGTTCTGCGCAAGCAGGAGCATGAGCTGATTGAAAATGTATTCGAACTGGAATCCCGTACCGTCCCGTCTTCAATGACCTCGCGCGAGAATATTATCTGGTTCGATCTCCATGAAGATGAGCAAAGCCTGAAGAATAAGGTGGCGGAACATCCGCACTCCAAATTCCTGGTGTGTAACGAAGATATCGACCACATCATTGGCTATGTCGATTCAAAGGATCTCCTCAACCGCGTACTGGCAAACCAAAGTATGGCGTTGAACAGCGGCGTACAGATCCGCAATACGCTGATCGTCCCGGACACGCTGACGCTCTCTGAAGCGCTGGAAAGCTTCAAAACCGCAGGCGAAGACTTTGCCGTCATCATGAACGAGTACGCGCTGGTGGTGGGGATTATCACGCTCAACGACGTTATGACGACGCTGATGGGCGATCTGGTAGGCCAGGGTCTGGAAGAGCAGATTGTGGCACGTGATGAAAACTCATGGTTAGTCGACGGCGGTACACCGATTGATGACGTAATGCGCGTGCTGGATATCGACGAGTTCCCGCAGTCCGGCAACTATGAAACCATCGGCGGCTTTATGATGTTCATGCTGCGTAAAATCCCGAAACGCACCGACTCGGTGAAGTATTCAGGTTACAAATTTGAAGTGGTGGATATCGATAACTACAAGATCGATCAGCTGCTGGTGACGCGTCTGGACAGTAAACCTACCGTTCTGGTACCAAAACTGCCAGATGCAAAAGAAGAGGCAAAGGCGTCTTAACGCCTTATAGAAACATCAACGGCTCCCATCAGGAGCCGTTTTTTTAACTACTGCATAGCACTTTGATCAAGCCATCTCAGTTTGCAGACGCAAGACCTGACGGTTAACTTCGGACATCACGGAAAAATGCAGTTTGTCCTTCACTTTTGGGATAAGAATCTTACCCTTATCAAATTCAAAAGCGCCTACATCCTTGATATATAACCGTCCACGAAACAGGATCTTCACGTACTTCGCCACCTGCAGCGGGTTGTATCGTTGGAAAATTTTCATTGTTGTCTCCTGCTGAGCATTACGCCTTTGCGGTACCACAATCGGTCCGACAATCCTCAGGCGCAAATTTTAATGCCCTATGACTATAGACTATCTCGTTGATGTTTCCAGCGTGTATAAGTTTATTTACCTTCAAGTTACAATTATTCAGAATTATCTTTTCAACGCTTCGCTGTCTTCAGTATAAGCCTTCATTTTTCGCAGGATTTGTGCGCCCGTCCGCAAACTGGCATCGCGCTTGCGGGAAAAAGCATCATTCGCACATATGATTAAATTCCAGACCCAAGTGGTCGGATCACCTGCAAAATAAAAGAAAGAAGGAAAACCTATGACCTTACGAAAACTGCTGGCGCTGTCGTGCCTGCTACTGCCGATGATTGCCTCCGCACATAAGTTTGAGACTGACCAGCGCGTACCGCCGGTGGGGATCGCCGATCGCGGCGAACTGATTCTCGATAACGATAAGTTTAGCTACAAAAGCTGGAATAGCGCGCAGTTGCCAGGCAAAGTGCGAATTGTGCAACACATTGCCGGACGCACCTCCGCCAAAGAGAAAAATGCGACGCTGATCGAGGCAATCAAAGCCGCCAACCTGCCGCACGACAAATACCAGACCACTACTATTGTCAACACGGATGACGCCATTCCCGGCTCCGGTATGTTTGTGCGCAGCAGTCTGGAGAGCAATAAGAAGCTCTACCCGTGGTCGCAATTCATTGTCGACAGCAATGGCATTGCGCGTAAAGCCTGGCAACTGGATGAAGAGAGTTCCGCTATCGTCGTACTCGACAAGGACGGACGCGTGCAGTGGGCAAAAGATGGCGCATTAACGCAGGAAGAGGTGCAGCAGGTAATTGCCCTGCTGCACAAATTACTCAGTAAATAGAGACGCGGAAGCCGGGGTTGAGGAACGATTCACGTGGGGTGTAATCCAGAGGTTTCCCCTGCCAGTCGTGAACGTGCGCTCCGGCTGCGGCGGCAACGGCATGACCAGCGGCGGTGTCCCACACGTTGGTTGGCCCAAAACGCGGATACAGCTGTGCGTGCCCTTCCGCCACCAGGCAGAACTTCAGCGATGAGCCAATCGAGGTGGTCTGGTGCTCGCCCAACTGTTGCAGATACTCTTTTAACTCATTGTCGGCATGCGAGCGGCTAATGACCACCAGCGGCGGACGCGCGTCACGAACCTGAATTTGTTTGCGTACGCCGCACTCTTCTTTCCACGCTTTACCTTCTGCTGCGCTGTACATCACTTTCATTACCGGCGCGTAAACCACGCCCAGAACCGGCTTTCCTTTCTCGATCAGCGCAATATTGACGGTAAATTCACCGTTACGCTTAATGAACTCTTTGGTCCCGTCCAGCGGGTCTACCAGCCAGTAGCGCTGCCAATGCTGGCGAACATCCCAGCCAGGAGGCGCCTCTTCAGACAGAACCGGAATATCCGGCGTCAGCGCCAGTAATCCTTCGAGGATCACCGTATGCGCGGCGATATCTGCCGCCGTGACCGGAGAATCATCCTGCTTGCTGGTAATCTCCATCGGTTTGATTCCATTGTAGACCTGCATAATGGCATCGCCCGCGTTCCGTGCAAGCTGGCATACATGTTCTAGCATTCTCCACCTCGTTTCTGTCAGTGGTGTTAACTCGTTGTTTTACTTATACCCGATCGTCAGGGGATCCGCCAACTGTGATAGCGTCTGCGGTTTTAAACGCTATATTCATGTCATGATTCACAGTTCTGTAAGCAAGAAGATTTATATACATTTTCTTTTGTGGCTTAGATCTTAAAAGGATGCCCCCTGATGATTAAGTTTAGTGCAACGCTTCTGGCAACGCTGATTGCAGCCAGCGTCAATGCCGCGACCGTCGATCTGCGTATAATGGAAACCACTGATTTGCATAGCAATATGATGGATTTCGATTATTACAAAGATACACCGACTGAAAAATTCGGTCTGGTACGTACGGCAAGTCTGATCAACGCTGCGCGTGGTGAAGTCAAAAACAGCGTGCTGGTTGATAATGGCGATCTGATTCAGGGCAGCCCGCTCGGGGATTACATGGCGGCCAAGGGGCTGAAAGCGGGCGAAACTCACCCGGTATATAAGGCGCTGAATACCCTGGATTACGCGGTGGGTAACCTCGGCAACCATGAATTCAACTACGGTCTGGAGTATCTGCACAACGCGCTAGCCGGAGCGAAGTTCCCTTACGTTAACGCCAATATCATCGACGTTAAGACCAAGAAGCCGCTATTTACGCCTTACTTGATCAAAGACACTGAGGTGGTCGACAAGGAAGGGAACAAGCAGATGCTGAAGATTGGCTATATCGGCTTTGTGCCACCGCAGATTATGACCTGGGATAAAGCCAACCTCAGCGGCAAAGTCACGGTGAACGACATTACGGAAACTGCACGCAAATACGTTCCGGAAATGAGAGAAAAAGGCGCCGATGTCGTGGTGGTGGTTGCTCACTCCGGGCTTTCTGCCGACCCATATCAAACGATGGCGGAAAACTCCGTTTATTACCTCAGCGAAGTACCGGGCGTGGATGCCATTATGTTTGGTCACGCTCACGCCGTCTTCCCGGGTAAAGACTTTGCCAATATTAAAGGCGCAGATATCACAAAAGGTACGCTGAATGGGGTTCCTGCTGTGATGCCGGGTATGTGGGGCGATCACCTGGGCGTGGTGGATTTAGAGCTGAATAACGACAGCGGTAAATGGCAGGTCACTCAGGCGAAAGCCGAGGCGCGCCCGATCTATGACGCCGCAGCCAAAAAATCACTGGCAGCAGAAGACAAAAAAATCGTTGAGATCCTGAAAGCCGATCACGACGCCACGCGTGAGTTTGTCAGCAAACCGATCGGTAAATCCGCCGACAACATGTACAGCTATCTGGCGCTGGTACAGGATGACCCGACCGTACAGGTAGTGAACAACGCGCAGAAAGCCTATGTAGAACACTTTATTCAGGGCGATCCGGATCTGGCAAAACTACCGGTACTTTCCGCCGCCGCGCCGTTTAAGGTCGGTGGACGCAAGAACGATCCGGCAAGCTTCGTAGAAGTCGAAAAAGGTCAGTTAACCTTCCGTAACGCCGCTGATTTGTATCTCTATCCCAACACTCTGGTGGTAGTGAAAGCCAGCGGTAAAGACGTGAAAGAGTGGCTGGAATGTTCTGCCGGGCAGTTCAATCAGATTGATATCCACAGCAGCAAACCACAGTCGTTGATTAACTGGGATGGCTTCCGTACCTATAATTTCGACGTGATTGACGGCGTGAATTATCAGATTGATGTTTCACAACCTGCTCGCTACGACGGTGAATGTCAGACCATTAACCCGAAAGCGGAACGTATTAAAAATCTGACCTTTAACGGCAAACCAATCGATCCGAATGCCACCTTCCTCGTCGCGACCAACAACTACCGCGCCTACGGCGGTAAGTTTGCCGGAACCGGCGACAGCCACATCGCGTTTGCTTCTCCGGATGAAAACCGCTCGGTGCTGGCGGCCTGGATTGGTGCTGAGACGAAGCGTGCCGGTGAAATTCACCCGGCGGCAGATAACAACTGGCGTCTGGCGCCAATTCATAGCGATACACCACTGGATATTCGCTTTGAAACATCACCGTCTGATAAAGCCGCGGCATTTATTAAAGAGAAAGGCCAGTATCCGCTGAAGAAAGTCGCGACCGATGACATCGGTTTCGCTATTTATCAGCTGGATTTAAGTAAGTAATTTTCGTGCCGGATGCGGCGCAATAGCGTCTTATCCGGCCTACAAAACTACGCAGCCCGTTCGTCCCGCTGCGCTAAAACCTGCGGCAAATTCAGTTCTATCCAGTCCGCCAGCGCGGCGACTTTATCGCTCACCTGCTCACCCAACGGCGTCAGGCTATACTCCACGTGCGGCGGCACCACCGGATACGACACCCGATTGATAAACCCGTCATGCTCTAACGCTTGCAGGGATTGCGCCAGCATCTTTTCACTGACCCCGCCCATCTTACGGCGCAAATCGCTGAAACGGTGCGTACCGTCGCGCAGCGCCACCAGAATCAACACGCCCCAGCGGCTGGTGACGTGTTTTAACACCTCACGGGAGGGACACTGTTCGGCAAACAAGTTGCCATCGCGTAACTGCTGGGAGAGCGTCGAAGCTGTCATTTTCATACTAACCTTTTTGTGCGTACTTACTAAAAGTTAGTTTAGGTGTTAGCGTGATTAAACACAAGACCAATACCAAGGAGTCACTCCATGATCGCAATTACCGGCGCCACCGGCCAACTGGGCCAACACGTTATTGAATCTCTGCTGAAAACCGTTCCTGCCAGCCAGATTGTGGCAATTGTGCGTAATCCCGCTAAAGCGACGGCGCTTAGCCAGCAGGGCATTACCGTTCGTCAGGCGGATTACAGCGATGAAGCCGCCTTTACAACTGCCTTACAGGGTATCGACAAGCTACTGCTAATCTCCTCCAGCGAAGTGGGACAACGCGCCCCGCAGCATCGCAACGTGATTAACGCAGCGAAAGCCGCGCACGTGAAATTCATCGCCTACACCAGCCTGCTGCACGCCGACACCTCCCCGCTGGGGCTGGCTGATGAGCATGTGGCAACCGAGAAGATGCTGGCTGAATCCGGTATCGCCTACGCGCTGCTGCGTAACGGCTGGTACACCGAAAACTATCTCGCCAGCGCACCGGCTGCACTGGAACACGGCGTGTTTATCGGGGCTGCAGGTGAAGGCAAAATTGCCTCAGCGACCCGCGCCGACTATGCCGCTGCCGCCGCGCGCGTCATCAGTGAAGACGGTCACGCCGGTAAAACTTATGAACTGGCGGGCGACGCAGGCTGGACCCTGAGCCAGTTGGCTGCCGAGCTGGCAAAACAGAGTGGTAAAAAAGTGGTGTATCAGAACCTGAGCGAAGCAGATTTTGCCGCCGCGCTAAAAGGTGTAGGCCTGCCTGCCGGGCTGGCGGACATGCTGGCTGACTCAGACACTGGCGCCTCCAAAGGTGGTCTGTTCGACGACAGCCATACGCTGAGCAAACTGATTGGTCGCCCGACCACCTCGTTGGCTGACAGCGTCAAAGGCATCGTGTAAGTGTTAAAAATTAGTTAATTGTGGTGGCATCCCCGCGCATCCTCTCTGATAATGACAGGATGATGCGTGGGGAGAGAAAACGTGCAAGGTGTACCTGAGCAGTTTATTGATGAGAAAGACAGCGCCCGCTTTCGCCATCTGGCGCAGGTGCCGGGCGTTGAGCTGTATCATGCACACATCTCGCGTTACGCTTTCGAGCCGCACACCCATGAAGCGTTTGGCATTGGCGCGATAGAAGCCGGAGCCGAACGTTTTCGCTATCGCGGCACGCAGTATGTTGCCCCCGCCCATTCCGTCGTCACCATGAATCCCGATGAGCTGCATACCGGCGAAGCCGAAACCGCCGACGGCTGGCGCTATCGGATGATTTATCTTGAACCCGACCTTCTGGAAGAGGTCACCGGGATCCGCCACTGGTGGTTTCATGACGTAACGCGTCACGATCCGCTGCGCTCGCGCCAGATCTGCTCGCTGATCCACGGCCTGTGGAACACTGAAGATCCGCTGGCGCAAAAAGGCCTTCTACTCGATCTGATCGACACGTTCCAGCCGCTGGCCCGCCATGCGCCAGTATTAACGGAGGGGGCGCATCGCTTTGAACGGGTACGTGAGTATCTGCACGATAATTATATGCATCCGGTCACGCTCGACGAGCTGGCGCGGGTTGCATCGCTGAGTCCCTGGCATTTTCAGCGCCAGTTTAAGTCTCATTTCCACGTCACGCCGCACCAGATGCTGATGGCGATCCGGTTGTGGCGAGCCAAAGGTTTTCTCACTTACGGTATGCCCGCCGCAGAGGTCGCCGCCGCAACCGGCCTCACCGACCAGTCGCATCTCACCCGCGCGTTTACCCATCGCTACGGCATTACGCCGGTGCGTTATCAGAAACAAGTCGTCCGGCGTTGATCAGCAATCTCATACAATACGGCAGCATTTTTCCTGCCTACACTCGACGTATTGTTAAACGATGTGGATGTCCAAAATGATTAGCGGTGTGTTGTATGCCCTGTTGGCCGGGCTGATGTGGGGATTAATTTTTGTTGGACCGCTGATCGTACCGGAATACCCGGCGGTATTGCAGTCGATGGGGCGTTATCTGGCGCTGGGGCTGATCGCATTGCCGATTGCCTGGCTGGGACGTGCGCGCCTGCGTCAACTCGTGCGGAAAGACTGGGTAACTGCGCTGACGCTAACAATGATGGGGAATCTGATTTATTACGTTTGCCTGGCAAGCGCCATCCAGCGCACCGGCGCACCGGTCTCCACGATGATTATTGGTACATTACCGGTGGTGATCCCAGTCTTCGCTAACCTACTCTACAGCCAGCGTGACGGCAAATTATCATGGTGGCGTCTGTCGCCTGCGCTGGTATTGATTGGTATAGGACTGCTGTGCGTGAATATCTCGGAGCTGAATCAGGGGTTACCAGACTTTAGTGGCTGGCGTTATGGTTCCGGCATCGCGCTGGCGCTTGTCTCGGTGGTGTGTTGGGCATGGTATGCGCTGCGTAATGCCCGCTGGCTGCGCGAGAATCCGGATAAGCACCCGATGATGTGGGCGACGGCCCAGGCTCTGGTAACGTTGCCCGTTTCTCTGCTCGGTTACATTGCCGCCTGCCTGTGGCTGAACGGGCAAACGCCGGACTTCGCTCTACCCTTCGGTCCGCGTCCGGGCGTGTTTATCGGTCTGATGATAGCCATTGCGGTATTGTGTTCGTGGGTTGGCGCACTGTGCTGGAACGTCGCCAGCCAAAAATTACCGACGGTGATCCTCGGCCCGCTGATTGTCTTCGAAACGCTGGCCGGTTTGTTGTACACCTTTATTCTGCGTCAGGAATTTCCACCTCTGCTGACGGTTAGCGGTATTGCGCTGCTGATGGTTGGGGTGGTGATAGCCGTCAGAGCCAAGCCGCAGAAACCGAGCGTCGTGGTAGTTTCACAATCATAATATGCCGGATGGCACTGCTTATCCGGCCTACAAGGACTGTACGATCTCATGTAGGCCGGATAAGGCGTTTACGCCGCCATCCGGCGCGACACCTTAAACACCGCTACCGTCTGGTTCAACCGCGCGGCCTGCTCTTCAAGCGCAGCAGCGGCGGAAGCGGATTCTTCTACCAGCGAGGCGTTTTGCTGCGTGACGCGATCCATTTCGGCAACCGCCTGGCCTACCTGATCGATACCCCGACTTTGTTCATCAGAAGCTGAGGCAATCTCCCCCATGATGTCGGTCACGCGGGTCACAGCGCTAACTATTTCCGCCATCGTTTCGCCCGCTTCATGCACCAGCGCCGTACCGGCATTGACCCGATTCCCTGAGTCATCTATCAGCGCTTTGATCTCCTTCGCCGCCTGAGCGCTACGCTGCGCCAGCGTCCGAACCTCGCCTGCGACCACGGCAAATCCGCGCCCCTGCTCGCCGGCACGCGCCGCTTCAACCGCCGCGTTCAGTGCCAGAATATTGGTCTGGAAGGCAATGCCGTCGATAACATTGGTAATTTGCGCGATTTTGCTGGAACTGGTGGCGATTTCATCCATCGTACGCACCACACCATCAACCACGGTTCCGCCTTTTTGCGCCGTCTGTGAAGCATTTTTTGCCAGACTGGTCGCCTGACGCGCGTTATCTGCGTTCTGTCTCACGGTTGCGGTAAGTTGTTCCATGCTGGCTGCGGTCTCTTCCAGAGAGGCGGCCTGCTGCTCGGTACGTGAAGAGAGATCGTTACTGCCTGCGGCGATTTCACCCGCGCCGGTATAGATGGTATCGGCCCCGTCACGCACCACGCTGACCGTATTCGCCAGCGCCTGCTGCATGTCACGGACGTTGCTTGCCAGCAGCGCCATTTCATTACTGCCGTCGGCGCTGATGGGGTGCGTCAAATCGCCTGCGGCAATGTGGCGAATATGTCCCATCACCTCGTGGAGCGGCTTGAGCAGCACTCGCTGCATCGCCAGCCAACTGGCGATAATCACGGTGACGACAATCAGCATCACCGCGGACAGCAGCCAGATTATCTTCTGGTAATCACTCTCATTGTCCTGCACTCCGGCAGTGGCCAGCGCCGTTTGCGCGCTACGCCATTGCCGATAAACTTCCTGCATGGCCGTTTGCTTTTGCTCGGCATTCTGCTTAAACATCTCTTCCAGCTTTCCTTCAGCCAGCAGCGCGTTCATTTTTGCCAGCGTCGCAGAGTAGATGCCGTACTGCTCTTCCAGTCGATCGGCCAGATGCTCATCCAGCCCCGGCGTTTCCGGCAGAGCGTAGTATTTATCGTAATGCTCTTTCGATTCGGCCAACAGGCGATTTGCCGTGTTCACCAGCTCCTGCAGCTGACCGCCGTTAATATCGCTGGCCATCGTTCCCTGTAAACGCAGCATGCCCCGGTTGAGCGTGACGCGAGCCTGGTTCAGGCTAATCCACGCATCGGTAAACTCGGCCACGTTCTGGCTGGAAAGTTGAGACACGTTAAAGTTCTGCTTATCGTTATTGAGGGCGCCAATAAAGACGCCCGCGGAGATGAGCTGCATTGCGCCCAGCGCGAGTAACACGGTGATAAGTAAGGTTATCACTTTGATTCGTTTGAACATCTGTAGCCTTTTATTATGCAGGTATTGTCTGAGGTCTAACTATCGGCAGCGGCGTGCGCTTATTTAATCCTGTCGTGCGGCTTTTTTCGCCGTACTTCTCCTTTCCAATAAGATTCAGCATCTTAACGAGATAAGAAATTTTCGTGACGCTCATCACAAAACACCCCACCCCGAAAGGGTTATATCCTTCGTCATAAGTTGCATTTAAAATACATCTTATATTATTGAGAATGAGGTAACGGCAATGTCTTATCGCGATCAACCTTTAGGTGAACTGGCGCTCTCTATTCCTCGCGCTTCGGCCCTGTTTCGTAAATACGATATGGATTACTGCTGCGGCGGTAAGCAAACGCTGGCACGCGCTGCCGCGCGTAAAGAGCTGGATTTAGACGTTATTGAGGCGCAGCTCGCGCAGCTGGCTGAACAGCCGCTGGAGAAAGACTGGCGTACCGTGGCTCTGGCTGAAATCATCGACCATATCATCGTGCGTTATCACGACAGACACCGCGAACAGCTGCCGGAGCTGATCCTGCAGGCCACTAAAGTTGAACGCGTTCACGCAGACAAACCGAACGTACCGCGCGGTCTGGCGAAAAACCTGACCATGCTGCATGAAGAGCTGTCCAGCCACATGATGAAGGAAGAGCAGATCCTGTTCCCGATGATTAAACAGGGCATGGGTAGCCAGGCGATGGGGCCAATCAGCGTGATGGAAAGCGAACATGACGATGCGGGTGAACTGGTGGAAGTGATCAAACACATCACCCATAACGTCACGCCGCCACCAGAGGCCTGCACCACCTGGAAAGCCATGTATAACGGCATTAACGAGATGATCGACGACCTGATGGAACACATCAGCCTGGAAAACAATGTGTTGTTCCCGCGTGCCCTCGCAGGTGAATAAAAAAGCCCGGTAGCGCTAGCGCTTACCGGGCCTACAACGACCTCGAACGTAGGCCTGATAAGGCGAAGCCGCATCAGGCAATCCCGCCAGCATAGTGCCGGATGCGGCGTAAACGCCTTATCCGGCCTACATCTCACGTCTTAGCGATTAACGCACGCCTGCCATACGTTTCTTACCGATAAACAACCAGCCCAGACCCAGCGCGATGAACCACAGCGGCGTGACGATCAGCGCCTGACGGGTATCATCTTCCAGCGTCAGCAGTACCAGTACGAAGACGAAAAACGCCATACATACCCAGCACATCAGCTTGCCTAACGGCATCTTGTAGATTGATTTTTCATGCAGGTGAGGACGTTGCTTGCGGTACACCAGGTACGAGCAAAGAATGATGGTCCAGACGAACATGAACAGAATCGCCGATACGGTGGTGATCATGGTGAAGGCGCCAATCACGCTCGGGTTCACGTACAGCATCACCACGCCGCCCAGCAGACAGATACAGGAGAAGGTTAAACCCTTCGCTGGAACTGCGCGTTTAGACAGCTTGGCAAACGCTTTAGGCGCAACGCCTTCCTGCGCCAGACCGAACAGCATACGGCTGGTAGAGAACACGCCGCTGTTTGCAGAAGAGGCAGCTGAAGTCAGTACAACAAAGTTGATCAGGCTCGCCGCAGCAGGCAGACCAACCAGCACAAACAGTTCAACGAATGGGCTCTTGGTTGGCACTACCGAGCTCCACGGCGTAACGGACATAATCACGATCAGCGCGAACACGTAGAACATGATGATACGGATTGGAATCGAGTTAATGGCGCGCGGCAGAGATTTCTCCGGGTCCTTGGTTTCCGCTGCGGTCGTACCCACCAGCTCAATACCCACAAATGCGAACACCGCTATCTGGAAGCCGGCAAAGAAGCCGCTCAGACCTTTCGGGAACCAGCCACCGTCATTCCACAAGTGCGTGAACGATGCCTGAACGCCGGTTGGCGACTGGAAGTGCGTCAGCACCATCACCAGACCGACGACAATCAGGCCGATGATGGCAACGATTTTGATCATCGCAAACCAGAACTCCATCTCACCGAACATTTTTACGGTGGCGAGGTTGAGGCTCAGCAGCAGCACAATCACCGCCAGCGAGGCGACCCAGTCTGACAGTTCGGGGAACCAGAATTGCGCATACGCGGTAATCGCGACCACGTCTGCCATCCCGGTAACAACCCAGCAGAACCAGTAGGTCCAGCCGGTAAAATACCCGGCCCATGGCCCGAGCAGGTCAGAGGCAAAATCACTAAACGATTTGTACTCCAGATTCGAGAGCAGCAATTCACCCATTGCGCGCATCACGAAAAACAGCATAAAACCGATGATCATATACACAAAGATGATCGACGGTCCGGCGAGACTGATGGTTTTACCGGAGCCCATAAACAGGCCAGTACCGATAGCGCCACCAATAGCAATAAGTTGAATATGACGGTTTGTGAGATTGCGCCGTAGCGACTGTTCAGACGACGCCTCTTCAGCGGTGTCGACTTTTACCTGATCTACCATGTTTTTTCTTCCTGTACCTGTCTGTGTTGTTCAGGCTCTACGGCCTTTAATGTGTCTATGATACGACGATCCTGTTATCAGGACTCATCGATATTAGGTAAGAATTGGCGGGATGAATACTAAGATTTAGATATAATGTTAATTTAATGTTTAAAGTGAGTGTCATATCACTCTGATAGCGCGAATCAGCTCACAAAAATACACGCTGATGGGGCATTTGCAAGATAAAATATCGACAACGACGTAACTATAGCTTTTCACGCTATTTTTTTGTTCCCCCCGGCTTCGGGGGGAACAGAAGTCACTGCTTACAGGATCTCAAGCAGCTCAACTTCGAACACCAGCGTGCTGAACGGAGGAATGGACGCGCCAGCGCCACGCTCGCCGTAAGCCAGTTCCTGAGGAATAGTCAGTTCCCATTTGGAACCTACCGGCATCAGGGTCAGCGCTTCAATCCAGCCTGGGATTACGCCGTTAACCGGGAATTCAGCCGGTTCGCCACGTGCGACAGAGCTGTCAAACACGGTACCGTCGATCAGCTTACCGGTGTAGTGCACGCGAACGCGGTCAGTACGTGCCGGAATAGCACCTTCACCCTGGGTCAGAACACGGAACTGCAAACCAGATTCAGTGCTGTTCACACCGTCTTTCTCACGGTTTTCTTCCAGATATTTGACGCCATCAGCCGCCATAGCCTGGAAACGCTCGCGACGAACTGCATCAGCACGTTCGTGGATTTCACGCAGTGCGCGATGCACAACATCAACCGGCACTGCCGGGTGCTTACCTTCCAGCGCGTCAGCGATACCCGCTACCAGCGCTTCAGGCAACAGTCCTTCCAGTCCGGATTCGCTCAGCTGTTGTCCTACCTGCAAACCAATGCCGTAGCTTGCTTGCGCTTCGATAGTGTCAAAAGTCGGGTTAGCCATCATATTTCCTTTCATCGGATGTAAAGTAGCGGGCAGCATATCAGCCATGCCGCATCCGGTAAAACTTTGTCTCGGGAACAGATGACAAATCGCGAGGAAACATAAACAATAGGAATATCCCGCGTTGACGTCACGAAAGCGGGTAATATGACGAACATCATAGCGTTAGCCATCTATACTCTATGATCGAGGAACGAGACGCGGAGCAGGAGGAAAGCCATGCCCGGGCGCTTTGAATTAAAACCAACCCTGGCGAAAATCTGGCATGCACCGGACAATTTTCGCATTATGGACCCGCTACCGCCTATGCACCGCCGCGGCATTATTATTGCTGCTATTGTGTTGGTGATAGGTTTCCTGCTCCCTTCCAGTGACACCAGCGATACCCCTGTGGTGACGCGTACTGCCCAGCTGGATTTACAGTCACAGTCGCAGCCACCGACCGAGGCTCAGCTGCAGGCACAGCTTATCCCGCCGCAAAACGATCCCGGCCAGGTCGCTCCGGTTGCGCCAGAGCCAATCCAGGAAGGCGAACCTGATGCACAACCTCAGGTCCAGCAATCTCAGCCGCAGACACAACCTTTCCAACAGGATAGCGGAATTGACCAGCAGTGGCGCTCCTACCGCGTAGACTCAGGTAAAACGCTGGCGCAGGTATTCCGTGACCATAACCTCCCGCCAACCGATGTGTATGCGATGGCACAGGTTGAAGGCGCCGGAAAACCGCTGAGCAATCTGAAAGACGGACAGATGGTGCAGATCAGGCAGAATGCCAATGGCGTAGTGACAGGATTAACCATTGATACCGGGAATGGCCAGCAGGTCCTGTTTACCCGCCAGCCTAACGGCAGTTTTATCCGCGCCCGTTAAGCACTGTGACCCCGCGATTCCAGGCCTGATAAGAGATAGCGCCATCAGGCATCAAGGTGAAACGTCAACGTTTCACCTTGTTCACCCACCAGATCCCTGAACACACCAGCACCAGCGCTACCGCATATTTCCATTCGAGAATATTTTCACCGAGGAATATTGCCGACAGCACCGCACCCGAAACCGGGATCAGGAAGTTAAACGGCGCAATCATCCCCACGCGATTATGTTTGAGCAGAATACTCCACAAGGCGAAAGCGACCGAAGAGAGTAACGTCAGGTAACCCAGAATCGCCACCGAAGATGCACCGTGTACGGTTAGCGTGCCGCCAAAAGCGTAGCCGCCGATAACCAACGCCAGGCCGCCACCGCCCAACTGGTACCCTGTCATTACCGTCGGGTCCACCGTCTGAGAAATACGTTTTCCATATAGCGTGGCAGCAGAGAGAATAAAGGCTGCCATCACTACTGAGCCGTCTCCTAACAGGCTGAAGCTAAAATCCATTCCACTGCTAAAGTTCACCACCATTACGCCGGTAAAGCCCAGAATACAGCCCAGCGCTTTGTTGTAGCTCAGTTTGTCATTATGGTAGATAAAATGGGCCAGCAGCACGCTGAAGAAGGTCCCGGTCGCATTCATGATGGACCCTTTCACTCCCGTCGTGAACGCCAGGCCAATGTAAAAGAAGATGTATTGCAGCGAGGTTTGCGTTAGCCCCAACAGCGTGAGTTGGCCGTACTGACGCGGGCTTAACCGGCCAATCGGTTTACGCTGCGCTACCGCCAGCAGTAGCAGCAATAATCCCGCAAACAGAAAGCGATATCCGGCAAAGACAATCTTTGAGGGAATGTCATCCGTGGCAATCTGGAAGATCTCATATCCGCTTTTGATCGCCGGATAGGCGCTCCCCCACAGCAGGCAGCAAAACGCCGCGCTCAGGTAGACAACATTTTTACGCGCAAACAGAGGTTGGTGCGTTGGTTCCATTCCATCACCACTTTGAAATAATGTTTTATTTTTGTAATTATCCCGAAAAGGATAAAGAATAGCCAGAGAGAAAAGCGGGGGAACAGAAAAGCAAAACGCCGGCACAGGGCCGGCGCTTTTACGCGGTCATCAGAATAAAAACTTATTCTGCAACTACGTTTACAGTCAGCTTAGCAAACACTTCGCTGTGAACCTGGAAGCTCACTTCGTGCTCGCCAGTGGTACGCAGAACGCCGTTCGGCAGACGAACTTCGCTCTTAGCTACTTCAACGCCAGCTGCAGTTACAGCGTCAGCGATGTCGCGAGTACCGATGGAACCGAACAGTTTACCTTCGTCGCCAGCTTTAGACGCGATGGTTACGGTTTCCAGTGCGTTGATTTTCTCAGCACGAGCTTCAGCAGCGGACAGAACGTCAGCCAGTTTAGCTTCCAGCTCAGCGCGACGCGCTTCGAAAAATTCAACGTTTTTCTTGGTAGCAGGAACAGCTTTACCCTGTGGTACCAGGAAGTTACGAGCATAGCCCGCTTTAACGTTAACCTGATCACCCAGGCTACCCAGGTTTGCTACTTTATCAAGCAGAATAACTTGCATTACCTTATCCTCTCAAAGTCGTATTAATGGACCGTGACCGATTACTGATGACGATCAGTGTACGGCAGCAGGGACAGGTAGCGAGCGCGTTTGATAGCGCGAGCCAGCTGACGCTGGTATTTTGCACGGGTACCGGTGATACGGCTTGGGACAATCTTACCGCTTTCGGTGATGTAGTTTTTCAGCGTAGCGATATCTTTATAGTCGATCTCTTGAACGCCTTCCGCGGTGAAACGGCAGAACTTGCGACGACGGAAATAACGTGCCATATGGCTAGTCTCCAGAATCTATCAATTCAATCTGCTCGGCATGCAGAACCATTTTGCTCAGGCCGTTCTTTGCCTTGTGGCAAGAGATGAACCCCTGAACGGTCACTGCGCTACCGACCGTTATACTGTGAGTAATGGCCTGGTTTTCTTGTCCGCTAATAATAACGGGCATTTGGCACCACGCCTGCCGGTGAAATCCGGCTTCCTCCTGCACAGAACGATGCTCAAGCACGAACTGGCAATGAGGAATTCCTGATGGACTGACCTTTCGAAGGGGGGCCCTGCACACAGTGCCGGACAACACCAGACGGTTGGTCATCAGAAATTACTCTTCAGAATCCCCAGCTTCAGCATCATCTGCGGTTTCGTTAGCGAAATCATCGCGACGTTCACGACGCTCGTCTTTCGCTTTAACCATCGGAGATGCTTCGGTAACAGCGTGTTTAGTACGCATAACCATGCTGCGGATAACGGCATCGTTGAAGCGGAAGGTAGTTTCCAGCTCATCGATCACTTCCTGCGGCGCTTCAACGTTCATCAGAACGTAGTGAGCTTTGTGCAGTTTGTTGATCGGGTAAGCCAGCTGACGGCGGCCCCAGTCTTCCAGACGGTGGATCGTGCCTTCTGCACCAGTGATGGCAGCAGTGTAGCGTTCGATCATACCCGGAACCTGTTCGCTCTGGTCAGGATGGACCATAAAAACGATTTCGTAATGACGCATCGAATTGCTCCTTACGGATTATTCAGCCTCCTGTCTGGGTCAGCCGAGGCCCATGGAGGCAAGGAACGTGTTAAAGGTCGGCTGAAAAATGACGCGTCATAATACTGGGGTCAGCAGGTAAACTCAAGGTGCTTGTACGATTATTTATCATGTCGCCATTAATACATATCCAGCAGCATTTTGATGCTGATACAAATGGAGACAATCACAATCATGGGTCGGATGACTTTCTTACCGCGCGTCAGTACGACTGTCGCACCAAGACGTGCGCCAAGGGATTGCCCTGCAAACATCACCAAACCCAGCGACCAGATCATTTTACCACCGAAAATGAAGAACAAAATCGAGGCGATGTTCGACGCCAGGTTAATAAAATTCGAGTGGATTTGCGCTTTATCAATACTGTATCCCCACAGCAGAATATAGCTGAGGGTATAAAAGGAACCTGCCCCAGCACCGAGAAAGCCATCATAAAAACCAATACATCCCCCACCGATCAACGAGAAGAGAAACAGGGATACCTGCTGCTTTCTTTTCGGTTCGCTAAGGTTTGGCGCAAAAATAAAGTAAATGGCGACTGCGATAATCAGGATTGGGAGCAGTTTCTTCAGCAGTTCCGGTTCAATGAACTGGATAAGCGTCGTTCCCAGCGCAGAACCGATAAAGGCAGATAAAAACACATACTTATGCTCCTGCACGTTGATATGTCCTCGACGTAAAAAGTAAATTCCGGAGGTCAGCGAGCTTCCCAGAGCCTGAATTTTATTGGTTGCCAGCGCATTAGCCGGGGGTAAACCAGAAATTAAGAGTGCGCCAATAGAGAGAAATCCACCACCGCCCGACACCACGTTAATAAAGCCAGCCACCAGCGCGACCATAAACATAACCACGAAATAGCTGAAATCCATGAATGAAGTATCCATAAGTTTTTGCCTTATTATCATAAAGTTATATTAATTATCCGGCTCACTATAAACGGCGTACTCATCCGATTAAATTGACTATTTGGTAAGAGCTTATGCGCGAAAGGCAGGTATTTTTTCACCGCAGCGGTTTACACCAGCAGACTGTTAATTAAAGAAAAGTTGGTTATGCGGTAATTTTTTGAACAACTGCATCAGAAATGGTCGCTATCGACTGCGCTGGTAGCGGTTAAAATTACATCAGAAGTTAATCACTCACAGGAGAGAGGCAACCAGAGACCGCAGTCGAGGAGGTACATATGCGAGCCCGTGTTTTGACCCTTCTGGCTGTGCTTTTGCTCAGTGCAAATGCAACGGCAGCCATCAAAATTGATAACCATCAGGCCAGGAACATGGATGATGTGCAGAGCTTAGGCGTCATTTACATAAATCATAACTTCGCCACTGAAAGTGAAGCCACTCAGGCCCTGAATGAAGAGACCGATGCGCAAGGCGCAACCTACTACCACGTGATCCTCACCAGGGAACCCGGTAGTAACGGAAATATGCACGCCAGTGCAGATATTTATCGTTAACACCAGAAATAACCAACGAGAACATTGCCACAGTTTGACTTGCCCCCTTCACTGGGGGCTTTTTTTGCAAAACAATCCCGAAGCCAGACCGATCTCATCCCCATGAAGAGTTGGCTCCGGAACGTTTTTTCCTACTTCTGCCCGTAATAGGCATTTGGGCCGTGCTTACGCATGAAGTGCTTATTCATCAGATAACTGTCGATAGCGCTGAGTGCCGGATTAATGCCACGCGCAATCCATGCCATTTTTGCCACCTCTTCCATCACCACCGCGTTATGTACCGCGTCATGAGCGTCTTTGCCCCAGGCAAACGGGCCATGCTGGTACACCACTACGCCTGGCGTATGCAAAGGTTCCACCTCCCCCAGCGTTTCAACAATCACCCTGCCGGTATTCAGCTCATACTCATCCTGAACTTCCGCTTCAGTTAACGCCCGGGTGCAGGGGATATCGCCAAAGAAGTAGTCCGCATGCGTCGTGCCTAGCGCAGGAATTGCCAGACCTGCCTGCGCCCATGCCGTCGCGTGGGTTGAGTGGGTATGCACCACGCCGCCAAGAGAGGAATAGCGACGATACAGCGCCAGATGGGTGGCGGTATCGGAAGAAGGACGATAGCGTCCTTCCACCACGTTGCCGTGCAGATCCACAACTACCATGTCGTTCACTGTCATTGTCTGGTAGTCGACGCCGCTGGGCTTAATCACCACCATCCCGCGTTCGCGGTCGATGGCGCTGACATTACCCCAGGTAAACGTCACCAGCCCGTAGCGCGGCAGATCCATATTAGCCTCAAAAACCTGCTGTTTGAGTTTTTGCATTACACCGCCTCCACCAGACCGGCGCTGACCATACGCGCTTTCACCCAGTCGCGCGCCTTCGCCACTTCACGAGCCGGATCGTCCGACGTTTCACTCCACATCTCAATCAGGTATGGCCCGCAATACCCACTCTGTTTGAGCGTCGCAAAACAACGTTCGAAATCGACAACCCCTTCACCAAACGGCACATTTTTGAATACGCCGAGTTTGGTATCTTTCACGTGTACGGCAACGATGTGGCCCATTCCCGCCTGCAGCTCCATCTGCACATCGTTGTCCCACGCCGACAAATTGCCGATATCGGGATACAACTGGAACCACGGATTGTTGAGATAGTGAGCGTATCCCAGCGCCTTACTGATCGAATTCATCAGTGGATAATCCATGATTTCCATCGCCAGCGTCACCTGTGCACGGCTCGCCATCTCTACGCTTTCTTTCAGCCCATCGCGAAACCGACGACGCGTTTCGTTATTGGCCTGCTGGTAATAGACGTCGTAACCGGCCAGTTGAATAACGCGAATACCGATATCCTGCGCAAACTGAATCGCTTTACGCATGATCTCCAGCCCTTGTTCGCGTACCGCATCATCTTCACTGCCCAGCGGGAAACGTCGATGAGCACTCAGGCACATGGACGGCACCCGTATCCCTGTCTCGGCGATAGCGGCCACCAGCGCCAGTCGCTGCTCGCGGTTCCAGTCAAGACGCGCCAGGCGAGCGTCGGTTTCATCAACCGACATTTCGACAAAGTCAAAGCCCAGTTCCTTCGCCAGCTGCAAGCGCTCCAGCCAGCACTCCCCGCCGGGGAGTGCCTTTTCATAAATACCGAGCGGGACCTGTTTCGACAACATAGTCGCTCCTTATCCCCACAGCTGGGCGATAGAACGTTTGAACTGACGGGCCGCTTCCACCGGAGAGGCGGCATCGCGAATGCTGCGACCGGCAATAAATACGTGAATCGGAATTCCCTGGAACAGCGGCAGATCTTCCAACGCCAGACCGCCGGTGACGGTGACTTTAAAGCCCATCTCGGACAGGCGTTTGATCGCGCTGATATCTGCCTCTCCCCACGCCACACCTGCTGCCTGCGCATCACGGCTGCGGTGATACACAACTTGCCCAATGCCCGCGTCACGCCACTCTTGCGCCTGCTCCCAGGTCCAGTAACCCGTCAGTTCAATCTGTACATCACCGTTAAATTCTTTCGCCACCTCCAGTGCCCCCTTGGTGGTGTTGATATCCGCACAGCAGATGACGGTGACCCAGTCAGCGTTGGCTTCGAAACACATGCGGGAGAGGATTTTTCCCGCATCGGCAATTTTGGCGTCCGCCAGCACAATTTTATGCGGGTAAAGCGCCTTTAGATCGCGAACGGCGCGCACGCCCTCTGCCACGCAAAGAATAGTGCCCACCTCAATGATATCGACCTCTTCGGCAATCAGACGCGTCGTTTCATACGCGGAAGACATTGATTGGTTATCCAGCGCAACCTGCAACATAGGTAATGACATTTTGTGTATCCTTTTAAACAGCCGCCGCAGTGGCGTTATCAATTAAATCCAACACTTCCTGCGCGGTGCGACAGGCGCGTAAACGGTCGAAATTGGCTTCGTCATCAAAGAGATTCACGATCTGCATGATGCCCACTTCCTGATGCGTGTTGGCATCAACTGCCGCCATCGTTATCAGAATATCGACCGGGTCGTTATCTTCGTGGTTAAACACCAGCGGCATTTTCAGCGTCACCAGCGCAAAACCGGTTTTCTTAACCCCTTCCTCCGGACGGCCGTGCGGCATTGCCAGGCCTGGCGCAATCACAAAGTACGGGCCAAACTGCTCAACGCCATCAAGGATGGCCTGGTAGTAGCGTGGTTCAACCACATCGGCCTTAACCAACAGATCCACACCAAGCTTTACCGCTTCCTGCCAGGTACTGGCCTCGGCTTGCAAAAGGATGGAATTATTGTCTGCCAGCGAGTCACGTAATTTCATATGCCGCCCCTTACTTCACGTCCTGCGGGAAATGCGCTTTGATCACTTCCAGCAGTTTTGGCCCAAAATCGGCAGGAGACAGCATGTTGCGTACGCCGACGACATATTTATTGCCAGAAACGGTAATCTCACCGGCGATATGCGTAGAAGCGATGATGATATCCGCACCGCTCAGTTCACTTTTGTATTCACCCACGGCGCAGCTGTTTACCGTATGGTCAATATTTGACTGGGTTAAAAACTGGTCCACCTTCATTTTCATGATCATGGAGCTGCCCTGCCCATTGCCACACACAGCCAGAATACGTACGGTCATAATCGGAACTCCTTATTAAGCAGAGTGTTCTGCCAGTTGTTTTTCTGCGTCTTCCTCAGCGCGCAACGTGCGTCCTGCGAAAAACATATAAGCCAGTGCAATCAAAATAATGACGGCCATAAACACGATGCCGATGGAGGCAAAGCCTTGCATCATCGGCGGTGCCAGAATTGACCAGTCCGCCATGCCCATCCAGGCGCTCATACCGGTGAGCTTAACCGCCCAGACGCAGCCGAAGATTTCGATCATCCCCATCACCAGGCAAATCTTGAGCGCCGCGCGCCAGCCGCCAAAGTGGTTAGCAAATACGCCGATAGTGGCGTTCGAGAAGAACATCGGGATAAAGCCAGGGATAATCAGGATGGAAGAGCCGCAAGCAACCAGAATACCTACCGCAATCAGTTGGCCGATGGTGCCCCACATAAAGCCCCAGACCACCGCGTTGGGGGCAAAGCTGTAAATCGCTGCGCAGTCGATAGCCAACACCGCGCCGGGGATCAGACGTTGAGAGATACCGTTGAACGCTTCTGAAAGTTCAGCAACGAACATACGTACGCCCTGGGTGATGATGAAGATAGCGACAGCAAACGAAAAACCGGTTTGCAGGATATAGACCGTCCAGTGGGTTTTACCCGCCATCGCCTGAACCACATCTATGCCGAAAGAGAGCAGGATCGCCCCGAAAAAGATGGTCATCACAATCGCGGTGGAAACGATGTTGTCATGGAAGATATTCAGCCAGCCTGGCAGCTTGAGATCTTCTACGCTCTCCTCTTTCTTACCCAGATACGGCGCGACTTTGTAAGCAATCCAGGAGGCGAACTGCTGCTGGTGACCGATGGAAAAACCACAGCCGTCAGTTACCTCCTGCGTCGGTTTGTACATCATATTGGAGGTAATGCCCCAGTAGAGCGACACCAGCACCGCGGTACAGATGATGGTGGTCCACATCGGGTAACCAAAGATGTAGAAAGAGACAGCAATCAGCCCCGCCTGCTGGAACATGATGTGCCCAGTCAGCATGATGGTTCGAATGCCGGTAATACGCCGTAGCAGTACGTAACAAATGTTCAGCGCCAGCGCTAACAGTACGGCGTACCCTACCCAACTGTAGGCATCACCCATTCGTTCGATGGTTGCCATCATGGAGGCATAGGTATCGGAGATCGCGCCATTGATACCGTAAACCTCAGACATCTTCGCCACCACCGGTTTAAACGTGCTGGTCAGAATGCCCGACCCTGCCTGCAATAACATAAAACCGATAATCGTTTTGATCGTGCCTTTGATAATGACGCTGACACTTTTACGCAACAGGATGTAGCCGAGGCAGGTCACAATACCCAACAGCAACGGTGCATTGGTCATGACCTGATTAAAAAAGACGGTAAAGATGTTGTAGAGGATCTCCATAACGATCTCCAGTAGACGAAGTTGCTGAACATTCATTACAGATGCCCAGGATGTTGTGCCCTCACTCTAATTTTCAAAAGTAATCACAACAAGATTGAATTTGATTAAATGTGATGAAGTACGCAAATAATTCTCTTACTTGCAGAGTGGATTTACTTCAAATTCATATACGCCAAAATAAATTCATTTAAAACAATAAAATACAAAAATACATTTCATATAAACCATCTTGTCACGTTGTAATTTGTTCACATTTTCCCATTCAACACCAAAAATCAGCGCATTGCCTTCTTGAGAAAATGATGTCAGTATCAATCAAAACAAATCATAATTTGATTCAACTTGAACAAACATGAAGGTAATTGCGATGAGTAAAGTAAAAAGCATCACGCGTGAATCATGGATTCTGAGCACATTCCCGGAGTGGGGAAGCTGGCTCAATGAAGAGATCGAGCAGGAACAGGTCGCACCTGGCACTTTCGCTATGTGGTGGCTTGGCTGTACCGGAATTTGGCTAAAGTCTGAAGGCGGAACTAACGTCTGCGTCGATTTCTGGTGCGGTACGGGTAAACAGAGTCACGGTAACCCGCTGATGAAAACCGGTCACCAGATGCAACGCATGGCGGGCGTGAAGAAGCTGCAGCCAAACCTGCGCACCACGCCGTTTGTTCTTGATCCGTTTGCCATTCGTCAGATCGATGCGGTGCTGGCCACGCACGATCATAACGATCACATCGACGTAAATGTTGCAGCAGCCGTCATGCAGAACTGTGCCGACGACGTGCCGTTTATTGGACCGCAGACTTGTGTGGATCTGTGGATCGGTTGGGGTGTACCAAAAGAGCGCTGCATCGTGGTAAAACCTGGCGATGTGGTGAAAGTGAAAGATATTGAAATTCATGCGCTTGATGCGTTTGATCGTACGGCATTGATCACGCTTCCTGCCGATCAAAAAGCGGCAGGCGTGCTGCCGGATGGTATGGATGCCCGCGCCGTAAACTATCTGTTCAAAACGCCGGGCGGTACGCTTTATCACAGCGGTGATTCACACTACTCCAACTACTATGCAAAGCATGGCAATGAGCACCAGATCGACGTTGCGCTCGGATCCTACGGCGAGAACCCACGGGGAATTACGGACAAAATGACCAGTTCCGACATGCTGCGTATGGCGGAGGCCCTGAATACAAAAGTGGTGATCCCTTTCCATCACGATATCTGGTCAAACTTCCAGGCCGATCCTCAGGAGATCCGCGTACTGTGGGAGATGAAAAAGGATCGGCTGAAGTATGGCTTTAAGCCTTTTATCTGGCAGGTGGGTGGCAAGTTCACCTGGCCGCTGGACAAAGATAACTTTGAATATCACTATCCGCGCGGCTTTGACGACTGCTTCACGATTGAACCGGATTTACCGTTTAAATCGTTCTTGTGATCCACACAAAATGCCGGGCCATCCCGGCATTTTTTCCCATTTACTTTAGTATTTCCAGGCTATTTCAAATATCATCTTTTCAAATCAATTTGTATCGGAATAGCTCATGACTGAAGCACAAAGACATCAAATATTGCTGGATATGCTGGCGCAGTTGGGCTTTGTTACCGTTGAGAACGTGATTGAGCGTCTGGGGATTTCACCCGCCACAGCACGCCGGGACATCAACAAACTCGACGAAAGCGGCAAACTCAAGAAAGTCCGCAACGGCGCAGAAGCTATTACCCAGCAGCGACCGCGCTGGACGCCAATGAATCTGCACCAGGCACAGAACCACGATGAAAAAGTTCGCATTGCCAAGGCGGCATCCCAGCTTGTGAATGCGGGTGAAAGCGTGGTGATCAACTGCGGATCGACAGCCTTTCTGCTGGGTCGCGAAATGTGCGGCAAGCCGGTGCAGATCATCACTAATTATCTGCCGCTGGCGAACTATCTGATCGACCAGGAGCATGACAGCGTGATCATCATGGGAGGGCAATATAACAAAAGCCAATCCATCACGCTTAGCCCGCAAGGCAGTGAAAATAGCCTGTATGCCGGGCACTGGATGTTCACCAGTGGCAAAGGGTTGACCGCGGACGGACTGTATAAAACCGATATGCTGACCGCGATGGCCGAGCAGAAGATGCTTAACGTGGTGGGCAAACTGGTGGTACTGGTCGATAGCAGTAAAGTCGGTGAACGTGCGGGAATGCTGTTCAGTCGCGCCGATCAAATCGACATGCTGATTACTGGCAAAAATGCAAACCCTGAGATTCTGCAACAGCTTGAAGCCCAGGGCGTGAGCATTATGCGCGTTTAAAGGTGCTGGCGGAAAAACGTCACTGTTGCGGCCAACGCTTCTGGCGTGATGCGATGTCGTACGCCCGCTTCCCACAGGCAGGTCAGATTGTTGTCCAAACCTGCCTGAATCAGCGCTTGCTGTAAGCGGAAGGTTTCAACAGCGGGTACAACATCATCATCCTGTCCATGCCACAGCAGCAACGGCCTGTCAGCGAGGCGTGGTAACTGATGCGTAACATCCCATTCGGCAAGCGGGGCGATAACGGCATCAAATTCCGCCTGCTGCTCTGGGGTCTGAACCAGTAAAGGGGGAAAAAGCGTCTGCGCAAGCCGGGTAAAATAGCCTGAACCCATCAGGCTGGCTACACATTTAACCTCAGGATGGCGCGCCATTATGCCCAATGCTGTCATTCCCCCCATCGACGCCCCACCGACGGCAAGCCGCTCATCTGAAAGCCAATTTTCCGCCACCAGCGCCGCACGTAACGTCGTAAACTCCTGCATATTTTGCTGCAAAATATGCCAGAAGCGGTGCATTCGCACCTTGGCATCGCTTTTGAAGCGAGCGCCATGGTCGGGCGCATCTGGCATGACGACGCGGAAACCGGCCTGAGCCAGAGCAACGGCAAAATAGCTGTAAACCAGGCTTGAAGAGGTAAACCCGTGATAGAAGATAATACAAGGGAGTGAACATTCGCGTTTGCCAGCCGGAACGGCGTGCAGGACAGGGATACCCGCCAACTGTCGTGTTTCAATTTCGATCATTTGTCGCCTCTTTCTTTCTGGTATGCCATGCAGCAATACTTAACGCAAGCGAATGTGTTCGGCAATGATTCATAATGTTGAGAACTGGGTTACGCTTTCGCAACATTTTCATTCGAAAATCGCGTGAGAGATAACAATTCGGGAACATTCCCCTAAAGGGAAATTAATAAGGCACTACACTATGGCTATCAGGAAACGAGATAGAGTTATGCGTCGGTTTGCCTCTGTGTTGTTGGTTATGTTTTTAAGCGCCTGTAGCGTGCTACAGGGAACGCCGCAACCCGCACCGCCCGTTGCCGACCACCCGCAGGAGATCCGCCGTGACCAGAGTAATGGGTTACAGCGATTAGGGACGGTTAGCGCACTGGTAAGAGGCTCTCCGGATGATGCGCTGGCAGAGATCCGTGCCAAAGCCGCCGCGGCTAAAGCTGATTACTACGTGGTTTTATTAGTGGATGAAACCATCGTGACAGGCCAATGGTATTCACAGGCTATTTTGTATCGTAAATAACATTGGGTTGAAATTTAGTCAGCTTTACATTGCTTTGCGCCCCTATGCGTTTACCTGTGCACAATAAACCAACAGCAGGAAGCTTGAGGTTTATTATCGCGATGGAATGCCCTGCCGTGTGTAGGGGTACGAATAATGGAGCTGACGATGAAACAATCACTTGCCTTATCCTCACTGCTGCTTTCTGCCGGACTGGTAGATACTACGGCGCAGTCTGCCGAGTTCGCCAGTGCTGACTGTGTTACGGGCCTGAATGAAATTGGCCAGATATCTGTCAGTAACATTGCAGGAAATCCGCAGGATGTAGAACGTATAGTCGCGTTAAAAGCGGATGAACAAGGTGCCTCATGGTATCGGATCATTCAAATGTACGAAGATCAGCAGCCCGACAACTGGCGCGTACAGGCCATACTCTATGCTTAACACATTGCCGGATGGCGTAAACTTATCTGACCTACAGTGAACTGTAGACATGATAAGACGCGAAAGCGTCGCCATCAGGCATATTATTACCGTAATCCCCCCGTTGCCCGCAGAAGCAAATCGTTCAGCACCTGCTCAGACAATCGTAGTCCCCCCCGCGTATCAAGCATCATTTGGCACCAGGCCTGCGCCACTGGCGGAGAAGAATAACGCAACACCTGCGCCCCGCAACCGAGCAGGAAAAGCTGCTGTGTAATCTCCCTTCCCATCTCCTCGCTGGGTTTACGTAAACGCTGCTGGAGCTGACGTACCATTCGATCGTAATGTCGATCTTGCCCTTTGACTTCCGCAAAGGCTTCGCTGAGCATATCGTACATGCCGGGTTGTTTGGTCAGTACCCGCAATACATCAAGGCACATAATGTTGCCAGAGCCTTCCCAGATACTGTTTACCGGCATTTCACGATACAAACGCGGCAGCTCGCTCTCCTCGCAATAGCCAATCCCACCCAGCACTTCCATCGCTTCTGCCACAAATGGCATACCGCTTTTGCAAACGGAGAATTTCGCCGCTGGTGTGAACAATCTGGCCCACAGCGCTTCTTTAGCATCAGAACGGCGGTCCCAGGCCCGCGCCAGTCGAAACAGTAACGCCGTTTGACCTTCCAGTTGGAGCGCCATCCGACCTAACACTTGACGCATCATCGGCTGTTCAATCAATGGCTTGCCAAAGACCTGCCGCTGGTGCGCATGGTAAATCGCGACGGAAAAAGCACGCCGCATCATACCGTGACTACCGAGCGCACAGTCAAAACGCGTCATCCCCCCCATTTTCAGGATATGGCGTATACCTTCCCCTTCGTCACCCAATAGCCAGCCAATCGCATCGTGGAATTCAACCTCGCAGCTGGCGTTGGAGCGGTTGCCTAACTTATCTTTCAATCTCTCAAGACGGATAGCATTACGCTGCCCGTCAGGTAAAAATCGCGGCACAAAAAAGCAGGATAATCCCCCCTTAGCCTGGGCCAGCACTAAATGGGCATCGCTTTGCGGCACGGAGAAAAACCACTTATGTCCCACCAGCCGATACGAGCCGTCAGCAAGACGTTCTGCCTGAGTGGTATTGCTCAGCACATCTGAACCACCCTGCTTCTCGGTCATGCCCATGCCAATAAGCAACCCACGCTTTTGCCCACCTGGCAATAAATGCGAGTCATAACGGTCGCTTAGCAGCGGCGTTATCCAGTCATGAAAGGGGGCGGGTAACATTTGAAGTAACAGCGGCGTGGCGGCAAAAGTCATGGTCACCGGACACAACGTACCTGCTTCAACCTGCGCATGCAGCATGAAACGCGCCGCCCGGGCAACAAATGTTCCCTGCCTCGCATCTTCTTCCCAGGCCAGATTATGTACGCGGTTGGCGCACAATCCCTGCATCAGCAAATGCCAGGCAGGATGAAAACGCACATCATCCAGCCGCTGCCCCTGCGGGTCGTAGCGCAACAGTTCAGGTGGAAAAGCATTGGCCAGACGGCCCAGTTCGAGCGACTCGGCAGTCCCTAGCTGCTGACCAATACTGGCGAGAAGATCGCTGTCCCAACCAGCGCCTTCGCGGATAACCGCTTCGCACAGCGCGCCATCGGACAAATATAAGTTACTGTTATTGAGCGGTACAGGTTGGTTAAAAACGGTATGCGTTTGCCAGTGCATTGTGTCTCCCTCCGTCAATGGCCGTCGCTTTAAGTATGGTCAGCCAGACAAGAGAGTGCCTGGGATTCAGGTCACAAAAAAGCCATCCCGAGGGATGGCTTAAGAGACATAGAGAATGAATTAGCCGCGCTGGCGGACGGCTTCAAACAGGCAGATACCCGTCGCAACTGAAACGTTCAATGACGAAACGCTCCCTGCCATCGGGATGCTGATCAGTTCGTCACAGTGTTCACGGGTCAGACGGCGCATACCTTCACCCTCTGCGCCCATCACCAGCGCCAGACGACCGGTCATTTTGCTCTGATAGAGAGTATGGTCGGCTTCACCTGCGGTTCCGACGATCCAGATATTCTCTTCCTGCAGCATACGCATGGTGCGCGCCAGGTTGGTCACGCGGATCAGCGGTACGCTTTCTGCCGCACCACAGGCCACTTTTTTCGCCGTCGCATTCAACTGTGCGGAACGATCCTTCGGTACGATTACAGCATGTACGCCAGCGGCATCGGCGCTACGCAGGCATGCGCCCAGGTTATGCGGATCGGTGACGCCATCGAGGATCAAAAAGAACGGCTGATCGAGCGTAGCAATCAGATCCGGCAGATCGTTTTCCTGATACTGACGGCCCGGCTTCACGCGAGCAATAATCCCCTGATGTACCGCACCCTCGCTTTTCTCATCCAGAAACTGACGGTTAGCCAGTTGAATGACAACACCCTGTGCTTCCAGTGCGTGGATCAGCGGCAGCAGGCGTTTATCTTCACGACCTTTGAGAATAAAGACGTCCTGGAAGCGCTCAGGCGCACGTTCCAGCAGGGCCTGCACCGCATGGATGCCGTAAATCATTTCACTCATGAATGTACTCGTTAATAGTTTATGCGTAACGCCGGGCAACGCGAAGGTTGCCCGACTTACAGTCTATGGCTGTTATTGTGCGACTTTCTTTTTCGCCGCACGTTTAGCTTTAGTGGCGGCAGCAATTTTAAGCGTTTTTACCGAGGGCTTTTTCGCTTTTTTATCGCCTTTCTTCTCAGCCGCATTCTTATCCGCCTGAGGTTTGGCTCTGCCTTTCTTCTCGCCGCGGAAAGCGCTGTCCGGCTCGAAATTCACCTTTTTGCCCATCTGACGACGTTTACCGGTATTTTTACCCGCATCGCCTTTTTTGGCTTTTTCGCGGGCGGTTTTACCTTCATTACGCGGCGCACGTTCGCTGGAGATCAAGCTGAAGTCGATCTTACGCTCGTCCATGTTGACTGCTTCCACGCGAACTTCCACGCGATCGCCAAGGCGATACATCTGGCCGCTGGATTCCCCCGTCAGGCGCTGCCCAACCTGGTCGAAACGATAGTAGTCGTTATCCAGAGAGGAGACATGCACCAGACCGTCGATAAACAGTTCATCAAGACGGACAAAGAAACCAAATCCGGTCACGCTGGCAATCACGCCTTTGAAGACATTACCCACCTGGTCCAGCATGAAGTCGCACTTCAGCCAGTCAGAGACATCGCGCGTAGCTTCATCAGCACGGCGCTCGGCCATCGAACAGTGCTGACCCAGTTGCAGCATCTCTTCCATCGAATAATGGTAGCCACCGGTTTCCGTGGTGTTGCCCTTATGGCCCTGCTCCTGCGCCAGCAGATACTTAATCGCCCGGTGCAAGGAGAGATCCGGGTAACGACGGATCGGTGAAGTAAAGTGTGCATAAGATTGCAGCGCCAGGCCAAAGTGACCACGGTTTTCCGGATCGTAAATCGCCTGCTTCATCGAACGCAGCAGCATGGTTTGCAGCATTTCTGCGTCAGGACGGTCAGCAATCGACTCCAGCAGTTCAGCGTAATCACGCGGCTCAGGTTTGTTACCACCAGGCAGCTCCAGCCCCAGCTCTGCCAGGACGGAACGGAACGAGTTAATCGCTTCGGTCGTCGGCTTATCGTGAATACGGAACAGTGCTGGCTCTTTGGCTTTCTCAACGAATCGCGCCGCTGAGATGTTCGCCATGATCATGCACTCTTCAATCAGCTTGTGTGCGTCGTTACGCTGCGTCTGCTCGATACGCTCAATACGGCGTTCAGCATTGAAGATAAACTTAGCCTCTTCACTTTCAAACGAGATACCGCCACGCTCTTCACGGGCTTTATCCAGCACTTTGTAGAGGTTATGCAACTCTTCAATGTGTTTAACCAGCGGTGCATACTGCTCACGCAGCTCCTGGTCGCCCTGCAGCATGTGCCAGACCTTGGTGTAGGTCAGACGTGCGTGGGAGCTCATGACCGCTTCGTAGAATTTAAAGCCAGTTAAGCGGCCTTTCGACGAAATGGTCATTTCACAGACCATACACAACCGGTCCACCTGCGGGTTGAGTGAACACAATCCGTTAGACAGCACTTCCGGCAGCATCGGAACTACCTGCGACGGGAAGTAAACGGATGTGCCACGGCTACGCGCTTCCTGGTCCAGCGGAGTCGGCGGGCGAACGTAATAGCTTACGTCAGCAATCGCCACCCATAAACGCCAACCACCGCCGCGTTTCTTCTCGCAATAAACCGCATCGTCGAAGTCGCGCGCATCTTCGCCATCGATAGTCACCAGCGGCAGGGAGCGCAGATCGACACGTCCTACTTTCGCCTCTTCCGGCACTTCTTCTTTCAGCCCGGCGACCTGTTTCTCAACCGCCTGAGGCCAGATATATGGGATTTCATGAGTACGCAGGGCCATATCCACGGCCATGCTGGTTCCCATGTTATCGCCCAGCACTTCAACAATTTTGCCCACCGCTTTGGTGCGGCGAGTCGGACGCTGGGTCAGTTCAACGACGACCACAAAGCCCATACGAGCGCCCATTACCTCTTCCGGCGGGATCAGAATATCGAAGCTCAGGCGGCTGTCGTCTGGGACGACAAACCCAACACCAGCGTCGGTGAAGTAGCGACCGACAATCTGGCTGGTTTTCGGCACCAGTACGCGCACAATACGCGCTTCGCGGCGACCTTTACGGTCCGCGCCCAACGGCTGCGCCAGCACCTGATCGCCATGAATGCAGGTTTTCATCTGCTCGCTGGACAGATACAGGTCATCTTTGCGGCCTTCAACGCGCAGAAAGCCGTAGCCATCACGGTGGCCAATAACGGTACCTTTCAGCAGGTCGAGACGCTCCGGCAGCGCATAGCACTGACGACGGGTGAAGACCAGTTGTCCGTCACGCTCCATCGCGCGCAGGCGACGACGCAGCGCTTCTTGCTGCTCTTCACCTTCAATATTGAGTTCAGCGGCCAGCTCATCGCGGTTGGCCGGCTTTTCACGTTTAGTTAAATGTTCGAGGATAAATTCCCGGCTCGGGATAGGATTCGCGTATTTTTCTGCTTCGCGTTCCTGGAAAGGATCTTGTGACATGTCGGTTCCTCCGTCATCATCGCTGCTGGCGGGAGTCGTTACTCCACCAGCAATAATTTATAAAGCGGTTGATTCTTTTCAACCAAATCAGCAAGTGTGTAGTTGTCCAGTTCCGTGAGAAAACTTTGCACTGCTTTAGAAAGCGCCTGTTTGAGTCGACAGGCCGGGGTAATGTGGCAAAACTCGCTGCTACAGTTGACCAACGATAAGGGTTCCAGCTCGCGAACCACATCACCAATACCAATATCCTTAGCGGGTTTACCCAGGCGGATACCGCCATTTTTTCCTCGAATAGCAGTAACAAAGCCCGCCCGGCTAAGTTGATTGATTATTTTGACCATATGATTACGGGACACGCCGTAGACTTCTGTCACCTCAGAAATACTGGTCATACGTCCTTCGGGAAGTGACGCCATGTAGATTAGCGCACGTAATCCGTAATCGGTGAAACTTGTTAACTGCACATCAACCTCAGGAAAAGGGATAAAACGGATAAACCTGGTAGTATTAATTACATTGATGATAAACCAGCCACCAGCCAGGTCGCTAATTTATTTCAGTTCGGGAAGGAAAAAAGCGAGGAACTTACGTGATTTTAAGCCGGATTCTGATGCAAAGCACCTTATCCGGCCTAAATTAGTGCAAGCGCAGCGCCGTTTGACGCTACGCTATAACCAGAATTATGCGTCGAACGGGTCGCGCAGGATCATGGTTTCAGTACGGTCTGGGCCAGTTGAGATAATATCAATCGGCACACCGGTCAGTTCTTCAATACGCTTGATGTAGTTCAGCGCTGCCTGCGGCAGACCGCTACGTTCCTTCACGCCGAAGGTGGATTCAGACCAACCCGGCATGGTTTCGTAAATCGGCTCGATACCTTTCCAGTCGTCAGCTGCCAGCGGAGTAGTCGTTACTTCGCGGCCATCCGGCATACGGTAAGCAACACAGATTTTCACCTCTTTCAAACCGTCCAGTACGTCCAGTTTGGTCAGGCAGAAGCCAGACAGGGAGTTAATCTGTACTGCACGGCGTACAGCAACGGAATCCAGCCAACCGGTACGACGACGACGACCGGTGGTCGCGCCATACTCGTTACCTTGTTTGCACAGGAACTCGCCAACGTCATCAAACAGCTCTGTCGGGAACGGACCCGCACCTACACGAGTAGAGTAAGCTTTGATGATACCCAGAACGTAGTCCACATAACGTGGGCCCAGGCCGGAGCCGGTTGCCACGCCACCTGCGGTGGTGTTGGAGGACGTTACGTACGGATAGGTACCGTGGTCGATATCCAGCAGCGTACCCTGCGCACCTTCAAACATGACGAAATCGCCACGCTTACGCGCCTGGTCCAGCAGATCGGAAACATCAACAACCATTGAGGTCAGGATGTCGGCGATAGCCATCACATCATCCAGCACTTTCTGGTAGTCAACTGCTTCAACTTTATAGAAATTCACCAGCTGGAAGTTGTGATATTCCATCACTTCTTTCAGTTTTTCAGCGAAAGTTGCTTTATCAAACAGATCGCCAACACGCAGACCGCGACGAGCTACTTTGTCTTCATAAGCCGGACCGATACCACGACCGGTAGTACCGATCGCTTTCTCGCCACGCGCTTTCTCACGAGCGTTATCCAACGCAACGTGATAATCAAGGATCAGCGGACAAGCTTCAGACAGCAGCAGGCGCTCGCGAACCGGGATACCACGATCTTCCAGTCCTTTCATTTCTTTCATCAGCGCGGACGGAGACAGAACAACACCGTTACCGATGATGCTGATTACGTTTTCGCGAAGAATGCCTGATGGAATAAGATGGAGGACGGTTTTTTCACCGTTGATTACGAGAGTATGGCCTGCGTTGTGACCACCCTGGTAGCGCACAACATATTTAGCCCGTTCAGTCAGAAGATCGACGATCTTCCCTTTACCTTCGTCACCCCATTGGGTGCCCAGTACGACGACGTTGTTACCCATTTTTCAAAATCACCGTTTGCTTAAAAATGGATTCTACCACCGCTTTTTCAGATATACAGCACTTTTTGCATGCGAAAATCCGCAAATTAGTCTACTTATTGATCAGCCAATCGTTTTCCTCAACATGTAGTAGACCACAACGCCCGCAACCACAAGACCTCCACCAAAACGACGCAAAATATTTCCGGGAAGTTGCGCCATTGCAGAGATCATTTTCTTCCATGCGCTGGGATAAAGCATCGGACCCAGCCCTTCCAGCACCAAAACCAGCGCGAGCGCCAGCAAAATTGTTGAATTCATCCATCGCCCTTATATAAAAAGAAAACCACCGCATCCCTGGAGATGCCGGTGGTTTTGCTGCTTTAAAACCGCTGAAACGCGATTAGCGTGTCGCGGTATTTGGTGTCTTCATGTAGCGGAAGAAATCGCTGTCCGGGCTCATGACCATTACGTCCTGATTCCCTTCAAAGCTCTTCTCGTAAGCACGCAGGCTACGGATGAAGGCGTAGAAGTCCGGATCCTGACTGAACGCATCGGCAAACAGCTTAGCGGCTTCTGCATCGCCTTCACCGCGCATAATACGGCCCTGACGCTCAGATTCTGCCAGCGTTTTAGTGACTTCATAGTCAGCCGTTGCACGCAGTTTTTCCGCCTCTTCCTGGCCTTGTGAACGATGGCGACGCGCTACCGCTTCACGCTCAGCGCGCATACGGTTGTAGATAGCCTCGGACACTTCAGCAGGCAGGTTGATTTGCTTAATACGCACGTCAACCACTTCGATGCCTAATGCCGCCATACTGTTCGGGTTGATGACCGGTACTTTACCGTTCGTTTCAGCCTGAACACGTTCAGCCGCTTCGGCAATCGCGCTATCTGCTGCCGGAGTCGCCACTTCATCTTCCGTGCCAGCAGAACCGGAGTTCAGCGCGTCACGAACTTCCAGGGTCAAACGACCGCGGGAATCGGTAACGATGTCCTTCACGTCCAGACGACCAATTTCAGAACGCAGACGGTCAGAGAACTTACGTTTCAGCAGGACTTCCGCCTGAGAAACATCGCCACCGCCCGTTGCCAGGTAGTAACGGCTAAAGTCACTGATGCGCCACTTGATGTAGGAGTCAACGATCAGGTCTTTCTTCTCTTTGGTAACAAAGCGATCGGCCTGGTTGTCCATGGTCTGAATACGCGCATCCAGCATCTTCACAGATTCAATAAACGGAATCTTGAAGTGCAGGCCAGGTGCTACGACCAGCGGCTTGTTTTCATCGTCACGCAGAACTTTACCAAAGCGCAGAGTAATACCGCGCTCGCCTTCTTTGACCACAAAGACAGACATGAACAGAACTACCAGAACGATGATGATAATCGCAATAACTGACTTACGCATCGTTATTCCCCCTGACGCTGGTAGTCGTTACGCTGCGCATTCGCGCGGCGTTGGTCCATAATATCGCCCTGACTGGTGGACGATGTGTTGCTTGCTCCAGTGCTGGAAGTCGTTGCTGGCGGCAGACGCAGCAGGTTTGAACTGCTGTCAGTCTTTGCTGCTGGCGCACTACCACCTTTCAGCATTTGATCCAGCGGCAGAACCATCAAATTGCTGCCTTTATCGTTAACCAGGACTTTGCGGGTATTGCTCAGCACTTTTTCCATGGTTTCGATATACAGACGCTCGCGGGTAATTTGCGGTGCGGCTTTATATTCCGGCAGAATTTTTGCGAAGCGAGCCACTTCACCCTGTGCTTCCAGGATTGTCTGAGTCTTATACGCACGCGCTTCTTCCAGAATACGCTGCGCCTGACCGTTTGCACGCGGCTGAACTTCGTTGGTGTACGCTTCCGCTTCACGGATGTACTGCTGTTCGTTTTCACGTGCTGCGATAGCATCGTCAAACGCGGCTTTTACTTCTTCCGGCGGACGTGCAGCCTGGAAGTTGACGTCCAACAGAGTGATACCCATGTTGTACGGACGGATCGTTTCTTCCAGTTCACGTTGGGTATCGCTACGAATAACGGTACGACCTTCGGTCAGGATACGGTCCATGGTGTATTTACCGATAACCCCACGCAGGGCACTGTCGGTAGCCTGACGCAGACTGTCATCCGCGCTGGTTACGCTAAACAGGTAACGCTGCGGATCGGTCACGCGGTACTGTACGTTCATTTCGACGCGCACGACGTTTTCGTCAGAGGTCAGCATGACGCCGGATGCGGCAAGTTCACGCACGGCTTCAACGTTGACCGGTGTCACTTCGTCGACAAAGGTCGGTTTCCAGTTCAGACCCGGTTCAACCAAATGGCTGAATTTACCGAAGCGTGTCACCACGCCGCGTTCCGCTTCTTTAATGGTATAGAAACCGCTGGCCGCCCAGATAATGACGATAGCGGCCGCTGCGATAGTAAAGACTCGACCGCCCAGTTGCGGACGCGGGCCTTGCGATGAACTACCGCCGCCAGAGCCAGTACCTTTACCGCCACCCAGACCACCGAGCTTTTTACTCAGTTTGCGGAAGATATCGTCCAGATCGGGAGGTCCCTGCTCGCGACCACCTTTGTTTCCATTTCCCTCAGGGTTGCCGCCAGGTTTGCTGCTTCCCCAGGGGTCGCGGTCTTGTCCGTTATTACCGGGCTGATTCCACGCCATTTTTGTGCTCCATATTTGTTATGCGATGCTATACCTGCGTCTTTTGTGCTGCCGTTGCGTTGGCTGCGTCCCTCAACGCCAGTCACATAGTTGACTATGCTCCTGGAGATTTCAGGACTTGCCGCCTTCCTGCCGCACAAAATCCACAAGGTATAGAGGCGAAAAAATCTTCAGGCCATATCCGTCAGATCAGACAACATAGTCTTCCAGTGCCGGTTCTTGTTTACAGAGGCGACGCCAGTCTACGATCGGCATACGAACCTGCAGACCTACGCTGCCGTCCTCCTCCATCCACTCTTTTTCTATTGCCTGAAGTTGATAAAACCGGCTTCTCAAACGCCCTTCCTGCGGCGGCAAACGCAACGTATGCTGCGCCACCTCACCGGAAAGTCGCTCAGTCAAAGCCTGAAAAAGTTGTGGTATACCAATCCCCGTTTGCGCTGATACCCAAACGCGAATGGGTTTATTCTCTTCATCTCTGTCGATACGCGGCTCAAAGTCATCCAACATATCGATTTTATTCATCACCAGCAGGGTCGGGATCTCATGCGCATCGATCTCTTCGAGCACCGTGTCGACGGCCTCAATGTTTTCCTGCACACGAAAATCTGCTGCATCAATAACGTGCAGCAACAATGTCGCCTGACGTGTTTCCTG
The DNA here is from genome assembly GCF_030333015.1 of Citrobacter sp. Cpo012. Taxonomy (NCBI): domain Bacteria; kingdom Pseudomonadati; phylum Pseudomonadota; class Gammaproteobacteria; order Enterobacterales; family Enterobacteriaceae; genus Citrobacter; species Citrobacter sp. Cpo012. Next base: position 47,216 of record NZ_JAOWGR010000039.1, on the reverse strand, counting down.
CAAGGTGGCCTTAAACGCCGCCACCAGGTCGTGCGGCAAATGACGGATAAATCCTACGGTATCCGCCAGCACGGTCTCACCCACGTCCGCCACGTCTATTCTGCGCAGCGTCGGGTCCAGAGTCGCAAACAGCTGATCCGCTGCGTAGACCTGGGCTTCGGTGATCTGGTTGAACAGGGTGGATTTTCCGGCGTTGGTATATCCCACCAGTGATACGGTTGGGACATCCGCTTTCTTGCGCGACTGTCGCCCCTGCTCACGTTGCTTTTCAACTTTTTCCAGGCGCGACTGTATCTGCAAAATGCGATTACGCAGCAAACGACGGTCGGTTTCGAGCTGGGTTTCACCCGGACCGCGCAAACCAATCCCGCCCTTTTGCCGTTCAAGGTGAGTCCAGCCACGGACCAGACGCGTAGCCATATGGCGCAACTGCGCCAGCTCAACCTGCAACTTACCCTCATGGGTTCGCGCACGCTGGGCAAAAATATCTAAAATGAGACCAGTCCTGTCGATAACAAGACACTGGCACAACTGTTCCAGGTTACGTTCCTGGGCAGGGCTTAGAGCATGATCAAAAATCACCACCGCAGCGCCAGTCGCTTTTACGGCTTCGGCAATTTCGATTGCCTTACCTTCACCAACAAAATACTTCGGGTGCGGTGCTTTACGGCTCCCGGTAATCACCTGCATTGCTTCGACACCGGCGGAAGAAACCAGAGATTCAAACTCCTGGAGGTCTTCCATATCTTTGTCTTGCGAAAAATAGATGTGTACCAGTACCGCCTGCTCACCGGCATCATAACGGTCAAACAAGCGTCAACCCCTTAATATAAATCAACGGGGAACACAGGATCGCTGGCTCCCCGTATGTAAAACAGCTAATAACCTTATTCGGTTTCTTCGCTGTCCTGTTGCGCAGATGAACCTTGCGCGTTGCTACCGTGATGGTAGTTGCTGCCTGTGCCGCCGGTGGCATTATTGCTGTGATGAGAAACCGGACGAGACGGGACAACAGTAGAAATCGCGTGCTTATAAACCATCTGGCTGACCGTGTTTTTCAACAGGATCACGAACTGATCAAAAGACTCGATTTGACCTTGCAGCTTAATACCATTCACCAAATAAATAGAAACTGGAACACGTTCCCGACGCAGTGCGTTCAGGAACGGATCTTGTAAAGATTGCCCCTTAGCCATTCTCTCTTTTCCTTATATGCTTATTTGTACTTTGAACCTTTCGATTCTGAAAAATTGCGCACGATACGTTTCAATTGTACACATTCAGTTCGCGATAGCACCAACAACCTGTAATACTTCGTTTCGCGCCTGGTCAGGCTTTTCACTGTCAAGCCAGTGCACCCCTTCCCAACCACGCAACCAGGTTACCTGTCGCTTCGCCAACTGCCTCGTGGCGCAAACACCTCTATAAACCATTTCATCGTATGAAATTTCGCCTTCAATGTATGACCACATCTGGCGATACCCTACACAACGAATGGAAGGCAAATCCGTATGCAAATCTCCACGGGCAAAAAGCGCCCGGACTTCTGCTTCAAAACCTGAAGCTAACATCTGATGAAAACGCTGCTCAATTCGCTGATGGAGCAGTTCACGGCTCGCCGGGGCGATTGCAAACTGATGCACCTGATACGGCAAAGCATCTCCTGACGTTTGCGTCAGCTCCGTTAAAGTTTTACCCGAAATGAAAAAAACTTCCAGTGCCCGGGAAAGTCTTTGCGGATCATTTGGATGAATACGCGCCGCTGCCACGGGATCGATGTCCTGAAGCTGTCGGTGTAACGCGTCCCAACCCTGCTCTGCCGCCTGCTGCTCAATTCTGGCCCTGACTTCCGGGTCCGCCGACGGTAACGGCGACAGTCCTTCAAGCAAGGCTTTGAAATATAACATTGTGCCGCCCACCAACAACGGGATACGGCCCGCGGCGGTGATGTCGGCCATCTCGGCTAACGCATCGCGACGAAAATCCGCAGCGGAGTACGCCTGCGATGGATCGCGGATATCCAGTAATCGGTGCGGTGCGGCCTGTAATTCATCTGCATCAGGCTTGGCTGTACCGATATCCATCCCCTTGTAAATAAGGGCGGAATCAACGCTTATCAACTCTATGGGCAAAACTTTACGCAATTCAATTGCTAATGCCGTTTTACCGGAGGCCGTTGGCCCCATCAAAAAAATCGCCTTTGGCAGGCTCGCCTTACGGGTATCACTCATGTTTCAGGGCATTCATTACCGAATGTAAATCAACAGGTTGTAACAGACCACCCGGCGGTGCCTTCACGAGTTGTGGGCAGAGCCGCTCAACATCCGCTAACAGCGTAATCGCCTGTGCCATGCTCCACTGTGGATGCTCGCTCATCAGCTTACGTGCGATCCACTGTGCAATATTGCCCGGCTCGAATACGGATTGCTGCGCCAGGTAGCCTATCAGTTCAGGAATCAAGATTTGTAAATTTTGTTGGCGTAAGGGTAAAGGCACCGCCCGGATGGTCACATGCTGCGCATCCAGCTGAAATTCAATGCCCAACTCAGCCAGTTGGCTCTGTCCTTTTTGCAGTGCTGCTTTTTCATCGGCGGTCACTTTTAGACGTAAAGGGATCAGTAACGGTTGAGCACAAACCGCTCCCTGACCCGGCGTTAACTGCGCCTGACGCAACCAACGCTCAGCCACCGGTAATGCCAACAACCGAATATGGCCATCACACTCGAGTAACGCGCAGTCTGCACCAACAATCGTTAGCACCCGGCCAAAGCCCTGACTGTTGCCAGTCAGAGGCGTCGATGGCGTTTCAGAGACCGGCGTTTTACGCGTTGGAGCAGGCGTCTGCATCAGTTGCTGATAAATTTCGCCCTGCTGCTTTTGGTATCCGGGTTGAGCATGAGGCCAACTGGCTCCCGCCTGACGGCCACCGCCACCACTATTGCCACTTCCAGTGCCAGCGGATGCTGAGTACCGCGGTGTCGCAGGTTCACGCGCGGGAGCCGGCTCGGCAAAATGGTTGCGTCCAGCAGCAACGCGGTTTTCCGGAATGTGCCTTGGGGCGGGTTCGTCGTCATCAGCCAACGGCAGCGGCGTTTCAAGCTGCTGTTGTAGGACACTCAACACGCCCTGGTAAATAAAATCGTGCACCAGGCGGGATTGATGGAAACGGACCTCATGTTTAGCTGGGTGTACGTTGACATCCACTTGATGCGGATCGATTTCCAGATACAACACAAAAGCGGGCTGTTGATCGGCTCCCAGCTTATCTTCACAGGCCTGGCGGATAGCATGGTTGATCAGCCGGTCGCGCATCATCCGACCATTCACATAGCAGTACTGGATTTCTGCCAGTGCTGCCGTTGTGTGGTTAGGATCGGCCACCCAGCCGCGCAATGTTAAATCGCCATGCTGCCATTCGATCGCCAGCGCATGCTCCAGAAACGGCGTGCCGCAAATCGCGCCCAGTCGGCGCTCTTTCTGCCCATCCGCGGCCACTGCCCGGTACTGACGCACCACTTTGCCGTTGTGCGACAAATTTATCGTCACATCAAAACGCGCCAGCGCAATGCGGCGAATAATCTCGTCGATATGATTAAATTCGGTTTTCTCGGTGCGCATAAATTTGCGCCGCGCCGGGGTGTTGTAGAACAGATCTAGCACCTCCAGCGTGGTTCCCACCGGATGCGCAGCGGGTTTAACTGTGACATCCATGTCACGCCCTTCGGCATACGCCTGCCAGGCTTCGGGTTGTTCTTGCGTACGCGATGTAAGGGTTAAGCGAGACACGGAGCTGATACTGGCCAGCGCTTCGCCGCGAAATCCGAGGCTCACGATGGCTTCAAGATCGTCAAGCGAGGCTATTTTACTGGTGGCATGACGCGCCAGCGCCAACGCCAGCTCGTCTTTTTTAATCCCGCAGCCGTTGTCACGAATACGGATAAGCTTCGCGCCGCCGCGTTCAATATCGATATCAATGCGCGTCGCACCGGCATCAATGCTGTTTTCCACCAGCTCTTTCACCACTGACGCAGGCCGTTCTACCACCTCGCCTGCGGCAATCTGGTTCGCCAGCTGTGGCGGTAGAACCTGAATCGGCATGGCTAATCCTTAATTTGTTAACGTGTTACCCGGCGATATGGCGCTGGCGGTTTGCGCCGGTGCGCCCTGCGGCCCGGTTTGCATCGGGTGCGCCTGGAAATAGTTACGCAATCCTTTGTAAATCGCCTCAGCCAGTTGCTGCTGGTAATCATCGCTCGCCAACAGACGTTCTTCGCTGTTGTTACTGATAAAGCCGGTTTCAACCAGCACTGACGGGATATCAGGCGAACGCAGTACGCCAAGACTGGCGTGTTCTGGACGACGCTTATGCATCGAACCAATACGTTCTAACTGGCCGATCATGCTAGTCGCCACATCATACCCGACGCGCTGCGAATGACCGAACTGCAGATCCAGTACGGCCTGGCTGAGGTAAGGATCGGACTGGCTGTTTGCCAGCACATCGCCCGCGCCGCCCAACAACTCCGATTGCTTCTCGTGCTGTTCCAGCCAGCCGGCCATCTCACTGTTCGCCCGACGGTTTGACAGCACCCAAACGGAAGCACCTGTGGCATCACGATTTGGCGCGGCATCCGCGTGAATGGAAACCAGGAAATTGGCGTTTTGTTTACGCGCGACGTCTGAACGCCCCATCACCGAGATAAAGTAATCACCATCACGGGTGAGTACGCCTTTAAACATCGGATCATCATTGAGCAAACTGCGCAGCTTGCGCGCCACGGCAATCGTGACGTTTTTCTCACGCGTGCCGCCAGGACCAATAGCGCCAGGATCCTGTCCACCGTGTCCGGCATCAATGGCAATCACCACTTTATCGCCGTTGCTGGTGCTGGCGCGCGCCGCAGGGCGCGTGGAGGTATTGCTGTTAGTCACAGCCGTAGTGCGATCGTTTTCTGCTTTAAACGGATTGCGCGCTGGCTCGACAGGACGTGGGGCAACAATCGGCGCTTCAACACGCTTTGCAACCACGGGAGGTGGAGGCGGCGGCGGCGCATCAGCGTTGATGGTAAACACGACGGTATAATTGCCGCCGTTCTGGCGTTTTACTGCTTCGGCTTTACCGTTCTCGGTTAAATCCACCACCAGGCGCAGAGACTGCGCATCTTTTGGCGTGCCGGAACGGATAGATTTCACCAGATTATTGCCGCTAAACAGCAGCGGTAACCCCTGAATCACACCGGTTTGTTTAATATCCAGCGCGACGGTTCGTTTCCCGTCCTGCGAAACGGCATATTCAGGATCGCCAATAAAGCTCAGCGTAATCCGCGCCTGTTGATCGCCATTGGACACCTGAAGATCGGAGAGACTGGCGGCCCCTGCCTGCGCGCACAGCAGGACCAGGGTTGCCATCAGCCAGTTTCTGATGCGATAAATCATCCCGCCACCCTTAAGGTTAATCGGCTAAACGCGCCAGCAATAAATCACCTGATGAGGAGACTGCGCTTACACGCGCCTCTCGACCTTGCGCCTGGTATTCAATGTGTATTTCGACGTCCGGGTCTGGCAGTACACCTTTACCTTGTTGCGGCCATTCCACCAGGCAGATGGCATCATTGGCAAAATAATCGCGGATCCCCATAAATTCCAGCTCCTCTGGGTCCGCAAGTCGGTATAAATCGAAGTGATATACCATCAAGTTATCGAGTGAATAGGGTTCAACCAGCGTGTAGGTGGGGCTTTTTACATTACCTTTATGACCTAACGCCTGCAGAAATCCCCGGCTGAAGGTGGTTTTACCCGCCCCCAGGTCGCCGTACAAATATATAACCGTCGCGCCGTCACAGGCTTTGGCTACCCGCAGTCCCAGGTCTAAAGTCGCCTGCTCATCAGGTAGTGGAATTACTCGATTCATCATGATAAACGTCAATCACATCAGGGTTAACAATACGCTGTAGCGTGGTAAAGAGATCTGTCGCCAGCATGCCGCGCGTACCAAAACGCGCCGCCAGCACATCCGCCGCCGCTCCGTGCGCAACACATCCCGCACATGCTGCATCATACGGGGTAAGCTTCTGTCCGAGCAATGCGCCAATAATACCGGAAAGCACATCCCCCATTCCGCCGCTGGCCATCCCGGCATTGCCGGTATCAATAATACCCAACTCCGCCTGTTCAGCAGCAACAACCGTACCCGCGCCTTTCAGCACTACCACGCCTCCGTACCGTTTTACCAGACGTTGTGCACAAAGTAAGCGATCGTCTTCAATTTCTGCAATGGAACAACCCAGCAGTCGCGCGGCTTCACCTGGATGCGGCGTGATCACGCGATTGTGACGTTTATCGGGGTTGATTGCCAGCAGGTTCAGCGCATCCGCATCCCAGAGCATCGGTTTGCGAAAATTCTCCACTTTTTGCAGCGCTTTTTTGCCCCACTCCTGCTGACCAAGCCCGGGGCCTATCACCACTACATCCGCCCACGCCAGGCTCTCTTCCAGCGTCTGCGGCGTCAGCGCATCGACCATCAGTTCCGGTCTGGCTGTCAAAATAGGCGCAATGTTTTCACTGCGCGTCAGCACTTTGACCAGCCCGGCACCTGCTCGCAGCGCGGCTTCCCCGGCCATGCGTATTGCGCCAGCCGTACCGTGGTCACCGCCGATAATCACCAGCCGCCCGTGGGAGCCTTTGTGCGAGGAGGGTCGACGCGGCGTTAGCCAGTGCGCAAGCTGTTGAGCATCAAAACGTTGTATTGGTGCATTCTGCCCCGCCAGCCAGTCGCCCAGCCCAAGTGCGTTAACATGCAGACGCCCGGTGACATCGCGCGCTTTACCGGTGAGCAGGCCCGGCTTGAGTGCAATAAAGGTAATGGTATGCGCTGCGTTGATGACCGCGCCCGGCGTCGCTCCCGTCTGCGCCAGCAGGCCGGAGGGAATGTCTATCGCCACGGTGGGGGCTGGGTGAGAATTGGCACGTTCAATCAATACCGAGAGAGACTCACGCGGCGCATGTTTTAAGCCAGTGCCTGACAGCGCATCAATAATGACGTCCACGTTATTTGGCCAATTGATATCCGCCGCGTGAATGACGCCACCAGCGTTAAGCCAGGCATCACGTGCCTGCTGCGCCTCCTCGGGGAGCGGTTTGTCACTTTCCTGCGCCAGCAACGTAACTTCAAGACCCAGCGCTTTGGCAAGTCTTGCCACTACGTAACCATCACCGCCGTTGTTGCCATGACCACATAGCACCAGCCAGTGCCGGGCGTTCGGATAAGCCTCACGAGTGACCTGAAAAGCCGCCTCTCCCGCCCGTTGCATCAGTTCGTACAGCGTCAGCCCTGAACTGTCTGCCGCTTCTCGCTCCATCCGCCTGATGTCATCGGCGTGCCAGATGGAGTGTGGTATACTTGCGGGGTTTTTCTTCATTGTATGGTCCGTCATGTCAGAGCCCCTCGATCTCAATCAGTTAGCGCAAAATATTAAGCAGTGGGGGCTGGAGCTTGGCTTTCAGCAGGTCGGGATTGCCGATACCGACCTCAGCGAAGCGGAACCCAAACTGCAGGCCTGGCTGGATAAACAATACCACGGCGAGATGGACTGGATGGCCCGTCACGGCATGATGCGCGCCCGACCTCACGAATTATTGCCCGGTACGCTACGTGTCATCAGCGTACGTATGAACTATCTTCCTGCCAATGCGGCCTTCGCCAGCACATTGAAGAATCCTTCTCTGGGTTACGTCAGCCGTTACGCGCTGGGGCGCGACTATCATAAGCTGCTACGTAACCGCTTAAAAAAGCTGGGAGAGATGATTCAACAGCATTGCGTTTCGCTGAATTTTAGACCTTTTGTCGATTCTGCGCCCATTCTTGAGCGTCCGTTAGCGGAAAAAGCCGGGCTTGGCTGGACAGGTAAGCACTCACTTATCCTCAATCGCGAAGCCGGTTCATTTTTCTTCCTCGGGGAATTACTGATCGACTTACCCCTACCGGTCGACCAACCAGCAGAAGAAGGATGCGGGAAATGCGTTGCCTGCATGACCATCTGTCCCACTGGGGCCATTGTTGAACCCTACACGGTGGATGCGCGCCGCTGTATCTCTTATCTCACTATCGAACTGGAAGGCGCGATCCCGGAAGAATTTCGTCCCTTGATGGGGAATCGAATTTATGGCTGCGATGATTGCCAGCTTATTTGCCCGTGGAACCGCTATTCACAGTTGACGGCAGAGGATGACTTCAACCCGCGCAAGCAGCTTCATGCTCCGGAGTTAATAGAGCTGTTTAGCTGGAGCGAAGCGTGGTTTTTAAAAGTCACTGAGGGGTCTGCCATTCGTCGTATTGGCCACCTGCGCTGGCTGCGAAATATCGCCGTTGCGTTGGGTAATGCCCCCTGGAATGAAGCCATTCTTCGCGCACTGGAAAGTCGCAGAGGTGAGCACCCACTTCTCGACGAACACATAGAGTGGGCGGTTGCTCAGCAAATCGAGAAGCGAAATGCCTGCGTAGTTGAGGTGCAGCTACCGCAGAAACAACGTTTGGTCAGGGTCATTGAGAAGGGTCTGCCGCGCGACGCTTAAGTCATCCACAGCTTGTGTATAAAAATAAAAACACATTGATATTCAAGAGGGAAAAAATCGTCAAGTGATCGTATTAACAATTTGAAATGATAATTAAGTTAATAATTTCAAATAGTTAAAATGATACTATTCACCCGGCGAAGTTTTTTGCATTCCAGGAATAATACCCGAACCTGTGGATAAGTCTGTTTACAAGAGTATGTCAATGATGAAACAAAACGTCCCCAACGCGATTATTCGTTGTGGATATTTTTATTGGGGTAAGAATTTGGAGCGGGAAACGAGACTCGAACTCGCGACCCCGACCTTGGCAAGGTCGTGCTCTACCAACTGAGCTATTCCCGCTTGGGTGTGTCTTTGCTTAATAAGCATTTTCAAATTTTGGAGCGGGAAACGAGACTCGAACTCGCGACCCCGACCTTGGCAAGGTCGTGCTCTACCAACTGAGCTATTCCCGCTTGGGTGTGTCTTTGCTTAATAAGCATTTTCAAATTTTGGAGCGGGAAACGAGACTCGAACTCGCGACCCCGACCTTGGCAAGGTCGTGCTCTACCAACTGAGCTATTCCCGCAAATCTGTACTGCTTTTGTTGCTGTCGTAATTCGCATTTCTGCGTCGTTACGGGAGGCGCATTATACGAGAAATCCGTTTAGCTGCAACCCCCCTGAAAGCGTTTTTTTCGAAAATTCGTTCAAGTGATTAATTTACAATCAAGCTGAACAATTTAGCGTCAAAAAACCGGTGACGCAAGCCACCGGAGAACAAAATCAAAGATTAATAAAATGTTCGCGATAGTAAGCAAGCTCAGCAACAGATTCACGAATGTCGTCCATCGCCTGATGTGTTCCCTGCTTGGTGAAGCCCGCAAGGATTTCCGGCTTCCAACGACGCGCCAGTTCTTTGAGCGTGCTGACGTCCAGATAGCGATAATGGAAATACGCCTCCAGCTCCGGCATGTATTTAAACAGGAAACGACGATCCTGCCCGATGCTGTTGCCGCAGATAGGTGATTTCCCTTCCGGAACCCACTCTTTCAAAAAAGCCAGCGTGGCCAGTTCAGCTTCACGATCGCCCATGGTGCTCGCCTTCACGCGCTCCACCAGCCCGCTACCAGTATGCGTACGTACGTTCCAGTCATCCATTAATGCCAGCTGTTCGTCGGACTGGTGCACCGCAATTGTCGGTCCTTCAGCCAGAATATTCAGGTTGGCATCCGTCACCAGCGTGGCGATCTCAATAATGCGATCGCGCTCGGGATCCAGACCAGTCATCTCCAGATCGATCCAAATCAGGTTGTTTTCATTGGCACTCATGCTATTTTCCACCCTTCAGCGTCACATTCAGTGTGACTACATTGATCTAAAATTGTGTGTATCATAAATGTTTTGCCCATCATGGGCGACCAGGAGCCAGTCCGATTGAGTAAGAATAAACTCTCCAAAGGCCAACAGCGCCGTGTGAACGCCAATCACCAGCGTCGTCTTAAAACGTCCACGGAGAAGCCCGACTACGACGACAACCTGTTTGGCGAAACCGCCGAAGGCATCGTTATCAGCCGTTTTGGCATGCATGCCGACGTAGAGTCTGCTGACGGTGAAATTCACCGTTGCAACATCCGCCGTACAATTCGCTCGCTGGTTACTGGCGATCGCGTAGTCTGGCGCCCGGGTAAAGCGGCAGCTGAAGGCGTGAATGTCAAAGGTATCGTTGAAGCGGTACACGATCGTACCTCGGTACTGACACGCCCCGACTTTTACGACGGGGTAAAGCCTATTGCCGCCAACATCGACCAGATCGTTATTGTCTCAGCCATCTTACCCGAGCTGTCACTCAATATTATCGACCGGTATCTGGTAGCCTGCGAAACGCTACACGTTGAACCGATTATCGTTCTGAATAAGATCGATCTGCTGGATGATGAAGGCATGGCCTTCGTTAACGAACAGATGGATATCTATCGCAACATTGGCTATCAGGTGTTGATGGTATCAAGCCGCACTAAAGACGGCCTGAAACCGCTTGAAGAAGCATTAACCGATCGCATCAGCATTTTTGCCGGTCAATCGGGCGTAGGTAAATCCAGCCTGCTCAATAATCTCCTCGGCCTGCAGGAAGAGATCCTGACCAATGATGTCTCTGACAACTCCGGCCTTGGACAGCACACCACCACGGCCTCTCGCCTGTATCACTTCCCGCACGGCGGCGACGTTATCGACTCCCCTGGTGTACGTGAGTTTGGACTGTGGCATCTGGAGCCGGAACAAATCACGCATGGCTTTGTCGAATTTCATGACTACCTGGGCCATTGCAAATACCGCGACTGCAAGCATGATACCGATCCAGGCTGCGCTATCCGTGAGGCTGTAGAAAAAGGGGCCATAGCCGAAACCCGGTTTGAAAATTATCACCGCATCCTGGAAAGCATGGCGCAGGTAAAAACGCGTAAAAACTTTTCTGATACAGACAACTGACAACTAAGCTAAGCATCGCTAGAATCGTCCCCCTTTTTTCAGGATCCGGCCCGTATGCCGGATCGGGAACAAATTATGGCCTGGAGGCTACCTTGTTAAACTCATTTAAGCTTTCGCTACAATACATTCTGCCGAAACTATGGCTCACTCGCCTGGCGGGTTGGGGTGCGAGCAAACGAGCGGGATGGCTGACCAAACTGGTTATCGATCTGTTCGTGAAATATTACAAGGTCGATATGAAAGAGGCGCAAAAGCCGGACACCGCCAGCTATCGCACCTTCAACGACTTCTTTGTTCGCCCGCTGCGCGATGATGCTCGCCCGATTAATACCGATCCAAACGTACTGGTCATGCCCGCTGACGGTGTGATTAACCAGTTAGGCAACATCGAGGAAGACAAACTGCTGCAGGCTAAAGGGCACAGCTATACCCTTGAAGCGCTGCTGGCTGGCAACTATCAGATGGCGGACAAATTCCGCAACGGTACGTTTGTAACCACTTACTTGTCTCCACGCGATTACCACCGTGTACACATGCCGTGTAACGGTATCCTGCGTGAAATGATGTATGTGCCGGGCGATCTCTTCTCTGTAAACATCCTGACTGCGCAAAACGTACCGAACCTGTTTGCCCGCAACGAACGTGTAATCTGTCTGTTTGATACCGAATTTGGCCCGATGGTGCAGATTCTGGTCGGCGCGACCATCGTCGGCAGCATTGAGACCGTATGGGCTGGCACCATTACCCCACCGCGTGAAGGCGTCATCAAGCGCTGGACCTGGCCGGAAGGCGAAAGCGAAGGGTCGGTGGCGCTGCTGAAAGGTCAGGAAATGGGCCGCTTTAAGCTCGGTTCCACCGTCATCAACCTGTTCGCACCTGGCAAAGTTAACCTGGTTGAGCAGTTGCAGGATCTGTCCGTGACCAAAATCGGCCAACCAATGGCCATCTCAACCGAGACTTTCGTGACGCCAGAGGCAGAACCGGCCCCGCTGGCGAAAGAAGAGATCGAAGCAGAACACGACGCCAGCCCGCTGGTTGACGACAAAAAAGACGAAAGTTAAATATAGGAATCGCTGCTGTGCGCCTGATTATCACTTTTCTGATGGCCTGGTGCCTCAGCCTGGGGGCGTACGCTGCGACGGCCCCCGATGCCAAACAACTCACCCAGGAACTGGAGCAGGCAAAAGCGGCAAAACCTGCTCAGCCAGAAACCGTCGAGGCGCTCCAGTCCGCGCTGAATGCCCTTGAGGAGCGTAAAGGCTCTCTCGAGCGTGCCCAGCAATATCAGCAGGTTATTGATAACTTCCCCAAGCTGTCCGCAACGTTACGCGCGCAGCTTAGCAACCTGCGTGATGAACCGCGCAATGTGCCAACCGGACTCACTACCGATGCGTTAAACCAGGAGATCCTCCAGGTTAGCAGCCAACTGCTGGAAAAGAGTCGTCAGGCCCAGCAGGAGCAGGATCGCGCCCGGGAAATCGCCGACTCGTTAAGCCAGCTTCCTCAACAGCAAACCGATGCCCGCCGCCAGCTCAATGAGCTTGAGCGACGCATTGGTACCGCCAACGGTAATTCCGCACAGAATCAGGCGATGCAGGCTGAATCCGCCAAACTTAAAGCCCAGGTCGATGAACTGGAGCTGGCGCAGCTTTCCGCCAATAACCGTCAGGAACTGGCGCGTATGCGCTCCGAACTGGCGGAAAAACAGAGTCAACAACTCGACGCTTACCTGCAGGCTTTGCGCAACCAGCTTAACAGTCAACGTCAGCGTGAAGCTGAGCGAGCGCTGGAAAGCACTGAACTGCTGGCGGAAAACAGCGCGGGACTGCCGGAGGGTATTGTCGACCAGTTCAAGGTAAACCGCGAGCTGTCTCAGGCCTTGAACCAGCAAGCACAGCGTATGGACCTGGTCGCCTCGCAGCAGCGTCAGGCCGCCAGCCAAACGCTGCAGGTGCGTCAGGCATTGAATACGCTGCGAGAGCAGTCTCAGTGGCTTGGGGTTTCAAATATGCTGGGAGAAGCGCTGCGAGCGCAGGTATCCCGTCTGCCGGAAATGCCCAAACCTCAGCAGTTGGATACCGAAATGGCGCAGCTTCGCGTACACCGCATGCGCTATGAGGATCTCCTCAACAAACAGCCGCAGCTGCGTCAAATTCATCAGGCCGATGGACAACCTCTCACCGCTGAACAGAGCAGCATTCTCAACGCCCAGCTACGCACCCAGCGTGAACTGCTGAACTCTTTGTTACAGGGCGGCGATACGTTGATCCTTGAGCTGACCAAGCTCAAAGTTTCCAACAGTCAACTGGAAGATGCGCTAAAAGAGGTCAACGAAGCGACGCACCGCTACCTGTTCTGGACGTCAGACGTTAGCCCTATCTCACTCTCCTGGCCTGTCGACATCGTTCAGGATCTGCGGCGTCTGATCTCATTAGATACGTTTAATCAGTTGGGCAAAGCCAGCATCATGATGCTGACCAGCAAAGAAACGCTGCTACCGCTGTTCGCGGCGTTGGTGTTAGTTGGCTTTAGCCTCTCTTCGCGCAAGCACTTCACCCGTTTCCTTGAACGCTCGTCCGCGCGGGTCGGGAAAGTCACCCAGGACCACTTCTGGCTGACAATACGCACGGTATTCTGGTCAATACTCGTCGCTTCGCCGTTGCCAGTGCTGTGGGCAACGCTCGGTTACGGATTGCAGGAAGCCTGGCCTTATCCGTTGGCTGTCGCGATCGGCGATGGCGTTACCGCCACGGTGCCCATGCTATGGGCAGTAATGATCTGCGCCACCTTTGCACGTCCCAACGGTCTGTTCATTGCCCATTTTGGCTGGCCGCGGAACCGCGTCGCGAAAGCCATGCACTATTACCTGATGAGCATCGGGCTGATTGTCCCGTTGATCATGGCGGTGATTATGTTTGATAACCTCAATGACCGGGAATTCTCCGCCTCACTGGGGCGTCTGTGCTTTATTCTGATTTGCGGTGCGCTGGCGGTCGTAACCCTGAGCCTGAAACGCGCCGGGATACCGCTGTACCTCGATAAAGAGGGCAACAGCGATAACATGGTCAACAGCATGCTGTGGAATATGCTGATGGGTGCGCCGCTGATTGCCATTCTCGCCGCGGCAGTAGGCTACCTCGCCACGTCACAAGCCCTGCTGGCACGTCTAGAAACGTCTGTAGCGATTTGGTTCTTATTACTGGTGGTGTATCACGTTATCCGCCGTTGGATGCTGATTCAGCGTCGCCGCCTGGCGTTTGACCGCGCCAAGCATCGACGCGCTGAAATGCTGGCGCAGCGCGCGCGGGGCGAAGAAGAACCACCGCATTCCACCAGCCTTGAAGGCGCGATTGACGTTGATGAAAGCGAAGTGGATTTGGATGCTATCAGCGCGCAATCGCTGCGCCTGGTGCGTTCTATCCTGATGCTTATCGCCCTGCTCTCGGTCATTGTACTGTGGTCAGAAATTCATTCCGCTTTCGGCTTCCTGGAAAACATCTCGTTGTGGGATGTCACCTCCACGGTTCAGGGCGTGGAAAGCTTAGAACCGATAACACTGGGCGCGGTGCTTATCGCGATTCTGGTATTCATCATCACCACCCAGTTAGTGCGCAACCTACCCGCACTGCTGGAGCTGGCACTACTGCAACATCTGGATTTAACCCCCGGCACCGGTTATGCCATCACCACCATCACCAAGTATCTGCTGATGCTGATTGGCGGTCTGGTTGGCTTCTCGATGATCGGTATTGAATGGTCCAAACTGCAATGGCTGGTGGCGGCTCTCGGTGTCGGTCTGGGCTTTGGTTTGCAGGAGATCTTCGCCAACTTTATTTCCGGCCTGATTATCCTGTTTGAAAAACCAATCCGCATTGGCGACACGGTGACGATTCGCGATCTTACCGGTAGCGTGACGAAAATTAATACCCGCGCCACCACTATCAGCGACTGGGACCGCAAAGAGATCATCGTGCCCAACAAAGCCTTTATCACTGAACAGTTTATCAACTGGTCGTTATCCGATTCCGTTACCCGTGTGGTGTTAACCATCCCGGCACCGTCTGAGGCGAATAGCGAGGAGGTTACGCAGATCCTGCTGACTGCCGCGCAGCGCTGTTCGCTGGTTATCGATAATCCGGCACCTGAAGTCTTCCTGGTTGACCTGCAGCAGGGGATTCAAATCTTCGAACTGCGTATTTATGCCGCAGAAATGGGGCATCGCATGCCGCTGCGCCATGAAATCCACCAGCTAATTCTGGCAGGCTTCCGCGAGCACGGTATTGATATGCCGTTCCCTCCGTTCCAGATGCGTCTGGAGAGCCTCGGCGGTAAGCAAACAGGGAGAACGTTAAGTTCTGCGGGCAGAGGCAGTCGCCCGGCGGGTAGTTTGTAAATCGTGTCACAATAAGAAGAACGTTGGGTGTGTTGAGCACTACCCAACATCTTATTTACCAACATAATTGGTATCGTATAACAAAGCGCCATAACCAAAAGAACAGTAGAGCCGCTATAACAGAATATTGCCAGATACTACGTTGCCTTCTCCATACAGTTGCATAGATAAAAGGAATAAATAGAGGTAGAGTTAAAGCTATACCCACAGTTCGAATATCATCATTCTCAATATATTTCATGACATCACAGATATCATTGATTCCCCTGCCATCGATAAACCATTCCTTGTCCTGCGTTGAAAATATAATTATCGATATAATGCTTATTATACCCCAGATGAAATTCAACGTAAAAGACTTCCAACTCATTAACCGCCTCGCATAATTTTAAGTATTATATCTTTCTTTTCTATAATTCGACGACCATATTCACTATATTCACGCCCCGGAGAACCGGGTAACTCACTAATTGATTGAACAATATCATCTTTACTTCTCATTGTTCCACGATTATATCTGGAACCCGCCAATATTATCTGCTCGTCAGTCAAGTACAAAGTATCAGCGTCTGGATTATCATATAAAATAAGATCATGTAAATGGAATGCTACAACCCGAATGTTAAAGCTGTTATCAAGTAAACACTGCGACAGGCGAAATTGCTGAAAATGAGTCAATTTATCAGGGTGGATACCTATAGTTTTGGCTGCAACACCTATCTGGATAGCAATTGAACCGACCGATGTAGCATTAGACGATTCATTACTGTACTTTCCCAATATTTCTTCAATTATCTGTCTAAATTGCAGAACACCAACACCTTTAAATCTCTCTGGGGTTCCGCCTACTTCAGCAACAGCAACACCTGCAAGGAGTAATTCAGGGATTCTTGCTTCATAAGCGTATTGTTTTATCATTGCTCTATGGTGAACTAACCAAGCTGTTTTATAATACCAGAGATATGCTTTCCCAGTCATAAAACGCCAATTAGTAGGTAAGGCATACCATCGAAAAAAATCTAACCCATTCCAATGAGGAAAACCATATTCATCGATCTCACAAAAAGGTGGAGAGCTAATCATCATGAAAATTTATCACCTAACTTAATTTAGCATTAACCCGACAATAGCTATGAGTCTCAATTAGTAATGAGATAGACATCACATGTATAGAAAAAGCAATCAAAATTATATTTACAAATAGATTCATAGTAACAATGCTTTCCAAGCATAAAAAATCACCTACCTAGATTTGACATATAAACAATCATAAAATATACACGCAAATATCATTCTGATAAAAATCTCGAATTATTTTATATGAAAAAGCCCGGTGGGTGTTCCATTCGGGCTTTGGGAAAATTCAATATGTATCTTTTCTCAGTCTGTCACCCAGCGAAACTGTTTCGCCGTGCGACGGCTGTAGTTCTGATAAATCGCCATCGCCAGCAGTGAGAAGAAGATCGGACCGCCGGTCATCCACAGTGCGCTGTTCCAGTCTCCGGCTTCAATTACCGGCTGGATGATAGTGAACACATTAGCAAACGTCACCACCAGCACGACCACTCCCGTTGCCAGCAGCGTCGCCGCTCGGGTTTTAAAGACAACAAACGGCCTTTCCAGACCCGGACGGGATTTAAAGAACGGAAACGCCAGCGCCAGGAACAGATACGGCAGCGTCATCGAGACGTTCGCCATCAGCGTCAGTTTGTTATAGAACGCCGAAGCCGTATCGCCACCAAATGAAACCAACAGGATAAACAGGCTCACCAGCAGGCACTGTAACCACATTGCCGTCGTCGGCATCCCTACGGCATTCAGTTTGGTCATCGGCGCGGGCCACAACGCCTTCGGCGTGCCCTGAATAATCGCTTTCAGCGGTGAGTAGCTGAGGGTGAAAAAAGCGCCGGTGTAGGCAAGGAACATGGAAAGCCCGGTAATACGTGCAAACCATACGCCCATCACCATTGCGGCATCAGGGGAAAGATGTAGCGCGTTACCCAACGTCATTCCGAGGCTTTTCATCAGGATATAGGTAATATTCCCGAGGTTAACTGAGCTATTACTTAATACCTGCTGCCAGTTGGTGCTAACGCCCCATAAAAAGATGGCCAGTGAATAACCAACAGAAATGACAATAGCGGCAAAGACAATGCCTTTTGCAAAGTTCTTTTCTGGTTTTTCTGTTTTATCAACCAGTCCCCCCACAGCTTCAATTCCGCCGTAAGCAAAAATGGCAAACACAACAAATGACAACATTGCCAGTCCAGACTGATATCCTGGATTAGGCGAAGAGATGAAATTAATATCCTGTGCAAAGTGGCCACCAGTTAATAACAAAATAGCGACACTCACTAACAACAGAACTAAATTAAGACACATTACGGCAATTCCACCTACAGCCGTAATACGCGCAATCTTATTAATACCCCGGGATGCCACGCAGGTCACCAGGATCATCCAACCGACTGCGAGCAGCCCGACAACCTGCGTAGGCTCAAGCCCTGCAATACGCCAGTGCTGCGTCATGTCTGCGCCAAACAAGAAGGTTGAAAAAGGTACCCAGACTTTCGCCGCAGTACTAACCATCCATATCACATAAGAAGAAAACCACATAAACGTGCCGATAAACGCATAGCGTGGTCCAACGCTATTATTCATCCACGAATAGATTCCCCCCTCTTCTTTCCGATAGGCAGAACCCATTTCCGCCATCATTAAAGCAAATGGAATAAAGAATAATAATGCAGAAAATATATACCACGGTATTGCACTATACCCCATTAAATAGAACGCGGAGGGGCTATTAGCAAAACCGAAAACTGACGTAAATATCATGAGAATGAGACCTATCAGGCTCATCTTTTTTATTGTTTGGGTCATTAAACCATCCCTTACTCTGGCAAGCGTTTAACAAACGCCGCTCACCGATTGGCACTGCTCTCTTTGCAGAGTTCAGCGATAAAAAAAACAACACAGAATTGATACCTAAACGATATCAAATATCCAGGTGTAAATTGTGGCTATTAGAGGGGAAATGAAAAAATATGCTACAAAGTGGCGATTAAGCCACCACTTTGTATTGCAGAAGAGTAAGTTATGCGCGATCGACGGTAAATGCGATTACCTCGGCCAGGCTCTCTGCGCCCAGCGCCAGCATCACCAGACGGTCAACGCCCAGCGCCACGCCTGAGCAATCCGGCATGCCGACTTTCAGCGCTTCCAGCAGGTTGGTATCGATAGGTTGCTGTGGTAAGCCTCGTGCGGCACGTTTGCGGTTATCCTGTTCAAACCGCTGCTGCTGTTCGCGCGCGTCGGTCAATTCATGGAAACCATTCGCCAGCTCAATACCTTTGTAATAAACCTCGAAACGCTCAGCCACGCGGTGATCTTCGGTACTGATTTGCGCCAGTGATGCCTGGCTGGCCGGGAAATGATACACAAACGTCGGCTTGTCTTTACCAATATGCGGTTCAACACCCATCGTAAACAGCAGTTGCAGTAAGGTATCCCGGTCTTCTTCGGTATCAGCGATATTGCTGAGATCCAATTTCGCCGCCACTTCCCGCAGTTGGGTTTTATCCGCAGACAGCGGGTCAATCTCCAGATGGCGCTGGAAGGCCTGCTGGTAAGAAAGGCTTTCCGCAGGTGAGCAGTCCAGCACCTGCTGGAGCAAATCATCCACTTCATTCATCAGGCGATACATATCGTAGTGCGGGCGATACCACTCAAGCATGGTGAATTCAGGGTTATGATGGCGCCCCATCTCTTCATTACGGAAGCTGCGGCACAGTTGATACACCGGGCCGCATCCTGCCACCAGCAGGCGCTTCATATGGTATTCAGGGCTGGTCATTAAATAGAGATTCATTCCCTGGGAGTGTCCAGGGCCAACGAAACGCGTTTCGAACGGGAACAGGTGGATGTCCGTTACCGTTGCCTGACTCATACAAGGGGTCTCAACCTCAAGCACGCCACGATCGGCAAAAAAGCGGCGAATCTCCGCTATAATTGCTGCACGTTTCAACAGATTGGGGATGGACGCGCTCGGCTGCCAGGTTGCCGTTTCGCTCATGGTTGTTTCTCCGATTTATGACAAGGGCACGAAGTCTACTCGTATCGCGCTAGCGAGACAAATTTCAGGCAGCACTAATCATCACTGGCAATTGGATAAAAAAAGCGACTTAGGGTGGTTTAGTAATTAAATTAATCAAATTCAATGATAATTCCCCCCTATGACACGCTAAAAAAATCGAACACGTCAAATTTCCCGCACATCCCTAAGACTATACTATTGTACCTATAAAGGAGCAGTGGAAACGCGTTCATAACCTGTTTGAAGCCGATGAAGCATCTGATTTCAGGCAGGGATGAAATAACAACAATCTGGAGGAATGTCGTGCAAACCTTTCAAGCCGATCTTGCCATTATAGGCGCCGGTGGCGCGGGATTACGTGCTGCAATTGCTGCCGCACAAGCAAATCCCAACGCTAAAATCGCACTGATCTCAAAAGTGTACCCAATGCGCAGCCATACCGTTGCTGCCGAAGGCGGCTCTGCTGCTGTCGCGCAGGATCATGACAGCTTTGACTACCATTTTCACGATACGGTAGCAGGCGGAGACTGGCTGTGTGAGCAGGATGTCGTGGATTACTTTGTCCACCACTGCCCAACTGAAATGACGCAACTGGAACAATGGGGCTGCCCATGGAGCCGTCGTGAAGACGGTAGCGTCAACGTACGTCGCTTCGGCGGCATGAAAATCGAGCGTACCTGGTTTGCCGCGGATAAGACCGGCTTCCACATGCTGCATACGCTGTTCCAAACATCTTTGCAGTTCCCGCAGATTCAGCGCTTTGACGAACACTTCGTTCTGGATATCCTGGTTGACGACGGTCATGCTCGCGGCCTGGTCGCCATGAACATGATGGAAGGCACGCTGGTGCAAATCCGTGCTAACGCTGTCGTGATGGCAACGGGCGGCGCAGGTCGTGTTTACCGTTACAACACCAACGGCGGCATCGTAACCGGCGACGGTATGGGCATGGCGCTGAGCCACGGCGTTCCGCTGCGTGATATGGAATTCGTTCAGTATCACCCAACAGGTCTGCCAGGATCCGGTATCCTGATGACTGAAGGCTGCCGTGGTGAAGGCGGTATTCTGGTCAACAAAAACGGCTACCGTTATCTGCAAGACTACGGCATGGGTCCGGAAACCCCGCTGGGCGAGCCAAAAAACAAATACATGGAACTCGGTCCGCGCGACAAAGTTTCTCAGGCGTTCTGGCACGAATGGCGCAAAGGCAACACCATTTCAACTCCGCGTGGCGATGTGGTTCACCTCGACCTGCGTCACCTCGGCGAGAAAAAACTGCTCGAACGTTTACCGTTCATCTGCGAACTGGCGAAAGCTTACGTGGGTGTCGATCCGGTTAAAGAACCGATCCCGGTACGTCCGACCGCGCACTACACCATGGGCGGTATCGAAACCGATCAGCACTGTGAAACCCGCATTAAAGGTCTGTTCGCTGTCGGCGAATGTTCCTCTGTTGGTCTGCATGGCGCTAACCGTCTGGGCTCTAACTCCCTGGCAGAACTGGTGGTCTTCGGTCGTATGGCCGGTGAGCAGGCAGCAGAACGCGCTGCAACGGCTGGCGCTGCAAACAGTGCCGCTCTTGATGCACAGGTTGCTGGCGTTGAAAAACGTCTGAAAGATCTGGTTAACCAGGAAGGTAACGAAAACTGGTCTAAGATCCGTGACGAAATGGGCCTGTCCATGGAAGAAGGTTGCGGTATCTACCGTACGCCGGAACTCATGCAGAAAACCGTTGATAAGCTGGCAGAACTGCAGGAACGCTTCAAGCGCGTACGTATCACTGATACCTCCAGCGTCTTCAACACCGACCTGCTGTATACCATCGAACTGGGTCACGGTCTGAACGTTGCTGAATGTATGGCGCACTCTGCTCTGGCGCGTAAAGAATCCCGCGGCGCGCACCAGCGTCTGGATGAAGGCTGCACCGAGCGTGACGATGTGAACTTCCTCAAACACACCCTCGCCTTCCGCGATGCTGACGGCACGACTCGCCTGGAATACAGCGACGTGAAAATCACCACTCTGCCACCAGCTAAACGTGTTTACGGTGGCGAAGCGGAAGCAGCCGATAAGAAGGAGAAGGCGAATGGCTGAGATTAAAAACCTGAAAGTTGAGGTGGTGCGCTATAACCCGGAAACCGATACCGCGCCGCACAGTGCTTTCTACGAAGTTCCTTATGATGAAACCACGTCACTGCTGGATGCGCTGGGCTACATCAAGGATAACCTGGCACCGGACCTGAGCTACCGCTGGTCCTGCCGTATGGCGATCTGCGGCTCCTGCGGCATGATGGTCAACAATGTACCGAAACTGGCGTGCAAAACCTTCCTGCGTGATTACACCAACGGCATGAAGGTTGAAGCGCTGGGCAACTTCCCGATTGAACGCGATCTGGTCGTCGACATGACGCACTTTATCGAAAGCCTGGAAGCGATCAAACCGTACATTATCGGTAACCCGCGTACACCGGATCAGGGTCCAAACACCCAGACTCCGGCGCAGATGGCGAAGTATCATCAGTTCTCCGGTTGCATCAACTGTGGTCTGTGCTATGCCGCGTGTCCGCAGTTCGGCCTGAACCCTGAGTTCATTGGACCGGCTGCGATTACGCTGGCGCATCGTTACAACGAAGATAGCCGCGACCACGGTAAGAAGGAGCGTATGGCTCAGTTGAACAGCCCGAACGGCGTCTGGACCTGTACTTTCGTGGGCTACTGCTCCGAAGTCTGCCCGAAACACGTCGATCCGGCTGCGGCCATTCAGCAGGGTAAAGTTGAAAGTTCAAAAGACTTTCTTATCGCTACCCTGAAACCACGCTAAGGAGTGCACGATGACGACTAAACGTAAAGCCTATGTGCGGCCAATGACGTCCACCTGGTGGAAAAAGCTGCCATTTTATCGTTTTTACATGCTGCGTGAAGGCACGGCAGTTCCGGCAGTCTGGTTCAGCATTGAACTGATTATCGGCCTGTTTGCACTCAAGCATGGTGCAGAGTCCTGGATGGGCTTTGTCGCCTTTTTGCAAAACCCGGTGGTGGTAATCCTTAACATTATCGCCCTGGCAGCAGCGCTGCTGCATACCAAAACCTGGTTTGAGCTGGCGCCAAAAGCAGCCAACATCATCGTAAAAGACGAAAAAATGGGGCCAGAGCCGATCATCAAAGGTCTCTGGGCAGTTACTGTGGTTGCGACAGTAGTCATACTGTTTGTTGCCCTGTTCTGGTAAGGAGTCCGGAATGATTAATCCAAATCCAAAACGCTCTGACGAACCCGTATTCTGGGGCCTGTTTGGTGCAGGCGGTATGTGGAGCGCAATCATTGCGCCAGTAATGATCCTGCTGGTAGGCATTATGCTGCCGCTGGGCTTTGTTCCTGATGCTTTCAGCTATGAACGCGTACTGGCATTCGCTCAGAGCTTCATCGGACGTGCGTTTCTGTTCCTGATGATCGTTCTGCCGCTGTGGTGTGGTTTACACCGTATGCACCACGCGATGCATGACCTGAAAATCCACGTGCCTGCTGGCAAATGGGTATTCTATGGACTGGCAGCAATCCTGACCGTTGTAACGGCTATTGGTATTCTGACCATCTAAGTACATGCGTTAATTATCAGGCCCGCCATTGGCGGGCCTTTTTATTTGTGCAGCATTCCTGTCAACCAACGGGAAAATTCACGCATCGCCGGTGTCTCCGGACGCGATTGCAAACGCGTTATCCAGTAACTTCCCAAATCAATCTGCGTTAAAAATGGTTGAACGATTCGTTCCCTACTGAGTAAATGCGTGAACATTCTGACTGGCGCAATTGCCACACCGATCCCCGCCTGCGCGGCTTCCAGCATGGTGACGGACGAATCAAACACCACCACGTTGTGCGTCGGTGACGGGGGCGCCTCTCCGGCGGCCTGCATCCAAAGCGTCCATTCATCCCGCCGATACGATCGTAATAACGGAAATTTCAGGATGTCCGCAGGCGTTTGAATCTGCGAAGCCAATGTTGGCGAACACAGTGGAGACATCAACGCGCTACATAAATATTGCGCGTCGGTATCGTGCCAGGCTCCCCCTCCGTAGCGAATGGTATAATCCAGCCCTTCGGCAGCGGGATCCACGCGGTTATTATGGGTAGAAATATGCAAATCAATATGCGGGTAACTGCGCTTAAAATCGCCCAGTAGAGGAAACAGACACCCAACCGCAAAGGTCCCCACCACGCCAATTTTAAGTTTTTCCTGGGTCTGTTTGGTGGCAAAACGATCCAGCATCCCCGCCATACGATCGAAAGAGTCATTAAGTACAGGTAACAGACTTTCCCCTTCAGTCGTCAACATTAATCCACGAGAACCGCGCACAAAAAGCTGACAATTTAGCTGCTGCTCCAGCGCTTTTACATGCTGACTGATGGCAGAATGCGTCACGTTGAGCTCAATCGCGGCGCGGGTAAAACTGAGATGTCTGGCCGCGGCTTCAAAAGCCCGCAGCGAGTTAAGAGGGATATAGCTACGCGTCATCATCCGGCCTGTTAGAAAAACTTATATCTGCTGCTAAATTTAACCGTTTGTCAACACGGTGCAAATCAAACACACTGATTGCGTCTGACGGGCCCGGACACCCTTTTGCTTTTAATTACGGAACTGATTTCATGATGAAAAAATCGTTATGCTGCGCTCTGCTGCTGACAGCCTCTTTCTCCACGTTTGCCTCCGCCAAAACAGAACAACAGATTGCCGATATCGTTAATCGCACCATCACCCCGTTGATGCAGGAGCAGGCTATTCCGGGTATGGCCGTTGCCATTATCTACCAGGGAAAACCCTATTATTTCACCTGGGGTAAAGCCGATATCGCCAATAACCACCCAGTCACGCAGCAAACGCTGTTTGAGCTAGGGTCGGTCAGTAAGACGTTTAACGGCGTGTTGGGCGGCGATGCTATCGCCCGCGGCGAAATTAAGCTCAGCGATCCGGTCACGAAATACTGGCCAGAACTGACAGGCAAACAGTGGCAGGGTATCAGCCTGCTGCACTTAGCCACCTATACGGCAGGCGGCCTACCGCTGCAGATCCCCGATGACGTTACTGATAAAGCCGCATTACTGCGTTTTTATCAAAACTGGCAGCCGCAATGGGCCCCGGGCGCTAAGCGTCTTTACGCTAACTCCAGCATTGGTCTGTTTGGCGCGCTGGCGGTGAAACCCTCAGGAATGAGTTACGAAGAGGCAATGACCAGACGCGTCCTGCAACCATTAAAACTGGCGCATACCTGGATTACAGTTCCGCAGAACGAACAAAAAGATTATGCCTGGGGCTATCGCGAAGGGAAGCCCGTACACGTTACTCCTGGACAACTTGACGCCGAAGCCTATGGCGTGAAATCCAACGTTACCGATATGGCCCGTTGGATTCAGGTCAACATGGACGCCAGCCGCGTTCAGGAGAAAACGCTCCAGCAGGGCATTGCGCTTGCGCAGTCTCGCTACTGGCGTATTGGCGATATGTACCAGGGATTAGGCTGGGAGATGCTGAACTGGCCGCTGAAAGCTGATTCGATCATCAACGGCAGTGACAGCAAAGTGGCATTGGCAGCGCTTCCCACCGTTGAGGTAAACCCGCCCGCCCCGGCAGTGAAAGCCTCATGGGTGCATAAAACGGGATCCACTGGTGGATTTGGCAGCTACGTTGCCTTCGTTCCAGAAAAAAACCTTGGCATCGTGATGCTGGCAAACAAAAGCTATCCTAACCCTGTCCGTGTCGAGGCGGCCTGGCGCATTCTTGAAAAGCTGCAATAACTGACGATGAGGCCCAGGATATTGGGCCTCCTTTCTTTCTCTTTTTTTCCTGTTGTCATCTACACTTAACAAAAATACAGCAAGGAAAATCCCATGCGCATTTTGCCCGTCGTTGCTGCAGTTACGGCTGCATTCCTGGTTGTCGCGTGTAGCTCCCCGACACCGCCGAAAGGCATTACCGTGGTAAATAACTTTGATGCCAAACGCTATCTGGGAACCTGGTATGAAATTGCGCGCTTCGACCATCGTTTCGAGCGCGGGTTGGATAAAGTGACCGCAACATACAGCTTGCGCGACGACGGCGGCATCAACGTTATTAACAAGGGCTATAACCCTGACAGGGAGATGTGGCAGAAAACGGAAGGGAAAGCCTATTTCACCGGCGACCCAGGCAGAGCCGCGCTTAAGGTTTCTTTTTTCGGCCCCTTCTATGGCGGGTATAACGTAATTGCACTCGACCGGGAATATCGTCACGCGCTGGTTTGTGGCCCGGATCGTGACTACCTGTGGATCCTTTCACGGACCCCGACTATTTCAGATGAAATGAAACAGCAAATGTTAGCCATCGCGACCCGGGAAGGGTTTGAAGTGAATAAACTGATTTGGGTGAAACAGCCTGGCGCTTAGTGAGTGCTCAGCTTCAGACCAATAATGCCAGCA
This sequence comes from Citrobacter sp. Cpo012, assembly GCF_030333015.1. Lineage (NCBI taxonomy): Bacteria > Pseudomonadati > Pseudomonadota > Gammaproteobacteria > Enterobacterales > Enterobacteriaceae > Citrobacter > Citrobacter sp. Cpo012. The sequence continues at coordinate 21,237 of NZ_JAOWGR010000039.1, read as the reverse complement.
ACGATCAGCCCAAGGCTCAGCAAACGTGCCGGGCTGGCAGACTCACCCAGCAGTAAAATCCCTGTAATGGCCGCCCCAACAGCGCCAATACCGGTCCAGACCGCATAAGCTGTTCCAACAGGCAACGTGCGCATTGCCCAGGAGAGCATGGCGATGCTGACGATCATCGCCGCAATAGTGATAATGCTTGGCGTAAGACGCGTAAAACCGTGGGTGTATTTCAGGCCAATCGCCCATACGACTTCGAGCAAACCTGCAATTAATAAAACGATCCAGGACATATCAGGCTCCAGAACTATGGGGCCGTCCCCGGTGAATGAAGCGTTTGCAGGTCGTCCTGCAAAGCTGATGTGTGAAATGGCATTTTTGCCCGGAAGAAAATGAATTTCAACCTTTTTATTCACTGCCTGCTAAAAGCAAGAATTAAGCATAATTAGCGGCGTAGTTCCCGCATTTGGCACTCATCGGAGTTCTCTATGATGAAGGGCTTTCTGAAACCAGAAAGTCGATTGCCCCTCTTCTGAATGCGAAACGTTTATGCTTAAAATTTTAGTGATTGACCGGTGCCACTTTACCCGCACAGGGATAGAGGCCTTGCTTAATCATTCTGGCAGGTTCAGCTCCTCATTTCTGGTATCAGGAATCAATAATCTCCTGTTAGCAAAAGAGCATATTTTGCAATGGAAACCGCATCTGGTGATCGCGGATTTATACAGTTTTATTAGCGAGACGCACTCCAGTCCGCCAATTAAACCTTTTTTTATGAGTTGTGGCGTCATCCCACTGATTTTACTGCAATCAGCAGACAGACAGCATGCCCCCATCGTGCCCTCTCAATCCGTAGCCCATTCGGTCTTGACCAAGCACACCACGCTGAACACACTCTCCCACACAATTCAGGAAGCGCTTCAGGTTCGCCCCGCATTAGAAATAGCCAAAAACGCCACGCCTTTGCTTACGCCGCAAGAGGAGAAAGTATTATCAATGTGGATGGATGGTGTGAGTAACAATGCCATTGCCGCCGCGCTCAGCATTCATGGCAAAACGGTCTACACCTATAAGCGGAATATCCGTATGAAACTGCACCTGGGGAACCGCTTCTCGCCGTTCCTTTCACTCCCAGGGAAGGGTGATTAACGGTACGACACGACGTCGTACCGTTCTTCATTATTGCTATTGCTGAGCTTTTGTCGCTGCACCAGAGATTGCGCTACCGCCTTCAGAGATATCCTGTCCTACGCCTCGTGTGGTATTACACGCGGTTAAAACGGAAGAAAGTACCAACACAGAAAAGATCGCAGCAATTGTCTTCTTAACCATAACATCTTCCTTTTCTAGCCAATATTGTTTGTGTATAGCTACTTAATAATAGACAAGATCCGGGAGTGTGATGGATAAACAACCGTTTTTAAGACTATATGAAAGGATTAGCTGGCGGCGTGTGATATTGAGTTGCCAAGATGTTTGATGTCTTCACCGAAGCCGCGCGCGGTATTGCATCCTGTCAGAAGGGTGCTGGTGAAAAGGAGTAGCATTACAAGACCGAGAAGACGTTTCATCATTCCTGCCCTGGAAAAAGTATGGCGCAGCAACCTGCGCCATAAGATCAAATGGAAGACTTATTTTACGCGAGAAACGTATTCGCCGGAGCGGGTATCCACTTTGATCACTTCGCCGATCTGTACGAACAGCGGAACTTTAACGACTGCGCCGGTAGACAGGGTAGCCGGTTTGCCGCCAGTACCAGCGGTATCGCCTTTCAGACCTGGGTCGGTTTCAACAACTTCCAGCTCAACGAAGTTCGGCGGAGTTACGGAGATCGGCTGACCGTTCCACAGGGTCACGATGCATTCAGCCTGGTCCAGCAGCCATTTAGCGTTATCGCCTACCGCTTTCTCGTCTGCAGCCAGCTGTTCGAAAGTGGTGTTATTCATAAAGTGCCAGAACTCACCGTCGCTATACAGGAAGGTCAGGTTCATGTCGGCTACGTCTGCGCCTTCAGCGGAGTCAGTAGACTTGAAGGTTTTCTCTACGCGAGTACCGGTCAGCAGGCGACGCAGCTTAACGCGCGCAAACGCCTGGCCTTTACCTGGTTTAACGAATTCGCTGGCTTCAACCGCATAAGGTTCGCCGTCCAACATGATTTTAAGACCAGCACGAAAATCGTTGCTATAGTACGTTGCCATAAGGCCCTCTGAAAATTGTTAACTGGTAGCTAAGCCACAAAATGGCGCATATTGTAACCCTAAATACCCCATCCAGAGAAGATTGGTTATCGCAACTTGCCGATGTTGTGACCGATCCCGATGAACTTCTGCATCTTTTGAACATAGATGCAGATGAAAAACTGTTGGCCGGACGCGACGCGAGACGGCTTTTCGCCCTGCGCGTGCCGCGTGCGTTTATTGCCCGCATGGAGAAAGGCAACCCGGACGATCCGCTTTTACGTCAGGTACTGACTGCCCAGGAAGAGTTTGTGGCCGCGCCAGGCTACTCAACCGACCCACTGGAAGAACAGCACAGCGTGGTTCCCGGTCTGCTGCATAAATATCACAATCGGGCACTGCTGCTGGTTAAAGGCGGTTGCGCGGTAAATTGTCGCTATTGCTTCCGCCGGCACTTCCCATACGCCGAAAATCAGGGCAATAAGCGCAACTGGCAGGTCGCCCTCGACTACATTAACGCGCACCCTGAGCTGGATGAAATCATCTTCTCTGGTGGCGATCCGTTAATGGCCAAGGACCACGAACTGGACTGGTTGCTCACGCAACTGGAAGCTATCCCGCACATTAAGCGTCTGCGTATTCACAGCCGTTTACCAATAGTGATCCCGGCGCGCATTACAGAAGGACTGGTCGAGCGTTTTGCGCACTCCTCCTTGCAGATTCTGCTGGTCAATCACATTAACCATGCCAATGAAATTGATCAGACGTTTCGCCAGGCGATGAGCAGTCTGCGTGCCGTGGGCGTTACGTTACTCAACCAAAGCGTATTGCTGCGTGGCGTGAACGATAACGCACAAACCCTGGCTAACCTTAGCAACGCACTGTTTGATGCCGGTGTGATGCCCTATTACCTGCACGTGCTGGATAAAGTGCAGGGTGCCGCACACTTTATGGTCAGCGACGATGAAGCGCGTCGCATTATGCGTGAGCTTCTGACGCTAGTTTCCGGCTATATGGTCCCCAAACTGGCACGTGAAATTGGTGGAGAGCCAAGTAAAACACCGCTGGATCTGCAGTTACGTCAACAATAGCTATTACTGAGTGTCCGATTCCGGACACTCACCACGATTACTTATTATTTAAATACCCACAAGTGGAGCCTCGCTTTTAATCTGTGCTATTTTAATTAGCGCAGTTCAATTATTCATTCGTAAATTTTATCAATAGTTTCAAATGCAGAATATTAATAAATATATGGTTAGGGAGAACCTTTTATGGCTATAAGTATTAAGGGCGTTAATACTGGCATTATTCGCCAAAAGAATGAATTTGTTGCCATGGCATTAAAAATAAAAGAACCAAGAAACAAAGAATCTCTCTTTTTTCTCTCTCCACTTGGACTTAGAGACCTGCTTATCGCGCTGGAGAGCCGGCTGTACGCTATTTCTCAGCTAAACAAAGACGAGCGTATGCAATATGAAAAGGCATGTGATAAAGCCAGCAAAAAAATGCACGAGAATATTCCGTCAATTCAGGAAGATGAACTAAAAAATGCGGATATTAACCGTCGCATAAATTCGCTGATGTTAGTGGATGACAAAGGCGAGAATTTAACATTTTCTCTGACGTTACATGACGGACAAACATGCGAATTACTGGTTAATGAATTACAGATTCAGGTGTTGGCGCATGTAATTATTCACGCAATAAATAATGCTGGCATGAGAGAACTCGCGCTACAAATAACATCGCTGCTGGATTTCCTGCCGCTGTACGATGTTGATTGTCAGCAAAACGACAATCTGGAATACGACTCTTATACACACCCCGAATGGAAACATAACCTGTTTAATCATTATCTGGCTATTATTTACCGCTATACAGATGATAAAGGAAAAGCCCAGTTCTGTGGTTCGGTAGTGAAAACTCGCGCCCTTTCCGGTAGCAAAGAAGCCGAAGCCATTACTCGCCGTCTTCTCGACTTCAGCCCGCGGCTGAAAAAACTTGCCGGTGTACCGTGCCAGGTGTTTGTCAGAACGTTGACGGGTGATAAGACGCAAAAGCTCAATCAGGATCAGTGCCTGCGCGCATTGCATCATTTACGCGTTCAGTCTGCGCATAAGACTCAGAATGCCTGATGGCGCTGCGCTTATCAGGCCTACGATCATTCGTACCGTAGGCCGGATAAGACGCTTTAGCGTCGCCATCCGGCATCAGCAGCAGTTCTCAATTAGGGCACTTATAAACCTGTCCAATCATCTCGCTGGCGGTAGGAACAAAGCTGGACAGCATTCCCTGCGATGGGCTGCTGACGCCATAAATCACGTTACCGCCCATTGCCGCAGCCTGGTTACGCAGATCGTTTGCTGCGCCACGCATTGAGCCGCCCTCTTCGCCGTGCTGGCCAGAGAGCCAGTTGCTTTGCTTACCAGTTGCGGTGCCGATCAGTTGACACTCTGCGCCAGGCTTGTCTTCAACAAAACGGACGCTTTGCCCGGCAGAACTCAGTTCATTGCTGGAGCTACAACCCGCCATCAGTAGCGCGGCACCAACGATCCCTGCTAAATATTTCACGTGCATGTCATTCCCCATATTCAATTAGTTGGACCTTATGTCCGTAGCTGAATCATATACTAAAAAGATGACCAAAAGAAAAACCCCCAGACATTTCTGCCCGAGGGTTTCTCAATTCTGGGAGATGAGCACCCAAATCATTCTGGTTGCAGGAAGGCGGCCAGTTTGTTAATCCCCAGGAGCTTACTCAAGTAAGTGACTGGGGTTAGCAAACGCAGCCAACGCATCTGCAGCCTGAAGGATGCAGGGTGTAGGCAATTACATCATGCCGCCCATTCCACCCATACCACCCATACCGGCAGCACCTAAGTCAGGCGCATCGCTTTTCGGCAGGTCGGTAACCATGCACTCGGTGGTGATCATCAGACCCGCAACAGAAGCCGCGTACTGCAGAGCAGAACGAGTTACTTTGGTTGGATCCAGGATACCCATGTCGATCATGTTGCCGTATTCTTCAGTTGCAGCGTTGTAACCGTAGTTACCGTCACCCGCTTTCACGGTGTTAGCCACTACAGACGGCTCTTCGCCGCAGTTCAGTACGATTTGACGCAGTGGGGATTCCATTGCGCGCAGCGCAACTTTGATACCTACGTTCTGGTCTTCGTTCTGACCTTTCAGGCCGGCAATTTTAGACGCTACGCGAATCAGCGCAACACCACCACCAGCAACCACGCCTTCTTCTACCGCAGCACGGGTAGCGTGCAGGGCATCTTCAACGCGGGCTTTCTTCTCTTTCATTTCAACTTCAGTCGCAGCACCAACTTTGATAACCGCAACGCCGCCTGCCAGTTTCGCTACGCGCTCCTGCAGTTTTTCACGGTCATAGTCGGAAGTTGCTTCTTCGATCTGCTGACGAATCTGAGTCACGCGACCCTGGATTGCAGCTTCGTCGCCCACGCCATCAATGATGGTGGTGGTATCTTTGTTGATAACAACGCGTTTCGCCTGACCCAGATCTTCCAGAGTTGCTTTTTCCAGCTCCATACCGATCTCTTCAGAGATAACGGTACCACCGGTCAGGGTAGCGATATCCTGCAGCATTGCTTTACGACGATCGCCGAAGCCAGGTGCTTTAACCGCAGCGACTTTCACGATACCGCGCATGGTGTTAACAACCAGAGTTGCCAGCGCTTCGCCTTCAACATCTTCAGCGATGATCAGCAGCGGTTTGCCTGCTTTCGCTACAGCTTCCAGAACCGGCAGCATTTCGCGGATGTTGGAGATTTTCTTGTCAGCCAGCAGAATGAACGGGCTTTCCAGTTCTACTGCGCCAGTTTCCGGCTTGTTGATGAAGTAAGGAGACAGGTAGCCACGGTCGAACTGCATACCTTCAACCACGTCCAGTTCGTCCTGCAGACCGGTACCGTCTTCAACGGTGATCACGCCTTCTTTACCGACTTTGTCCATCGCTTCAGCGATCAGTTTACCTACGGTTTCGTCGGAGTTAGCGGAGATGGTACCAACCTGAGCAATAGCTTTAGAGTCGGAGCACGGTACGGACAGTGCTTTCAGTTCTTCAACAGCAGCAGCGACAGCTTTGTCGATACCACGTTTCAGATCCATCGGGTTCATGCCCGCAGCAACGGCTTTCAGACCTTCAGTGATGATGGACTGAGCCAGTACGGTTGCGGTGGTGGTACCGTCACCTGCAGCGTCGTTCGCTTTAGAGGCAACTTCTTTCACCATCTGCGCACCCATGTTTTCGAACTTGTCTTCCAGTTCGATTTCACGTGCTACGGAAACACCATCTTTAGTGATGGTCGGTGCACCGAAAGATTTATCCAGAACTACGTTACGGCCTTTTGGACCGAGGGTAACTTTCACTGCATCTGCCAGTACGTTTACGCCGCGCAGCATTTTCACACGAGCGTCGTTACCGAATTTTACGTCTTTAGCTGCCATTTTCTCTTTCCCTTAAATTCGTATGTTCAGTGTCGTTCGCGGATTAGGCTTCAACAATCGCCAGGATGTCGCTTTCAGACATGATCAACACTTCTTCATTGTCGATCTTCTCAGATTTAACACCGTAGCCATCGTTGAAAATAACGATATCGCCGACTTTCACGTCCAGCGGCTGTACGGTACCGTTGTCCAGGATGCGACCCTTACCGACAGCGATGATTTCGCCACGAGTTGATTTACCTGCTGCAGAACCGGTCAGTACGATGCCGCCAGCAGATTTGGATTCAACTTCTTTACGTTTGACGATCACACGATCATGTAACGGACGAATACTCATTGATAGCTCTCCTTTGAGAAAGTCTTTATCAGTTATGGGTGACGCCGGCCCGTAAACGGTTTCCCGGCTAGTGACCAGAGAGATGGGGATGGGGTTTTGTGCCTTCAAGGGGGCAAGCGAAAAAAATTTTTTATCAGCAGAAAATCCCGTCAAAACGCCGACGCACCTCACATTTCATAACGATTTCAGTCACGTCGTCATAAGCAAATCTGATTGTGATACCATCAAAAATCTGCGATGTAGCCCGATCAATGGACATAACCGGATAACAATTTATGAGCGGACTGAAACAAGAGCTGGGACTGGCTCAGGGCGTTGGCCTGTTGTCGACATCATTGTTAGGTACAGGCGTTTTTGCCGTCCCCGCGCTGGCCGCACTGGTTGCGGGCAACAACAGCCTGTGGGCATGGCCGGTGCTGATTGTTTTGGTCTTTCCTGTGGCGATTGTCTTCGCCGTACTGGGTCGTCATTTTCCCAGCGCAGGCGGTGTGGCGCATTTTGTCGGCATGGCCTTTGGTTCGCGCCTGGAGCGCGTCACCGGATGGCTATTTTTGTCGGTCATTCCTGTCGGTTTGCCTGCGGCATTGCATATCGCCGCCGGATTCGGTCAGGCGATGTTTGGCTGGCATGACGAGCAGCTTTTGCTGGCTGAGCTCGGTACGCTGGCATTGGTTTGGTACATCGGCTCTCGCGGCGCAAGCTCCAGCGCGAATCTACAAACGGTCATTGCAGGACTGATTGTTGCCCTGATTGTTGCTATCTGGTGGGCGGGCGATCTGACACCTGGCGAAATCCCCTTCCCTGCGATTACCGATATTGAGCTTCCCGGCCTGTTCGCCGCGTTGTCGGTCATGTTCTGGTGCTTTGTCGGCCTTGAAGCGTTTGCTCACCTGGCGTCTGAATTCAAAAATCCGGAGCGAGACTTCCCACGCGCACTGATGATCGGCCTGCTGCTGGCAGGGTCTGTTTATTGGGCATGCACCGTTGTCGTTCTCCATTTTGGTGCCTACGGCGAGCAAATGGCGGCCGCAGCGTCGCTGCCAGAGATCGTCGTGCAGCTGTTTGGTGTACAGGCTCTGTGGGTCGCCTGCATCATTGGTTATCTGGCCTGTTTTGCCAGCCTCAACATTTATATACAAAGCTTCGCCCGGCTGGTCTGGTCGCAAGCGCAGTATAAGCCGGAGAGTTATCTGGCTCGTCTGTCCCCCCGACACCTTCCGCGCAATGCGCTAAACGCCGTATTGGGCTGCTGCGTAATCAGTACTCTGTGCATCTATATGCTGCAAATCAATCTCGATGCGTTAATCGTCTACGCCAACGGCATCTTTATTATGATTTATTTGCTGTGCATGTTGGCGGGGTGTCGATTACTGAAAGGGCATTATCGCGCACTGGCGGTCATTGGCGGTCTGCTGTGCCTACTGCTACTGGCGATGGTCGGCTGGAAGAGTCTGTACGCGTTGATTATGCTGGCAGGACTGTGGCTGTTTTTACCCCGCAGGCCGGATAAGGCAACGTTGACGCCACCATCCGGCCTATAAACACTTTTGCCGGATGACGCTAACGCTTATCCGGCCTACATACTGATGCTTAATCCCGACGATCGTCTTTATGTTCGATGCTGTCGCGCTTGTCATCCTTGCGCTGAAATTCACCATCAAAAGTCTCACCGCCACCCGTTCCGGCGCTAAAACCACCGCCAGGCATACGCGAAAAACGCAAATGTGGCAGCAGTTTCATCGTCAGATGTTTTTGCACCGGGGGTAATAAAAGAAGAAGACCGAGGAAATCGGTGAAAAATCCGGGCAGCACCAACAGCAGACCGGCAATAATCAGCGATACGCTTTTGATCATTTCTGCAGCCGGACTTTCACCTGCCGCCATTTTCTGTTGCATCAGTAAAAAGTTCTTAAATCCCTGATTACGAACCAGAGACATACCGATAACCGATGTAAAAATAACCAAAATCAGCGTCATCAGGACGCCCATCACATGGGCAACCTGAATAAAGATAGATATCTCTATGTAAACATAGAGAAAAATGGCAAGTAATGGTATCCAGCGCAAAGGGATCTCCTGTTAATAACAGCCGTTTTGTTCAACTTCTGTTCGAAAAATTATGTTAATCGCATCGATTTGATATTGTGGTGGTTAGCAAAATTTCAAGTGGCTTGTACACTAATATTTGGGGTTAATCACAAAGGGGTGATCCATTTCACAGAATAATAAATAAGGGGTAAATTCCACGCTTTAAGTGATCCAGATTACGGTAGAAATCCTGAACCAGCATATGATCTCGGGTATCAGACCGATGCAGGGGATAATCGTCGGTCGAGAAACAATCGAAATCACATATATCCTGTGTGTTTAGTCAAATCATTGGCAGCTTGAAAAAGAAGGTTCACATGTTAAACAACATTCGTATCGAAGAAGACTTGTTGGGTACCAGGGAAGTTCCAGCGGACGCCTACTACGGTGTCCACACTCTGAGAGCGATTGAAAACTTCTACATTAGCAACAACAAAATCAGCGATATTCCTGAATTTGTTCGCGGTATGGTAATGGTTAAAAAGGCAGCGGCTATGGCCAACAAAGAGCTGCAAACCATTCCTAAGAGTGTGGCAAATGCCATCATCGCGGCGTGTGATGAAGTCCTGAATAACGGAAAATGCATGGATCAGTTCCCGGTAGACGTTTACCAGGGTGGTGCGGGTACCTCCGTCAACATGAACACCAACGAAGTTCTGGCCAATATCGGTCTGGAACTGATGGGTCACCAGAAAGGTGAATATCAGTACCTGAACCCGAACGACCACGTTAACAAATGTCAGTCTACCAACGACGCATACCCAACTGGCTTCCGTATCGCTGTATACGCATCCATCATCAAACTGGTTGATGCACTGAACCAGCTGCGCGAAGGCTTCGAGAAAAAAGCTGTTGAATTCCAGGACATCCTGAAAATGGGTCGTACCCAGCTGCAGGATGCTGTACCGATGACCCTCGGTCAGGAATTCCATGCTTTTAGCGTACTATTGAAAGAAGAAGTGAAAAACATTAGCCGTACCGCTGAGCTGCTGCTGGAAGTTAACCTCGGCGCGACAGCAATCGGTACTGGTCTGAACACGCCGAAAGAGTACTCTCCGCTGGCAGTACAGAAACTGGCTGAAGTCACCGGCTTCGCCTGTGTTCCTGCAGAAGACCTGATTGAAGCAACTTCTGACTGTGGCGCATACGTTATGGTGCACGGCGCACTGAAACGTCTGGCTGTGAAGATGTCCAAAATCTGTAACGACCTGCGTTTGCTCTCCTCTGGTCCGCGTGCGGGTCTGAACGAGATCAACCTGCCGGAACTGCAAGCTGGTTCTTCTATCATGCCAGCTAAAGTGAACCCGGTTGTTCCGGAAGTCGTAAACCAGGTGTGCTTCAAAGTCATCGGTAACGACATCACTGTAACCATGGCATCTGAAGCTGGTCAGCTGCAGCTGAACGTAATGGAGCCGGTCATTGGTCAGGCAATGTTTGAATCCATTCACATTCTGAGCAATGCTTGCTACAACCTGCTGGAAAAATGCGTTAGTGGTATCACTGCTAACAAAGAAGTCTGTGAAGCGTTTGTATTCAACTCCATCGGCATCGTTACTTACCTCAACCCGTTCATTGGTCACCACAACGGCGACATCGTCGGTAAAATTTGTGCCGAAACCGGTAAGAGCGTACGTGAAGTTGTCCTGGAGCGCGGTCTGTTGACCGAGTCTGAACTGGACGATATCTTCTCTGCACAGAACCTGATGCACCCTGCTTATAAAGCAAAACGTTATACTGATGAAAGCGAACAGTAATCGTGTAGGGTAGTACCGGAGAAGGCACGTCATGATGACGTGCCTTTTTTCTTACTCGAAGTTACTTAAAAACAACAATTTAATATCAACTTGTTAAACAACAAGGAAGGCTAATATGATAGTTTTAGAACTTATCATCGTTTTGCTGGCAATCTTTTTAGGTGCCAGACTTGGGGGTATCGGTATTGGATTTGCAGGTGGGCTGGGTGTTCTGGTTCTCGCCGCTATCGGCGTAAAACCCGGTAATATCCCGTTCGATGTTATTTCCATCATCATGGCGGTTATCGCTGCCATTTCAGCTATGCAGATTGCAGGTGGTCTGGACTATCTGGTTCATCAAACTGAAAAACTGCTGCGTAAAAACCCGAAATACATCACGATCCTTGCACCTATCGTGACCTATTTCCTGACTATCTTCGCAGGTACCGGCAACATCTCTCTGGCAACACTGCCAGTTATCGCTGAAGTTGCGAAAGAACAAGGGATCAAACCTTGCCGTCCGCTCTCTACTGCAGTGGTTTCTGCACAGATTGCGATTACGGCTTCTCCAATCTCCGCAGCCGTGGTTTACATGTCTTCCGTAATGGAAGGTCATGGCATCAGCTACATTCACCTGCTGTCCGTGGTCATTCCTTCCACCCTGCTGGCTGTTCTGGTCATGTCCTTCCTGGTAACTGCGCTGTTCAACTCCAAACTGTCTGACGATCCGATTTATCGTAAGCGTCTGGAAGAAGGCCTGGTTGAACTGCGTGGTGAAAGACAAGTTGAAATCAAAGCGGGCGCAAAAACTTCTGTTTGGTTGTTCCTGCTGGGCGTGGTTTGTGTCGTCGTATATGCGATCGTCAACAGCCCAAGCCTCGGTCTGGTCGCTAAGCCGCTGATGAACACCACCAACGCAATCCTGATCATCATGCTGAGCATCGCGACGCTGACCACGATCATCTGCCGCGTTGAAACTGACTCCATCCTGAACTCCAGCACTTTCAAAGCCGGTATGAGCGCCTGTATTTGTATCCTGGGTGTTGCATGGCTGGGTGATACCTTCGTATCTCACAACATTGACTGGATCAAAGATACTGCAGGTAGCGTAATTCAGGGTCATCCGTGGCTGCTGGCTGTCATCTTCTTCTTTGCTTCTGCACTGCTGTACTCTCAGGCTGCAACCGCTAAAGCACTGATGCCGATGGCTCTGGCTCTGAACGTTTCCCCACTGACTGCTGTTGCGTCTTTCGCCGCGGTTTCTGGCCTGTTCATTCTGCCAACCTACCCAACTCTGGTTGCGGCAGTTCAGATGGATGACACCGGTACAACTCGCATCGGTAAATTCGTCTTTAACCATCCGTTCTTCATCCCGGGTACTCTGGGTGTGGTTCTGGCTGTCTGCTTCGGCTTCTTGCTGGGCAGCTTCATGCTGTAAGTTTTTCCTGCAGGGTGCCTGGGCGCCCTGCAGTTCCTCCTCCCCACCCCGCTTTAACTAACATCCTTCCCTCGTCCGTTGTATAGTGACCACTCTTTTGCTGGTTACTCTGTTCTTTCGAGGTGTTTATGCTTGATGTAAAGAGTCAGGATATTTCCATCCCCGATACCGTTGTGGTGCTCTGTACCGCCCCGGATGAAGCAACCGCCCAGGATCTCGCCGCCAAAGTGCTGGCGGAAAAGCTGGCTGCTTGCGTGACCCTGCTACCCGGTGCGACCTCCCTCTACTATTGGGAAGGCAAACTGGAACAGGAATATGAAGTCCAGATGATTTTAAAAACCACCGTCACACACCAGCAAGCCCTTCTCGATTGCCTGAAGTCACATCATCCGTATCAAACGCCTGAACTTCTGGTTTTACCCGTCACTCACGGAGACTTTGATTACCGCTCATGGCTCAACGCATCCTTACGCTGATCCTGCTGCTGTGCAGCACATCTACCTTTGCCGGATTATTTGACGCGCCTGGCCGCTCGCAGTTTGTTCCTGCCGATCGGGCGTTTGTTTTTGATTTTCAGCAAAACCAACACGATCTGAACCTCACATGGCAGGTTAAAGATGGCTACTATCTGTATCGCAAACAGATAAGCATTACGCCATCTCAGGCCGATATTGCTGAGGTAAAACTGCCACCAGGCGTCTGGCATGAAGATGAGTTTTACGGCAAAAGTGAGATTTACCGTAAACAGCTGACTGTCCCGATCACGGTCAATCAGGCTAAGTCTGGCGCAACATTAACGGTCACATATCAGGGCTGCGCCGACGCTGGATTTTGCTATCCACCAGAAACAAAAACGGTGCCATTAAGTGAAGTGTCTTCTGGTTCCGCGGCGGCCCCTGCACCAGCCCCAGCCACTGCAGATCCGCAAGAGAAACCGCAGCCCACGGCCCAACTCCCCTTCTCCGCGCTGTGGGCATTGCTGATCGGAATTGGTATCGCGTTTACGCCTTGCGTACTGCCGATGTATCCGTTGATTTCCGGTATCGTACTGGGTGGCAAGCAGCGCTTATCAACCGGACGGGCACTGCTGCTGACGTTTATCTACGTTCAAGGGATGGCGCTCACCTATACCGCGCTGGGTTTGGTTGTTGCAGCCGCCGGTTTGCAGTTCCAGGCTGCGCTTCAGCATCCCTACGTCCTGATTGGTCTTGCCGTCATCTTTACGCTGCTGGCTCTGTCGATGTTTGGCTTGTTCACGCTGCAATTGCCTTCATCACTGCAAACGCGTCTCACGCTAATGAGTAACCGCCAGCAAGGCGGATCTCCCGGCAGCGTCTTTGCGATGGGGGCGATTGCTGGCCTCATCTGTTCTCCTTGCACAACGGCCCCGCTAAGCGCGATTTTGCTGTATATCGCTCAGAGCGGGAACATGTGGCTGGGAGGTGGCACACTGTATCTGTATGCGTTGGGGATGGGATTACCCCTGATGCTGATTACCGTATTTGGCAACCGCTTGCTGCCTAAAAGTGGCCCATGGATGGAACATGTCAAAACCGCTTTTGGCTTTGTCATTCTGGCGCTTCCCGTCTTCTTGCTCGAACGTATCGTTGGCGACGAGTGGAGCGTTCGCTTATGGTCACTGCTAGGCGTCGCGTTCTTTGGCTGGGCGTTGATCACCAGCCTACAGGCAAAGCACGCCTGGATGCGTATCGTGCAGATTGTCCTGTTAGCCGCAGCACTGGTAAGCGTGCGTCCATTGCAAGACTGGGCGTTCGGCGCGCCATATGCTCAAACCCAGGCACATCTTAACTTCACGCCGGTGGCATCGATAGATGCGTTAAATCAAGCACTGGCGCAAGCTAAAGGCAGGCCAGTCATGCTGGATCTGTATGCCGACTGGTGTGTAGCCTGTAAGGAATTTGAAAAATACACGTTCAGTAATCCGCAGGTTCAGCAAGCGCTAGGCAACACAGTGCTATTGCAGGCGGATGTGACAGCAAACAATGCACAGGATGTCGCACTCCTGAAACATCTACAGGTTTTAGGTTTGCCGACTATCTTGTTCTTTGATGCCGAGGGGAAAGAGCACCCGGAAGCTCGGGTTACGGGCTTTATGGATGCCGCGACCTTCAGCGCACATTTGCGCGATCGCCAACCGTGAGCGACACTTGCAACAGGAAATACGGAGGAGAATACCGTGCAACGTGAAGATGTCCTGGGAGAAGCCCTGAAATTACTTGAGGTGCAAGGGATAGCCAATACCACGCTGGAAATGGTGGCCGAACGCATCGATTATCCTCTGGATGAACTGCAGCGCTTTTGGCCCGATAAAGAGGCCATTCTGTACGATGCGCTGCGTTACCTCAGCCAGCGGGTGGATATCTGGCGGCGTCAGCTTTTACTGGATGACACGCTGAGCGCTGAGCAGAAATTACTGGCGCGCTACACTGCGCTGTCCGAATGCGTGAGCAATAATCGCTATCCCGGCTGTTTGTTCATCGCCGCCTGTACGTTTTACCCCGATCCCGGGCATCCGATCCATCAGTTAGCCGATCAGCAAAAAAAGGCGGCACATGACTTCACCCATGAGCTGCTGACGACGCTGGAAGTTGACGACCCGGCAATGGTCGCCAAACAGATGGAACTGGTGCTGGAAGGCTGCCTGAGCCGCATGCTGGTTAATCGTAGCCATGCTGATGTCGAAACGGCACACCGCCTGGCTGAAGATATCCTGCGCTTTGCCCAGTGCCGAATGGGCGGTGCGCTGACCTAAGCGAGCATTATCTGTTTTCGTCGTCTCTGCCGGATAGATTTGTGCAAACTTCAGGCATAACCATGCAGATTGCCGCAATATTAAGCGGTTGAACAATGTTTCCAGAAATTTGATTGACTGACAGACGTGAATACGGTTTAATGCGCCCCGTTGCCCGGATAGCTCAGTCGGTAGAGCAGGGGATTGAAAATCCCCGTGTCCTTGGTTCGATTCCGAGTCCGGGCACCACTATTTAGAAGAACCCGCCTATGGCGGGTTTTTTGCTTTCAGGGCTCCGCAAGATTTCTTATCGTTCTGCCCACAGCGACTCCCACCCCACCTCATCACGACACTTAAACCTTTCACTGGAACCACGATGGTACTGCAAAAAATATGGCGGTATCAGGCACACCTCTTTGTCTGGCGTGCTTAACCGTAGGCTAAATTTGAGTAATTTATCTGAACAACCTTGGGCACAATACTGTTGCGGGAGCGCCAGGTCGCGCCGCATTTCATTGATAAGCTCGCTGAAGGTCGCCCCCCTCTTCCAGATGGCGTTGTAGGGTACGCACATTCATCCCCAGGGACTGGAGCTGGTGCGCCGCCTCGACATCTGAAGCAAACGCCAGGGAGTAAATACCAACCTTCATCTACAATTGCCATCATACCGAGCAAATAATGAGTCAACGAGGAATCTGGATGGTGAAAACAAGAGTCATACAGTCAGCGCAGGGAGCCCATGCCTATCCGCTGCTGATCAAGAGCTTGCTGCTGTCGGGTGGGCGTTCTCATCCCGAGCGAGAAATCGTCTACGCCGACAAGCTGCGTTACGACTATCGCACCCTCAAACAGCGCATCCATCGCCTGGCAAACATGCTGACAGCGGCCGGTGTCATGCCTGGAGACACCGTAGCCCTGCTAGATTGGGACAGCCATCGCGCCCTCGAGTGCTTCTTCGCGGTGCCTATGATTGGTGCCGTGCTACACACGGTGAACGTCCGCTTCTCGGCGGACCAAATCGCTTACACCATGAATCATGCCGAGGACAACCTGGTACTGGTGCACGACGACTTCTTGCCGGTTGTCGAGTCACTGGCAGAGACACTGACCACTGTCCGGGGATACATCCAGCTTAGCGACGAAGAATCGAAGGCAACCAGCCTGCCGGTGCTGGGGGAATATGAGACCCTTCTGGCCGCAGCGAGAGATCGCTTTGACTTCCCCGACTTCGATGAAAACTCGGTAGCGACCTTGTTCTACACCACTGGAACCACGGGCAATCCCAAGGGGGTCTACTTCAGCCATCGTCAGCTGGTCCTGCACACGCTCAATGAGCTGGGCCTCCTGGCAGCCCACGAGGGACAGTCGCTGCTACGATCGAACGATGTCTACATGCCGATCACTCCTATGTTTCACGTGCACGCCTGGGGCGCTCCCTATGTCGCAACAATGCTGGGTGTGAAGCAGGTCTACCCCGGTCGTTACGAACCCAACAAGCTGGTGCGGTTCTATCACGATGAGGGTGTAACCTTCTCGCACTGTGTGCCAACCATCTTGCAAATGATCCTCGAGTGCGACGAAGCCACACGGACCGATCTGTCGGGATGGAAGATGTTGCTGGGTGGCAGTTCACTGTCCCTTGGACTGGCGACACAGGCCCACCATAAGGGCATACGCATTCACGCTGGCTATGGTATGTCTGAAACCTGTCCCCTGCTCTGTATGACCCACTTAAGCGATGCCGAGCTGGCCCTTCCCATGGATGAGCAGTTACCCCTGCGGATTCGGACCGGCCTGCCTGTTCCGTTGGTGGATCTGCGTATCGTCGATGGCGAAGGTCGGGAGGTAGTGCACGACGGCGAAGCCCTGGGTGAAATAGTGGTGCGAGCCCCTTGGCTGACTCAGGGCTACCTGAAGGAACCCGAGAAAGGAGCTGAGCTATGGAATGGCAGTTGGCTGCATACCGGCGACATTGCCTCTATCGATCCCCATGGGATAGTGGAAATAAAGGATCGCATCAAAGACGTAATCAAGACGGGCGGTGAGTGGATAAGCACGCTGGAGCTGGAGAGCCTCATCAGCTCACACGCGGCTGTCAGGTCGGTAGCCGTCGTCGGGATACCTGATGAACAGTGGGGCGAACGCCCCCTGGCTCTGGTGGTTTGCAAGGAAGGGGAAGACCTGGAGCCGCAGGCCATAGCGGCACATCTGCAAGGATTCGTCGACCGCGGCCACATCAATAAATGGGCGATCCCACGACAGATAAGGATAGTCCCGGAAATTCCCAAAACCAGCGTCGGCAAGATCAACAAGCGCTTGATCCGCGAGCTCGAAGCCAGCAATGGGAAGGAAAGCATTTAAGCGATCTGTCGCATTCATAGCGTAAGGTTAACAACAGTCACGCTGTCTATATTTCAGGTAGTATGTCGGTATCAATGCTCTGCCGGGGATCTCACCGTCCCCGCGCGGATGCTGATCGCCCTTTAGCAAAATGGGTGCCAGGGCATGTTCATCGCCACAGGCACCTTCCATCCAGCCTGATCATTTACCTAAATCTGCTTTATTCAACAACGCCAGATTCACCCTCACTCATGCTTTCTTTGCTTTGAATGAACCGGAGCGCCAAATAAAGGTCTGGTGCCAGAATCATGTCGTCATCTTTCATTGTCGGTCGACTCTCCTTAAACCAGCGTGTTAACTCCGTTTTCCGGCCCGCAAGAATTAACTTAATCTGCCGCCCCTTCAGGTCCCGTTTTAACTCATTAATGGTTGCCAGAACGCTGATATCTGAATAGGTAAAGCAAGAAACGGCGTCAATGACCACCCATTTAGGTTGTAGTACTGCACCATCGACTAAATTCAAAACGCGGCGCTTAAAATAGGCCACATTAAAATAGGTCAGCGGTGAGTTAAATCGGTACATCAACACGCCAGGGATCATTTTCACATCAGTTGAATTACCTAATGAGTGAATCATCCCATTTTCGTCAATTCCCAATAAGTGTTCAGTAGGACGGAAAACTGTGCGCAGGAACTGCAACAGACCCAACAATACCGCAAGGCCAATCCCCTGAATAACACCAATAATCAGAACACAGCCAAAGGTGAAGAACGCCAGGCGAAATGCGGGTTTATTTCTTCGCCTCAGGTTCCAGAGCCCGCGTAAATCAATTAATGACCACGATGCATAAATTAGAACAATGCCTAATGCAGATACCGGAATAAATTGTAATGGCTGCGTGAAAAATACCACGACGATTCCGATGATTAAGGCAGCAACAACGGAAACAAGCTGGCTTTTCCCTCCAGAGGAATCATTTACCGCAGTCCGGGAATCGGCTCCGCTAATCGCAAACCCCTGAGATAAACCAGACATTAGATTCGCGACACCCAAAGCCCTGAACTCAGCATCAGCATTTATTTCGTATCCGTTTTTTGCGGCAAAACTGCGAGCGGTGAGCATCAGGCTAACAAAACTGACTAACGCCAGGTTCAGCGCAGGGATCAATAAATCACGCGCCAGACCAGGCTGAAACGATCCCCAGTGAACGACGGGCAAACCAGACTGAAAGCCCGATCCCCCAATAGTGGCAATCCCATACTGCTGCGCAGATGTAATCCATACCAGCGCCGTTGTTATCACAATAGCAATCAACGGTGCTGGCCATTGGCTACGAAACGTCTTGATAGCTATTAAAATCGCTAACGTTAGGATGGAGATCCCTAAGGTTAATAAATGAATTTCTGAGAGTCGGCCAGGCAGGGCAATGATCTTCTCAATCACTTGCTCTTCATCAAGCGTAATCCCCAACACCTTACCGAGTTGCCCGACAATAATCGTCACGGCAACCCCGTTAAGCAGACCCGTTAGAATGGGATGCGAAAGCAAGTCAGCAAGCGCACCCAGGCGAAATTTACTGGCAAGCAGGCACCATCCCCCCATCATCACAGTCATGACAATTGTCAACTGCCAGTGAAGTTCTGGGTTTCCGGCAGAAAGAGGAACCACAACGGCCGCAATCACCGCGCAGGTCGTGGCATCAGGACCAACAATCAATTGGCGGGAAGAACCAAACAGCGCATAAGCTAGCATTGGCAAAACGCAGGAATATAACCCGACGATAGCCCCGACTCCCGCCAACTCAGCGTAAGCAATCGCAACCGGTAGTGCTACGGCAGCAACGGATAACCCGGCTTTAACATCATGTTTTAGCCAGCTTTTATCGTACGCTAATAAATTTTTTAGCCCTGGCATGTAGTTTAATACCATTTTTCCGAACACTTTATTCTCCGGATAGACCCTTACTTATAGATAAAGGTACACGTAACTGTCGCAGGCGATCCTGATATTTTCGGGAGGTAATACAGAAAATTCAGATTGGGGGTTTACTGCATATACCGCAGGATGGCTTGTGTTATGGAGGCTCAGGATATAGCTTTGCACCCGATGGTGCGGTGTTGTGATGTGCCTGATGCGCTGCGCTTATCAGGCCTACAAAATACGTTCAGCCCGGCCCCTGCAGGCCGGATAAGGCGGTACGCCGCATCCGGCGGTTTTCATCCCGCACAGACGCAAAAAAGCCCATCCGGCAGGATGGGCTTCTTCACTTTAATTAATGCCTGGCAGTTCCCTACTCTCGCATGGGGAGACCCCACACTACCATCGGCGCTACGGCGTTTCACTTCTGAGTTCGGCATGGGGTCAGGTGGGACCACCGCGCTACAGCCGCCAGGCAAATTCTGTTTATCAACACGCTTTTGCATGTCGATGTAATCTGTAATCAAACTGAATCTTGTGTCTGTCTCTTCGCCAAAACATCTTCGGCGTTGTAAGGTTAAGCCTCACGGTTCATTAGTATCGGTTAGCTCAATGTATCGCTACACTTACACACCCGACCTATCAACGTC
>NZ_JAOWGR010000039.1:0-1290 GCF_030333015.1 Citrobacter sp. Cpo012 | reverse complement strand
GTCAGGGAGAACTCATCTCGGGGCAAGTTTCGTGCTTAGATGCTTTCAGCACTTATCTCTTCCGCATTTAGCTACCGGGCAATGCCATTGGCATGACAACCCGAACACCAGTGATGCGTCCACTCCGGTCCTCTCGTACTAGGAGCAGCCCCCCTCAATTCTCCAGCGCCCACGGCAGATAGGGACCGAACTGTCTCACGACGTTCTAAACCCAGCTCGCGTACCACTTTAAATGGCGAACAGCCATACCCTTGGGACCTACTTCAGCCCCAGGATGTGATGAGCCGACATCGAGGTGCCAAACACCGCCGTCGATATGAACTCTTGGGCGGTATCAGCCTGTTATCCCCGGAGTACCTTTTATCCGTTGAGCGATGGCCCTTCCATTCAGAACCACCGGATCACTAAGACCTGCTTTCGCACCTGCTCGAGCCGTCACTCTCGCAGTCAAGCTAGCTTATGCCTTTGCACTAACCTCCTGATGTCCGACCAGGATTAGCTAACCTTCGTGCTCCTCCGTTACTCTTTAGGAGGAGACCGCCCCAGTCAAACTACCCACCAGACACTGTCCGCAACCCGGATTACGGGTCTACGTTAGAACACCAGCCATTAAAGGGTGGTATTTCAAGGATGGCTCCATGCAGACTGGCGTCCACACTTCAAAGCCTCCCACCTATCCTACACATCAAGGACCAGTGTTCAGTGTCAAGCTATAGTAAAGGTTCACGGGGTCTTTCCGTCTTGCCGCGGGTACACTGCATCTTCACAGCGAGTTCAATTTCACTGAGTCTCGGGTGGAGACAGCCTGGCCATCATTACGCCATTCGTGCAGGTCGGAACTTACCCGACAAGGAATTTCGCTACCTTAGGACCGTTATAGTTACGGCCGCCGTTTACCGGGGCTTCGATCAAGAGCTTCTCCTTACGGATAACCCCATCAATTAACCTTCCGGCACCGGGCAGGCGTCACACCGTATACGTCCACTTTCGTGTTTGCACAGTGCTGTGTTTTTAATAAACAGTTGCAGCCAGCTGGTATCTTCGACTGATTTCAGCTCCATGGGTAAACCACTTCACCTACATATCAGCGTGCCTTCTCCCGAAGTTACGGCACCATTTTGCCTAGTTCCTTCACCCGAGTTCTCTCAAGCGCCTTGGTATTCTCTACCTGACCACCTGTGTCGGTTTGGGGTACGATTTCGTGTTACCTGATGCTTAGAGGCTTTTCCTGGAAGCAGGGCATTTGTTACTTCAGCACCGTAGTGCCTCGTCATCACACCTCAGCGTTAA
>NZ_JAOWGR010000038.1:0-128717 GCF_030333015.1 Citrobacter sp. Cpo012 | reverse complement strand
TTGTGCACAGAAAACCCCCAGCTAGGCTGGGGGTTCCGGAAAGCTTTCAGCTTTGGGCCAGTTATTAAAACCCCTTTTGATTTGTTAAAACACCTTGCGGTCTGGCAACTGCAAGGGTTAAACAAGAAATCAAAAGGGGGTCCCAATGGGGGACGAAAAGAGCTTAGCGCACACCCGATGGAACTGTAAATATCACATAGTTTTTGCGCCCAAATACCGAAGACAAGCATTCTACGGGGAGAAACGTAGGGCGATAGGCAGCATCTTAAGAAAGCTGTGTGAGTGGAAAAACGTGCGGATCCTGGAAGCGGAATGCTGTGCAGATCATATCCATATGCTTGTGGAAATCCCGCCCAAAATGAGCGTATCCGGTTTTATGGGTTATCTGAAAGGTAAAAGCAGTCTGATGTTGTATGAGCAGTTTGGTGATATGAAGTTTAAATACAGGAACAGGGAGTTCTGGTGTCGTGGGTATTACGTAGATACGGTGGGTAAGAACACGGCAAGGATACAGGAATACATAAAGCACCAGCTTGCAGAGGATAAAATGGGCGAGCAGTTATCGATCCCTTATCCGGGTAGCCCGTTTACGGGCCGTAAGTAACGAAGTCTGATGCAAATGTCAGATCGTATGCGCCTGTTAGGGCGCGGCTGGTAACAGAGCCTTATAGGCGCATCAGAAAAACCTCCGGCTATGCCGGAGGATATTTATTTATATTGAATAGAATGAGTCGTGAGGTAGCAGGTGCGAATATTGGCTGTAGGAATAATGATCTTCTTCCTGAGCGGATGCGGCAGCATTATTAGTCGTACCATCCCAGGGCAAGGACACGGAAACCAATACTATCCTGGCGTGCAATGGGATGTTAGGGACTCCGCATGGCGCTACGTCACTATCCTCGATCTGCCATTTACGCTGGTGTTTGATACGTTGCTGCTGCCGCTCGACATACATCATGGACCTTACGAGTAATTATCGCTCGTCCCATTCATCGGCTGCGGTCTGCCCCTCTTCAGTATCAAGGGGAGGTTCCAACTGGAATTCACCTTCATCCCATTCGTGAAGCGTATTTTCTTCCTGCCACTCCTGGCGGATTTCAATTTCATCATAGTCGCCATCAAAAACGCTCTGGGCCGCTTCTCCGCTCAGGATTGGAAGGCATTCACCATCTACATCATCCTCGTCAGCAAAGAATTCCGCCTGCCACATAATGTCGCCATCCTGTAGCACGTATTTTTGGACGCTTAGCTGTTGAACGCTGGCGTCGTCTGACTCAAGGTCAGGGTTATCAGCCAGAAACACTTCACGAGCTGCATCAATAGCCTCTTCCAACGTGGCATAAAAATTCATGTCATTCTTTGCCATATTTCTTCTCCTAAGGCGAACAGTAAAGGGGGGATAGATTCAATCTATAGACGGCGATCCGCAGAGCGTCAAACCCGTTAGCTGCATGGCTCACTCAATCAGATGATGACTGCCTGCAATGCCTACGAGACTGGGGGGAAGTAACTTCGGTTGTTTATGAAAAATTTACATTGGCAGATACTGAAGCCGACGTAATATCAGGAAAAAAATTCAAGAAAAAATAGTAATGTATGTGTTTCTCAATGTAGTAATGAAAATCGAAAAATTAAAAAATGACGATATATAAGGAAATCTTCAGTGTTAAACGTTATTTTTTATTTTTTTTAGAGGGGGAATCCGATCGCTTATGACGTAATATTTCATAACTTAATAAAAATAAAGAAGAAAATTAATGCACAATACGGAAGTGTCGCAGGGGCAATCAATGAAAGTGGCTAAACTTAGTGGTGCCTCTGGTAGTGACAAAGTATCTTTTGTGTATGGGGGCTGTGAATGGTGTGAGTGATACTTAAATAGTATACATAATAAAATATTATTAATGACAAAGGTTATAAATCTATAAGAAACCATTAAATAAGAAATGAATTAGTGTCATTGAATCTGTGCAGATATAATAGTTTGCAAAATCTTATGCTTTATTATATAAAATGCAAAATTAAGAAAGCCCTTAAGGTTGTTATGGATAACGGCAATTCAAATAATAGAAGGTTAATGGCTTTCTATATAATCTGTTTGGCTAGCTATGTTCTTGGTGGAGTGTGTCTTACACAATTTAAATTAACGATACAAAGTGTCCCGCAAACAGTATATCTGATTATAATTGTAGGGTTGTTCTTTTTATATGGGATAATTTTCCTGTTTATGTTATTCCAGTATCTTTGTAGAAAAGATCTCACCTGCCTTATGATATTAGGTATGGCGTTTCTTGGGAATAACATATTTTTCATCGAGACTATCTACATCGTTCAGGACTTGATTAATGATTATGCCTCAATCGAAAAAAGAACTAACGATATAGCCATATTCTATTACTTTCGGCAGATTAGTTTCATCGCTCTGCTATTTGTTTCATTAAAATCTTATAAAGCATCCTCGACAGTTATTGAAACCAAAGAAAGAGAACCTTGCTATATCGTTCTGTCTTTTTTAATCATGCTTGTTATCTCAGTGGTGGCGCACGCTCTGGCCAGTTACAACCCTAATTTTACACTCGAGATCACAAGCCTGAAGCCTGATAATGTCACTGTGCACTGGCATATTGGGTACATTTATTCGCTTATTGTATCCTGGGGACTGGTCCTGTTGTATTTAATCATTAAAACCAGAACGCATAACATCTTGTGGAAAAGTATAGGGCTACTGTGTTGTTCAGCAATATTGACCAATGTACTACTTCTGAGCCTGGATGAATATAGCATGTATATTTGGTATGTTAGCCGGGGGATTGAGGTGATAAGTGCCCTGTGTATAATCTCAATACTGATGTACAACACCTTCATCATCTTAAAAAAAGAAACGGATTCAGCTATTAAAGACGCAATGACTAAAATATATAATCGTAAACTATTCTATAAGTCATTAAAATCATCATTAGCAAAAGGCGCAGTATGTGTAATGGTTCTGGATATTGATAAATTCAAACGGATTAACGATACCTACGGTCATCAGGAAGGTGACAGAGTGATAATCAGTATTGTTGATATTATCAATAAATCAATCAGAGATACGGATATTTTTGCCAGAGTAGGTGGCGAAGAATTTGCGATCCTTCTTAAGTGTAACGATAAAGATGAGGCAATTGTTGTTGCAGAGCGAATTAGGCGAAATGTAGAGAATGGTACGACAATACCAAACTCATATGAGTTAAAGGAAAAAATGACGATCAGTATCGGTGTATATTGCAGCAAAATTGATGATGAATCAGCGGATAAAGTTGTTTCATACGCCGATGCCGCTTTGTATGAAGCCAAAAATTCTGGCAGAAATAAGGTGTGTTACTATTATCATTAAGGTTGAAATATACGCCGTGTAAGATAAGTTTATTATTCCGAACCGGCGAATACAAATACACAAATCATCCCACGATCTCTGTACTCCGACGACGGCGCAGGCTATTCCACGAGTACAGGGCGTTAAACAGTACGACGCCCGCGGTCACACAGAAAACGGCACGAAAACCGTAGTTGGCGGATATCGCAGCCCCCATTAGAGGTCCTGTTACGTTACCGATATCGCGAAATGACTGATTATAACTGAAAATACGTCCAGCTATTTGATTGGTCGAGTTGTAAACCAGCAGCGTTTGTACTGCCGGGAGCAGAGCGCCGTCGGCCGCACCCAATAAAAAGCGCAGAACACCAAGCTGCCAGGGCGTATGGACAAATGACATTGGAATAAGCAGTAACACAGAAACGATCAGCGCGACGATCAGGATCTTCTCCGGGCCAATTCGATCGCCTAATTTGCCAAGTTTCGGGGCGCTGATTAATGCCGCAACGCCGGGGACAGAGGCTATCATCCCACTGATAAATGCAATATTGCTGACGTTGCCAGCCAACTCTCGAACGTACAGGGTCAGTATTGGCGCGATAGAACCGGTGGCTACCTGAATGATCAAAGTGGTGATAAACAGGCTCAGCACCAGTTTGGGGTTCTTTAAAGAGGCCACGACTTCACGAATGTGCAGCATCTCCTTCTTGCTCACCGGCTGGAAACGCTCGCGGATAAAAAATAGCGTCAGGATGAAGCAGACCAGCAGCACGCTGGCGGTGATGAAAAATACAGGGCGTAATCCGTACTGATCCGCGAGTAGCCCGCCAGCTAGCGGCCCGAGCAGTGCGCCACTAACGCCACCGGTTGAAAGCGTTCCCAGTGCCCAGCCGCTTTTATTGCGTGGAACCTGGGTGGCGATCAGTGCATTCGCATTGGGGATGAATCCACCAAGCAGCCCTAACAAGGCGCGCAGGATTAAGAACTGCCAGATATTTTGCGCCAGTCCCATCAGCAGCATCACAATTGCCATGCCCAACGCGGAACGCAGCAGCATGATTTTTCGTCCTTTGCGATCGGCAAGGCCACCCCAGAAAGGAGAGGCAATGGCTGAAAAGAGAAAGGTGATGCTGAAGACCAAGCCTGACCACATATTCAGGGCGCTATGACCCGTGACGCCGAGACTCTCGACGTAAAGAGGCAAAAAGGGCATGACCAGGCTAAATGCTGCTCCGGTTAAAAAACAACCTAACCAGGCAACGGTGAGGTTGCGTTTCCAGTTTATGGGGGCATCTGAGGGTGACATAGCGATCCGCAGTGTGATGCGCTGTTTGCGCTATCGATTGAATATAAGTAAGCAGGCTAATTATGCGCCTGGTTGATAGTTGCTGCAATGCGGATAGCAGTTAAACCTAAAACGGGTAGGGAGCGGGTTGCAGCCCACTGGGCTGCAACTCTGCGTCAGTACAGAGAAGGGGAGCCTTCAGGACGCGTCTTGAAGCGACGATGCAACCACATATACTGTTCTGGCGCCATCATGATGCATTGCTCAACAATTTTGTTCATCCACGCAGCTGTAGTCTCTGCGTCGTCCAACGGTGGTGAACATTCTGGAGGCAACATAATCAATTGATACCCTTTACCGTCAGGTTTGCGGCGGGGAACAAACGGTACCAGGCAGGCATTGGACATGCGTGAAAGCATCCAGGTCCCTGAGGTTGTTGCGGCTTGTTCAACGGCAAAAAGTGGTACAAACACGCTGGCGCGAGGGCCGTAATCATGATCCGGCGCGTACCAGACCACTTCGCCCTTTTTCAAGGCTTTAATCATCCCTTTCAGGTCTTTACGATCGAGCATTGATTTATTCGAGCGCATGCGGCCCCAGGTTTGTAGCCAGTCCAGCAGCGGATTGTCGTTAGGCCGATACACACCAATACCCGGCTCCTGCAAGCCAAACTGGCGCGCACCCAGTTCCAGAGTCAGAAAATGCAGACCCACTAACAGAATCCCGCGTTTTTGCGCCTGAACGTCACGGATATGTTCCATTCCGATCACTTCCGTCCAGCGCGAAATACGCTTATCGGACCAAAACCAGGCCATCCCGGTTTCCATTACGCCCATACCTACGGATTCGAAGTTCTTGACGACCATCTGCTGGCGTTCCTGCTCACTCATCTGCGGGAAGCACAGTTCCAGATTTCGGGAAACAATTTTTGCCCGACGTTTCATCAAACGTAGCGCTAGTCGACCTAACGCACAGCCCAACTTAAAGAGGATGGGGTAGGGTAACTGCACGATTAACCAAAGGATGCCAATACCCAGCCAGGTTAACCAATAACGTGGATGCAGTAACGCAGCCGAAAACTTGGGTAAATTCGTCATGTCTATCCTGTCTTCAAACGACCAATTCCCTGTATTGTCGCATTTTTTCGCGCGTATCAAAAATTTGTGACGGGAGAACGGTGATTAATTCCGCAATTGTTGTTGCGATTTTATCGTGAAGTATGAAATGTAGCGTAAAATGTGTGGATGTAAATTGGCGATGTTTGCTTTATTATGCCGCCGATTTTCATTTATTCCTTATTTGCAGGATACGTACACCATGCCAGTGTTACACAACCGCATTTCGAACGACGCCCTCAAAGCCAAAATGCTGGCCGAGACCGAGCCGCGCACGACGATCTCATTCTATAAATATTTCACCATTGCCAATCCTCAGCACACGCGTGATGCGCTGTACCAGATGTTCACCACATTGAACGTCTTCGGGCGAGTATATCTTGCCCATGAAGGAATTAACGCGCAAATCAGCGTACCGCAAAGCAACGTCGAGGCATTTCGCCAGCAGCTCTATGCGTTTGATGCTGCATTGAAGGATTTACGTCTGAATATTGCGCTGGATGATGACGGTAAATCGTTCTGGGTACTGCGTATGAAAGTCCGCGAACGTATCGTGGCGGATGGTATTGACGATCCAGACTTTGACGCCAGCAACGTGGGGGATTATCTCAAGGCTGCAGAAGTGAACGCCATGCTGGACGATCCTGAAGCGGTATTCATTGATATGCGCAACCACTATGAATATGAGGTGGGTCATTTCGAGAATGCGCTGGAGATACCGGCAGACACGTTCCGCGACCAGTTGCCGAAAGCTGTTGAAATGATGCAGGCGCATAAAGATAAAAAAATCGTGATGTATTGCACGGGTGGGATCCGCTGTGAGAAAGCCAGCGCCTGGATGAAACACAATGGATTTAGCAGAGTCTGGCACATTGAGGGCGGTATTATTGAGTATGCCCGCAAGGCGCGTGAACAGGGACTTCCGGTACGTTTTGTCGGTAAAAACTTTGTCTTTGATGAGCGTATGGGCGAAAGGATCTCTGAAGATGTTATCGCACATTGCCATCAGTGCGGCACGGCGTGCGATAGCCATACTAATTGCAAAAATGATGGCTGCCATCTGTTGTTTATTCAGTGCCCGGCTTGTGCGCAGAAATATAAAGGCTGCTGTAGCGAGCTGTGTAGCGAAGAGAGTGAGTTGCCGGAAGAGGAACAACGGCGTCGTCGTGCGGGGCGTGAAAATGGCAATAAAATCTTCAATAAATCACGCGGTCACCTGAATACCAAACTGGGTATTCCAGACCCTGCGCAATAACATGATGCCGGATGAGGGGCAGATCCTCATCCGGTAATTCATGCGTTACTTCTGCTGAACACCTTCCACTGAGATGATCAAATCGACTTCCTGCGATGCAGGGCCGAGATCGGTGGTGATGTTGAAATCCTTCAGCTTAATCTTACCTTGCGCTTCAAAACCAGCGCGCGTACCGCCCCAGGGATCGCCACCCTGACCGATGAGCTTCGCGTCCAGCGTAACCGGTTTGGTAACGCCGTTCAGGGTCAAATTACCGGTGATATCCAGGTCATTCCCCTCTTTTTTCACGCTGGTGGAGCTGAAGGTCGCCTGCGGGAATTTTGCCACGTTAAGGAAATCTGCACTGCGCAGATGCTTGTCGCGTTCGGCGTGATTAGTGTCAACGCTGTTGGTGTTGATGGTTACGTTAACCTTATCGGCTGCGGGATTTTTCTCATCAAAGGTAAACGTACCGTCGAAATCTTTGAAAGTGCCGTACAGCCAGCTGTAACCCAGATGCTGAATACGGAAATTAACAAAGGCATGCTGTCCTTCCTTGTCAATTTTGTAATCTGCCGCCACGGCCGACCCGGTGGTGAATAACAGAGAAGCGAGTGTAAGTCCCAGCAGGTTTTTTTTCATTTTAAGCTCCATAGTCAGATGACGATTTTCCCAACATGCGATTGAGGGTATCGTCGTTATCAATAAAGTGATGTTTCAGGGCCATCAGTCCGTGTAGTAGGGATAAAATCACCACGGTCCACGCAAGCCACAGGTGCAAGCTACCGGCGAGGTCGGCCTGGGTACCCGCATTGGCCAGGGTGGCAGGAATGTCAAACCAGCCAAAGACGCTTATCGCTTTGCCATCTGCGGTGGAAATCAGATATCCACTGATGACAATCGAAAAGAGCAGCAAATAAAGTGCGAGGTGACCCAGTGCCGCTGCGATACGGGTCAAACGGGAGTAGCTTGCCAACGCAGCAGGCGGAGGGGAGAACAACCGCCAGACAACGCGGATAACCAGTCCCATCATGAGTAGGATGCCGATGCTTTTATGCAGTTCGGGAGCCTGGTGATACCAGCCGTCGTAATAGCTGAGCGTGACCATCCATAACCCCAACGCAAACATGCCATATACAGCAATCGCAATCAGCCAATGTAATGTGGCTGACACTACGCCATAGCGCTGTGGAGTATTATTGAATTGCATAAGCACACCGATTGATATTTCAGAAGTGAATGAAAATGGCGTGTAAAAGACATTAATGCAACTAATAAATAACAATAGTGATGATATTTATTTTTTGTTCAATAAAGTTGACTGATTGTTGAGGTAATCATCAAGGGATTAGTGCGAAAATATGTGGCGGGGCTTAGTCTATGGGATGTTATGGTTTTTGTTATTGTTCAGTTTATTGCAATGAAAATTAAGCTAATCTCAATTTTTGTCAATTATTGTCAGCGCGCAGGAATCAGAAAAACATAATATATATTACATCCATAATGGCCAGCAGTGACCATAAAATAATGTAGAGCATAAGATGCTCGCGAATATTATTAACCAGATAGTGAAAGATACGGCGCATTGACGTTATTCCTGTCATTAAAAATGGCCTCACCAACGAGGCCATTCATTTATTATCACTTAAAACGGCTTAGCCTGAAGGGGGTCAGGTCAAAGTCAGACGGTTTGTCCTGAGCGAAGTCTGCCGCAATCTCTCCCAGTACAGAGGCAAACTTAAAGCCATGTCCGCTCAGTCCGGTAATGATCAGCGTGTTGTCATGTTCCGGCAGAGTATCAATTATAAAGTCTTCATCTGGTGAATTATCGTAAGTGCAGGATGCGCCATGCAGGCAACAGCCAACGCCAGGCAGAATTGTGCGCAGGAATGGGAAGGCTTCAGAACCGTCGCTGGCTACAGCGGCAAATGGCTTACGCTCTTCTGCAGAATGGATTACCTGTCCGCCATTGTGCTTACCAATTTTCAGCTCGTCGTTTTCAGCCGGGAAACCGTAGTATTGATCGCCATTTGGCAGCTCGCCGGTGAAAGCCGGGAAGTTATTCTTAACGCTGTAGCGCCCATCGGCCTGATACCAGGCGAACACTTTGCGCACCGGTTGTATCGGTAGTTCAGGGACTAAAGCCTGCACCCAGGTACCGGCGCTGATCACTGCTTTTTTCGCATGGTAGTCACCGTCAGCCGTTTCTACCGTGATGCCATCATCACCGTGATGAATTGCGCTGACCGGGCATTTAAACAGTTGCGCACAGCCTGCTTCTTCCGCCAGATGGATCCAGGTTTTAATTGCTAACTCACTGCGTAAAAACCCGGACTCCGCTTCAAACAGACCGATATAGTTGTCAGGAACGCGAATTTCCGGCCAGCGAGCCATGATGGCCGCTGCATCTAATTGTTCAACGTTAAGTTGCCACTGTTTTGCGCTTTGCGCTGCAGTTGCTATGAAGGTTGACTCTGCCGGACCGAGGTTGATAACTCCGGAGCGAACAAAAATCGGTTCTTCATTATGGGTGGACAGTTCATCCCACAATGTTTGCGCACGTAGCACCAGCGGAACGTATTTTTCGCCTTCGCCATAAGCATGACGAATTAATCGAGTATCGCCGTGGTGGCTGCCCTGTTGATGTGGTGGCATATGCGCATCGATCATCAGAACCTTCAGACCGGCACGAGTGGCATAGTATCCAGCTGCGGCGCCTACCGAACCGCTGCCAATAATGATTAAGTCGTATTTCATCCGCTTCTCTCTGCAATCGCGATAGTAGAAGGGTAAATAACTGACCTGGAATATTCAACCTGGAAATAAGAAAGGCACCGCTAAGGTGCCTTTGATGGTTGGATGTATCAGGTTTAATGTCGCTGATACTCATTTACCTGGTAATCGCCAGATTCAATTTTGGCGATTCCTGCTTCTAATATCGAAATAAATTGCCTGGCAACATCAGTGGTTAACCAGAGCGTTTGACCAACTTCAGTCCCATCCGGGTCAGGGCGGTTCGGGGTTTGGTAGTGCAAACGCAGCATCAGCGCATCGTAGCTATCAACAGTGCTGATGTCCCACCCTACAAGCGGATGAGTCTGAATGACTTCATTATTCTTTTCCATCATGCCCCCTAATTCGTGTTACTAGACAACGGTTTTCGAGGTTCAATGCGTTTTTTTCTGAAGCAACTTCAGTATATCAATAAATAAGGGTATTCATTGAAAATTTAAAGAGGGAAGGGCATAAAATTTTTGTTTTCAGCGTTATCTGACTAAGAAACCGACATGTTATTCATTTTTTTTTAGTATGTTGCACAATTATTTTGTTGTTTTGGTTAAAAGATAATCGGTGGGTTAATATTAAATTAAATGCTCGTCAGAAGAAATGCGCGATTGATTACAAGATAGCGTGTATAAAAAAGCCGGGGCGACCCGGCAAACAAACATCACTGCATATCGTTATTTATTCGTTGATGAACCAGTCATCCGCGCTTTCCCAGGTTTCCTGTAAGATCTCGCTGATGCGTTCTTTGTCCTCTTTGGTCGCGCCAATAACCGACAGATTGTTTGCGCCGGCATAACGGACGGTAACGTTACCTTCGTTATCCGGAAAATGGTGCTGAATACGGCGGGAGAGTTCACCTGCCAGTGCGTCAATTGCACCGGCAGGTAAAGGTGAAGTTTTGGCAATAGTGACTTCAATACGCATAGTAGCCCCCTGTGGAATATACTGTTTATTTATACAGTTATTCGAGTCGGTTGGCTACACTTTTTTTAGCTTTTTACTGACCAGCGTACCGTTTCGCCACCCAGGAAAGGCACCAGCGTATCGTCTTCCAACGCTATGCTCTCAGGAACAAGGTGCTCCATGCGTTCCAGCTCAATAAAGGTCTCATTTACCGGCAAACCATAGAACTGTGGGCCGTTGAGTGAGCAGAAGGCTTCGAAATGGTCCAGCGCATTCATCTCTTCAAACACGGTGGCATAGCTGCCTAGTGCGGTCGGTGCATTAAAGCATCCAGCACAGCCACAGCTTGACTCTTTGCGATGACGTGCGTGCGGCGCTGAGTCGGTACCGAGGAAGGCGCGCGTAAACCCGCTGGCAACCAGTTCACGCAGCGCCTGTTGGTGGACGTTACGTTTGAGGATCGGCAGGCAGTACAGGTGAGGACGAATCCCGCCAACCAGCATGTGGTTGCGGTTAAACATCAGGTGCTGTGGCGTAATAGTCGCTGCCAGAAGCTCGTTACCGTCGCGCACGTATTCGGCAGCATCTTTGGTAGTGATATGCTCGAACACTACTTTCAGCGAGGTCAAACGCTGGCGCAGCGGTTCCATCACCGTTTCAATAAAGCGCGCTTCGCGATCGAAAATATCGATATCTGCATGCGTCACTTCGCCGTGCACCAGCAGCGGCATACCCAATTTTTCCATCCTCTCCAGCACCGGCATGATGGCGTCAATAGAGGTTACGCCATGCGTCGAGTTGGTGGTGGCATTGGCCGGATAGAGTTTTGCTGCGGTGAATACGCCTTCGTTAAATCCACGTTCCAGCTCGTTGGGATCCAGCGTATCCGTTAAGTAGCAGGTCATTAATGGTGTGAAGTCGTGTCCGGCAGGTACCGCGTCAAGAATGCGCTGGCGATAAGCGATAGCCGCGTCAACCGTGGTGACGGGCGGTGCCAGGTTCGGCATGACAATGGCGCGACCATAAATTTCACTGGTGTAGGGCACGACAGTTTTTAACATGTCGCCATCGCGAAAGTGAAGATGCCAGTCGTCTGGGCGGCGGATCTTTAAAACCTGGGATGGTGCAGTCATCAATATGCTCCGGCTGAGGATAGTCTTTTTTGCCGGAAACAAAGGATAAGCGGAAACGTTTTCGTTTGCACGAAAAAAAAGGGCGCATCGGCGCCCTCAGTTTTATTAGTCGGTGAACGGGATGATGATTTCCCCCGGTTTCACCTCAATTCCCTTCGCCAGTTTTTTCGCCAGAGCTTCACCCTGGCTACTGTCATCCTGCAGAATGTAGGCTGGCTGCTGGTTGAAATAGTTACGCAGCGACTGGTTTAAATAAGGCATCAGCGTTTGCAGTACCGACTGCATTTTTTCTGGTGTCACGGTCGCATCCACGACTTCCATCTCTTGCAGATAAATTGCGCCTTTCTCTTTGTTAAATACCGGTAAGGCTTTTAACTTCAGCTTCATGGTCGCTTTCTGGCTGCCAAACAGGGAATTCATGTCCAGGTTGGCGTCACCGGTCAGGGTCACTTTATTGGGTTCTTCACGGCCAATCTGACTGGCGAGATTATTAAGTACGATGTGTGCTTCAGCAACGCCGGGCAAGCCGATATCTTTAGAAAAGTTATTATGCTTTGCCAGGGCCTGATTAATTTCTTGCTCGCTAACCGTGTATTGCGTGAGTTGATTACAACCAACCAACAGGCCGCTGACAATCAGTGCAGCGGCAAAAAAAAACTTTTTCATGGGGTTCCTCAACATGATGCATGTGGCGTAATCGTGACACAAAGCATCATCGAGTACCAGCGCCCCGGACGCCAGCAGAAAAAACTGAAAAGCGCCCGGAAGCAGGTTCGGCTATCAGGCGTCTGGCTCCAGCATGCCTCTCGTTGGGCGTTTGAGACTGAATTGCCAGCCCAGCGCCAGGAAGGTGATGAGGCCGATAATACCGAGCATCATCCAGGGCAACTCAGGCTGTGCCAGGGCCTTGCCCATGTCAAACAGCCAGCCGCCGCCGATATATCCAATTGCGCCACCGATAGCGAGCCCCAGTCGACTGAAGCCCATATAGCTTCCTCGGGCACGTGCATTCGCCAGTGAGGCACTAAGGGTTTCACGCGCGGGTTCGGCGATGATCGAGCCAATATAGAACGTACAGATCAGGGTGAACAACTGCTGCAAATTCCCCACCAGACCGATCGGCATCATGCTCAGAGACATCACCAGCAGACCGGCCATCAGACGATGTTCAAGGCGAAAACGTTTTTCACTCCAGCGGGCAATTGGGTAGAGCAGCGTCAATGAGAGGCACGCCTCTATGGCATACATCCATTTCACGGCGGCCGGTGAACCTGCGATGTCGTTCACCATGATTGGCAGCATCAGCATCACCTGTACCGCCAGCATGTAATAGCCCGCCAGCGTCAGCACATAGGTGACAAAGCGCTTGTCATGCATCACGTGGCTCATCCCTTCGCGCACTGGAATTTTCACCGTCGACAGCTTCCATGCCGGGAGCAGCCAGGCGTTAAACGCCGCGCACAGAACGAACAAAATTGCGCCGGTGGCACAGACGAGACGAAAATCGTATTGCAATAACCAACTGCCAAGCAACGCGCCAACCACGGCCCCGGCGCTATCCTGCATCATCAGAATAGAGAAAAAGCGCCCACGCTTTTCCGGGCGGATCAGTTTAACCACCAGCGCCGAGCGGGGTGGGTCGAATAGTGTACCGCCCAGTCCGGAGAGAAAGCAGGAAAACCACAGCAGCCACGGCTCATGGGCAATGCCCATGGTGGCGAACCCGGCAGCGCGCATCAGCATGCCGGTGACGATCATCGGTTTTGCACCGAAACGGTCCGCAATAGCACCGCCGAAAATACCCAACCCCTGCTGGATAAATTGACGTAATCCTAGTGCAATACCGACCATCACGGCGGCCCAGCCCATTTGGTCGACGAAACGAATTGAGATCAGCGGGAAAACGACGAAGAAACCCAGCACGACCAGCATATTATCGATGAGAAGGAAGTATTTACCCAGGTTCCTTGCCTGCGAGACTTGCGACATTTCCCCTCCAGGGAAAAACTCGTCACTCTGGATAGAGTTTAAAAGATAAGCACCTCCTATTCTGCGGTGTCGTCATCGCTTTTCCCACCCTTCGCGGGACAATATTTTTTTATCAAAAGTCCGTCTTGATAGAGAGTTTTCATCAAAATGTGTGAATAATTCAA
The DNA here is from genome assembly GCF_030333015.1 of Citrobacter sp. Cpo012. NCBI lineage: Bacteria > Pseudomonadati > Pseudomonadota > Gammaproteobacteria > Enterobacterales > Enterobacteriaceae > Citrobacter > Citrobacter sp. Cpo012. The sequence continues at coordinate 114,752 of NZ_JAOWGR010000038.1, read as the reverse complement.
AAAATGGCATTTTGCTCTTTTCACAGGGCGTATTCGCACAGGTATAGTAATGCGAATAGCGTATTGAAGACGTTACGGGAAGGAGTAGGTATAGAATGTTTGGCTATCGCAGTAACGTGCCAAAAGTGCGCTTAACCACCGACCGCCTGGTCGTGCGTTTAGTGCATGAGCGTGATGCCTGGCGTCTGGCAGATTATTACGCAGAAAATCGTCATTTCTTAAAACCCTGGGAACCTATTCGCGATGAAAGCCACTGCTATCCGTCCGGCTGGCAGGCGCGTCTGAGCATGATCTCTGAGTTTCATAAACAGGGCACCGCCTATTATTTTGCGCTGCTCGATCCGGACGAAAAAGAGATTATCGGCGTTGCGAACTTCTCAAACGTGGTGCGGGGATCCTTCCATGCCTGTTATCTCGGCTACTCCATTGCGCAGAAATGGCAGGGGCAGGGGCTAATGTATGAAGCCTTAACCTCGGCCATCCGTTATATACAGCGCACGCAGCATATTCACCGCATTATGGCTAACTACATGCCACATAATAAGCGCAGCGGTGACCTGCTGGCGCGACTGGGTTTTGAAAAAGAAGGGTATGCCAAAGACTACCTGCTGATTGACGGGCAGTGGCGCGATCACGTGCTGACGGCGTTGACCACATCAGAATGGACCCCCGGCCGCTAAGTTTCAGATGCAGCCATGATTAATGGAGAAGACGATGAAATACGAATTAACCGCCACCGAAGCACGAGTGATTGGCTGTTTATTAGAAAAACAAGTGACCACGCCGGAACAGTACCCACTCTCCGTTAATGGAGTCGTAACAGCCTGCAATCAAAAAACGAATCGTGAACCGGTGATGAACCTGTCGGAATCGGACGTGCAGGAGCAGTTGGATAACCTGGTTAAGCGACATTTTCTGCGCACGGTGAGCGGTTTTGGCAATCGCGTCACGAAATATGAGCAGCGTTTCTGCAACTCTGAATTTGGCAATCTGAAGCTTAGTGCCGCAGAGGTGGCCATAATCACCACACTGCTGCTGCGGGGCGCTCAGACGCCTGGTGAACTGCGTAGCCGCGCATCCCGTATGTACGAATTCAGCGATATGGCCGAAGTGGAGTCGACGCTGGAAAATCTGGCGAACCGGGAAGATGGGCCTTATGTGATCCGCCTGTCGCGTGAGCCGGGCAAACGTGAAAGTCGCTATATGCACCTGTTTTGTGGTGAGGTTGATGAAGCCATTGCCGCGGCAGATGAACTCCCTGTAGCCTCCGGTGATCTGCAGGCGCGCGTGGAAGCGCTGGAAACGGAAGTCGCAGAACTTAAGCAGCGACTTGATTCCTTGCTGGCGCACCTGGGAGACTAACGTGAAAAAATTACGAATCGGCGTAGTCGGCCTGGGCGGTATTGCGCAAAAGGCCTGGCTACCCGTGCTAGGCACCTCCGCGGACTGGACGCTGCAAGGCGCCTTTTCACCTTCACGCGATAAAGCACAGCGTATCTGTGACACCTGGCGAATACCCTACGTGGATTCATTGAAGAATCTGGCGCAAACCTGCGACGCGGTTTTCGTCCACTCCAGTACCGCGACGCACTATGCGGTAGTCAGTGAATTGCTGAATGCCGGAGTTCACGTGTGTGTGGATAAACCGCTGGCGGAAAACCTGCACGAGGCTGAGCAACTGGTCGAGCTGGCCGCGCGGAAAAAACTCACGCTGATGGTCGGGTTTAACCGTCGATTTGCACCGCTGTACCAGGAGCTCAAAACCCAGTTGGGCACCGCAGCGTCTGTACGTATGGATAAGCACCGTACGGATAGCGTTGGGCCGAACGATCTGCGCTTCACTCTGCTGGACGACTATCTGCACGTGGTCGATACCGCTTTGTGGCTGGCGGGAGGGCAGGCGCAGTTAAATAACGGCACGCTGCTGACCAATGAATCTGGTGCGATGCTCTACGCCGAGCATCATTTTTCTGTCGGTCAAATGCAGATAACGACCAGTATGCATCGCCGTGCTGGTAGCCAGCGCGAGAGCGTGCAGGCGGTGACGGACGGCGGCCTGATTGACGTCACTGATATGCGGGAATGGCAGGAAGAGCGTGGGCAAGGTGTTGTTCATAAGCCGATAGCGGGCTGGCAAACGACCTTAGAACAGCGTGGTTTTGCCGGATGTGCGCGTCATTTCATTGAGTGCGTGCAAAATCAGACGGTTCCCCAGACGGCAGGCGAGCAGGCGCTACTGGCCCAGCGTGTTGTTGAAAAGCTGTGGCGGGAGGCGATGGCTGAATAACCCCCTGTAACATCTGGCGGTAGTAATTCATTGTAATCCAGGTACTATATGCCCACTCAAAATAACACCTCTTTTCAACCATAGGCTGGTTTGTCGGCCTGATAAGGTGCCAGGGTGTCGCCATCAGGCACAGCAAAAGTGTCGGATGGCGGCGAGAATGCCTTATCTGACCTACGGGCAGGTTTGTCGGGGTTTTGCCTCAGAGTCTGGAATACAACATAGATGAATTTATTAAAGTCGCTGGCAGCCGTCAGCTCGATGACGATGTTTTCACGTGTGCTGGGTTTTGCACGTGATGCGATTGTCGCCAGAATCTTTGGTGCCGGGATGGCGACAGATGCCTTTTTTGTGGCATTCAAACTTCCTAACCTGTTGCGCCGAATTTTTGCCGAAGGCGCATTTTCGCAGGCATTTGTGCCGATTCTTGCTGAGTACAAAAGCAAGCAGGGGGAAGATGCTACCCGCGTGTTTGTTGCCTACGTTTCCGGACTGTTGACGCTGGCGCTGGCCGTGGTGACGGTAGCCGGGATGTTGGCTGCGCCATGGGTGATATTAGTCACCGCGCCGGGATTTGCCGACACAGCGGATAAATTTGCGCTGACCACTCAACTGCTGCGGATCACTTTTCCCTATATTCTACTGATTTCACTGGCCTCACTGGTTGGTGCGATCCTTAATACCTGGAACCGCTTTTCCATTCCTGCGTTTGCCCCGACCTTTCTGAATATCAGCATGATCGGCTTCGCGCTATTTGCGGCACCCTATTTTAACCCGCCGGTGCTGGCGCTGGCGTGGGCCGTTACGGTTGGCGGCGTGCTACAGCTGATTTATCAGCTTCCGCACTTGAAGAAAATTGGCATGCTGGTGCTGCCGCGCGTGAACTTCCGTGATGCGGGGGCGATGCGTGTCGTCAAGCAAATGGGCCCGGCGATCCTTGGGGTATCTGTCAGCCAGATTTCACTGATCATCAATACGATTTTCGCCTCGTTTCTGGCCTCTGGCTCAGTTTCATGGATGTATTATGCCGACCGTCTGATGGAGTTTCCGTCCGGTGTTCTGGGCGTGGCGCTGGGGACTATCCTGCTGCCATCGCTGTCCAAAAGCTTTTCCAGCGGTAATCATGATGAATATTGTCGCCTGATGGACTGGGGCCTGCGCTTGTGTTTCCTGTTGGCATTACCGAGTGCCGTAGCGTTGGGTATTCTGGCCAAACCGCTGACGGTGTCTCTGTTCCAGTACGGTAAATTTACCGCCTTTGATGCCGCGATGACCCAGCGTGCGCTGGTGGCGTACTCGGTAGGTTTGATTGGCTTGATCGTGGTGAAAGTGTTGGCTCCGGGCTTTTACTCGCGCCAGGATATTAAAACGCCAGTGAAGATTGCCATTGTGACGCTGATTATGACCCAGGTGATGAACCTGGCGTTTATCGGGCCGTTAAAGCATGCCGGATTGTCGCTGTCGATTGGTCTGGCGGCATGTCTGAACGCTTCACTGCTGTACTGGCAACTGCGGAAACAGAAAATCTTTACCCCACAACCGGGCTGGAGCTGGTTCCTGGCGCGTCTGGTGATTTCCGTGCTGGTGATGTCTGCGGTGCTGGTTGGGATGCTCTACATCATGCCGGATTGGTCGCAGGGAACGATGTTGTGGCGTCTGCTGCGTCTGATGGCGGTCGTGGTGGCAGGTATTGCCGCTTACTTCGCAGCACTCGCCGTACTGGGCTTTAAAGTAAAAGAGTTTGTGCGCCGGACGGCGTAATGGATCAATGCCGGATGGCGGCATAACGCCGTATCCGGCCTACAAAAGGCGTAGGCCTGATAAGCAAAACGTTATCAGGCTGACATCAAATAGAGAATTTTTTCCCGCCGCGGTGCGCAGCAGAGGTTTGACCGTTTGCGCCATACAACGCCGGTTCCTGGTGCGGTTTCAGCACTTGTATTGCTTGTTGATTACGCTCGATCTGCCCTTCCAGCAGCCAACCGTTGTGCTGGTTGAGGTCACGTAAATGCTGTGTTTTCTTGGTGATAGTCTGCCAGCGTTCAGCAATCTCATCATTGGCGCTGCGCGTGGCGTCATGCTCCAGGCGGCGCTGCTGCTCAAGATAATCAAGGGTTGCCAGCAAGGAGCTTTTTTCTTCTGTAATACGCTGTAGCTGGCTGCCGTTGATATGCCCTGCGGAAAGCTGCTGCTGTTCAGCATCCATTACCGTTTTCAGGTCATTGAGGACGGTCGTCATCTGGTCAAGTATTTCTGACAAACGAGTCATACTTTATTTACTCTGTAGGTAGCTCTGTGCCTCGCGAATCAGCGAGTCGGCAATTTTTCCGGTATCCATTTTCAATTCACCGTTACGGATTGCGGTTTTCAGTGCTTCCACGCGTTCCATATTGATGTCATTGGTGCCTGGCTGCATTAGTTTGGCCTGGGCGTCGCTCAGCATGACGCTGGTGCTGGTGGTCGTGGTGGTTTTTTCCTTCAGCGCTTTTTGTACCGGCGCATCGCTGGTTTCACGCGGCTGAACGGTGCTTACTGGCTTCAATGGTGAGGTACGATCAATGCTCATTTTATTTTTCCTCATCGAGGGGTTACGCTATAGCGGCCCGCTGTAATCATTGGTTGTTTATCTATCGGCACACGCTAAAAAATCTTTAACCTATTATAGGTTAATAAGAATATTCCCATCAGAATCGACGACGCCGCTCACCACCTGGCCTGAAATCATCCGCACTCGCGCATTCTGTGCGACAGCGGCGTTGTTCAGCGCTTTACCTTCGGCATTGACCCGAAATCCATCTCCGTTGGCAATAACCAGTACGCGCTGACCGGCCTTGATCCGCCATGCCTGGCGCAACATCGAAAGCTGTATCGGTTGGCCCGGCACCAGATCGCGCAGGCTCACTGCATCTTGCACCTGACTCATATCCAGCACCGCGCGCGGCGGTAGTTGGTCCAGTCGACCACGTTTCAGCGTTACGCTGGCTGGGGTCAAGGGGCTACCTCGCGCTACGGATGCAGCGGCAACAACGTAGTTTCCCGTCGCCTGCACGTTCACCTGCAGATAACGTTTTTCGTTGGCACAGCGGGCCAGCACATTCACATTGCCCCACAGTTTCGCGCTACCTGACACGCTTAATGCTGGTTGTTCGCAGTTGGGCAATAAGTTTGGTGACGTTCGGATAGTGACCACCACCTCATCGCTAAATCCGGCCAGGCGCTGGGAAAACCATGCCGTTAGCTGCGAATTCAGGTCTTGCGCCAGCGTCATTGGGCTGAACAGCAGTGCTGCCACGACTATTCCACGTTTAAACGTTTGCATCAAAACCTCGCGCTTTTTCAGGTAGTGGCAGGATTTTACCTGTGTGACGCAGTCATCAACGCAACAAATAGCGACGCATTTTGCGTTTATTCCGGCGATAACGCGCGCGTAATGGGATTTAAGCTGTCGGCTGAATTTTGTCATTTGCGGAGGAGATATGCTCGATAAGCTCGACGCCGCCTTACGTTTTCAACAGGAAGCGCTGAATTTGCGCGCCCAACGCCAGGAAATATTGGCGGCCAACATTGCCAATGCCGACACGCCGGGGTACCAGGCGCGCGATCTGGATTTCGCCAGTGAATTAAAAAAAGTCATGGTGCGAGGACGGGAAGAAACCGGCGGCGTTTCGTTGACGCTGACCTCTGCACAACACATTCCGGCCCAGACCGTTTCTGCGCCGTCTACGGAGCTGCTCTACCGTATTCCTGACCAGCCATCTCTTGATGGCAACACGGTAGATATGGACCGGGAGCGCACGCAATTTGCAGACAACAGCCTCAAATATCAAATGGGGCTGACGGCGCTGGGCGGACAAATCAAAGGCATGATGAACGTGCTGCAAGGAGGGAACTAATCCGTGGCGCTGTTAAATATTTTTGATATCGCAGGTTCTGCGCTGACGGCTCAGTCTAAACGCCTGAACGTCGCGGCCAGCAACATGGCGAATGCGGATAGCGTCAGCGGACCCGACGGTCAGCCGTATCGCGCGAAGCAGGTTGTTTTTCAGGTAGATGCTGCGCCAGGTGCGGCAACCGGTGGCGTAAAAGTCGCTGACGTCATTGAAAGTCAGGCACCGGATAAGCTGGTTTATGAACCCGGTAATCCGCTGGCCGATGCGAACGGCTACGTAAAAATGCCGAATGTGGACGTTGTTGGCGAGATGGTCAACACCATGTCTGCCTCACGTAGCTACCAGGCAAACGTCGAAGTGCTCAACACCGTGAAAAGCTTGATGCTTAAAACGCTGACGCTAGGCCAGTAAAGGAGGCGCACATGTCTATTGCTGTAAAAATGAATGACCCGAGCACGACGGGGGTTAATGCCGCCACGGGGAATAGTTCACTGACGGGCAGCAACGCCGCTGACCTGCAAAGCAGCTTTCTTACGCTGCTGGTTGCACAACTGAAAAACCAGGACCCTACCAACCCGCTGCAAAACAACGAACTGACTACCCAGTTGGCGCAAATCAGTACCGTGAGCGGGATTGAGAAGCTGAACACCACGTTAGGGTCAATCTCTGGGCAGATCGACAACAGCCAGTCGCTGCAGGCCAGTACGCTGATTGGCCACGGTGTCATGATCCCGGGTACCACCATCCTGACCGGTAAAGGGACAGAAGAAGGTGCCAAAACTACGACAACACCATTTGGCGTTGAGCTGCAGCAACCGGCAGATAAGGTTACCGCAACCATTACCGATAAAGACGGCAAAGTGGTACGCACCATTGACATTGGTGGATTGAAAGCGGGCGTTCATACCTTTACCTGGGACGGCACCATGACCGATGGCACGGATGCACCAAGCGGTTCTTACAACGTGTCAATTGCTGCCAGTAATGGCGGAACGCAACTGGTGGCCCAGCCGCTTCAGTTTGCGCTGGTGCAGGGCGTTATTCGCAGTAACGGCGGTAATACGCTGGATCTGGGCACCTATGGAACCACCACCCTCGACGAAGTACGGCAGATAATTTAAGCCTTCACACTTATCAGGAGTAAGTCATGGCCTTTTCTCAAGCGGTCAGCGGTCTGAACGCTGCAGCGACCAACCTCGATGTCATTGGTAACAACATCGCCAACTCCGCCACATACGGTTTTAAATCTGGCACGGCATCTTTTGCCGATATGTTTGCCGGTTCGAAAGTCGGTTTGGGCGTTAAAGTTGCGGGTATTACTCAGGACTTTACCGACGGTACTACCACCAACACCGGACGTGGTCTGGACGTTGCTATCAGCCAGAACGGTTTTTTCCGTATGGTAGACAGCAACGGTTCCGTTTTCTACAGCCGTAACGGTCAGTTCAAGCTCGATGAAAACCGCAATATCGTTAACATGCAGGGGCTGCAGCTGACGGGCTATCCGGCTACCGGTACACCGCCAACAGTTCAGCAGGGTGCGAACCCGGCACCGATCACTATCCCGAATACGCTGATGGCGGCTAAATCAACCACCACTGCGTCAATGCAGGTCAACCTGAACTCCACTGACAAGGTTCCTACCAAGACCCCGTTTAACCCAAGCGATGCGGATTCCTACAATAAAAAAGGCAGTGTTACCGTTTTCGATAGCCAGGGTAATGCCCATGACATGAACATTTTTTATGTCAAAACAGGCCCTAACAAATGGGATGTCTACACCCAGGATGCCAGCGTTGCGGGTTCAGTTGCCAGCAAGAATGCGGTGATGAACTTTAGTGCTAACGGTACGCTGACTTCTGTGAATAATTATGTTGAAGAGCCAGTAGACCCCTCAGATCCAACCGGACCAAAACATATCGTGGAAGGACCAGCCAACCCTCAACCGCAAATTCAGATCTCCACCGGTACGATCAATGGCGCAGTTCCGGCGAACTTCTCCCTGAGCTTCCTGAATTCCATGCAGCAGAACACCGGTGCCAACAACATCGTTGCCACGAATCAGAACGGCTACAAGCCGGGTGATCTGGTGAGCTACCAGATTAATAATGACGGTACGGTGGTCGGTAACTACTCCAACGAACAGCAACAGGTTCTGGGGCAGATCGTGCTGGCAAACTTTGCCAACAACGAAGGTCTGGCGTCTCAGGGCGACAACGTCTGGGCGGCGACTCAGTCTTCCGGCGTGGCGCTGCTGGGTACCGCAGGCGAAGGTAACTTCGGCAAGCTGACCAACGGCGCGCTGGAAGCGTCAAACGTGGATTTGAGTAAAGAACTGGTGAATATGATTGTCGCCCAGCGTAACTATCAGTCGAACGCGCAGACCATCAAAACCCAGGATCAGATCCTCAACACGCTGGTCAACCTGCGCTAAGCGCCTGACGGGATGGCTTAATGGATCACGCAATTTATACCGCCATGGGCGCGGCCAGTCAGACGCTGAATCAACAGGCGGTGACGGCCAGCAACCTGGCAAACGCCTCCACGCCAGGGTTTCGTGCGCAGCTCAATGCACTGCGCGCGGTTCCTGTAGAAGGATTGTCTTTACCGACGCGTACGCTGGTCGTGGCCTCCACGCCGGGGGCCGATATGACGCCCGGTCAGATGGACTATACCTCCCGCCCGCTGGATGTGGCGCTGCAACAAGATGGCTGGTTGGCTGTGCAGACCGCTGACGGTAGCGAAGGATATACCCGTAACGGTGCTATTCAGGTGAGCCCAACGGGTGAACTGACTATTCAGGGACACCCGGTAATTGGCGAAGCCGGACCGATCGCCGTACCAGAAGGTTCAGAAGTCACCATTGCGGCGGACGGGACCATTTCTGCACTTAACCCTGGCGATCCGGCTAATACGGTCGCGCCAGTGGGGCGGTTGAAGCTGGTGAAGGCTACAGGGCTTGAAGTGCAACGTGGCGATGACGGTATGTTCCGTCTGACCCAGGCCGCACAGGCAACCCGTGGTGCGACGTTACAGGCTGACCCCAGCATCCGTGTGATGTCTGGCGTGCTGGAAGGCAGTAACGTTAAACCGGTTGCTGCGATGAGCGACATGATCGCCAACGCCCGCCGCTTTGAAATGCAGATGAAAATTATCAGTAGCGTGGATGATAACGCGGGCCGCGCCAACCAACTGCTGTCGATGAGTTAATACAGGACATTTTATGATCAGTTCATTATGGATCGCCAAAACCGGCCTGGATGCGCAGCAAACCAACATGGATGTGATTGCCAACAACCTGGCAAACGTCAGCACCAACGGATTTAAGCGCCAACGTGCCGTATTTGAAGATCTGTTGTACCAGACGATTCGTCAGCCTGGCGCACAGTCTTCTGAACAGACCACACTGCCGTCTGGTTTGCAGATTGGTACCGGCGTACGTCCGGTTGCGACCGAGCGTTTACACAGCCAGGGTAACCTGTCGCAGACCAACAACAGTAAAGATGTGGCGATTAAAGGCCAGGGCTTTTTCCAGGTCATGTTGCCCGATGGTACGTCCGCTTATACCCGCGACGGTTCTTTCCAGGTGGATCAGAACGGCCAGTTGGTGACGGCGGGTGGTTTTCAGGTTCAGCCTGCCATCACCATTCCGGCTAACTCGCTCAGTATCACCATTGGACGTGACGGTATTGTCAGCGTGACCCAACAGGGGCAGGCGGCGCCTGTTCAGGTCGGGCAGCTTAACCTGACAACCTTCATGAACGATACCGGTCTGGAAAGCATTGGTGAGAATCTGTACACCGAAACGCAGTCATCCGGTGCGCCGAATGAGAGCACGCCAGGGCTGAACGGCGCGGGTCTGCTGTATCAGGGCTATGTTGAAACCTCTAACGTCAACGTGGCGGAAGAGCTGGTAAACATGATCCAGGTTCAGCGCGCTTACGAAATCAACAGTAAAGCGGTATCGACCACCGATCAGATGCTGCAAAAACTGACGCAACTCTAAAGTGGAGCCCGGTGGGGTGAAAACCTCACCGGCACACTGATTTTGAAGATGACCGCAATGCGAAAATACGCGCTTCACCCATACCCAATTTTAGCCCTGCTGGTGGTTTCACTAACAGGATGTGCCTGGATCCCGGCCACGCCGCTCGTGCAGGGCGCAACGTCTGCCCAGCCAGTTCCAGGTCCAACGCCGGTGGCGAATGGCTCAATCTTCCAGTCGGCACAACCGATTAACTATGGTTATCAGCCACTCTTTGAAGATCGTCGTCCACGCAATATTGGCGATACGCTGACCATCGTATTGCAGGAAAACGTCAGCGCGAGCAAAAGCTCTTCGGCGAACGCCAGTCGCGACGGCAAGACAAACTTTGGCTTTGATACCGTACCGCGCTATCTGGAAGGATTGTTCGGTAACGAACGTGCCGACGTAGAAGCCTCCGGCGGTAACTCCTTTAACGGTAAAGGCGGCGCGAACGCCAGAAATACCTTCAGCGGTACGCTGACCGTAACGGTCGATCAGGTACTGGTGAATGGCAACTTACATGTCGTGGGTGAAAAACAGATCGCTATAAATCAGGGCACTGAATTCATCCGCTTCTCCGGTGTTGTTAACCCGCGCACCATCAGTGGCAGCAACTCCGTACCGTCAACCCAGGTTGCGGATGCGCGTATTGAGTACGTCGGCAACGGCTACATCAATGAAGCGCAGAATATGGGCTGGTTGCAGCGTTTCTTCCTTAACTTGTCGCCGATGTAAGCGAGGTACCCAGTGTTTAAATCTTTTGTTGGAATGGTACTGGTGCTGATAACCACCTTTGCGCATGCTGACCGTATTCGTGACCTGACCAGCGTTCAGGGGGTGCGGGAAAACTCGTTGATAGGTTATGGGCTGGTAGTCGGTCTGGATGGTACGGGTGACCAGACCACACAGACGCCGTTTACGACGCAAACGCTCAATAACATGCTTTCGCAGTTGGGGATAACCGTGCCAACTGGCACCAATATGCAGCTGAAAAACGTGGCGGCGGTGATGGTTACCGCGTCATTTCCTGCATTCGGTCGTCAGGGACAAACCATCGACGTAGTGGTTTCCTCTATGGGGAATGCCAAAAGCCTGCGCGGCGGTACGCTGCTGATGACCCCGTTAAAAGGGGTTGATAGTCAGGTATATGCGCTGGCTCAGGGGAATATTTTGGTGGGCGGTGCGGGCGCGGCTGCAGGTGGCAGTAGCGTGCAGGTTAACCAGCTCAATGGTGGACGCATTACCAACGGCGCGATTATCGAACGTGAATTACCCAGCCAGTTCGGCGGTGGTAACACCATTAATCTGCAGCTTAATAATGAAGATTTCACGATGGCGCAGCAGATTACCGACACCATCAACCGCGCGCGTGGCTTTGGTAGCGCAACAGCATTGGATGCCCGAACCATTCAGGTTCGCGTACCAAGTGGCAACAGCTCGCAGGTGCGTTTCCTCGCTGATATCCAGAATATTGAGGTGAACGTTACGCCGCAGGATGCGAAAGTGATTATCAACTCGCGCACCGGATCCGTCGTCATGAACCGCGAAGTGACGCTGGATAGCTGTGCCGTGGCACAAGGCAACTTGTCGATCACGGTGAACCGCCAGGCGAACGTCAGCCAACCGGACACACCGTTTGGCGGTGGACAAACCGTGGTGACGCCACAAACCCAGATTGACCTGCGCCAGAGCGGTGGTTCGCTGCAAAGCGTGCGTTCCAGCGCCAACCTGAACAATGTGGTGCGTGCGCTGAATGCGCTGGGGGCAACGCCGATGGATCTGATGTCCATTCTGCAATCGATGCAGAGCGCGGGTTGCTTACGCGCCAAACTGGAAATCATCTAATGATTGGTGACAGCAAACTGTTGACCAGCGCTGCCTGGGATGCGCAATCACTGAACGAACTGAAAGCGAAAGCGGGCCAGGACCCGGCGGCGAATATCCGTCCGGTCGCCCGTCAGGTTGAAGGGATGTTCGTGCAGATGATGCTGAAAAGCATGCGTGAAGCGCTGCCGAAAGATGGCGTGTTTAGCAGCGATTCAACGCGCTTGTATACCAGTATGTATGACCAACAAATTGCGCAGCAAATGACCGCAGGCAAAGGTCTGGGGCTGGCTGAAATGATGGTCAAGCAGATGACTGAAGGGCAAGCGCAACCTGCGGATGACGCGCCGCAGGTGCCGATGAAGTTTTCACTGGAAACGGTGACCAGCTATCAAAATCAGGCACTGACGCAACTGGTCCGCAAAGCCATCCCCCGGGCGACAGAAAGCAATGATGAGCCGCTGTCAGGTGACAGTAAAGACTTCCTCGCCCAGCTATCGCTGCCAGCTAAGCTGGCCAGCCAGCAAAGCGGGGTCCCGCATCATCTGATTCTGGCACAGGCGGCGCTGGAATCCGGATGGGGGCAGCGACAAATTCGCCGTGAGAACGGTGAACCGAGCTTTAACATTTTTGGTGTGAAGGCTTCAGGAAGCTGGAAAGGTCCAACCACTGAAATCACCACGACTGAATATGAGAACGGTGAGGCGAAAAAGGTGAAAGCCAGATTCCGTGTCTATAGCTCTTACCTTGAAGCGTTGTCGGATTATGTCGGTCTGATATCCCGTAACCCGCGCTATGCGGCAGTGACCGCTGCCGCGACCGCCGAGCAAGGGGCGCAGGCATTGCAAAATGCGGGTTACGCCACGGACCCTAACTATGCGCGAAAATTAACCAGCATGATCCAGCAGTTGAAATCGATGAGTGAAAAAGTGAGCAAAACCTACAGCACGAACATCGATAATCTCTTTTAAATAGCTCAAGTCTACCGACCTGCTGCCGATAATAACGAGTATTGAAGGATTACAAGGAACCTCCATGTCCAGCTTGATTAATAACGCGATGAGTGGACTCAGCGCAGCGCAGGCCGCGTTGAATACTGCCAGTAACAACATCTCCAGCTATAACGTTGCCGGATATACCCGACAGACGACAATTATGGCGCAAGCGAACAGCACGCTGGGTGCGGGGGGCTGGGTAGGCAATGGTGTCTATGTTTCTGGTGTACAACGTGAATATGACTCCTTTATCACTAACCAGTTGCGAGCAGCGCAGAACCAGAGCAGCGGTCTGACGACACGTTATGAGCAAATGTCAAAAATCGACAATCTGCTCTCCAGCAAAACCAGTTCTATTTCGACCTCCATGCAGGACTTTTTTACCAGCCTGCAAACGCTGGTCAGCAACGCCGAAGATCCGGCGGCACGCCAGGCGCTAATCGGTAAAGCTGATGGATTGGTAAATCAGTTTAAAACGACCGACCAGTATCTGCGCGATCAGGATAAGCAGGTCAATACCGCGATTAAAGCCAGCGTTGATCAGATCAACAACTATTCGAAACAAATTGCCAGCCTCAACGACCAGATTTCTCGTATGACAGGCGTCGGCGCAGGTGCGTCTCCTAACGACCTGCTTGACCAGCGCGATCAGCTGGTCAGTGAATTGAATCAGATTGTCGGTGTTGAAGTCAGCATTCAGGATGGAGGCACTTACAACCTGACCATGGCCAACGGCTATTCGCTGGTGCAGGGCAGCAATGCACGTCAACTGGCGGCAGTGCCTTCCAGCGATGATCCTAATCGTACAACCGTGGCCTACGTTGATGGCGTTGCCGGAGCTGTTGAAATTCCGGAGAAACTGCTGAATACCGGTTCACTGGGTGGACTGCTCACCTTCCGTTCTCAGGAGCTGGATCAGACGCGTAATACCCTCGGCCAACTGGCGCTTGCATTTGCCAGTGCATTTAACGCTCAGCATAAAGAAGGTTTTGATGCCAACGGCGATCAGGGTAAGGATTTCTTTGCTATCGGTAGCCCGGAAGTCTTCAACAACGCGAAAAATACGGGTACAGGATCGTTAAGCGCTAAGATCACTGACAGCTCCGCTGTACAGGCGACAGATTATAAAATCGTTTTTGATGGGAAGGACTGGCAGGTTACTCGCCTGGCGGATAATACCAGCTTCAAAGCCACCGTTACCGGTGGAAAAATGTCCTTTGACGGGATGGAAATCACCGTTAATGCTGGCGCGAAAGCTAATGACAGTTTTACTGTAAAACCCGTGAGTAACGCTATCGTTGATATGAAAGTTATGGTGACCGATGAGTCGAAAATCGCCATGGCTCAAGTGTCTAAAAATGATACGGACCCCACGATCGATAAAGGCAAGAGCGACAACCGTAACGGTCAGAAACTGTTAGATCTGCAAACCAAAGCGACTGTCGGCAATAAGACCTTCAACGATGCATATGCCACGCTGGTAAGCGATGTCGGGAACAAAACCGCTACGCTGAAAACCAGTGCCACCACCCAGAACAACGTGGTGACACAGCTTTACCGGCAGCAACAGTCTATTTCCGGCGTTAACCTCGACGAAGAGTACGGTAATTTACAGCGTTTTCAGCAGTATTACCTGGCTAACGCGCAAGTGCTGCAGACCGCGAATGCGTTGTTTGATGCACTGATTAATATCCGCTAAGGGAGAGGGACACAATGCGTATCAGCACCCAGATGATGTACCAGCAGAATATGCGTGGCATCACTAACTCTCAGGCTGAATGGATGAAGTTCGGCGAGCAGATGTCAACGGGCAAACGCGTGATCAACCCATCAGACGATCCGATTGCCGCCTCGCAGGCCGTGGTACTTTCTCAGGCTCAGGCGCAGAACAGCCAATATACGCTGGCACGCTCATTCGCGACGCAAAAGGTGTCGCTGGAAGAGAATGTTCTGAGCCAGGTGACGACGGCAATTCAGGCTGCACAGGAAAAAATCGTTTATGCCGGGAACGGAACGTTAAGTGATGACGACCGTGCATCGCTGGCCACCGACCTACAGGGGATCCGCGATCAGCTGATGAACCTGGCAAACAGTACCGACGGTAATGGTCGCTATATTTTCGGTGGATATAAAACAGAATCCGCACCGTTTGCCCAGGCAGATGGCGCTTACAGCGGCGGTACAACAAACGTTACCCAACAGGTCGATGCCTCCCGAACCATGGTGATTGGTCATACTGGCGATAAAGTATTCGCCAACCTGACAAGCAACGCGGTACCGGAACCTGGTGGCGGTACTCAGGAAAAGAACCTGTTTAAAATGCTGGATACCGCTATTGATGCGCTCAAAACCCCTATTGAGGGTAATGACGTTGCAAAAGCTACCACCGCTGCTGCCATTGATAAAACCAACCGTGGTTTAAAGAATTCACTCAATAATGTTTTGAGCGTCCGTGCAGAATTAGGTACGCAACTGAGTGAATTAAGCTCGCTGGATTCACTGGGCGCCGATCGTGCATTAGGCCAAACTCAGCAGATGAGTAATCTGGTGGATGTTGACTGGAACGCCGCGATCTCGTCTTATGTCATGCAGCAGGCTGCGCTACAGGCATCCTATAAAGCATTTACCGATATGCAGGGAATGTCGTTGTTCCAGCTTAATCGGTAATAACTCTTTTTGAACATATCTTGAAACTGGGTATGTTTGTCTGCCCGCTCCTTTAACACCCCGGAGCGGGCATTTTTTTAGGCAACCGACGTCTTACTAAGCGACGGGTTCCCCGTCAGTCTTATGACCAACGCAATTGCGCTGCTGAAGGTAGCCAACGCAACGACACCTTCCCAATTGGCCAGGGCGTAGACCTGACTTCCGAGAACCGAACCCAGCGCCATACCGATAAACACCATCGTAAACAGCAGAGCGTTCAATCGTCCTCGTGCCAGAGGCTCCAGGCTATAGACCAGATTCTGGTGAGCAACCAGGCTGGATTGCAATCCGAGATCAAAACCTACTGCCGAAAGGGCGATGAGCAGCCACTGCCCCTGAACGGGCAGGGCGGGTAACAAAAACATTAGTGCGAAAGATACCGTTACCAGCAAAGCACCCAATTGCGTCACTTTTGCCGCACCCACTTTATCGGCAAGATGGCCTGCCATCGGTGCGGCAAGCGCTCCGGCTGCTCCCGCGATACCAAAAGCACCCGCTATAGCGCTACCCATGTGGTAATGCTCAGATAACATTACCGCCAGCGTAGACCAGAAGGCGCTAAAGGCTATGGACAGAAAGCCTTGTGCCAGTGCTGCGCGGCGCAAGGTGGAATATCGTTGCCAAAGTTGCGCCATTGAGAGCATTAATGATGGATAGCTCAACGTGGAATGGACCGTAAAGCGAGGCAGTACTTTCCACATAATCGCGGTAATTACGGCAATGCTGACGGCAGCGAGTTGGTACATCTCGCGCCAGCCAAACGCTTCGCCCACCAGTCCACTGACGGTACGTGAGAGTAAAATCCCCAGCAGAAGGCCCGTCATCACGGTGCCCACCGTTTTTCCCTGCTTGCCTTCGGGCGCCAGTATTGCCGCCGCAGGCACAATATCTTGTGCCATGGTTGCCGCCATTCCCATCAGCAGGCTCACCAGTAATAGCGAATGCAACTGACCGGTAAAGCTACAGGCCAGCAGCAGCGCGGCAAGAGAGATGCTTTTCAGCAGGATTAATGTCCGGCGGTCATAACGATCGCCTAATGGCAATAAAAACAATATACCTAACGCATATCCCGCCTGGGTCAGCATCGGGACCAACCCCATACCGGTGAGACTTAAGGCCAGATCCTGACCCATTAAAGGCAGAAGAGGCTGGGCGTAGTAGATAGCGGCCACGCTGAATCCGGCGCCCATTGCCAGAACAAAAATGACCCAACGGGAAAGTGCGGTATGTGTGTTCACAAATGATTCCTCAATCACAGGATGTGCGGCTATTTTTATCCTTCTGCGGGTGGTGCGGTAGCGAGCGCAGTGGTAAAACAGTTATACGCCAGACGTATGAAGAAACTGATAATGATAAAAACTGAACGTATAGATAGGGTGGAGCTGATGCGCACGTTTGTGCGTATCGTAGAAGCAGGATCGCTTTCGGCAGCGGCAAAACAGATAGGGACGACGCAGGCGACCGTAAGCCGACGGCTGCAATCGCTGGAGACGCTGCTGGGTGTGAAACTGCTTATGCGTACCACGCATGCGATGAAATTGACCGACGACGGCGAAAGAGGCTATCAGCATGCTAAGAAGATTATTGATGCCTGGCTGGCGCTGGAAGATGGACTTAATGTCACAGAAGATGAACCGGTGGGGACGTTGCGAGTCCGCGCACCGCATGCGTTCGGACAACAACAACTACTTGAGCCGCTTTTGCAGTTTCTTTCGCGCTATCCCCAGTTGGCAGTAGAGTGGATGCTCAACGATAAAACCGTTGATTTTCTGAGCGATAATATTGATTGCGCGATCAGGGTTGGTGCTGAGGTGGATCCGGCCACGGTTTCCGTCTTACTGGCTGAAGTTCCCCGTAGTATGGTGGTGAGTCCAGGACTGCTGGAGCAATATGGCGAGCTTTCTCATCCTGAGCAGTTATCAGCGCTGCCCTGGATTGCCGTGAACACGTTTTATCAGCATAGCGTTTCGTTGTTGCACCAATTGCGTAATGAGCCAGTCACGCTGAATATTTCACCCAGATTAAGCACAGACAGTATTTATGTCGCAAGAAATGCCGCGCTGGCGGGGTTGGGAGTGACAATTGTTTCAAGCTGGATGGTGGCGGAGGATATTGCCAATGGACGTCTGGTTGCGTTGCTACCTGAGTGGCATGCGGCGCCGTTGCCTGTACATTTGGTTTATCCGTGGGCGCGTTACTATCCGACCCGCTTACGCAAGTTTCTGGCCCTAATGAAGGATGTTATGCCGCAGCTGACGGGGATGAAAGGCGTAGATCAGATATAAAAAAGCCGACCCGAAGGCCGGCTTTGATATTGATTATGGCTTACTCAACAGGCTGTGGACGTGTTGCTGGCGCAGTCGCTTGATGCGTTGCGCTGTGTCCACCTGCGGCACCTTTGCCTTCAAAGGCGAATGCCGGACGCTGCCAGTCGCTATGACGCGGCGCTTCTGGCACATATTCCGGTGCCGGAGCGCGGGTCATTGGCGCGGTTGCATGGCTGTGCAGGTGTTCAGCATCAGCGCTGGCTGCGACAACTTCAGCCTTAACGACTTCAGTTTCGACGACAGGCGCGGCAACAACGTCTTTCGGCGCTGCAACCTCTTCAACAACTGGCGCTGTTTCCACAACCTCAGTAATCTCTTCAACCACTTCTGGCTGGGGAATAACAACCTCTGCAGGCTCTTCGGCAACCGGTGCAGTCACAACGTCAGCCACAGGTTCGGCTTCAGCGGCGATTTCTTCTGCTACGGGCGCATCAGATGCAGCGATAATTTGCGGTTGTTCCTCGACCGGGGTCGCAATCACTTCCGGATGCGTGGTTTCAACCTGTGTGGTTTCAACAACGGCGGCCTGAGGCTCAGCTACGACAACCTCTGGTTGCACGGCTTCAACCGGCGCAGGGGTATCCACAATGTGTTCAACGGCAGCGGCAGCAACCTGAGGTTCTACGGCGACAGGTGCAGCTTGCTGCTGGATCATTTCCTGTTCGCGCTGTTCTTCAACCTGCTGATCCTGAGGACGTGCAACAGGGTAGCGGATCCAAACCTTACCGGACGCTAATTCAGGAGATGCGCAGGCGACCGTTAACGGCATCGGCGACTGAACCGGATAACGCTCGTCACGGTAACGACGACGACGCTGTCCACTGACGCGCAGATGGCGAGGAGAGCGGCGAGAACGACGCGGCATACCGTTGGAGTCACGAGCTTCGCTGTTGTCTTCCTGCTCAGTCGCAACGACGGCTGGCAGATCAACTTTCGCCAGTTCGGTGCGCTGTGCCGGTACCGGCTGCTCTGTTGGTTGAGCAACAGCAGTTTCAGCGATTGCAGCAACAGTAGCCACTTCGGCTTCAACCGCCGGACTGTCTGTGAAACGAACTTTCTGAGTCAACTGACGCTGTTTGCGGCGGGTTTGAGGCTGACGTACGCGCTCTTCCTGCTCGGTATCCTGCACAGGTTGTTCAGCCTGGTTCAGCTCTTTAACTTCCTGCTGAGCCTGACGCTTGTCATCGTTACGACGGCGGTTACGTTCGCGACGCGGCGCCTGCTGTTCATCACCGGATTTCGCTTTGTCTACAACATCAGTGGTTTGCTGGCGGTTATCGCGAGCTTCCGCATTTTGCTGCTGGGACTGACGACGGTTACGGCGGTTATCTTCACGGTTTTCGCCGTTTTCTGAACGTTCGCTACGGTTGTCACGGTCACCGCGATTATCACGGTTATCACGACGATCGTTACGGTCGCGACGATTGTTCTGACGCGGTTTACGACGATCCTGCTGGCGTTCGGTTTTCTCTTCAGCTTTCGGCGCAGGTTGTTCAACCGGTTTCACTTCTTCGCTACCACCGAAGATGGACTTCAGTGCGCCAAAGAAACGGCTAATCAAACCGGGTTGTGCGGCAACGGCTGCGGTTGCTGCTGCAGCTTTAGGCGCGGTGGCTTTCGCGGCAGGTTCCTGCAGAGCAGGGGCTGGCGGAACGTCTGGCATGGCGAAGGTGGCCAGCGCCGGTTGCTCAGGCTGTTTACGCTCGACGTACTCTTCTTCCGTCGGCAATGCCATTGCCTCTTCATGCAGTTTCGGCAGCAGGTAGCTCAGGGTCGGTGTTTCTTCCCCTTTACGTACGCGCAGCACAGAATAGTGCGGGGTTTCCATCTGATCGTTTGGCACGATCACACAGCGCACGCCATTCTGACGCGTTTCGATAGCATTAACCGCGGTACGTTTTTCGTTAAGCAGGTAAGAGGCGATTGGCACAGGAACAATAGCATGAACTTCTTGCGTATTTTCTTTCAGTGCTTCTTCTTCGATCAGACGCAGAATAGACAGCGACAGTGATTCGTTATCACGTACGGTACCGGTGCCGGAACAGCGTGGGCACACGTGATGGCTGGATTCACCCAGAGACGGGCTCAGACGCTGACGAGACATCTCCAGCAGACCGAAGCGAGAAATATGGCTGATCTGAATACGCGCTCTGTCCTGGCGTACGGCCTCGCGCAGACGGTTTTCAACCGCGCGCTGGTGGCGAACCGGCGTCATATCAATGAAGTCGATTACAATCAGACCGCCGAGGTCGCGAAGACGCAGCTGACGGGCAATTTCATCGGCTGCTTCAAGGTTAGTGTTGAACGCAGTTTCTTCGATGTCGCCGCCGCGAGTTGCGCGTGCGGAGTTGATATCGATAGCGGTCAGTGCCTCTGTGCTGTCAATAACGATTGAGCCGCCGGACGGCAGGCGCACTTCGCGCTGGAACGCGGACTCAATCTGAGACTCGATCTGATAGTGGCTGAACAGCGGGATTTCACCGGTGTACAGTTTGATTTTGCTGCTGAAATCCGGACGACCCAGTGCGGCGATGTGCTGACGCGCCATCTCCATCACTTTCGGATTATCGATAAGGATTTCGCCGATGTCCTGACGTAAGTAGTCACGGAAAGCGCGAACGATAACGTTGCTTTCCTGGTGGATCAGGAACGGAGCAGGGCGGCTGTCAGCGGCTTTTTGAATCGCTTCCCAGTGCTTCAGGCGGAAGCTCAGGTCCCACTGCAGTGCTTCGGCGGATTTGCCGACCCCTGCGGTACGCACGATAAGCCCCATGCCATCAGGCAATTCCAGGCTTGCCAGCGCTTCTTTTAATTCGGTACGGTCGTCGCCTTCAATGCGACGGGAGATACCGCCCGCGCGCGGGTTGTTCGGCATCAGAACCAGATAACTACCCGCCAGGCTGATAAAGGTAGTCAGCGCAGCGCCTTTATTGCCGCGTTCTTCTTTATCGATCTGAACGATGACTTCCTGACCTTCGCGCAACACGTCTTTAATGTTGGGACGACCATGGGAGTTGTAGTTAGCGGGGAAGTATTCGCGGGCAATTTCTTTTAACGGGAGGAAACCGTGACGTTCAGCGCCGTAATCAACAAAAGCAGCTTCCAGACTCGGTTCAATACGGGTAATTTTGCCTTTATAGATGTTGGCTTTTTTCTGTTCGTGTCCAGGACTTTCGATATCCAGATCGTACAGACGTTGCCCATCTACAAGGGCGACACGCAACTCTTCCTGCTGAGTTGCGTTAATTAACATTCTTTTCATCGTAACTTACTCATTATTCTTACATTGACGACTAAGCTGCGGGCAGAGTAATGCCTTTCCGGGTGTGAACCGATGGCCTCGTGTCTATTCGCGTCGCCAACCTCACGGTTATCGTCAGCTCAAAGAGGCGCAGAGTGTCGGTTGCCTGCATTTCATACGGAAACACAGCGCAATTATCAGGGGAACAGTCTGGGTGTTACTCTCCAGAAAAGCTTCCATATTACCGGTAAGGACTGCAACCCGCAGCCCGCTAACTGCCTGAAAGATCAATACGTCTTACGCCATTGCTGCGTTGATGATCGGTCGGGCAAAATTGGGTCATTCCGGAAAAGTTCTTGTTTTAACAAGATTCAACACGGAAACAACCTCATTATTCCACTGCTAACCTTGTTATAGCAAGATGACTTTTGCCATTTATCACCCGGTTACTCACAGTTTTTTCACTTCCGCGTAGTGATTGCTTTAATAACCACCAAATCGGCTATGTCAAACTTAAGTAATAAGGTATAGCAGTTAATATAAGCATAGAAAAATGTGTGGCGCGAATCTTGATGGCTATTTAAAATCGGCCCCCATGAAAACAGAGACTCCAGCCGTAAAAACAGTTGCCATTACTGCCGACGAAGCAGGGCAACGCATCGATAACTTTTTGCGCACCCAGCTTAAGGGCGTGCCGAAAAGTATGATTTATCGCATTTTGCGTAAAGGCGAAGTGCGGGTGAATAAAAAACGCATTAAACCCGAGTACAAACTCGAAGACGGGGATATTGTGCGTATTCCACCTGTGCGGGTCGCTGAACGTGAAGAAGAGGCCATTTCACCGAACCTGCAAAAGGTCGCGGCGCTGACCGACGTCATTTTATATGAAGATGACCACATTCTGGTGCTTAACAAACCTTCAGGTACGGCCGTACATGGCGGAAGCGGGTTAAGCTTTGGCGTCATTGAAGGATTACGTGCGCTGCGCCCGGAAGCGCGTTTCCTTGAACTGGTGCATCGCCTCGACCGGGATACCTCCGGCGTTTTGCTGGTGGCTAAAAAGCGCTCAGCCTTGCGTTCATTGCATGAACAACTGCGTGAAAAAGGCATGCAGAAAGACTATCTCGCGCTGGTTCGAGGCCAATGGCAGTCGCATGTCAAAACCGTGCAGGCGCCGCTGTTAAAGAACATTCTGCAAAGTGGCGAGCGTATCGTGCGGGTGAACCAGGAAGGCAAACCGTCAGAAACACGTTTTAAAGTGGAAGAGCGCTATGCGTTTGCCACGCTTGTGCGCTGTAGCCCGGTGACCGGACGTACGCACCAGATTCGTGTGCATACCCAGTATGCCGGTCATCCAATTGCTTTTGACGATCGCTACGGTGACCGTGAGTTCGATAAGCAACTGGCGGATACGGGGTTGAATCGACTTTTCCTGCACGCCGCAGCGTTGAAATTTACCCATCCGGGAACGGGTGAAGTGATGCGTATTGAGGCGCCGATGGATAAGCAATTGAAGCGCTGCCTCGAGGTTTTACGCAGTAAAGCCTGATGCGCGTTGCTTATCAGGCCTACAATCGTGTGATGCACCGTAGGCCTGATAAGACGCATCGCGTCGCCATCAGGCAGATCAATCAGGCATTCAACGGGTTCATCTCTTCCCGCCGCAGCATTTGACACAACGCGATAAGCGGCAAACCGATCAGGGTATTTGGGTCACGACCCTCCAGGCGTTCAAAGAGTGCAATACCTAACCCTTCACTTTTGAAACTACCTGCACAATGGAGCGGGCGCTCTTTACGCAGATAATCATCAATTTCCACCTCGCTTAAATGACGGAAATGGACGTCAAAAGGTTCTACTTCAGTTTGTAAATGTCCGGTCGCAGAATTATACAGCGCCAGTCCGGTGTAAAACGTCACAATATTGCCACGGGCTTTGAGTAATTGTTGGCGCGCATTTTCTTCAGTTAATGGTTTGCCTGTTATTTCACCATCAAGAACACAAATTTGATCGGAGCCAATAATCAGATGCGATGGGTAACGGTGGGCGAGAGATTGCGCTTTTTTCTGCGCCAGTCGCAAGACTAAATGGCGTGGTGCCTCGCCGGGCAACGGCGTTTCATCAACCTCTGGCGCAGCGCATTCAAACGGGATTGCCAGTTTTTCGAGTAAAGCGCGACGCCAGGGGGAGGTAGAAGCAAGAATAAGTTGAGGCATATTTTTTCCCTCGCATATAGCGTATTGATGATAGCCATTTTAAACTATGGACTTCGACCTACAAGCTGGCTGTAGTGGCTTGTCTTGAGCGATTTTAAGTCGATGACCCGCAATGTGTGCGAATTATTGGCAAAAGGCAACCACAGGCTGCCTTTTTCTTTGACTATATGACGTTACAAAGTTAATATGCGCGCCCTATGCAAAAGGTAAAATTACCCCTGACTCTTGATCCGGTTCGTACGGCTCAAAAACGCCTCGATTATGAAGGTATCTATACTTCTGATCTGGTTGAGCGCGTCGCCGATTCTGTAGTCAGTGTGGACAGTGATGTGGAATGCTCCATGTCGTTCGCTATCGATAACCAGCGTCTCGCCGTTATAACCGGTGATGCGAAGGTATCGGTTACGCTCGAATGTCAGCGTTGCGGGAAACCGTTCCCACTTCATGTTCACACAACATATTGTTTTAGTCCTGTCCGTTCTGACGAGCAGGCTGAAGCACTCCCGGAAGCGTATGAGCCGATTGAGGTTAACGAATTCGGTGAAATCGATCTGCTTGCAATGGTTGAAGATGAGATTATCCTCTCCTTGCCGGTAGTTCCGGTGCATGATTCTGAACACTGTGAAGTGTCCGAGGCGGACATGGTCTTTGGCGAATTGCCTGATGAAGCGCAAAAACCAAACCCATTTGCCGTATTAGCCAGCTTAAAGCGTAAGTAATTGAGGAGTAAGGTCCATGGCCGTACAACAGAATAAACCAACCCGTTCCAAACGTGGCATGCGTCGTTCTCATGACGCTCTGACCGCAGTCACCAGCCTGTCTGTAGACAAAACTTCTGGTGAACAACACCTGCGTCACCACATCACTGCCGACGGTTTCTACCGTGGCCGTAAGGTAATCGCTAAGTAATCACGCATGACTCAATGGCTTTCCCACTTCTGGTGAGAAAGACAAAGAGTGAACGCGTGATGAAGCTTAGTGAGGCTTTCCCCGGGTGACTGGGGAAACACCTAACCGGGCAGCGACGATACCTTGACACGTCTAACCCTGGCGTTAGATGTCATGGGGGGAGATTTTGGCCCTACCGTGACAGTGCCTGCAGCATTGCAGGCACTGAATTCTAATTCGCAACTCACACTTCTTTTAGTCGGGGATCCCGATACAATCACGCCATTACTTGCCAAAGCTGACTTCGAACAACGTTCGCGTCTGCAGATTATCCCTGCTCAGTCAGTTATTGCCAGTGATGCCCGGCCCTCGCAAGCTATTCGCGCCAGTCGTGGAAGCTCAATGCGTGTTGCCCTGGAGCTCGTGAAAGAAGGTCAGGCACAAGCTTGTGTCAGCGCCGGTAATACGGGCGCACTCATGGGACTTGCGAAGTTATTGCTCAAACCTCTTGAGGGGATTGAGCGTCCTGCGTTGGTGACGGTGTTACCCCATCAGCAAAAGGGCAAAACGGTGGTGCTGGATTTGGGCGCCAACGTAGATTGTGATAGCACGATGTTGGTGCAATTTGCCGTCATGGGTTCCGTGCTGGCAGAAGAGGTTGTTGGCATTGCCAATCCTCGCGTAGCGTTACTCAACATCGGCGAAGAAGAAACGAAAGGTCTCGACAGTATTCGAGATGCTTCAGCTGTGCTAAAAACAATCCCTTCCATTAATTATATCGGCTATCTTGAAGCCAATGAGTTACTGACTGGCAAAACCGATGTGTTGGTCTGTGACGGTTTTACAGGTAATGTCACATTAAAGACGATGGAAGGTGTTGTCAGAATGTTCCTTTCACTGCTGAAATCTCAGGGTGAGGGCAAAAAACGGTCGTGGTGGCTTCTGTTATTAAAACGTTGGTTACAAAAAAGCCTGACAAGGCGATTTAGTCACCTCAACCCCGACCAGTATAATGGCGCCTGTCTGTTAGGATTGCGCGGCACGGTGATTAAGAGTCATGGTGCGGCCAATCAGCGAGCATTTGAAGTCGCGATTGAACAGGCAGTGCAGGCGGTGCAGCGACAAGTTCCTCAGCGAATTGCCGCTCGCCTGGAATCTGTATACCCAGCTGGATTCGAACTGCTGGACGGTGGCGAAAACGCAAAATCACGAGCACACAGATAACGGTGCGTTTGTGAATGTGGCCAACGTATCAGCGATTTGCTCGTAGCGGTATATAACCAAAAAGTGACTGAGCGTACATGTATACGAAGATTATTGGTACTGGCAGCTATCTGCCTGAACAAGTGCGTACTAACGCCGATTTGGAAAAAATGGTTGAGACGTCTGATGAGTGGATCGTCACTCGTACAGGTATCCGTGAACGCCATATTGCAGCGCCAAATGAAACAGTTGCGACGATGGGCTTTGCCGCCGCAAACCGTGCGATTGAAATGGCGGGCATCGACAAAGAACAAATTGGTCTGATTGTGGTTGCTACCACATCATCCACTCACGCATTTCCAAGCGCGGCGTGCCAGATCCAAAGTATGCTGGGGATCAAAGGCTGTCCGGCGTTTGACGTTGCAGCCGCTTGTGCTGGCTTCACTTACGCCCTGAGCGTTGCCGACCAGTACGTTAAATCTGGCGCAGTTAAGCATGCTCTGGTCGTTGGCTCCGATGTCCTGGCCCGTACCTGCGATCCAACCGATCGCGGAACGATCATCATTTTCGGTGATGGGGCTGGTGCGGTTGTACTGAGCGCATCAGAAGAGCCAGGTATTCTCTCCACGCATCTGCACGCTGACGGTCGCTACGGCGAACTGTTGACGCTGCCTAACGCCGATCGCGTGAACCCGGAAAACCCGATCCACCTGACGATGGCGGGTAACGAAGTATTTAAAGTCGCGGTGACCGAGCTTGCGCACATCGTTGATGAAACGCTGGAAGCCAATAATCTCGACCGTTCTGCGCTGGACTGGCTGGTGCCGCATCAGGCTAACCTGCGCATTATCAGCGCGACAGCTAAAAAGCTGGGTATGTCGATGGATAATGTTGTCGTGACGCTCGACAGACATGGTAATACCTCTGCTGCCTCCGTACCGTGCGCGCTGGACGAAGCCGTCCGCGACGGGCGTATTAAAGCTGGGCAGTTGATATTGCTTGAAGCCTTCGGGGGTGGATTCACCTGGGGCTCCGCGCTGGTTCGTTTCTAGTATAAGGATTTAAACATGACGCAATTTGCATTTGTGTTTCCGGGGCAGGGTTCCCAGACCGTTGGGATGTTGTCTGAAATGGCAGCAAACTACCCAATTGTTGAAGAAACATTTGCTGAAGCATCAGCTGCACTGGGCTATGATCTGTGGGCGTTGACTCAGCAAGGTCCGGCTGAAGAACTGAATAAAACCTGGCAGACGCAGCCCGCGCTGTTGACCGCATCCGTTGCGCTTTATCGCGTATGGCAGCAGCAGGGGGGTAAAACACCTGCGCTGATGGCGGGTCATAGCCTGGGCGAATATTCTGCTCTGGTATGTGCGGGTGTTATCGGTTTTGCCGATGCCGTACGTCTGGTTGAACTGCGTGGCAAATTCATGCAGGAAGCGGTTCCGGAAGGCACTGGCGGCATGTCTGCTATTATCGGTCTGGACGATGCCGCTATCGCTAAAGCGTGCGAAGAGTCTGCCGAAGGCCAGGTGGTTTCACCAGTAAACTTTAACTCACCGGGTCAGGTGGTTATTGCCGGGCATAAAGAAGCCGTAGAACGTGCTGGTGCTGCCTGTAAAGCCGCGGGCGCTAAGCGTGCGCTGCCGCTGCCGGTCAGCGTTCCTTCTCACTGCGCGCTGATGAAGCCTGCCGCTGAGAAACTGGCCGTTGAGCTGCAGAAAATCACCTTTAACGCGCCGACTGTTCCGGTTGTGAACAACGTCGACGTGAAGTGCGAGACCACGGCAGACGCAATTCGCGATGCGCTGGTTCGTCAGCTGTATAGCCCGGTTCAGTGGACTAAAACCGTTGAATTTATGGCATCCCAGGGCGTAGAGCACCTGTATGAAGTCGGTCCGGGTAAAGTTCTGACCGGTCTGACGAAACGTATTGTTGACACCCTGACTGCTTCGGCACTGAATGAGCCGGCGGCACTGTCTGCGGCGCTAGAGCAATAAAAGAGGAAGACCATGAGTTTTGAAGGAAAAATCGCGCTGGTTACCGGTGCAAGCCGTGGCATTGGCCGCGCAATTGCTGAGACACTTGTTGCCCGTGGCGCGAAAGTTATCGGTACTGCTACCAGCGAAAGCGGCGCGCAGGCCATTAGCGATTACTTAGGTGCAAATGGTAAAGGTCTGATGTTGAATGTGACCGATCCGGCATCTATCGAATCTGTTCTGGAAAATATTCGCGCAGAATTTGGTGAAGTCGATATCCTGGTCAATAATGCCGGGATTACTCGTGATAACCTGTTAATGCGCATGAAAGATGACGAGTGGAACGATATCATCGAAACCAACCTGTCATCTGTTTTCCGTCTGTCAAAAGCGGTAATGCGAGCTATGATGAAAAAGCGTCATGGGCGTATTATCACTATCGGTTCTGTGGTTGGTACCATGGGAAATGCGGGTCAGGCTAACTACGCTGCGGCGAAAGCGGGTCTGATCGGCTTCAGTAAATCACTGGCGCGCGAAGTTGCGTCTCGTGGCATTACTGTAAACGTTGTTGCTCCGGGCTTTATTGAAACGGACATGACGCGTGCGCTGTCTGATGATCAGCGTGCGGGTATTCTGGCGCAGGTTCCTGCGGGTCGCCTCGGTGGCGCTCAGGAAATCGCCAGTGCGGTTGCATTTTTAGCTTCTGACGAAGCAAGTTAC
This sequence comes from Citrobacter sp. Cpo012, assembly GCF_030333015.1. Taxonomy (NCBI): domain Bacteria; kingdom Pseudomonadati; phylum Pseudomonadota; class Gammaproteobacteria; order Enterobacterales; family Enterobacteriaceae; genus Citrobacter; species Citrobacter sp. Cpo012. The sequence goes on along the minus strand of NZ_JAOWGR010000038.1, from coordinate 86,455 downwards.
ATCACAGGTGAGACTTTGCACGTCAACGGCGGGATGTACATGGTTTAACCACGATGAAAAATATTTGCGTTATTGTAGGTCTTGGCCTCAAAATAACGTAAAATCGTGGTAAGACCTGCCGGGATTTAGTTGCAAATTTTTCAACATTTTATACACTACGAAAACCATCGCGAAAGCGAGTTTTGATAGGAAATTTAAGAGTATGAGCACTATCGAAGAACGCGTTAAGAAAATTATCGGCGAACAGCTGGGCGTTAAGCAGGAAGAAGTAACCAACAATGCTTCCTTCGTTGAAGACCTGGGCGCAGATTCTCTTGACACCGTTGAGCTGGTAATGGCTCTGGAAGAAGAGTTTGATACTGAGATTCCGGACGAAGAAGCTGAGAAAATCACTACCGTTCAGGCTGCCATTGATTACATCAACGGCCACCAGGCGTAAGTGAACATCTCCAGGCGGTCATTCGACCGCCTGAGTTTTATCTTTTTATCCCACTTGAATTATTTTCCCTCCCTGGAGGACAACCGTGTCTAAGCGTCGTGTAGTTGTGACCGGACTGGGCATGTTGTCTCCTGTCGGCAATACCGTAGAGTCTACCTGGAAAGCTCTCCTTGCCGGTCAGAGTGGCATCAGCCTGATCGACCATTTCGATACTAGCGCCTATGCAACGAAATTTGCTGGCTTAGTAAAGGATTTTAACTGTGAAGACATTATCTCGCGTAAAGAACAGCGCAAGATGGATGCCTTCATTCAATATGGAATTGTCGCTGGCGTTCAGGCCATGCAGGATTCTGGCCTCGAAATTACGGAAGAGAACGCTCATCGTATTGGCGCCGCTATCGGCTCTGGTATTGGCGGTCTCGGTCTGATCGAAGAAAACCATACCTCACTGGTAAACGGTGGACCGCGTAAGATCAGCCCGTTCTTCGTTCCGTCGACGATTGTTAACATGGTGGCTGGTCACCTGACCATCATGTACGGCCTGCAAGGGCCAAGCATCTCCATCGCGACCGCCTGTACTTCAGGCGTGCATAACATCGGTCATGCCGCACGTATCATTGCATACGGCGATGCAGACGCGATGGTTGCGGGTGGTGCTGAAAAAGCCAGTACGCCGTTGGGTGTGGGTGGCTTTGGCGCGGCACGTGCACTGTCTACGCGTAATGATAACCCGCAAGCGGCAAGCCGCCCATGGGACAAAGAGCGTGACGGCTTTGTGCTGGGCGACGGTGCTGGCATGGTGGTACTGGAAGAGTACGAGCATGCGAAAGCGCGCGGTGCAAAAATCTATGCTGAAGTCGTTGGCTTCGGTATGAGCAGCGATGCTTACCACATGACGTCGCCACCGGAAAACGGTGCAGGCGCTGCGCTGGCAATGGTCAACGCACTGCGCGATGCGGCTATTGAAGCGGGTCAGATCGGCTATGTCAACGCACATGGTACGTCTACGCCTGCAGGCGATAAAGCTGAAACCCAGGCAGTGAAATCTGTCTTTGGCGATGCGGCAAGCCGTGTGATGGTAAGCTCCACCAAATCCATGACCGGACACCTGTTGGGTGCGGCGGGCGCGGTAGAGTCTATTTTCTCTATCCTGGCGCTGCGCGATCAGGCTATTCCGCCAACCATCAACCTGGATAACCCGGATGAAGGTTGTGACCTGGACTTCGTACCTCACGAAGCGCGTCAGGTTAGTGGTCTGGAGTATGCGCTGTGTAACTCCTTTGGCTTCGGTGGTACCAACGGCTCTTTGATCTTTAAAAAGATTTAAGTCCGTCAGGTGATGCGCTAGCATCGATAGCAAATTGAAAAGGTCCGCTTGTCGGGCCTTTTTTTATTCGGTTTTCCGCCCTTGTCCTGTGTTACTCATCCTGCCAAACTAGCGGACCAGAAATAAGGAGCCACCATGTTCTTAATTAATGGCTGCGAGCAAGATATGCTGGCCGCAAGCGATCGAGCGACCCAATTTGGTGATGGCTGTTTTACCACTGCCTGTATTATCGACGGTGAAATTCCTCTCTTTGCAGCGCATCTTGAGCGTTTACAAGACGCTTGCCAAAAACTGCTGATCTCTTTTGAAGATTGGTCCGAGCTGCAAAATGAAATGAAAATGCTGGCGAAAGGGCACGTACGCGGTGTGTTGAAAGTGATTATCAGCCGTGGCAGTGGAGGCCGGGGTTACAGTGGCAAAAATTGTCATAGTGCCACACGCATCCTCTCCGTTTCATCCTGGCCCGATCATTACGATCGTTGGCGGCAAGAAGGTATTACGTTGGCGCTAAGCCCAGTGCGGCTGGGACGTAATCCACTGCTTGCCGGGCTTAAACACCTGAATCGACTGGAGCAGGTGTTGATTCGCTCTCATCTTGAACAGACGGACGCCGATGAAGCGCTGGTTCTTGACAGCAAGGGATGGGTTACGGAATGCTGTGCGGCTAATTTGTTCTGGCGTAAAGGCGATGTGGTTTACACGCCCCGGCTGGACCAGGCCGGAGTGAACGGTATTATGCGACAATTCTGTATCCGGATGCTGGCACAATCGCCATTCAGTATTGTCGAAGTGTATGCCGGGTTGGAGGAGGTAATGCAGGCTGATGAAATCGTCGTCTGTAACGCGTTAATGCCCATTATTCCCGTGCGTGCCTGTGGCGACACGTTGTTGTCTTCACGTTTGTTATTCGATTATTTAGCCCCACTTTGTGAGCACCCGAATTAGTCATGAAAAAACTGTTACTTGTTGTCCTGTTATTGCTGGTTGTGCTGGGCATTGCCGCTGGAGTGGGAATGTGGAAAGTTCGCCATCTGGCGGACAGCAAATTATTGATTAAAGAAGAAACGATTTTTACGCTGAAAGCGGGGACGGGCCGTCTGGCTCTCGGCGAACAGCTGTATGCAGACAAAGTTATCAATCGTCCGCGCGTGTTCCAGTGGCTGCTGCGTGTGGAGCCCGAGCTGTCGCATTTTAAGGCCGGAACATATCGCTTCACGCCTGACATGACGGTGCGGGACATGCTGCAACTGCTGGAAAGCGGCAAAGAGGCGCAGTTCCCGTTACGTCTGGTTGAAGGGATGCGCCTGAGCGATTACCTCAAACAGCTGCGTGATGCCCCGTATATCAAACATACGTTAAGCGACGATAGCTATGAGACCGTGGCCGAGGCGCTGAAGCTTGAAAACCCGCAATGGGTAGAAGGCTGGTTCTGGCCAGATACCTGGATGTATACCGCCAATACTACTGACGTAGCGTTACTAAAACGCGCGCATCAGAAAATGGTTAAAGCGGTGGATACTGTCTGGGAGGGACGCGCTGATGGCCTGCCTTATCAGGACAAAAATCAGCTGGTAACCATGGCTTCTATTATTGAAAAAGAAACTGCGGTTGCCAGCGAGCGCGACCAGGTGGCTTCGGTCTTTATTAACCGCTTACGTATCGGTATGCGTTTACAAACCGATCCGACCGTGATTTACGGGATGGGTACACGGTATAATGGCAAATTGTCGCGTGTGGATTTAGACACCCCGACCGCCTATAACACCTATACCATTACGGGACTGCCGCCAGGCCCGATTGCCATGCCGGGAGAGGCTTCATTGCAGGCCGCGGCGCATCCGGCAAAAACGCCGTATCTCTATTTTGTGGCTGACGGTAAAGGCGGCCACACGTTTAACACCAATCTTGCCAGCCATAACCGGTCCGTGCAGGATTACCTGAAAGTGCTTAAGGAAAAAAATGGGCAGTAACTATATCGTCATTGAAGGCCTGGAAGGCGCCGGAAAAACCACCGCGCGTAACGTGGTGGTGGAGACACTTGAGCAACTCGGTATTCGTGACATGGTTTTCACCCGTGAACCTGGTGGAACGCAGCTGGCTGAGAAACTAAGAAGTCTGGTGCTGGATATTAAATCGGTCGGTGACGAGGTCATTACCGATAAAGCCGAAGTTCTGATGTTTTACGCGGCGCGTGTACAGTTGGTCGAAACCGTTATTAAACCTGCACTGGCGAAAGGCGCGTGGGTAATTGGCGATCGTCACGATCTGTCGACCCAGGCGTATCAGGGCGGCGGACGCGGTATCGATCAAAACATGCTGGCAACCTTGCGCGATGCGGTGCTTGGTGATTTTCGCCCGGACCTGACGATCTATCTGGATGTGACGCCAGAAGTCGGGTTGAAGCGTGCCCGTGCCCGCGGCGAGCTGGATCGTATTGAGCAGGAATCTTTCGACTTCTTTAATCGTACTCGCGCGCGCTATCTTGAGCTGGCTGCCAAAGACACCAGCATTCGAACTATAGATGCTACGCAGCCGTTGGAGGCTGTGATGGCTGATATCCGTCATACCATCACCCAATGGGTGAAGGAGCAGGGCGCATGAAATGGTACCCATGGTTACGACCGGATTTTGAAAAACTGGTAGCCAGCTACCAGGCTGGTCGTGGTCACCATGCGTTACTGATTCAGGCGTTACCCGGAATGGGCGACGACGCGCTGATTTACGCCCTCAGCCGCTATTTAATGTGCCAGCAGCCGGAAGGGCATAAAAGCTGTGGACAGTGCCGCGGCTGTCAGCTAATGCAGGCGGGGACGCACCCTGACTACTATTCGCTGCTGCCGGAAAAAGGCAAAAGCACGCTCGGGGTTGATGCGGTACGCGAAGTCAGTGAAAAGCTGTACGAGCATTCGCGTCTCGGCGGTGCGAAGGTCGTGTGGATCCCGGATGCTGCCCAGTTAACCGATGCCGCCGCCAACGCCTTGCTGAAAACGCTGGAAGAACCCCCGGCACAAACCTGGTTTTTCCTCGCCAGCACGGAGCCAGCTCGCTTGCTGGCGACATTACGCAGCCGTTGTCGGTTACATCATCTTGCACCACCGCCGGAGTCGTATGCGATTTCCTGGCTTGCTCGTGAGGTGACTGCGTCGTCAGAAGCGCTGCTTAGCGCGTTACGCCTGAGTGCTGGTTCGCCTGGCGCGGCACTTACGTTGTTACAGGCTGAAAGCTGGGCGCACCGCACAGATTTTTGTGCGGCACTGGTGAACACATTAAACGCAGGCGACTGGTATATCTTGCTCGCGGCGTTAAACCACGATCAGGCTGCCGCCCGTTTACACTGGCTGGCAACGTTGTTGACGGATGCGTTGAAACGTCCGTATGGCGTTTCCCATTTAACGAATCCTGATGCGTTGGACCTGATATCTTCTATCGCAGAACGGTTATCCGTTGCCCAGATACAGGCGATACTCGGTGACGTTTGTCATTGTCGTCAGCAACTGCTGAACGTAACAGGCGTAAACCGTGAGCTGGTGTTAACCGATCTTATTCTTCGTATTGAGCATTACCTGCAACCAGGCACCGTACTGCCTGTTCCCCATCTTTGAGAGAGACATTATGTTTTTAGTCGACTCACACTGCCATCTTGATGGCCTGGATTATCAATCTCTGCATAAGGACGTGGATGACGTGCTGGCAAAAGCGGCCGCACGTGATGTGAAATTCTGTCTTGCCGTCGCGACAACTCTGCCTGGATATCGCAGTATGCGCGAACTGGTCGGTGAGCGTGACAATGTCGTTTTCTCCTGCGGCGTGCATCCGTTAAATCAGGATGAAACCTATGATGTTGAGGACCTGCGTCGCTTTGCCGCCGAAGAGGGGGTTGTGGCGATGGGAGAAACCGGGCTGGACTATTTTTACACGCCGGAAACAAAGGTGCGCCAGCAGGAATCTTTTATCCACCATATTCAGATCGGCCGTGAGTTACAGAAGCCGGTTATCGTGCATACCCGCGATGCGCGAGCCGATACGCTGTCTATTCTGCGCGAAGAAAAAGTGACGGATTGTGGCGGCGTACTACACTGTTTTACAGAGGACAGAGAAACGGCGGGCAAATTACTGGACCTTGGATTCTATATCTCGTTTTCCGGCATCGTCACGTTCCGAAATGCAGAGCAGCTCCGTGATGCCGCCCGCTATGTTCCTCTGGACCGGTTATTGGTCGAGACGGATTCTCCCTACCTTGCGCCTGTACCGCATCGTGGAAAAGAGAACCAGCCCGCCATGACTCGTGACGTTGCAGAGTACATGGCCGTAGTGAAAGGTGTTGCCGTTGAAGAACTGGCGCAGGCAACCACTGATAACTTTGCCCGCCTGTTTCACATCGACGCTTCTCGCCTGCAATCTGTTCGTTAACTGACTTTTTTTAAAGCTCGTAATTAATCACTAATGCGAGTAAAGTTCACCGCCACAAAATGGGCGGTGAATAATCAGTTTGACACATTCAGAAACGCATTTTATCGGAATGTGCGGATTTTGCGGCCATTCACGACTGAACTGTGATAGCCGTCAAACAAAAACAAACTGAATTATTTTACTCTGTGTAATAAATAAAGGGTACTTAGATGCCCTGTACACGGCGAGGTTCTCCCCCCTCGCCAATGCGTGAGAACGTAGAATACACAAAGTCAATCAAGCTGCATCAAGGCGGCAAGTGAGTGAATTGCAGGAGCTTACTAGAGTAAGTGACTGTGATGAACGAGCTCAGCCCGCCCTGAGGCGGTTTGAAGGATGAAGTGTATAAGCACAAATACTCAGGAGCACTCCTAATTATGTTTAAGAATGCATTTGCTAACCTGCAAAAGGTCGGTAAATCGCTGATGCTGCCGGTATCCGTACTCCCGATTGCAGGTATCCTGCTGGGCGTCGGTTCCGCTAACTTCAGCTGGCTGCCAGCCGTTGTATCGCACGTAATGGCAGAAGCAGGCGGTTCTGTTTTTGCGAACATGCCGCTGATTTTTGCTATCGGTGTTGCGTTAGGCTTCACTAATAATGACGGTGTATCTGCACTGGCATCCGTTGTTGCTTACGGCATCATGGTTAAGACCATGGCTGTTGTTGCGCCGCTGGTTCTGCATTTACCTGCTGAAGAGATCGCCGCTAAACACCTTGCTGATACGGGTGTTCTCGGGGGGATTATCTCCGGTGCGATTGCAGCGTATATGTTCAACCGTTTCTACCGTATCAAATTGCCTGAGTATCTTGGCTTCTTTGCGGGTAAGCGCTTCGTTCCTATCATTTCTGGTCTGGCTGCCATCTTCACAGGTGTGGTTCTGTCCTTCATTTGGCCGCCGATTGGTACTGCTATTCAGACGTTCTCTCAGTGGGCTGCATACCAGAACCCGGTCGTGGCGTTCGGTATCTATGGCTTCATTGAGCGCTGCCTGGTACCGTTTGGTCTGCACCATATCTGGAACGTTCCATTCCAGATGCAGATCGGTGAGTACACCAACGCTGCGGGCCAGGTGTTCCACGGTGATATTCCTCGCTATATGGCGGGTGACCCGACTGCGGGCAAACTGTCCGGTGGCTTCCTGTTCAAAATGTACGGTCTGCCGGCTGCCGCTATCGCTATCTGGCACTCTGCTAAACCAGAAAACCGCGCGAAAGTGGGCGGTATCATGATCTCCGCGGCGCTGACCTCGTTCCTGACCGGTATTACCGAGCCGATCGAGTTCTCCTTCATGTTCGTGGCGCCGATCCTGTACATCATCCACGCGATTCTGGCTGGTCTGGCATTCCCGATCTGTATCCTGCTGGGTATGCGCGACGGTACGTCGTTCTCCCACGGTCTGATCGACTTTATCGTTCTGTCCGGTAACAGCAGCAAACTGTGGCTGTTCCCGATTGTCGGTATCGGTTATGCGATTGTTTACTACACCATCTTCCGTGTGCTGATCAAAGCGCTGGACCTGAAAACGCCAGGTCGTGAAGATGCTACCGAAGACAGCAAAGCAGGTGCGACCGGTGAAATGGCTCCGGCTCTGGTTGCTGCATTCGGCGGTAAAGAAAACATCACTAACCTCGATGCGTGCATCACTCGTCTGCGTGTCAGCGTGGCTGACGTTGCTAAAGTGGATCAGGCTGGCCTGAAGAAACTGGGTGCGGCAGGCGTTGTGGTAGCTGGTTCCGGTGTTCAGGCTATCTTCGGGACTAAGTCCGATAACCTGAAAACTGAAATGGATGAGTACATCCGTAACAGCTAAGCAGTAAGAAGTTGGGGAGAACTAAGGCAGCCTGCGGGCTGCCTTTTTTATTGCATTAATTAGCCTGAATGCGAATCGGTGCGGTGGCGGCGAACAGCCAGGGACGTGCCTCTGCGTTCACGCGCGGGGATAGCGTCTCTCTGACCTGCTGGTGGTAATCATCAATCCACTGTTTCTCAGCATCACTCAGCAGATGCAGTTCGACCAGATTCAAATCAATCGTTACCAGCGTCAGCGTTGAGAAACGACAGAAACCAGGACGACTGTTGATAATCTCCACCTGATTCTCAATGCGGATCCCATATTGTCCGGCCAGATAATAACCTGGCTCGATGGTGATGATGTTGCCTGCGACCAGTGGCCACGGGTTTACTTTTTTGGCAATGCGATGGGGTTGCTCATGAATAAGCAACTGGTGACCCACGCCGTGTCCCGTGCCATGATCAAAATCCAGTCCCAGCTCCCACAACGCCCGGCGGCTAAAAGCATCCAGTTGATGGCCCTGAGTCCCGCTGGGAAACTGCAGCGAAATAAGCGACAAAAAGCCTTTCAACACGGCGGTGTAATGCAGGCGACGTTGTGGATCCTGTGGGCCAAACGCGAGGGTACGCGTCGTATCCGTCGTACCATTGTGGTACTGGCCACCGGAATCATTCAGATACATGGCCTGTGAGGTAATTGGCGTATTGGTTTTTTCACTGGAGTGGTAATGGCACATTGCGGCATTGCTGGCAGAGGCCGAAATCGTGCTGAAACTTTGCTCGATAAATCCCGGCTGCTGCTGGCGAAATTCCAGTTGCTTGGCCTGCGCTTCCAGCTCGGTGACCGGATTGCCTGCCGCTTCGCGCAAAGGAACTTCATGGGCCAGCCAGGCAAGGAAGTTTACCCAGGCTGCGCCATCTTGTTCATGGCATTCCCGATAGCCTGCCAGTTCAACGTCATTTTTGTGGGATTTCATCAGAGTGATGGGATCGGGCGCCCAAAGAACGTTGCCACCGTGTTCTTCAATGGCAAAGCGCAATGCGACCGGGGCGTAGTCTTTATCGACCAGGAAATGCTTCCCATTAGCTAATTGCTGGCAGCGAGTCAGAAAATTCTCTTGCGGGGCCAGAGTAAGCGTATCCAGCAGTGATGAGGGGAGCTGTTGCGTTTTATTGCTATCTACAAACCATTCCAGCTCACCGCTGCGATGGAGCAGGGCAAACGAAAACGGCACTGGCACCATGGCCAGATCCGAACCGCGCACATTCAATAACCAGGCAATGTTATCCGGCAGGGTAATTGCCAGCACGTCAGCCTGGTGTTGAGCGAGTTGTTCCACGACGCGGGCACGCTTTTGCGTGCTGCTTTCCCCGCTGATTTCAATGGGCATTTCACGAATGATGCCGCAGGGTGCTGCCGGGCGGTCTAGCCATACCTGGTCAAAAGGATCTTGCTCAAGAGGCACCAGCTCGCAGTGGGTTGCCGACAGTGCTTCAAACTGGCTATTGACCATCAGCATCGGTTCAAAGCCGATACGTTTACCTGCTGCAACATGAGACTGCAAATAGTCGGCCAGCGGTTCATCGTGTAAATGATGAATTTCAAAATCATCCAGCGAGACTTCATTGCGCACCTGGACCTGATAGCGTCCATCGACAAACATTAATGCGCGGTCTTGCAGGACCAGCGCGAGTCCCGCTGAGCCGCTAAAACCGGTCAGCCAGGCTAGTTTATTGTCATGCGGCGTACAATCTTCACTTTGATGAGCATCGGCGCGCGGAACAATCATGCCATCCAGCCCCTGCGCTATCAGCAGGTTGCGCAGGGCGGAAAGAGGAGTTGAGTTGTGCATAGTTACCTTCAGGTCTTAACGGAACGGCGGTTCGTTGAATGTACGTAATTTACGGGAGTGCAGTCGGTCGCCTTCAGCACGCAAACGATCGATAGCCCGGATACCTATTTGCAGATGCTCAGAAATGGCACCTTCATAAAAACGGTTGGCCTGACCAGGCAGTTTGATCTCACCGTGCAGCGGCTTGTCGGAAACGCACAGCAGCGTGCCGTACGGAACGCGGAAACGATATCCCTGGGCGGCGATGGTGGCGCTTTCCATATCGATAGCCACCGCGCGGCTGAGGTTAAAGCGTAGCGCAGAAGCGGAATAGCGTAGCTCCCAGTTGCGATCGTCAGTGGTGACGACGGTACCGGTACGCAGGCGTTGTTTAACCTCTTCGCCGGGCATACCGCTGACTTCTTTGGTAGCGTCATACAGTGCGCGCTGCACTTCCGCGATGCTCGGAATTGGAATATCTGGCGGTAGAACTGCATCCAGCACGTGGTCGTCACGCAGATAAGCGTGGGCCAGAACATAGTCGCCAATCGCCTGGCTTTCACGCAGTCCGCCACAGTGACCAATCATCAGCCAGACGTCAGGACGCAGTACGGCCAGATGATCGCAAATGGTTTTGGCGTTAGACGGGCCAACGCCGATATTGACCAGTGTGATCCCCTGACCGTCGGCGGTGATTAAATGCCAGGCGGGCATCTGGTGTTTCTTCCAGGCGAGATCGGAGATCGCTTCTTCAGGCGCTTCAGTTTCAGCGGTGATCCAGATCCCGCCCGCACAAGAAAGCGCGATATACGGGCTGTCCGGGTCGAGGATCTGGCTGCAACCCCAACGCACAAACTCATCGACGTAGCGGGTGTAGTTGGTGAACAGCACAAACGGCTGAAAATGTTCAACCGGTGTTCCCGTGTAGTGGCGCAGTCGCGCCAGCGAAAAATCTACTCGTCGGGCGTCGAAGTGCGACAACGGGGAGAATTCCGCCGGATGATAGGTACCGTCGGCTGTTTCATCGCCAATCTGTGACAGCTCGGTTGTGGGGAAATGGCGCGTTAGGCCGGCACTCATCGAGCGGTCGAGCGTCAGTTCAGAACCGTCAATGACATACGGATAGGGGATTTCATGCTGCGACGGCTCAACGGAGATATGCGCATCATAATCCTGATACAGCAGCGTGAGTTGTTCTTCAAGATACGGACGAAAAAGCGACGGACGGGTAATCGTAGTGGTGTAGCAGCCCGCATGGGTAAAACGACCATAGGCGCGGGTTTTAGGGGGATTGGTGGCGCTGCCATCCCAGGTGACACACAGTGATGGGTAAACAAAAAGACCGTTATGGCGGGCGATTACGTCAGGGAGCGTCCCTATTTCAATATACTTACCAATGGCGCTACGCAGTGCTTTAACCGACTGCTCGTACAGCGCGTCCAGTTTATCCAGTGCCTGAGCCGGGGTCAGGCTGGAGCCCTTATTGTTCATGTCTGTCTCCTTGTTCCACAGATGTACTGCTCTCCCGATAGTATGTCACAGGAATGTGAAACAAAAGTCAGACGTTGAGGAAGATTGTGCGAAGACCGGCCGGCCTCCGCACCCGGGCTTAACCGTGCTGCTTATCCCGCATCAGCAATGCTGTAGTGGCGGAAATAAGACAACCCGCCATCAGATAAATGGCCACACTGTGCCAGTCTCCACCGGAGAATGTTACCAGCGCAGCAGCAATGAAGGGGGTAAAACCGCCGCCAACCACGCTTGCTACCTGATAACCAACGCCCGCACCGCTGTAGCGATAGCTTGCGCCAAACAAACCGGTAAACATAGGTTGCTGCACGCAGACCACCATATCGTGTGCAATGTTGGCCAACATAATCGCGAAGAACACGATCCAGAAAATGGATTGCGCTTCTAACGCCATAAAGAACGGGAATGCGCTGAGCGTCCCGACCAGTGCGCCGGTAATGTAAACGCGCCGGCGACCAAAACGGTCGGCGAGCCAGGCGAAGCAGGGGATGGTCAGACAGCTCAGCCCACCCACCAACAAGCCGATATTCAGAAACAGTTCACGGGGTAAGCCCAGATTCTGCGTGGAGTAATTTAGGGCAAACGCAGTGACGATATACATCGTCAGCAGTTCACACAGGCGCAGAGCGATAATTTTCAAAAAGGCACCTGGATGACGGATTAACGCCTCGACTACCGGTAGTCTCTTTTTCTCTGGTTGCGGCGCCTGTTGCTGCTGTTCGAATTCGGCCGATTCATCCATTCGGTTACGCATCCACAACGCGCCCAATACCAGCACGATGCTGAACAGGAATGGAATACGCCAGCCCCAACTCAGGAACTGCTCATCGGTGGTTTGCGAGCTAATCAGCGAGACCAGACCGGTAGAAAGCAGTAACCCGACGCCATAACCGACCTGAACACCACTGCTGTAGAAGGCTTTTTTATTTTTCGGCGCGCTTTCGACCGAGAGCAACGCCGCGCCGCCCCATTCACCGCCAACGGCGAATCCCTGAATAGCACGCAGCGTCACCAGCAGAACGGGAGCCCACCAGCCAATGGTGTCAAAGGAAGGAATAATCCCTATCAGTGCAGTGGCGATCCCCATCATCCAGACGGTGAGCATCAGCATACGTTTACGCCCCAGGCGATCGCCGAAGTGGCCGAAGATCACCCCGCCTAGCGGGCGGAACAAGAATCCGACGCCAAAGGTAGCAAATGCGGCAAGAGTCCCCATTGCCGGGCTGACTTGCGGGAAGAACTCGCGGTTAAAGACCAGTGCGGCAGTGATGCCGTAAAGCAGAAAATCATACCAGTCGACCACGGCACCCGCGAAGCTACCAAGCGCAGCGCGTCGGGCGCGGTTAAGTGAAGAGGCGTCCTGTTGGGGACCCGTGGAGGTGAGGGAGGAATCCATAGTTATCCTGTCTGTACTGTTTTTTAGTTATTAGTATTTGAGTTGGGTTACACACATTGCAGTCGCAATATTAACGACCGTTATGAGATTACCGCGACAGACGGGAAGTGAAAACGATTATCTCCCTCATCTGATGGCAACATGAAAAATAAGATGAATGAGAAAACAGAAAAGCAAAAAAACCGCTCGAAAGCAGGGTGTTCAAAAATTGTTGCCTTTTGTTCAAAGTGTGCGCGGTAGATGCGGTAGCCCAGCGCATTAAGCAACATCGCGTCGGCAGGTGTGGCTTCACGGATTTGTAATGTCATGAATGATTCCTGTCCTGGTAATAAATTAACGATTACTGAACTATATCAAAACTGTCAGTGATACAGTGGTATGCGAATATTTCAGAGGCTTATCAGTATGAAGATTGTTTTTATCCCTGCGTTGATCGCCGTCCTGATTGATAAAGAACAGGACATGGGACGGGAATTGACCCGCGATGAGGTTGAGTCCATCCGCGATGGCGCTACAGCCATCCGCCTGCCGGCCGAAGCAGCCGAGGGCATAATCAGAGAGCGCGGCTACCGCGATATTGATCCTGAGAATGTCTGGCGCGAGTGGCAGGCGTATAAAGCTGACTGAATGTTGATGGGAATACACTGCTTTAGTGACACATGAAAATTGTGCACTTACACGGATGGGTTTACTACGCACCTGTCGTGGAGCTGAGGGTCAACTTTGAGCGACATGCAGCCAGTGAGTTTTGAATAAAATTTAACGGATAAATCGACGCCCCGTAATTTTTATAAGTGGGGCATTTTTATCTTCAGAACCTATTAACTCCAGCCTTGTTTACTACGACGGATATAAGGTAATACGGATAATAAAGCCAGAACCGCTAATACCATTCCAATCCATAGAGCTGAACGTAAACCGAATCCAGATGAAATTGCCATTCCACCTAAATAAGAACCGCCACCTAATCCAATATTGATCACGGAAGTATGAACGGCATTGACCATTGGCCCTGGATGTGCCACGCTGACAATTCTTGCCATCATTGCCGGATTCATTGGTACGCCAGATAAACCGATAAGTATAACAGCCAGAATAGCAATGACCTGATATTGAACAAATAGCGCCATGCCGAGCAAAGAAATACTCAATATTGTTAAGCCGACAACCATAACAGTTAAACTATGGCGATATGCAAGACGTCCCGTTACCATATTCCCGATGATATTGGCTAGTCCATAAAGCATCAGAATGAAGGGAACCGTCTGCATTGTAAATTCACTGACATCAGTCAGCACGGGGACAAAATAACTGAATGCCGCAAAACTTGCTCCCAAAATCAAACAGCTGGTTGCACAGGCTTTCCAATAGGCTTTATTTTTAAATGCCTTAATCTCTTCAGCCATCTTGATAGCACCGCCGCCGCTCATATGTGGCAATAAACGTACTAATGCTAGCAAGCATATGAAAACCAGGACCGCGACCAGCCCAAAACTTATTTTCCAGCCCCAGTGCTGGTCAATGATTGTCGCGATAGGTACACCAAAGACATTGGATACCATAAAACCAGCTATCACTATTGATGCGGCACGAGGGCGATTTTCAACAGATACAAGAGCCATACTTGTCGCGAGTGAAAGACTTAAACACCCTGCACATAAAATACCTGTCACGATGCGAATGGCAACTAGCACATTGTAATCAGAGGCAAAGACGCTTAATCCTTGTACGATAACATATAACCCTAACAGCCATAATAATGTTGAGCGATAGGGCGCTTTAAACTTAAGAAAGGTGTAGGTTAATACCGGGCCACCTAGCATTACACCGAATGCATAATATGCAATCAAATGCCCGACTTCGCCGACTGTAACACCAAATGCTTCAGATAGCGTGGTCATCATACCCGCCACCATTAACTCTGCTGTACCTAATGAAAAAATGGCTAACCCTAAAATATAAACGACTAATGGCATGTTTTTTTATTTTTCCTTGTATTGGAATGATCGTTACAAAAATGAGTGCAAGTAAATAATGAATTTTTCCGCTTAAATTTATAAATTGATTAACAGACCAGCGACGACATCTTCGAGGATTTTTCTATCTGAAATGTTTTTATTCAGCACACGTAAACCGTAATAGCCTGCCATAAAGCCTCTCGCCATTTCGACGGCTGATGCTTTATTGTTCAGTTCGCCGCTTCGTTGGCCTTCGATGAATACCGACACCAGCGTTTTTTCTAAATGCTGACGATATTCATTATTCAGGCTCGCAACGGCTTCATCTTTACTGCCCATCTCCAGGGCTGAAAATAAGACCATCGCATCATGCTGCTCTGGCTGAGAAAGATCTTCGGCAATACCCCAGAGCAGAAGGGTGTGCAATCGCTCTTTTACCAGACCTGGCTGTGTGAGTATTGTTAACTGTGCTGACATAGTTTGTTCGTGGCTGCGCAACAAAGCTTGCTCGTACAGGGCTTGCTTGCTTCCAAAGGCATTGTATAGGCTTCCCCGCCCTAATCCCGTACCATTGCATAAATCTTGCGCAGAGGTGCCTGCATAACCATTGGCGCTGAAAACAGCGACGGCAGCATCAATGACATCCTGATCTTCGAACTTTCGTGGACGACCTGGAAAGGTTGGTTTTTCAGCACTCATAGGGATGTGGGACTTGAAATGAGTTGAGGCGGCATAGTATTGATTATGGAACGATCAGTCAAATAATTTTCATAAAAAAATCAGTGATGATGCGCCGACAGATTTTCTTATGAATTGTTATGCGTTTCTGTAGAGGGATGTGTGGATTTTATCCTTTCCAGGATAGTACGTTGATACAACGACAACCACGCGTAATGGTTAATTATCACACCGGAAACTGCCGTATTCTAGTGAACATACAGCGTCCAACGTCCCCCTTCGATTAAGGATAGCGTTGCATCGACCGATTGAACTCACAGGGCAGAGTGAAGTCATCGTAGCGTGAGTGATATGACAAGCGACCTGTTGAGACCCTGGTACCATTACAGACTGTATCATCTACCTCACTACACACATCGGCCTGCCAGATACTGGTTCGGGGTGTATCTCCGTATCCACGCTGAATACGGTTCTCAGCAATCCAGGGTTCATCACCTCTTCTGGTGTGCCTTGCGCCATAACATGTCCGTTCGCCATGACCACCAGATGGTCGCAGTACCGGCTGGCTTGATTAAGGTCGTGCAGCACGGCGACCACCGTTTTCCCCTGAGCCCTGAGTTCGCCCATCAGCCGCATCAGTTCCACCTGGTGATTGATATCGAGATAGGTGGTTGGCTCATCGAGTAGTACAACGGGCGTATCCTGCGCCAGGACCATCGCCAGAAATGCGCGCTGTCGCTGACCGCCAGAAAGATCGGTTAACCGTCGGTCAGCAAGATGTTGGATCTGCGTCTGGCTCATAGCATCATGGACCCGCGTATTGTCTTCAACGGAGAGACGCCCCCAGAGTGACAACCACGGGTTGCGACCGTACGAAACAAGCTCCTGGACGGTGATCCCCTCGGGAGTTAAATGGTGCTGGGGCAGCAGCGCCAGCCTGCGAGCTATCTGGCGTGATGAGAGCGTATTGATGGCACTATCGCCGAGAAATACGCCTCCGGACTGCGGCGTTAACAGTCGTGAAAAACAGTTTAACAACGTTGACTTCCCGCAGCCGTTAGGGCCGAGCAGGGCGATTGCCTTCCCCGCTGGTAGGGTGAGTGAAACGCCATCAAGCACCTTGTTTGTACCGTAACAGACCGTCAGATTTTCAGTTCGTAATGTCATTTATCGCATTCTCACAAGCAGCCAGACAAACCATGGTGCACCGATAATGGCGGTCAGCACGCCAGCCGGAAGTTCCAGAGGAGGATGAATAATTCGCGCCAGCAGGTCGGCAACCACCAGCAGCAACGCACCTGTCATGGCTGAAACGGGCAGCAGCCAGCGGTGACGTCCACCAGTTATGCTGCGCACCATATGCGGCACCACAAGACCAATAAAGCTAATTGGGCCGCAGACGGCCACGCCGGTCGATGTCATGGCGACGGCCAGTAGCAAAGCCAGGAGCCGAATACGCGGCACCGACACACCGAGCGTGGTGGCGCGCGCATCGCCCAATGCCAGGAGGTCGAGATCGCGGCAAAAACGCAGACTCAGCGGCAGAAACAAAATCAGCAGTGGGGCGGCTATTTTCACAAAGCTCCAGTCACGGCCCCATAAGCTGCCGGTCAGCCACAGCAGGGCGTTGTTCACATCCTGCGGACGCGAAAGCATCAGATAATCCGTCAGGCTGGCCCAGCAGGCAGAGAGCGCAACACCCGTGAGCGCCAGCTTCATCGGCTGGCTGGTGTTCGCCAGTATTCTCAGCAGGATCAGGCCCGCCATGCCACCGGCAAAGGCCAGTAGCGGCAGAGTAATCACCGGTAGTGACGGTAAGAGAAGCAGCGCGCCCACAGAGGCCAGGCTGGCGGCATGGTTTACGCCGAGGATATCCGGTGATGCCAGAGGGTTACGCACGATCCCTTGCACCAGCACGCCTGCCACCGCGAGGGCTGCACCGACAAGCAGCGCCAGCAGCAGTCGCGGCAGGCGGTACGACGTTAATACGAAATGATATTCGCGCCCGGTCTGCCAGTCGCTCAGCAGAGCACGCCAGGGAACGGCGATCACCCCCATTTGTAGTGACAAAACCGAAAGTCCTGCCAGCGCGAGGGCGATGAAAATGACGAACGCAATTTTCATCCACGCCTCCTGACCAGCCAGACAAAACAGGGTGCACCAATCAGCGCCACTACTGCCCCCGCGGGCAATTCGCCAGGGAAGGCCAGCGTTCGGGCCAGAACATCAGCCAGCAGCAGCAGCGTGGCGCCCATAAGCATGCTCATCGGCAGGACCTTGCGCTGATCGAATCCCACCCAGAAGCGAGCCAGATGCGGCATCAGCAGACCGATAAACGCCACCGGACCTGCCACGCTGACGCAGGTACCGACCAGAAGCAGCACCAGAACATTGATGATCAAACGGAGCTTCGGCAGATTCACCCCCAGCGTGCGGGCGGTGCTGTCACTGACGTTAAGCAGGTTCAGTTGATTAGCCAGCAGCAATACCACCGGTACAGCAACCACTACCATTGGGAAAAGCTGCCAGAACTCCTGCCAACGTGCGTGGGATACGCCTCCCGCAAGCCAGTAAAAAATGCCGTAGGCGTGATCTTCCGTCAGCAGCAGAGTGATGCGGGTAAGGGCCATGCAGAAAGCCGAGAACGCGATGCCCGCGAGGATCAGTTTGTTTCTGTCCTGGGTGTGGCGAAATCCACCACCTGCGGTCATCACCATCAGCCAGCTTACGCCACCGCCGCAGGCGGCGATAAAGGCGATGGAGTAACCCGTAACGGGCGCAGGGCTGATAGCGCTGGTAAGCGCCATCGTCAGCGCTGCGCCACTGTTAATACCGAGTAGTGAAGGGGAGGCCATTGCATTATGCGTCAGGGTCTGCAGCAGCGTTCCCGCCAGAGCCAGGCTTGCGCCGATCAAAATAGCGACCAGGCTTCTCGGCAAACGAAGGTTTTGCACCAGCGCTTGTGGAAGCGTCGGCGTATGGCCTGGCAGCAGGGCGTGAATGGCATCAACGCCAGAAACAGGAATGGCCGAGTAGCAAAACAGACTCAGCCAGAAGATAGCGATAAGCGCGACAAGGGGGAGCCCCCACTGTAGCGCTGGATGTTTGAAAATTGTCATTTCACATCGGATAAAGGCTGGTGGTGAAAGATTTTTACCGTGTCGCTGGCAATGCGTTCGGCTGCGAAAATGCCGCGCATCCGCGCCCAGGCGTTACTGTCGACCGACGCCGTCTGCTGTTTTTGCGCCGCAGTTAACATCTGCCACAGCGGGTCTTGTTGCCAGCGTTTCACGATGCTCTCTTCACGATAGTGCGCGACCAGCAGCCATGCCGGATTGAGCGCCAGCAGCTGTTCCAGACCGATGGACGGCATAGACGAACCCGCCATAGCCGCAGGCACCGTCAGCCCCATAGAGGTCAGGACGCCCCCGGTCCAGGTCTCCTGAGTATGCAGGTTGAACTGCTGCTCCCGGGACGTACCAAACACCACCATCGTGTCTTTTGGCAGTTGGCTGGCCCACGCTGACATCTGTTGTTGGTGTTGCGCCAGGCGTGACTGCATCTGTGCTTTTTTACCCACAATTTCACCGATGATGGCCGCAGATTGCAGATTTTCAGCGTAGGTTTCATTGCGAGACTTGAGCAGCAGCACAGGTGCTATTTGCTGTAAGGCGCTGTAAATACCCGCATGGCGGCTGCTGTCGGCAATGATCAGATCCGGTTTCAGCGCGCTGATGGCTTCTAAACTCGGCTGCGCACGCGTGCCGACAGACTGCCAGGGTTTCAGATGGGCACGAACCTCTGGAAGAATGCGTGTGGCATCGTTATCGTCGGCAATGCCGACCGGACTGACATCGACAGCAGCCAGTGCGTCCGCGAACGACAGTTCCAGCACCACTATCCGTTGTGGCGTTTTATCAAGCGTAAAGGTGCCATGTTCGTCATGAACCGTGGCGGCAAAAGCATGGCCGGTGAGCAGCAGAGCGGCGAATAGCGTGCGTAATGGTGTGAACATGTAAATTGCCTGCGTCGGGTGGCGTTTCGTTTGCCCGACCTACAAAAACAGCATGCAGGCCGGGTAAACGGGGGTTTAGAACTTCAACGAACCCTGCATATACAGCGTGCGCGGCTGGCCTGCGTAGATGCCTTTGTTGTTGTCGTCGTAAGAGCGGGTGAAATACTCTTGGTCGAAGATATTTTTCACACCGAACGCCAGGTTCAGGTCTGCCATCTGCGGGCCGAAGTCATAGGCTACGCGTGCGCCCCAGAGCATAAAGCCAGGGATGCGACCGGTACTGCCATCAGCGCTCTCTTTAACGGTGTTGGCGTTATCCGCAAACTGGCTGGACTGGAAATCGCTATTCAGGTTGAAGGTCCAGTTGCCCGGCTTATAGTCCACGCCCAACGTGCCTTTGTGTTTTGGTGAGAAGGGCACCTGATTGCCATAGGTATCGCCTTTCTCGCGAATCTCAGCGTTCACATACGCATAGCTTGCGTAGACTGAAACGTTGTCGAGCGTTGGCGTCAATGTGCCGAGATCATAGCGAGTCTGAGTTTCCAGTCCGGTATGACGCGTTTTACCGCGTGCAGTAACGGTGTCGTTGGTTTGGTTGGAATCGTACTGATTATTAAAGTTAATCAGGAACAGCCCCATTTCCGCCGTCAGCGCGCCATCGTCGTATCGGGTTCCGAGCTCCCAGGTTCGCGCTTTTTCCGGTTCCACATTGCCGCTTTGCACAGCCTTGCCAATTTGGCTGTACTGTACGGTGCCGAATGAGCCTTCAGTGTTTGCATAAAGATTCCAGCTATCAGTCAGGTGATAAAGTACGTTTAGCGCCGGAAGTGGGGCGTTGTAGCTTACTTCCTCATGTGTGCCTTTGATGGCGTTGTTCTGGTATGACTCGATATGTTCAAAGCGCATACCCGGTGTGATAGTCCAGTTGCCAATGTCGATTTTGTCATCCAGATACCAGGCGTGCGCTTCGGTGCCCGAACGAGTGTCGCGATCGTAAGGGCTGGCGCTGGACGGCAGTTGTCCGCTGCTGGTGGCCGTGTAGTAACGCATTTCATGCGTCGACTCGCTCACATAACGGTATCCCACGCCCACTTCGTGCGCGGAAGGACCCACCATAAAGCTCTGACTGTAGCGTGGTTCAATGCCGCGTACCCAGTAGTTACGCGGTGAAAGGGTGAGGCGTTTTCCCTGTTCCAGGTAGCCGCTGCGCAGGGTTTCAGTGTAGAAGCCCTGAATATTGAATTTATGTTGGCTGTCCGGCTGGAACTGATAGCCGAGGCTTGCCAGCTTGCGGCGCCCCCAGAAGCGATCGTAAGGGCGCGTGGATTGCCAGCGGTCGGCATCGTAATCCGCGCGAGACAGGCCGCCGGGCATGTCGGCTTCACCGTCGTAGTATTGCAACAGACTGTTGAAGGTATGCACTTCGTTTGGCGCATATTTGCTTTTCAGCATCAGGTCGTCGATGCGGGTCGCGCTGTGTTCGCGCCAGTCGCTTCCACGTGTACCGGAGTAAAGCAGGGCGGTACCAAAACCGTTATCCGCCGTGCCACCCACCATCAGGTTGTGTGTTTCTTTTGGGTTATTTTGTGAAGATGTTGGGCTGAGCTGGCCTTCCACGCCGGCTTCGATGCCGAAGTCTTGCGGAATAGCGCGGGTAACAAAGTTCACCACACCGCCCACGCTCTGTGGCCCGTAACGCACCGCGCCACCGCCGCGAACCACGTCGATGGCGTCCATATTTCCGAGTGAGACGGGCGCCAGTGAAAGCTGCGGCTGGCCGTAAGGGGCAAACGGCACGGGAATACCGTCCATCAGCACCGTTGAACGGCTGGCCAGGCGCGGATTCAGGCCGCGAATACCAAAGTTCATTGCCAGATCGTGGCTACCGGTGCCGTTGTTTTCTGGGGCGGTAACGCCAGGAATGCGGTTCAGTACCTCGCGCATGGATGTTGCGCCGGTTTTGGCAAAATCCTCACGGCGGATAACGTCACGTGCGCCGGCATGCTCGAATACGTCGTTTTCGCGCGCATCCCCCAGCCAGTCGCCCACCACGGTCAGGGCATCTTCTTGCGGTGTTGGTGCGGGCTCCAGCGTCCAGCTGTTATTACCCAGCGGTTTCACCTGCAGGCCACTACCGTTCAGCAGGTGTTGCAGGCCGGTTTCGACGTCGTAGTCACCGTGAAGACCGTTACTCTGTTTGCCGCGCGTCAGGCTGGCGTCAACCGACAGGGTAATTCCGCTGAGCGCGGCATACTGATTAAGGGCTTTGTCGAGCGAACCCGGTGCAATATCAACCTGCGCTGCGAAGGCGGATAACGACAGGCCGGCCAGCGGCAGCAGGCTCAGGCGAACGGCGTTAACCAAAGGTGTTGTTTTGCGAAAAACGCGTAAAGGCGTCATACCTTCTCCATCATCATTTTTGTTGTGTTCATCTATGAGTCGAATGAGAAGGGGAAAAAGGACAATCGAAATGAGAATTATTTTTCTTACAGTGCGGAAATATTTACCCAGTATCGCGTAACTGACTGAATTTTAACTGGAAGAGTCTTGGCAATAACATCCAGGATTGCATCAGTATTTTTCAGCGGGAAAGTGCCACTCAGGCGTAACCCGGCTACAGCCGGATCGCAGCGCAGCACGCCGTTGCGATAACGGCTCAGCGTGGCAATCACTTCACTCAAAGGTTTATCGCTGAAGCTCAGAATGCCCTGCGTCCAGGTGGCGCTTTCATCATCCGCTGAGGCTATTGCACCAAATTCAGACGCGCTAAACTGCAGGCTCTCGCCAGCGCTGACGATGCGTTTTTCCTGCGGACGATTTGCCAGTAAGACTTCAACAGCGTGTTGTTGAACGACAACGCGTGTGACGTTGTCCTGCTGGTAGACGGTAAATTCTGTGCCTAATGCGGTGAGCTGGCCCTGACGGGTCACAACGCGGAAAGGTCTCTGCTGCGCGTCTTTTGCGGTAGTAATAGCAATTTCTCCGTACCAGAGATGGACAACTCGTTGACGCGTATCAAAACGAACGTCCGCGGCGCTTTGTGTGTTGAGCGTCAGCAGCGAGCCATCTTCCAGCCGCTGATGGCTGACCGCGCCTTTGGCGGTGCGGTAATCCGCGCGCAGACCTTCACCGGCTTCAGACTGCCAGAGCTGCCAGCCGCCGCCCACGCCGAGCAGCAGCAGTAACCCTTTCATGACATGACGACGGGTAAGGCGCGTATCGTGCAGCGCCCGGCTGGCAACATCGCCCGGTACGCGGCTGAGCTGGCTGCGCAGGTTTTCAACCTGTTGCCAGGCCCACTGATGATCTTTGTCCTCTTCGTACCATTGTTGCCAGCGCGCTTCTTGCTGTGGGCTGACACGCTCGCCGCTCAATACAGCATACCAGTGCGATGCCGAGCGCAATGCCTGGCGGCGAGAATCGGTGATAGAAGCGTTCACAGACCGTGCTCCAGACGAAACAGCAGACAATGTTCGATAGCCTTTGCCATATACTTTTTCACCGAGCTGACGGAGATACCGAGCTTCAGCGCGATCTCGCTGTATGTCAGACCATCCAGTTGCGAAAGCAGAAACGCCTCTCGTGTTTTTCCGTTCAGCCCGTCAAGCATGCTGTCGATGAGTTGCAGGGTTTCGAGCTGGCTCTCGCGTTCCTCGGGGGAAGGCGCGAGCGCCTCCGGCATAAGCGCCAACATCTCCAGATAGGCTTTTTCCAGCGCGTTTCGGCGAAACAGGTCGACCATCACCCGTTTGGCGAGAGTGCACAGAAAGGAGCGCGGATCGCGGATCGTCGAGAGCGAGTCGCTGCCCATTACCCGTAGAAAAGTGTCCTGGGCAATGTCATCTGCATCAAAGGCGGACTGGAGTTTGCGCGTCAGCCAGCTTTTCAACCAGCCGTGATGTGCGCCATAAAGCGACTCGAGCGTAAAGGAAGCAGTGGTAGTGGCGTGGTCAGACATGTGGAATGTATCAAAAGTTAATTATCACGCGATTATAGTAATATGAGAATGGTTATCATTACAATTATAAATATAATTGTATTACGTTGAACTTCTTAATGCGTTGTTATTTATAAAAATGTTATGAGGTGGATATCGGATGGGGAAGGGGAGTCTGCTTCTGGCATGTGACGGTTGGAATGACATCTGACCATGTCTGCTGTGAGCATGGAGCAGACGAATGCTTTAAAGCATGCTGAACTCTTTAAAAGTAAACCGTATTGGGAGGACACCGAGAGCAGAGCAGCTGTTACTTTTCTGGAAAAGGTGAGTTGCGGATCAGGAAATGCTCAATCGAGTCGATTAAACCGGGAGCTAAGGGGAGCGCGGGTTCAGCGTATGTCGCGATATTCGCTTTGCGATCGTCCGAAGTCACCTCTTTCATAACATGGTTCATATTGGGCAGTATAACCAGGGACGCTTGAGGATTCGCGGCCTTAAGCAGTCTTGCATCCGTTTCTTCCACCTGGAGATCGCGTTGCCCTTGTAGCACTAACACGGGTTTGGAAATACTCGAAATGAGATGACCCGGATTATATGAAAACGCATTGATCAAAAACCCCTGAACAGCAGGATTAAAGATACTTTGCAGTGCTGGGTGAATATTCGTAATATCGACTCGCCGCCGATGCTCCAGAGCATCAATTATCGGCAGCGCCTGCTTTAATAGAATTTCATTTTCCGGATTAGCGTTAAGTTGCCCCCTCAACACCTCGCCCATCGGCCTCCCAGGCGTTGCGATAAGAACCACACCGCACACATTCTCTTCTTGAGCCGAGGCAAGTGCGACTACACCCCCTTCGCTGTGTCCTAAAACCCAAACACAGGGAGTGTGCATGTGACGTCGAAGCACGTCTACCCAGGATCGAATGTCGTCAACATAGTCAGCAATCGTCACCGCATTGGCATCGTTTACGGCCATTGCGCTAGCGAACATTCCACGTTTGTCGATACGAAGCGTCGCAAAACCTTTGGCAGCCAGGCCTTCAGCAAGAAGTCGGTAAGGCGATGCATTCACACCAAGCGGGTTGTTTCCATCCCGATCGGTTGGCCCGGAGCCAGGAACGATAAGAACAACGGCTGTTGGTTTTGAATTCGGGGTGAGTAACGTGCCTTTCAAAGGGCCTTTTGGCCCTGCGGCATCCAGGGCAGTTTCGGAAAAGGTCACCGGTACTGCCGCCAGACTCACAAATGGGCAAGCGCCCAAAAGGGCAATTGAGGCGGCAATATTCATTGGAGATGTTCCTGTAAAATTCAGCGTACCCGTCAATTTATATTATAAATATGGCCTGCTCTACATTGATTAATATATCAGCGGTGATAGAAAACGCCGCTTCTGGGCACAGAGCGAAGGTACTGGGTGAGTTTAAAGTCTACTGTGAGCGAAGAGTGGACATCTCAACTCATTGTTGTTCCGGTCTATTGATATGGAAGCCTGGAACGGCAAGCGTCTGGAACAAATACCTGCGGCTATTATGAATGAAGTGTTGGCCAGACTAAGTTGAGGTTTTGATATGCGCAATGAGCAATGGCATAAAAGCAAAAAGCCTGCTTAGTTTCCTAAGCAGGCTTCTTAAATATGGCTCCTCTGACTGGACTCGAACCAGTGACATACGGATTAACAGTCCGCCGTTCTACCGACTGAACTACAGAGGAATCGTTTGAACGAGGCGCATATTAGCGAGGGTGGTGAGGCTTGTCAAAGGGGTAAATACATTTGTGTGTTCGTTTGCTGACAAAATCAGCAAAGCGGCGATCTTTCCGTCTTTTTATGCTTTTGCCCCATTCTGGTGCGTGTCTACCTCTTCCAGGGCAGCCTGAATGAGATACTTAGGTGTGCAGAATGATCTTCCTTCGCTTTTACTCCTGACTTTACGCGGCTTTAACCGTAAAACACCGTTTTAGACGAAAGTGGCAAGCATCTTGCAATCCTGAATTTAATGACTGCCAGCACGGGTTCTGGTATTCCGACAGGAGGCAAAATGAACTTCAGACGACTGAAATATTTCGTGAAAATCGTCGATATTGGTAGCCTGACCCAGGCAGCGGAAGTGTTGCACATTGCGCAACCCGCGCTGAGCCAGCAGGTCGCTACGCTGGAAGGTGAGCTGGATCAGCAATTGCTGATTCGTACCAAGCGTGGCGTCACGCCGACGGAAGCAGGAAAAGTGCTATATACCCACGCCCGGACGATTTTACGTCAGTGCGAACAGGCGCAACTTGCGGTTAATAACGTGGGCCAGACCTTGAGTGGACATGTCTCTATCGGCCTTGCGCCGGGGACAGTCGCGTCATCCATTACCATGCCGTTATTACAGACGCTACGTGCCGAACTGCCTGATGTGCTGGTCTATTTGCATGAAAACAGTGGGGCAGTGCTGAATGACAAGCTGCTCAGCGGGCAATTAGATATGGCAGTGCTCTATGAGCGTTCTCCTGTGGCGGGCATCAGCAGTCAACCGTTGCTTAAAGAGGATCTGTACCTGGTCGGCACGCGTGACTGTCCTGGCCAAAGCGTCGATTTAGCCGCAGTGGCGCAGATGAATTTGTTCTTGCCACGGGATTACAGCGCGGTTCGCCTGCGCGTGGATGAAGCTTTTTCGCTACGTCGCTTAACGGCTAAAGTGATTGGCGAAATTGAGTCTATCTCCACCCTAACGGCCGCCATTGCCAGTGGTATGGGTGTCACAGTGTTGCCTGAGTCGGCCGCCCGTTCATTATGCAATGCGGCTAACGGCTGGATGGCGCGCATCACAACACCGTCGATGAATCTGCCATTATCGTTGAACGTATCCGCCAGAGGGAGCTTATCGCCCCAGGCGCAGGCCGTGAAGGAGATCCTGTTGTCGCTGGTCAGCCGTCCGGCGCTGGAAAATCGCGAGCTGCAGCTGGTCAGCTAAACCTTATTCCCGCAAGGAATAAGATGCAGGTTTTTATTATTTGTTATGCCGGGCATCAGACTTTAACAATAGCGTAATGTCTGATGTGCCCGGAGCGAAACGTGAATTTCCAGCAACTTAAAATAATCCGCGAGGCGGCCCGTCAGGATTACAACCTGACAGAGGTCGCGAATATACTGTACACCTCGCAGTCGGGCGTCAGCCGACACATTCGTGAACTTGAAGATGAACTTGGTATCGAGATTTTTATCCGTCGCGGTAAACGCCTGTTGGGCATGACCGAACCGGGTAAAGCCTTGCTGGTTATTGCCGAGCGTATTCTGAATGAGGCCAGTAATGTTCGTCGACTGGCGGATCTGTTTACCAATGACACGTCCGGCGTTCTGACGATTGCCACCACGCATACCCAGGCACGCTATAGCTTGCCTGCGGTGATAAAAGCTTTTCGTGAGCTGTTCCCTGAGGTGCGTCTGGAACTTATTCAGGGTACGCCACAGGAGATTGATGTCCTGCTACAAAATGGCGGGGCAGATATCGGAATTGCCAGTGAGCGGCTGAGCAGCGATCCATTGTTGGTGGCTTTTCCCTGGTTTCGTTGGCACCACAGCCTGCTTGTTCCTAATGACCATCCATTAGTGAAAGCCTCTCCGCTCACGCTGGAGTCTATTGCTCACTGGCCGTTAATTACCTATCGTCAGGGGATTACAGGGCGTTCCCGCATCGATGAAGCATTTGCTCGCAAAGGGCTGATACCGGATATTATTCTCAGCGCCCAGGACTCGGATGTGATTAAAACTTACGTGTCGCTGGGGTTGGGGATTGGGCTGGTGGCAGAGCAATCCAGCGGCGAGCAGGAAGAGGGGACCTTAACCCGTCTGGATACCCGGCATTTGTTTGATGCAAATACCGTTTGGCTGGGGCTTAAACGCGGACAGCTGCAGCGCAACTACGTCTGGCGATTCATCGAGCTATGCAATGCAGGGTTATCCGTCGATGAAATTAAGCGCCAGGCGATGGAGCCAGATGAAGCGGTGATTGATTATCAGATTTAACTACCAAAGCCCGTGAGTAAACGGGCTTCTCTGACGTCACCGAATGGCGGGTAGAACTCTGCGTTACCTCAAGGTCTCCAGCCTCAGATCCTGCGTCGGCACCCGCGACAATATCGAGCAAGACACCGCCCGGCCCGAATCCGCATAAATAAACTGAAATCCATTCTTCACCGAAAGAACATCTCGATTGGTAAACGTATAGAATTTATTACTCTGACTACGCCGGGCATCGGAAACATAAAAACTATTGTTTTCCCACAGCACGCTAACGTGCTGGAACAGATGAAATGTCACCTCCGCCCAGCCTCTGTCCGGGCAACGTAGCGTGACTTTCTCACCGGCTATTGTACTCAGTGGAATTACTAATAAAGCGGTTAGCGCTGCTTTCAGCAGTATCGGCATGGGCAAGTATGGGTCTCATTCTGATGTCGTTGCACGATAAGATACTTAACCATGACGTTAACGAATTGGATCATAGAGACATTTTGCATAAGCAGACGGACATTCTCCTGTCGGCACTATGGAAAAAACTGGTGTGGAGTGAAGCGCTCTACCTGGCGAATAGGATCGCAGAAAAGCAAAAAGCCTGCTTAGTTTCCTAAGCAGGCTTCTTAAATATGGCTCCTCTGACTGGACTCGAACCAGTGACATACGGATTAACAGTCCGCCGTTCTACCGACTGAACTACAGAGGAATCGTTTGAACGAGGCGAATATTAGCGATGCCGCTCAGCGTTGTCAAAGCCTGAATGGATAAATGCGATCGTTTGCTGAAATATTCCCCATTTCGCCGCTTATTCAGACGCAACCGGTTGTTTTATGCACTTTTCGCGTTCGGGGCGCGGGTATTTCCACAACCAGCGGCCGGTGACCATACGCCAGTAAAATAACGCGGCGCGTACGGCCCAGTCGAAGAACATACCTAACCAAACGCCTACAACTCCCCATCCTAATACGATACCCAGGGTGTAACCCGCGACTACGCGGCAGCCCCACATGCCCAGCATCGATACCCACATAGCAAAACGTGCATCTCGCGCACCTTTAAAGCCTGCTGGTAATACCCAGGAGGCTGCCCATATCGGCATAAATGCTGCGTTGAGCCAAATCAGGATGACTATGACCTCTTTTACATCCTGATCGTGGGTATAAAATGAGGCCATCACCCCGGCGAAAGGAGCGGTTAACCAGGCAATTGCCGTCAGGCCGATCGTCGACAGCCAGAATACATGCCGTAGCTGGATTTCAGCTTGGGCAATCTGGCCATTTCCCAGACGCCTGCCGGTAATGATTGTCGACGCGGAACCTAAAGCATTCCCCGGTAAGTTGATAAGCGCGGCGATAGAAAATGCAATAAAGTTCCCGGCGATAACGCTGGTTCCCATGCCTGAAACAAACATCTGCGTCAAAAGTTTACCGCCATTGAACAGCACTGACTCGATACTTGCCGGAATGCCGATCCCCATCACCTCCCAGATAATGGCGAGATTGAGTGGCTTAAAATAGCTTTTGAAGGGGATTCGCAGCGCGGGGTTAAAACCAATCATCAGTACCCAGATGATGGCAATCGCCCCGATGTAGCGCGAAATGGTCAGTCCCAGGCCTGCTCCCACAAATCCCAGACCTTGCCAGGAAAAGATCCCGTAAATCAGGATGCTACTGATGATGATATTCAGGATGTTCATGCCGCCGTTAATCAACAACGGTATTTTTGTATTTCCGGCTCCACGTAGTGCGCCACTGCCAATCAGCGCAATGGCTGCCGCCGGGTAGCTGAGCACCGTCAGCTCCAGATAGGTGAGTGCCAAAGCTTTAACGTCTGGCGTTGCTTCACCTGCGACAACGTCAATAATCTGTTGACCAAAATAGTGAATGACCGCTGCCAGAACGGTAGCAAAAATTGTCATGATCACCAGTGATTGTCTGGCCGCGGCTCTGGCCCGTCGACGATCTCGTTTCCCGAGGCTAAATGCTACAACCACGGTGGTGCCCAGATCGATGGCGGCGAAAAATGCCATGATGACCATATTAAAGCTGTCGGCGAGTCCGACACCGGCCATCGCTTCTTTTCCCAACCAGCTGACCAGGAAGGTACTGAGAACACCCATCAATAGCACACAGGTGTTTTCCAGAAAAATGGGGACAGCCAGCGGAGTGATTTCGCGCCAAAAGAGAACCTTATAACTCTTGCGTTTGGCATACCAGGGCGTGCGGGAAGCGACCTGGCGTAAGGCAGCGGAGACGTTCAAAGTGGACCTTAACGAAGAAAGTTGAAACCTCATTTCAAATGATGAGGGAGAATCAAAAAAGCTGCAAAGTTTTTTCTATTTAAAATGTCTGTAAATGCAACAAACTGTCGAGAGAAGCATCAATTGATTCGCATTCGAGGAAATGGGGTTTGACAAAATTTTTTTCGCCGCTAAGATAAGCCTCCACAACGATTCCTCTGTAGTTCAGTCGGTAGAACGGCGGACTGTTAATCCGTATGTCACTGGTTCGAGTCCAGTCAGAGGAGCCATATTTAAGAAGCCTGCTTAGGAAACTAAGCAGGCTTTTTGCTTTATGTTTCAAGCCTGATCGAGCGAAGCTACGCCGGAATCTTACGCCGGGAAATCCCCATGCTGACGCGCAACCAACGTCAGAATGGAATACAGCGCCACCGCCTGCTGGTGCTGATTAAAGATCTCCACCGACCACTCCACCACGCCGGTCGCTTTTTCTTCGGCATTGCGCTGACGTTTCACCGTTTTGCGTTTGCAGGTTAAACGCACCTGGATAGTGTCGCCCGGCTTAACCGGCTCGATAAAGCGCAGGTTTTCCATGCCATAGTTGGCAATCACCGGACCGACGCCCGCGTCAACAAACAGACCGGCTGCGGCGGAAATCAGGAAGTAACCGTGCACCACACGCTCGCCGAAAATGGAATCGGCTGCTGCAATCTTGTCCATATGGGCGTAGAAGTGGTCACCGCTGAGGCAGGCAAAGTTAACGATATCCGCTTCGGTCAGTGTACGACGTGGCGTCAGCAGGCTGTCGCCCGGCTGGATCTCTTCGAAGTATTTACGGAACGGGTGAATACGATCTTCCTCTACCCGAGCGCCACGCACCCACTGTTGGCTTACCGCCGCGAGCATGGTTGGGCTGCCCTGAATGGCGGTGCGTTGCATGTAGTGTTTCACCGCGCGCAGACCACCCAGCTCTTCACCGCCGCCTGCACGTCCAGGCCCGCCATGGACCAGCTGTGGCAGCGGAGAGCCGTGACCGGTCGATTCCGCCGAGGACTCTTCGTTCAGCACCTGAATACGCCCGTGGGCACGGGCCGCACCGAGGACAAACTCTCGCGCCAGTTCGCCGCTCGCCGTCACCAGTGTTCCTGCCAGACTGCCTTCACCGGCGCGCGCCAGCGTCATGGCATGCCCGGTATTTTGATACGGCATCAGCGTGGCGACCGGACCAAAGGCTTCAATTGCATGTACCGCGCCAATTTCATCCGGCTGCGGACAAAACAGCAGCGTTGGGGGGAAGAAAGCCCCAGCCGTGCTC
The DNA here is from genome assembly GCF_030333015.1 of Citrobacter sp. Cpo012. NCBI lineage: Bacteria > Pseudomonadati > Pseudomonadota > Gammaproteobacteria > Enterobacterales > Enterobacteriaceae > Citrobacter > Citrobacter sp. Cpo012. Next base: position 55,548 of record NZ_JAOWGR010000038.1, on the reverse strand, counting down.
AGATCTGCTTTTCCGCCCAGCAGCACCTCACACCCGGCTTCAACCAGACGATTCACATTATCCTGCACGTCCTGACGCTGATCGTTATTCACCAGCGACCCCATCTTCACGCCTTCCTGCGCCGGATCGCCCACTATCACTTTTTGCAGACGGGTAATCAGCGCCTCGCTGACCGCTTTCACCTGCGCCTGTGGCACGATAATGCGGCGGATAGCGGTACATTTCTGCCCGGCTTTGGTCGTCATCTCGCGCACTACTTCACGTACAAACAGTGCAAACTCAGGCTGTTCTGGGGTGACGTCATCACCCAGCACGCAGCAGTTGAGTGAATCCGCTTCCATGGTGAATGGAACCGATTTAGCCACCAGGTTGGGGTGCACGCGCAACTGCTGCCCGGTATGAGCAGAACCGGTAAAGGTCACCACATCCTGGCTGTCGAGGTGATCGAGCAGGTCGCCCGCGCCGCCACAGATAAGGCTAATTGCGCCGTTCGGTACCAGGCCACTGTCGATAATCGCTTTCACCATTGCCTGAGTGAGCTGCGCGGTGGCGGTTGCAGGTTTGATAATGGCTGGCATCCCGGCAAGCCAGGTTGGCGCCAGCTTCTCTAGCATACCCCAGCAGGGGAAGTTAAAGGCGTTGATATGCACCGCAACACCGGATTTGGAGGTCAGCACGTGGCGTGCGGCAAAACCGCCCTGTTTGGACAGCGGGATCAGTTCGTCTTCCGGCCACAGCGTATCGTCCGGCAGCTCGCGGCCACCGAGACTGGCATAAGTGAAAAGCGTGCCAATGCCGCCTTCGATATCGACCCAGCTGTCACCGCGCGTTGCTCCGGTTTGCGCGGATATGGCATAGAAATCGGCTTTCAGTTCCATTAAATGCTTCGCCACCGCTTTTAGCATCGCGCTGCGCTCAATAAAACTCATTGCCTGTAACGCTTTGCCGCCGTGCTCAATAGCAAAGCGGCGCGCCTGCGCCATATCCAGTCCAACGCTTGTCACTTCCCAAAGCGCTTCACCGGTAAGGGCGTGGTGGATGGTGCGGGTGCGGCCCCGGCCTGTCTGCCAGGCACCGGATAAATAACTGGCTAACTGCTGCATCGTTAATCTCCAGATGTGTTCCGTAATATCTCTTTAAATAGTTCTTTTATGAATCACAAAATGCAAGCGAGATTTTAATAATTTATTAACAATGAGATCGCGAACACCTTGCCTTCATTGGTTATCTATCTGTTATTAATGGATAAACAAAAACCATTTGCGACAAGCATCGCAAAACCAGTAAACAAAATTTGTGGTTTTATTTAACCAGGATGTAACTTTTATAAAACAAAGTGATTCACAAATATTGATTTGTTGAAATTATCGGAATCATAAGGTGATGACGTGACAGAAGAACAACGCTTTGACCAGCGCATCGCGCAGGAAACGGCCATCGAGCCGCAGGACTGGATGCCGGACGCATACCGTAAGACGCTGATCCGCCAGATTGGCCAGCATGCGCACTCGGAAATTGTCGGCATGTTGCCGGAAGGCAACTGGATAACCCGCGCACCCACGCTGCGGCGTAAGGCCATTCTGCTCGCAAAAGTACAGGACGAGGCCGGACACGGTCTGTACCTCTACAGCGCGGCGGAAACACTGGGCTGCGCGCGTGAAGATCTGTACCAGAAGATGCTCGACGGCCAGATGAAATACTCCTCCATCTTCAACTACCCAACCCTGAGCTGGGCGGATATCGGTGTGATCGGCTGGCTGGTCGATGGCGCGGCGATTGTTAACCAGGTGGCGCTGTGTCGTACCTCCTACGGCCCGTATGCCAGGGCGATGGTCAAAATCTGCAAAGAAGAGAGCTTCCATCAGCGTCAGGGCTTCGAAGCGTGTATGGCGCTGGCTACTGGTAGCGAGGAACAGCGTCAGATGCTGCAGGACGCCATCAACCGTTTCTGGTGGCCTGCGTTGATGATGTTTGGCCCGAACGACGACAACTCACCGAACAGTGCCCGCAGCATGGCGTGGAAAATCAAACTGCACTCCAACGACGAACTGCGTCAGCGCTTTGTTGATAACACGGTCCCGCAGGTAGAAATCCTCGGTATGACCGTGCCGGACGCCGACCTACAGCTTGATGAAGCGACGGGGAAATATCGATTCGGTGAGATCGACTGGCAGGAATTTAATGAGGTCATCAACGGTCGTGGTGTCTGCAACCACGAACGTCTGGGCGCAAAGCGTAAGGCCTGGGAAGAAGGGGCATGGGTGCGCGAGGCCGCACTGGCGCACGCCGAAAAGCAACAGGCCCGCGACGCGGCGTAAGGAGAGAGTCATGAGCAAAACATACTGGCCGTTATACGAAGTTTTTGTCCGCAGCAAACAAGGGTTATCACACCGTCACGTTGGCAGTCTGCATGCCGCCGATGACCAGATGGCGCTGGAAAATGCACGCGATGCCTATACACGCCGCAGCGAAGGCTGCTCCATCTGGGTGGTGAAAGCCAGCGAAATTGTTGCGTCACAGCCGGAAGAACGCGGTGAATTCTTTGACCCGGCGGAGAGCAAAGTCTATCGCCATCCCACGTTCTACACCGTGCCGGACGGCATGGAACATATGTGAGGCAACGATGAATAACCTGAATCCCGTTGCAACCTATGCCCTGCGTCTGGGCGATAACGGCCTGGTGCTGGCTCAGCGTCTGGGTGCCTGGTGCGGTCATGCGCCGGAGCTGGAGATTGATCTGGCGCTGGCTAATATCGGCCTCGACCTGCTGGGGCAGGCGCGCAATTTCCTCAGCTACGCCGCCGAACTGGCGGGTAGCGGCGACGAAGACACACTGGCTTTTGGTCGTGACGAGCGTCAGTTCCGCAATCTGTTGCTGGTGGAACAGCCTAACGGCAACTTTGCCGACACGATCGCTCGCCAGTTCTTTATCGATGTCTGGCATGTGGCGCTGTTCACTCGTTTGGTTAACAGCCGCGATAAGCAGATTGCGGCTATCGCTGCCAAAGGACTGAAAGAAGTGCGTTATCACCTGCGCTTCAGCCGCGGCTGGCTGGAACGACTGGGGAATGGTACTGACTACTCCGCGCAACTGATGCAGAAGGCGGTGGACAATCTGTGGCGTTACACCGGCGAATTGTTCCTTGCCGACGAACTGGAGATCGCTCTGGCCAGGCAGGGCATTGCCGTCGATCCGCGCGAACTGCAAACCGAATGGCAAATGACGGTACACACTGCGCTGATTGATTCTGGTTTACAGGTTCCGCAAGAGGCGGCGTTTCGCAACGGCGGTAAGCAGGGGCTACACAGCGAACATCTCGGGCCGATGTTGGCCGAGATGCAGTACTTGCAGCGTGCGTATCCTGGGCAGCAGTGGTAGCAGGAGGTGGCTATGCAACGTCTTACCGCGATCGCACCGCCAGAGGTGCACACCGTGTGGGGGCTGTTAAGTGCGATTCCCGATCCGGAAGTGCCGGTGCTGACCATCACCGATCTCGGCATGGTACGCAGCGTTGAGCGCTGCGGCGACGGCTGGGTAATCGGCTTTACGCCGACGTACTCCGGCTGCCCGGCCACCGAGCATCTACTGGGTGAAATTCGCATGATGATGGCGGAGCACGGCTATACGCCAGTACATATCGTCTTGCAGCTTGACCCACCGTGGACCACTGACTGGATGAGCCCGGACGCCCGCGAACGCCTGCGCCAGTATGGTATCAGCCCGCCGCAGGCCCACGCCTGTCATGCCGAAATGCCAACTGACGTACAGTGCCCGCGCTGCGCCAGCACCCATACCTCGCTGATTAGCGAATTCGGATCCACGGCCTGTAAAGCGTTGTATCGCTGCGACAGTTGCCGTGAACCCTTTGATTACTTTAAATGCATCTGAGGTTGCGATGACAACATTTCATTCGCTTACCGTGGCCAACGTCGAAGCGGAAACGCGCGATGCGGTGACCATCACTTTCACCATTCCCGACGCGCTGCGTAATGACTACGCCTTCCGACCGGGCCAGCATTTGACGCTGAAAGCTCACCTCGGTGGAGAAGAGCTGCGTCGGTGTTACTCCATTTGTCGCAGCCGCTCGCCGTCGGAAATTAGCGTCGCGGTTAAAGCTATCGACGGTGGGCGTTTCTCCCGCTATGCCCAGCAGGATATCCAGCAGGGTATGGCGCTGGAGGTGATGGTGCCGCAAGGGCACTTCGGCTACCAGCCGCAGGCCGAGCGCGAAGCCGAATATCTGGCGATTGCCGCCGGGTCCGGCATTACGCCGATGATGGCGATTATTGAAGCGACGCTGACGACCGAACCGGCCAGCCAGTTCACGCTGATCTACGGCAACCGCAGCAGCCACAGCATGATGTTCCGTCAGGCGCTGGCCGATCTGAAAGACCGCTATCCGCAGCGTTTACAGGTGGTGCACCTGTTCAGTCAGGAGTCGATGGACAGCGATCTGCTACAGGGTCGTATTGACGGCGACAAACTGCGTGCGCTGGGCAAAAAACTGCTCGATTTCAGCCGCTTTGACGACGCCTTTATCTGTGGCCCATCGGCAATGATGGATGAAGCCGAAGTGGCACTGCGCGAACTGGGCATAGCGGAAAAATCCATTCACCTTGAGCGTTTCAATACGCCGGGGACCAGCGTGAAACGCGCCACCGGCGTGCAGGCGGAAGGCCGCACGGTCACCCTTCGTCAGGATGGGCGCGATCGCCTGATTTCACTGAATGCGGAAGATGACAGCATTCTCGACGCCGCGCTGCGCCAGGGCGCTGACCTGCCGTTCGCCTGTAAAGGCGGCGTGTGCGCCACCTGCAAATGCAAGGTGGTCAGCGGTGAGGTGGCGATGGCCGCCAACTATAGCCTTGAAGCCGAAGAACTGGCGGCGGGCTATGTGCTGAGCTGCCAGGCGCTGCCAACCAGCGGTGACGTAGTGGTCGACTTCGATGCGCGGGGGATGGCATGAGCGAACTGCTGATTTCCCGTCACGACCGTGTACTGCAACTGACCCTGAACCGTCCGCAGGCGCGTAACGCCCTGAACAATGCGCTGCTAACGCAGATTGCTGACGCGCTGGAAAGCGCGGCGGCGGACGCCAGCATCAGCGTTTGCGTGATTAGCGGCAACCCGCGCTACTTCGCTGCCGGAGCCGATCTCAACGAAATGGCGGAAAAAGATCTGCCCGCCACTTTCGACGATATTCGTCCTCGCCTGTGGGCACGTATTGATGCCTTCAACAAGCCGCTGATCGCGGTGGTTAACGGTTACGCGCTGGGCGCGGGCTGCGAGCTGGCGCTGCTGTGCGACCTGGTGATTGCAGGGGATAACGCCCGCTTCGGCCTGCCGGAGATTACTCTCGGCACCATGCCAGGGGCGGGCGGTACGCAGCGGCTTATCCGTTGTGTTGGCAAAGCGCTGGCCAGCCGAATGGTGCTGAGCGGTGAAAGCATTGATGCAGAACGAGCGCAACGGGTCGGGCTGGTGAGTGACATTCACCCGGCGAACCTCTCCGATGAATACGCGCTCAAGCTGGCGGCGACCATCGCCCGTCACTCACCGCTGGCGCTGCGGGCGGCAAAACAGTCTCTACGCGCTGCGCAAGAAGTGGGTCTCCAGGCCGGTCTGGTGCAGGAACGTCAGCTGTTTACGCTGCTGAGCGGCACCGAAGATCGTCGTGAAGGCGTCAGCGCCTTTTTAGAAAAACGCACACCGGAATTTAAAGGACGCTAATCGTGGACGCATTTATTCTCAGCGAAGTGGAGCAGGGCGTGATGACTATCACCCTGAACCGCCCGGACCGACTCAACAGCTTTAACGACGTGATGCACCAGCAGCTCGCCGACTGCCTGAAACAGGCCGAGCGCGACGACACCATTCGTTGTCTGCTGATCACCGGCGCCGGACGCGGATTTTGCGCCGGACAGGATCTGAACGACCGTAACGTTGACCCGAGCGGTCCCGCGCCGGATCTGGGCATGTCGGTGGAACGCTTCTACAACCCGCTGGTGCGCCGCTTAGCCGCGCTGCCGAAGCCGGTTATCTGTGCCGTCAACGGCGTTGCCGCTGGTGCCGGTGCCACACTGGCCTTGGGCTGCGACATCGTCCTCGCCGCGCGCTCGGCGAAGTTTGTTATGGCCTTCAGCAAACTCGGCCTGGTGCCGGACTGCGGCGGAAGCTGGGTGCTGCCGCGCGTAGCCGGTCGCGCTCGCGCCGTGGGTTTGCTGATGCTTGGCGATAACCTCAGCGCCGAACAGGCCGCGCAGTGGGGCATGATCTGGCAAGTGGTCGACGATGCCGAGTTGAAAGATACCGCGTTGACCATGGCGAGCCATTTCGCGACGCAGCCGACCTATGGCCTGGGGCTGATTAAGAAAGCCTTGCAGCTTTCCGAAACCAACACGCTGGATCAGCAGCTTGAGCTTGAGCGCGACTACCAGCGCATGGCCGGTCGCAGCGACGACTATCGCGAAGGGGTCAGCGCCTTTCTCGGCAAACGCCCACCACAGTTCAGCGGGAAATAAGCCATGACGCAAACTCTTCATCGCGTTGCCGTGATCGGCGGCGGAACAATGGGGGCAGGCATTGCCGAAGTGGCTGCCAGCGCCGGACATTCGGTCCTGCTGTATGACATTTCCACTGAGGCGATTACTCGCGCCATTGAGGGTATTCGCCAGCGACTCGACGTTCGTGTTGGTCGTGGAAAAATCAGTGCGGAACAGGCCAGTGAATTACTGGCACGGATCGCCCCCGCGACTGAACTGAATCAGCTTGCCGATGCACAACTGGTGATTGAAGCCGCTTCCGAGCAACTGGAAATTAAAAAAGCGCTGTTCAGTCAGTTGGCGGAGATCTGTTTGCCGTCAACGCTGCTGACCAGTAATACCTCGTCGATCTCAATTACCGCAATTGCGGCGGGAGTGAAGCATCCGGAACGTGTGGCGGGGCTGCATTTCTTTAACCCTGCACCGGTGATGAAACTGGTGGAAGTGGTGAGCGGCCTTGCCACCTCAACTGAGGTAGTTGAGCTGCTTAGCCAGTGCGTAATCGCCTGGGGCAAGCAGCCGGTGCGCTGCCGCTCAACGCCGGGTTTTATCGTCAACCGCGTGGCACGTCCGTACTACGCTGAAGCCTGGCGCGCGCTGGAAGAACAGGTTGCGTCAGCGGAAGTGATTGATGCGGCGCTGCGTGATGGCGGCGGCTTCCCGATGGGACCGCTGGCGCTGACCGACTTGATTGGTCAGGACGTCAACTTTGCCGTGACCTGTTCGGTGTTTAACGCCTTCTGGCAGGACCGCCGTTTTCTACCGTCTTTGCTGCAACAGGAGCTCGCTCTGGCGGGGCGTCTGGGAAAGAAGAGCGGCCACGGCGTCTATCGCTGGCCTGCTGAAGTATCGCCTGAACTGGCTGTTGCAGCGGTAGCGCCTGAAAATGCAGCAAAAAATATCAAGCGTGACGTTGTCACTGAACTGGATGATGTGCTGCTCCTTGAAACTACCGGTGAAACCGCGCTGGCCTTAAGCGTGCAGCACCAGCGCCCGGTGGTGGTGTATGACCATGCTGCGGGCGACACCGTCGTGCTGGCAAGCGCACCAACCAACCCGGCTTCAGCCACCGACAAAGCGGTGTATTACTTCCAGCAGCAGGGCAAAAAAGTGCTGCGTATTGCCGACTACCCAGGGCTGCTGGTATGGCGCACGGTAGCGATGCTGGCGAACGAAGCGCTGGATACGCTGCAAAAAGGAGTCGCCAGCGCCGAGGATATCGATGCCGCCATGCGCTTGGGGGTCAACTACCCGCACGGGCCGCTGGCCTGGGGCGAATCGCTCGGCTGGGGACGTGTGCTTCGTCTGCTGGAAAATCTACAACAGCACTACGGCGAAGAACGCTATCGCCCGAGTGCGCTGCTGCGCCAGAAAGCGCTGATGGAGATGCGTCATGAGTAACGAAGCCTGGCGCAACGCCCGCGCCATGTATGTGAAAGACACCTGCGCGCAGGCGCTGGGGATTGAAATTATTGAGATGGACGACGGTTATTCGCAGATGACTATGACCGTGTCGCCGTCGCAGCTGAATGGCCATCAGACCTGTCACGGCGGGCAACTGTTTTCACTGGCGGATACTGCCTTTGCTTACGCCTGCAACAGTCAGGGACTGGCGGCAGTAGCCTCAGCGGCCAGTATCGACTTTCTGCGTCCGGCCTTTGCAGGTGACAAACTGACCGCCACCGCGCGGGTCAAGCAGCAAGGCAAACTCACTGGCCTTTACGACATTGAAATTGTCAATCAGCAACACAAAACCGTGGCTCTGTTTCGCGGCAAATCCCACCGCATCGGTGGCACGATTACAGGAGAAGTCTAATGCGTGACGCATTTATTTGTGACGGTATTCGTACCCCGATTGGTCGCTACGGCGGGGCGCTGGCAGGCGTGCGTGCCGACGATCTGGCGGCCATCCCGTTGCGTGAATTACTCAACCGCAACCCACGCCTGGATCCCAGCGCTATTGACGATGTGATCTTCGGTTGCGCCAACCAGGCGGGCGAGGATAACCGCAACGTGGCGCATATGGCGACCCTGCTGGCGGGTTATCCGCACAGCGTTGCCGGCACGACCATCAACCGTCTGTGCGGCTCAGGGCTTGATGCAATCGGCTTCGCTGCTCGCACGATCAAAGCCGGTGATGCCGACCTGCTGATCGCTGGTGGTGTTGAGTCAATGTCACGCGCGCCGTTTGTAATGGGCAAAGCCACCGCGCCGTTTCAGCGTCAGGCCGAGATGTTTGATACCACCATTGGCTGGCGTTTTGTGAACCCGCTCATGCAGCAACAATTCGGAACTGACAGCATGCCGGAAACGGCGGAGAATGTAGCTGAATTGTTAAATATAAGCCGAGAGGACCAGGACGCCTTTGCGTATCGCAGCCAGCAGCGCACGGCGAAAGCCCAGCGTGACGGCATTCTGGCGCAGGAAATTGTGCCGGTACAAATCATTGGCAAGAAAGGGGCAGTTAGCGCAGTACGTGAAGATGAACATCCGCGTGCAGAAACCACGCTGGAGCAACTCGCACAACTGAAAACACCGTTTCGTAAGAACGGCGTGGTTACCGCAGGCAATGCCTCTGGGGTGAACGACGGCGCGGCAGCAATGATCGTAGCCAGCGAGCAACACGTAAAGGCCCAGGGACTAACGCCGCGTGCACGCATTGTCGCGATGGCGACGGCGGGCGTGGAGCCGAAGTTTATGGGGCTTGGGCCAGTTCCTGCGGTACGAAAAGTGCTGGAGCGCGCCGGGCTGAATATCAACGATATGGATGTGATTGAGCTGAATGAAGCCTTTGCCGCCCAGGCGTTGGGTGTGATGAGACAGCTTGGACTGGCAGATGACGCAGAACACGTGAATCCCAATGGGGGGGCTATCGCTTTAGGTCACCCGCTGGGGATGAGCGGTGTGCGGTTAGCGCTGGCCGCAACGCTGGAGTTGGAACGACGCAATGGACGTTATGCGCTGTGTACGATGTGTATTGGCGTGGGTCAGGGCATTGCCATGATCCTTGAGCGAGTGTGAGCTAATTGACCTGCGAGTGCCCTACAAAATGACAACGACAACAACAAAATTAGATCCGATTGAAACCGCATCGCGTGACGAATTACAGGCTTTGCAAACCGAGCGCCTGAAATGGACGTTAAAACACGCCTATGAAAATGTCCCGATGTACCGCCGTAAGTTCGACGCGGCGGGGGTTCACCCGGATGATTTCCGTGAGCTGAGCGATCTGAGCAAGTTTCCCTGCACCACCAAGCAGGACCTGCGTGACAACTATCCCTTCGACACCTTCGCGGTACCGATGGAGCAGGTGGTGCGTATCCATGCATCATCCGGCACCACGGGTAAACCGACGGTGGTGGGCTATACGCAAAATGATATCGATACCTGGGCTAACATCGTCGCCCGCTCGCTGCGTGCCGCAGGCGGTACCGCGAAAGATAAAATCCACGTCGCTTATGGCTATGGCCTTTTCACCGGCGGACTGGGCGCGCACTACGGCGCGGAACGCCTGGGGGCAACGGTTATCCCGATGTCCGGCGGTCAAACCGAGAAACAGGCGCAGCTGATTCGCGATTTCAAACCTGACATGATTATGGTCACGCCATCCTACTGTCTGAACCTGATTGAAGAGCTGGAGCGCCAGATGGGCGGTGACGCGCGGGGTTGTTCGCTGCGTACCGGTGTCTTTGGCGCAGAGCCGTGGACAACGGGGATGCGGACGGAGATCGAACGTCGCCTGGGTATTACGGCGCTGGATATTTATGGCCTCTCGGAAGTGATGGGGCCGGGCGTGGCGATGGAGTGCATCGAAACGGGTGATGGTCCGACAATATGGGAGGATCATTTCTTCCCGGAAGTGGTCAATCCGGATGACGGTACGCCACTGGCCGACGGCGAACACGGCGAACTGCTGTTCACCACGCTGACGAAAGAAGCGCTACCGGTCATTCGTTATCGTACCCGCGACCTGACGCGCCTGCTGCCGGGTACCGCGCGCACGATGCGTCGTATGGATCGCATTAGCGGGCGCAGCGACGATATGCTGATTATTCGCGGCGTCAACGTCTTCCCATCGCAGGTGGAAGAAGAGATCCTCAAGATTGAACATCTGGCTCCGCATTACCAGTTGGAAGTGGATCGCCGAGGACATCTTGATTCGCTTTCGGTACGCGTGGAGCTTAAAGAGAGTAGCCTGGTGCTAAGCCATGAGCAGCGCTGCCAGATTTGCCATCATTTGCGTCATCGTATTAAGTCGATGGTCGGTATTTCAACGGACGTAAGCATTGTTAACTGCGGCAGCATCCCGCGCTCAGAAGGAAAGGCGTGCCGGGTGTTCGACCTGCGCAAAGTTGCCGCCAACGGTTAAGACTCGTAGGCCTGATAAGCGCAGCGCCATCAGGCGAGAGCGCACAAGTTACCGGATGGCGGCGTTGCCTTATCCGGCCTACAAATTCCTGCCATATCGCGGAAATTATCCTGTGCTATGATTCAAAAAGGACAAAAAAGACAACAGTATGAATCATATGGAAAAACTCGATAGTTTTATTCAGCAGGCGGTAACCGCAATGCCGGTCAGCGGCACCTCTCTTATCGCCTCGCTTTACGGGGACTGTTTATCGCAACGCGGTGGAGAAGTCTGGCTCGGTAGCGTTGCCGCGCTGCTGGAAGGGCTTGGCTTCGGTGAGCGTTTTGTACGTACCGCGCTGTTTCGCCTTAATAAAGAAGAATGGCTGGACGTAGTACGTATCGGCCGCCGCAGTTTCTACCGCCTGAGTGATAAAGGGCTACGCTTGACGCGCCGCGCCGAGAGCAAAATCTACCGTGCCAGCGCCCCTGAGTGGGACGGTACCTGGCTGCTGCTGCTGTCGGAGGGGCTGGAGAAAAATACCCTGGCCGAAGTTAAAAAGCAGCTGTTATGGCAAGGTTTTGGCGTACTGGCGCCGAGTCTGCTGGCGTCGCCATCGCAAAAGCTGGCGGACGTACAGTCGCTGCTTCATGAAGCTGGGGTAGCGGAAAACGTCATCGTTTTTGAGGCGCATTCGCCGTTGGCACTCTCCCGCGCTGCGCTGCGTGAGCGGGTAGAAGGGTGCTGGCACTTAACCGAACAAAATGCCATGTACGAGGCGTTTATCATGCTGTTCCGTCCGTTGTTACCGCTACTGCGTGACGCCGGGCCGGACGAACTTACGCCAGAGCGCTGCTTCCAGATCCGCCTGTTGCTCATTCACTTCTATCGTCGGGTTGTGCTCAAAGATCCGCTGCTGCCGGAAGAATTGTTGCCTGCTCACTGGCTGGGTCAGACGGCGCGTCAGCTGTGCATTAATATTTATCAACGTGTTGCGCCCGGCGCCCAGGTTTTCGTCAGCGAAAAAGGCGAGAGCTCGGTGGGGGAACTGCCCGCGCCGGGTCCGCTCTATTATCAACGCTTCGGCGGATTAGCCGAGGTGTAACAGGAGAAGCCATGCCGATTTACCAGATTGACGGGATGATCCCGGTAGTTCCTGCAGAAAGCTATGTTCACCCAACCGCAGTGCTGATTGGCGATGTCATTCTCGGCAGAGGTGTTTATGTTGGTCCCAACGCCAGCCTGCGCGGAGATTTTGGGCGTATCGTGGTTAAAGATGGGGCGAATATCCAGGATAACTGCGTGATGCACGGATTTCCCGGCCAGGATACGGTAGTGGAAGAGGACGGACATATCGGCCACGGGGCGATTCTGCACGGCTGTGTGATTGGGCGTAACGCGCTGATCGGCATGAGCGCGGTGATTATCGATGGCGCGATCATCGGTGAAAACAGTATCGTTGGTGCTTCGGCGTTTGTGAAAGCGCGCGCTGAGATGCCCGCCAACCATCTGATTGTCGGCAGCCCGGCGAAAGCGATTCGCATGTTAACTGAGCAGGAACTGGTGTGGAAAAAACAGGGCACTCGCGAGTATCAGGTGCTGGTGGGGCGCTGTCAGCAGACGCTTGCAGAAGTGAAGCCGCTGACTGCGGTAGAACCCGACAGAAAGCGGCTGGAGTTTGATGAGAATTTGCAACCTAAGTCAGCGAGTTAGCGATTCTACGCAATACCCGGTGTCAGAACTGATAGCTGGCGGTAACGCTGACGTTACGCGGCTCACCATAAACGATAGAACCGTCGATATTCGTGTCGTAGGTTTTATCGAACAGGTTATTAAGGTTACCCTGCACTGAGAAGTTTTTTGTTACCTGGTAGCGGGTGAACAAATCTACCAGGGCGTAGCTTCCCTGTTCCGCGCGGAATGTGCCATAAGGCGTGACCGTATCGCTGTAAACACGATTCTGCCAGTTAACTCCACCGCCGACGGTCAGTTCCGGCATGGCTGGCAGGCGATAACGGGTAAACAGTTTGACCGTGGTCCGCGGCAGATTCGGGTTTACTGCATTGCCTTCGTTGTCTTCAGCAACATAGCGTGTCGCACCAAACGTCATCTGCCAGTTATCAGTGATCGCACCGTTAATCTCGAATTCGACCCCTTTGCTGACCGTACCATCCATCGCTTTAAAGGCTGTGTCGCCATTGCTACCTGCGATTGGCACGCCGGTTGATTGCGCTACGTTATCCTGTTCAATGCGGAACACCGCGAGCGTGGTGGTTAAACGGCTGTTCATCCAGTCGGACTTCAGGCCAAGCTCATAGTTGTTGCCGGTGATCGGAGAGAGATATTTACCGGAACTGTCGCGCTTGTTCTGCGGCTGGAAGATTGAGGTATAGCTGGCGTAGGTAGACCAGTTATCGTCAATGTCATAGACCAGACCCGCATACGGCGTGGTGTGGTTTTGCTCCATGCTGTAGGTCAGGGTGTCGATACGCCAGTTGGTGTAACGTGCGCCAACAATCAAATGCAGTGGGTCGGCCAGCGAAATACGCGTTGCGGCGTACAGCGATTTCATGTGCGTGGTATCGTCCTGAGCCAATGACTGCGGGTTCCAGTTGGTTTCAGGGAAGTTACCATCGTAGGTATAGAAGCTGCCGATTTCGTTGGGGAAAACGTTCGCCCACGAGCTTTCATAACGGTTATTCTGTTTACTGTAGCTGCCGCCCAGCATCAGATTATGCTGACGACCAAACAGATCATAACCGCCGTCGGCAAATAGATCGACAGCATCCACTTTACGTTTGCCGCTGTTCCAGCCGGTTCCTCCGACGTAGTCATATCCCGGACCATAGTTGCCATATGGGCCAATCAGCGTGCCGTCGGCCTTGTTAACATAGGCATCGACGTACATCATTTTACTGTCGAACTTGACCTCGGAGTGGGTGGCGTTCATGGTCGCCTGCCAGGTATCGGCAAAACGTTGTTTGATGGTGACAAACACTTTGTTGAAGTCTTTATCGTTGTAAGCCCAGTCCGGTGCAGTGCTGCGCGAACGGTCGTAGCTGTTTTTACTGCCATCGGTATTCCAGCGCGGCAATCCACCCCAGGTTGGGCTGTTGATATCAATGCGCTGATATTCATAGCCCGCAGACAGGCTGGTGGTGTCACCCAAATCGGCATCGACAATCCCGGAGAAGAACATTTTTTCGCTATTGTAGCGATCAAGCCAGGAGTCGTTATTCTGGTAACCCGCCACGATGCGGCCGCGCACGTTGCCGTCTGCTGTAAGCGGGCTTTGCAGATCGGTCACATAGCGTTGTTTGTTCCAACTGCCATATTCCGCTGAAACATTACCGGTGAACTCGCGGCTGGTGGCATGCTTACGGATCATGTTAATGGAGGCTGAAGGGTTACCCGTCCCGGTCATTAGCCCGTTTGCGCCACGGACCACTTCGACACGCTCAAAAAGGGCGGTGTCAGAAAGGGCGTCACCGAGATTCCAGCGGGATTCAAAATAGGTCGGGATCCCATCGACCATATAGTTATCAATCTGAAATCCGCGCGAGTAATAGCTGCTGCGATCTGAATCCGCCTGGCTTTTGCTTATCCCCAACGTGTTGTCCATCACATCGCCCAGCGTTTGCAATTGCTGATCTTCCATGCGTTGCTGGCTGACAATGCTGACCGATTGCGGAATATCGCGCTGTGTCATTTGCATTTTTGTGCCAGCGGTCGTCGATTTAACGCTGTAATCCTGCTCCTCACTGGATGCGGATGGAGCAGAACCCTCCACGATCACTGTCTCTTCTGCAGGGGCTGCGAGGCTGGTGGAAGGTAAAAGGGCTAGCGTGACGCATGCTGCCAGCAAAGAAGGGGCAAGGCCCGGTTGGCGTTGAACATTCCCGTTGAGTGTTGTGAAAGACATCGAAAAGTCCTTGATAATTATTAATATTAAGTTCAAATCACCGGTAGTTGTGATGAACCCTTTGGTTGTAAATTATTAAATGCGCATGTAAATACAAATGCGAAATATACGCATTAGCACTCAATGTGTAAACAGATGCTACGGCATAAATGAAATATTGTTTCAGTACTATGCTTAAGCAATAGCGCAGGGAAATGGTTATAAGAACAGCAGCGGCAAAGGATTTTGCTTAAATAATCGAGGGTTAAAGTTGAAAGAGCGTGAGTAACTCGCTCATACTCTATACTCGCAGAGTTACCCGGCGTAGCATGACAAAACGCTTGGGCTGATAATGAAAAAGGAAAACGTCGTGGCAGAAGAAACTATATTCAGCAAAATTATTCGTCGTGAGATTCCGTCGGATATCGTATACCAGGACGAACTGGTCACTGCGTTTCGTGATATTTCCCCTCAGGCACCAAC
Organism: Citrobacter sp. Cpo012; assembly: GCF_030333015.1. Taxonomy (NCBI): domain Bacteria; kingdom Pseudomonadati; phylum Pseudomonadota; class Gammaproteobacteria; order Enterobacterales; family Enterobacteriaceae; genus Citrobacter; species Citrobacter sp. Cpo012. Next base: position 40,273 of record NZ_JAOWGR010000038.1, on the reverse strand, counting down.
GCATATCCTGATCATTCCTAACATTCTGATCCCCACTGTCAATGATGTGACGGCGGAACATGAACAGGCATTGGGCCGCATGATCACCGTTGCGGCGAAAATTGCTGAGCAGGAAGGCATTGCTGCAGATGGGTACCGCTTAATCATGAACACCAACCGCCACGGGGGGCAGGAGGTGTATCACATTCATATGCACCTGCTGGGTGGACGTGCGCTTGGCCCAATGCTTGCGCATAAAGGTCTGTAAGCATGACCAGAGGATGCATTGCGCTTTCACTGGGTTTGTTGTTGCTGGCGGGTTGTCGAACACATCCTGAAATCCCGGTAAGTGATGAACAGTCGCTGGTGATGGAATCAACAATTCTGGCGGCGGGTATTACAGCAGAGCAGCCCACGTTAACAACGTCTGATATTCAGGCTTCGGCATCCTCTCGACTCTATAACGAAAGACAAGAACCCGTTACCGTTCATTATCGGTTTTACTGGTATGACGCCAGAGGGCTGGAAATGCACCCTCTGGAAGCGCCACGCAGTGTGACTATTCCGGCTCATTCGTCGGTGACGCTGTACGGCAGCGCCAATTTTCTGGGGGCGCACAAGGTTAGACTTTATCTTTATTTGTAAGGGGTGAATCTTGATGAACAAAATGAATCGCTACGCACTGATTGCCGCGCTGGCGATGTTTCTCTCTGGCTGTGTGGCGCAACGTGAGCCCGCGCCGGTAGAGGAAGTGAAGCCGGTACCGGAACAGCCTGCGCAGCCGCAACAGCCGGTGCCGGTTGTGCCAACGGTGCCAAGCATACCGCAGCAGCCGGGCCCAATTGAGCATGAAGACCAAACGGCGCAGCCTACGCCACGTCAACGTCACTATGACTGGAACGGGGCTATGCAGCCGATGGTCGGCAAAATGCTGCAGGCAGACGGCGTCAAAGCGGGCGGCGTTCTGCTGGTTGATAGCGTGAATAACCGCACCAACGGCTCGTTGAACGCGGGTGAAGCCACCGAAACCTTACGTAACGCGCTGGCGAATAACGGTAAGTTTACGCTGATTTCTGCCCAACAGCTGGCTGTCGCCAAACAGCAGTTAGGTCTGTCGCCGAATGACAGTCTGGGAACGCGCAGTAAAGCGATTGGTATCGCCCGTAACGTTGGCGCGCAGTATGTGCTTTATTCCAGCGCATCCGGCAACGTCAATTCGCCTGCGCTGCAAATGCAATTAATGCTGGTACAAACTGGCGAGATAATCTGGTCAGGTAAAGGTGCCGTTCAGCAACAATAACAGACTCACGCGCGGCGAAGTGTTGTCGCGCTATTTCCCGCAGTATCATCCCGTCGCAACCAGCCAAACCGGCCTGAGCGGCGGGAGCTGCATCATTGAACACCGTTCCCACCGACTGGTACTGCGCTGCCATCACGACCCTGACGCGCCGGAATCTCATTTCTTACGCCAATATCATGCGCTAAAACACCTGCCAGAAAGCCTTGCGCCACGTCCTCACTTTTATACGCGTGGGTGGATGGCAGTCGAGTTTTTTCACGGTAAGGTAGAATCCAGATTACCGGACGCCGACGAACTCGCAGGCTTACTGTATCATCTGCACCAGCAACCCCGATTGGGCTGGAGAATCAGCCTGCTTCCGCTACTTGAACAGTACTGGCAGTGTGGCGATCCGGCGCGTCGTACACCATGCTGGCTGCGCGCGCTGAAGCGGCTAAGGAAACGAGGTGAGCCTCGACCTTTGCGTCTGGGGCCGCTGCATATGGATGTTCACGGTGACAACATCGTACATACGGCATCAGGGCTGCGGCTGATTGACTGGGAATACGCCGGAGACGGTGATATTGCCCTGGAGCTGGCGGCAGTATGGGTTAGCGATGAATCCCAGCACCAACAGTTGGTTAGCACCTACGCCCAACGAGCGCACATTGAGCCAGACGTTTTGTGGCGACAGGTCAGACAATGGCAACCCTGGATAATGATGCTGAAGGCGGGGTGGTTTGAGTATCGCTGGCGGCAAACCGGCGATCGACAATTTATCAGGCTGGCCGATGAAACCTGGCGGCAGCTAACAATGAAAGGATAAGGAGAGCAGTGTGGGCCCAGTAATGTTGGATGTCGAAGGGTATGAGCTGGACGCTGAAGAGCGTGAGATTCTGGCACATCCGCTGGTAGGTGGGTTGATCCTCTTTACCCGAAATTATCATGACCCGGAACAGCTGCGTGAATTAGTGCGTCAGATCCGGGCTGCGTCACGTAACCATCTGGTGGTGGCGGTAGATCAGGAAGGCGGACGCGTACAGCGTTTTCGTGAGGGCTTTACCCGTCTGCCTGCGGCTCAATCCTTTGCTGCGTTGCATGGTCTGGAAGAGGGCGGCAAACTGGCTCAGGACGCCGGGTGGTTGATGGCCAGCGAAATGATCGCGATGGACATTGATATCAGCTTTGCACCCGTGCTGGATGTGGGCCATATCAGCGCAGCAATCGGCGAGCGTTCTTACCATGCCGATCCGCTAAAAGCGCTGGCGATGGCGACCCGCTTCATTGACGGGATGCATGCTGCTGGCATGAAAACGACCGGTAAACATTTCCCAGGACATGGGGCGGTGACGGCGGATTCACACAAAGAAACCCCAACCGATCCACGCCCAGAAGCCGAGATTCGTGCGAAAGATATGTCCGTGTTCCAGACGTTGATTACGGAAAACAAACTGGATGCCATTATGCCTGCGCATGTCATCTACAGTGATGTCGATCCGCGTCCGGCGAGTGGCTCACCTCACTGGTTGAAAACGGTGCTACGTCAGGAACTTGGCTTCGATGGTGTCATTTTCTCCGACGATTTGTCGATGGAAGGGGCGGCGATTATGGGAAGCTATGCGGAGCGTGGACAGGCGTCGCTGGATGCAGGTTGCGATATGATCCTGGTCTGCAATAATCGTAAGGGAGCGGTCAGTGTGTTAGATAATCTGTCGCCGATCAATGCAGAACGTGTTACACGTTTGTATCATAAAGGTTCATTTTCACGTCAGGAACTGATGGACTCGTCACGCTGGAAGACGGTAAGCGCTCAGCTTAACCAACTTCATGAGCGCTGGCAGGAAGAGAAAGCAGGTCATTAACGCAAGTTTGGCGAGGATGCGATGATTATCTATTTACACGGTTTTGACTCTAACAGCCCGGGCAACCATGAGAAGGTGTTGCAGCTGCAATTCATCGACCCGGATGTCAGGCTGATTAGCTACAGTACGCGGCATCCTAAACATGATATGCAGCATCTGCTGAAAGAAGTGGACAAAATGCTGCAGCTGAATGTGGATGACCGTCCGCTGATTTGTGGTGTGGGGCTCGGGGGATATTGGGCTGAACGGATTGGTTTCCTGTGTGATATTCGTCAGGTAGTGTTTAATCCCAACCTGTTCCCGTATGAGAACATGGAAGGCAAAATCGACAGACCTGAGGAGTATGCAGATATCGCGACAAAATGCGTGACCAATTTCCGCGAAAAGAATCGCGATCGCTGCCTGGTGATCCTGTCACGTCATGATGAAGCGCTTAATAGTCAGCGTTCGTCGGAAGAGCTGCATCATTTTTACGAGATAGTCTGGGACGAAGAGCAGACGCATAAGTTTAAGAATATCTCTCCGCATTTGCAGCGCATCAAAGCGTTCAAGACGTTAGGTTAATTCTTATTGAGTGTGTAAAAAACCAGCCATCGGGCTGGTTTTTTTGTTCTTAAAGTTCCGGTTGTCTATCTTTTCAGCATCAAAACTTGATACATATCAATTTTGGTATGACCAATGCACCGTTCGTGTTATTCTCACTCTCGAAGAACATTTTCATTGCCGTAACTTGTTGTTAATTAAAGGCTATGCTCATAACTTTTAATTAACAATTGGTTAATAAATTTGAGGGGGTCACGTTGACTACACCATTGAAAAGGATCGTGATTGTCGGCGGCGGTGCTGGCGGACTGGAAATGGCGACGCAGCTGGGTAAAAAACTCGGGCGTAAGAAAAAGGCCAAAATCACACTGGTAGACAGAAACCACAGTCACTTGTGGAAACCGTTACTGCATGAAGTGGCGACGGGTTCACTGGACGAAGGTGTGGATGCGCTGAGTTATCTGGCACATGCCCGTAACCATGGCTTCCAGTTCCAGTTAGGCTCGGTGGTGGATATCGATCGTGAAGCGAAGACCATTACTCTTGCTGAGCTGCGCGATGAGAAGGGTGAGCTGCTGGTTCCTGAGCGTAAAGTGCCGTATGACACGCTGGTGATGGCGTTGGGCAGTACGTCCAACGATTTCAACACCCCTGGCGTGAAAGAAAACTGCATTTTCCTCGATAACCCGCATCAGGCGCGTCGTTTCCACCAGGAGATGCTGAATCTGTTCCTGAAGTATTCCGCGAATCTGGGCGCTAACGGAAAAGTGAATATCGCCATTGTGGGTGGCGGTGCGACGGGTGTTGAACTCTCCGCTGAGCTGCACAATGCGGTAAAACAACTGCACAGCTATGGTTACAAAGGGCTGACCAATGACGCGCTGAACGTTACGCTGGTCGAAGCCGGTGAGCGTATTCTGCCTGCGTTGCCGCCGCGTATTTCCGGTGCTGCGCATAATGAGTTAACCAAACTGGGCGTACGCGTACTGACCCAGACGATGGTAACCAGCGCTGATGAAGGCGGACTGCACACCAAAGATGGCGAATACATTAAAGCCGATCTGATGGTGTGGGCGGCGGGTATCAAAGCGCCAGACTTTATGAAAGACATTGGCGGTCTGGAAACGAACCGTATTAACCAACTGGTGGTTGAGCCAACTCTGCAGAGCACGCGCGATCCTGACGTGTACGCGATTGGCGACTGCGCTTCCTGCGCTCGCCCGGAAGGCGGTTTTGTGCCTCCGCGCGCTCAGGCAGCACACCAGATGGCGACCTGCGCGATGAACAATATTCTGGCACAGATGAACGGTAAGCCGCTGAAAGCGTATCAGTACAAAGATCACGGCTCTCTGGTCTCGCTCTCTAACTTCTCTACCGTGGGTAGCCTGATGGGCAACCTGACCCGTGGTTCGATGATGGTGGAAGGACGTATTGCGCGCTTTGTGTACATCTCACTGTACCGCATGCACCAGATTGCTTTGCACGGCTACTTCAAAACCGGCCTGATGATGCTGGTCGGCAGTATCAACCGGGTGATTCGCCCGCGCCTGAAACTGCATTAATATCAACTTGTGGCGCCGGATGATTTTATGCATCCGGCGCCTTCCTTCAGAGTTCTCCGAATCATCCTGCGTTCGTGCCTCCTCCTGCTATTTTCATCCGTAATCTGATTGGCATTCCTTACCTTCTGTTGCAAAGTTGTTGCTAATAGCAAAAAAGGAGGTAGTCCCGTGAATAAATCAATGTTGGCGGGTATAGGGATTGGCGTAGCTGCTGCGCTGGGTGTTGCAGCGGTGGCCAGTCTGAACGTTTTCGAGCGTGGCCCACAGTATGCGCAAGTTGTCTCTGCAACACCGATTAAAGAGTCGGTAAAAACACCGCGTCAGGAGTGCCGGAACGTAACGGTCACCCACCGCAAGCCGGTACAAGATGAAAACCGTATCGCGGGTTCCGTACTGGGCGCGGTTGCGGGTGGTGTTATTGGGCATCAGTTTGGCGGTGGACGTGGTAAAGATATTGCTACCGTGGCCGGTGCTTTAGGCGGCGGCTATGCAGGTAACCAGATTCAGGGTTCGATGCAGGAAAACGATACTTACACCACCACGCAGCAGCGTTGTAAAACGGTGTATGACAAATCTGAAAAGATGCTGGGCTACGACGTGACGTACAAAATTGGCGATCAGCAGGGGAAAATCCGTATGGATAAGGACCCCGGCGCGCAAATTCCGTTGGATAACAACGGACAGTTGGTACTGAATAACAAAGCGTAAAATAGCATTATCCTGAACATTAGCCCCCCATTCGCTCAGGCTGGGGGGCTTTTTTTATCAGAAGGTTAAGGCGTAGTTCAGACCAAAAGTACGACCCCGGCCCTTGTATTCATACAGTGACGGGCTGCCGTAGGTTGGGCTATACAGCAGTGGCGCACGTTGTCCCCACAGTGTGGTGTACTCTTCATTCAGCAGGTTTTCCACGCTGAAGGTCAGCTTACCCAACGGGAGCTGATAGCTGCCGATAAAGTCCATCGTGTTATAGCCATCCAGCTTGTTACCGCTGGCGTCGGTCAGATCAAATGTTTGCTGGCTCTGTACGCGCAAGGTCCACGGTTCTGGTGCCCAGCCGACCCACGCGGTTGCTTTGGACGGTGAGGCCAGCGTGACATCCCATTTTTGCCATTTACCGTTCTGTTTCACTTCCGATTTAATGACGTTGAAGTTGCCACCCAGGCTCCAGTCCGTGTCCGCAATGAAATAATCCACCGCACCTTCAACGCCATAAATGCGGCGATCGTCGGGCTGAACGTTAATGGTCATATCGCTGCGGTTGATAACGATCGATTTATCTGAAGTCGAGTAGTAAGCGGCCAGTTGCGTGCGCAGACTATCGCCGGTGTAGCGCCACCCCAGTTCGTACGAGTTAACTTTAATCCCTTCCAGACGTGAATCCGCCACGTTGACGCTGCGCTGGAGCTGGTAATGATCGCCAACCAGCGAATAGGTACCGTTACCGTAATATTTCCCTGGGTCCGGAAGCTCCACGCCCTGAGAAAAGTTAAACCACGTTTGCTGACGGTCGGTCAGGTGGGCAAGGATACCGGCGTTGAACAGGAAATTATCGTAATCGGTTTTGCCGCCCGGAATAGTATCGGCAGAGTTCGCAAGCCCGGTCGCGATTCCCTGCTGTTGAGCATAGCCAACGAAATCATCAACCCTGTTTTCGGTCCACTGATAGCGCACGCCGCCGCTGAGGGTAAAAATGTCGTTAATGTCATAGCTGTTTTGCAGGAAAGGCGCGAAGTTGGTGATGCTGTAACCGGGATAACGTCCGGTGGTATAAGCGGTACGGTTGTCCATGCCGCCGGAGGGCAGGGACCAGGCCAGATCGAAGAATTTCTGATTGGAGTCGAAGGTTTCGTGATCGGCATCGACACCCCACGTCAGCTCCCAGTTATCCATCAACTGGCTGTTGAGGGTAATTTTGGCACCAAACTGGTCTGTGTCCTGCTGTGATGCGGAGAAACTGGTGACTTTGCCTTTGCTGAGCGTAGGGAAGGGGTAGAATTTCAGCGATTCGTCACGGTAATAGATTTGGCTGACCAGGTTCTGGCCAAAAAAATCCGCATCTGAATATTGCAGGCTAATAAGATGACGTTCGGTGCCGGGAATACGATCGGAATTCAGTCCGCTGCTGGTGTATGCTTTGCCGTTTCCGGTCACGGCGGACATGTTCTCGCCGAGATCCAGCCCGTAATCGTCATCCCCCTGACTTTTATAGTACTGCGTAACCAGTTGCAACTGACGGTTGTCGTCAAGTTCAATCGTCCCTGTGCCCATGACGTCCAGGCGATCGGAGTGCTGTAGCCCGGTTTGGGTGTTATCGAGCAGCAGGGCATCGTGATTACCGTCATACCAGCCGCCAAATCGTTGATACGCGACGGACATACGCCCGGAAGCGCGATCGGTTCCGCCACTCACCGCCGCGGCAACGCGCTCATCATGATCGTTGCTATTGTTGAAGCCGCTTTTGCTCCCCAGTTCGAGTTCTACTTCACGCTCCGGCTGACCTTTTTTGGTGACAATGTTGATTAATCCGCCGGTACTGCCACCGCCATAAAGAGAGGTTGCGCCTGAAATGACTTCAATGTGCGCAATGTTAAATGGGTCAATGGAGTCAAGCTGACGGCTGTCGGTTCGCGAGGAGTTCAGACGGACACCGTCAATTAGCACGACAATGGCGCGACCGCGCATGTTCATGCCGTAGTTTGTGCGTCCCTGGCTACTAACATCGATTCCTGGGATTAGCTGAGCAAGAACATCCTTGAACTCTTTTCCTCCCTGAACCTGTTGTTCAATCTCGCTTCCTTCAATAACCCAGGTCGTTTGCGCCATTTCTGCCACGGTGCGCTGGCTACGGTTGGCGCTGACGATGAGGTTCTCTTCCTCAGCCGCAACAGCGGGTAAAGTTAAAGATAACAGAAGAGGATTGAGCACCCAGAGACGCTTATGCATTTGTATTCCTTTTAAAAAAAGTCGGTCTGTTTTTGTTATAGCGGTAGAGAAACCGATGGTTACATTGTGAAACAGGCATTAAAACAAATGCGAATATTGCTGATAATAATTGTCGTTATCAATACTTTTTACAAAAAATGATCGGGTAACACGATGAAAACAATGAGAAATGTAGGGACAATAGAACGGGAATCTAACCGGGAGCGTTATCAGCTCCCGGTGGTGTGAGTACAGCGGGGGAATTGCGGGAAAGGGTTAAGCTTTGACGAGTTCGGGCCACAGCCGCAGAGTTGTGTGTGCGATCTGCATCAGTTTTTCAAACGTTGCGCCTTCACGGGCGCTGATCGACATACCTTGTAAAATACAGTTCAGGTATTCGGCCAGTTTTTGCACGTCGCAATGGGCCGGAATTTCGCCTCGTTGCTGGCGCTGGTGAAGGAACTGGGTAAGCGTCTGTTCCTGCATTGCATGGCGGGATTTCACCGTGTGCGCAATATCGCGGGAAGAGGCTGCCAGCGTCGCAGAAGTATTAATCATGAAACATCCCGCCGGGGTGTCCTTGCTGGTAAAGCAGGTCGCTATAGCGGTGAAATAGTCTTCAAGTGCGGACTCAAGGCTTTTTTCTTCACAAAACAGCTGGGCTTCGTGTTTCGCCGCAAAGCGGGTGATGTAGCGGTCCAGTACGGCACGGAACAACCCTTCTTTATTGGTGAACTCCGCATACAGCGTGGGCGCTTTTGCGCCGGTGGCTTCCACAAGATCGGCGAGCGAGGTCGCTTCATATCCGTGCTGCCAGAAGAGTGTCATGGCCTTATCAAGCGCGGCTTCCCTGTCGAACACTTTTGGTCGGCCACGGCTTTTTTTTGCACAACCTGTCGTTTCAGTTGTCATGGCGCCGATGTACCTTTGTTGGGTTTATTGAATAACCATTATAAAAATATTCGACTGCACACTCCAGCGGATTCACGATAAAAATAATTTATAGCTATTAGCATGAAAAATAAGACCTTTATATTTTATATAACGATCATTATAAAAAAAATGTTGACGTGTGACCTGGATCACATCTATGATTTACCTATCGATCGTTAATTTAATCTTTTCGACACCTATTCATCTGCTAAAGGTCACTATCATGAAAAACGTAAAAACACTGTTTGTCGCTGCTGTTCTTAGCTCACTGTCATTTGCAAGCTTTGCCGCTGTTGAAGTTCAGTCCACTCCTGCGGGCCAAGAGAAAGTCGGTACTATTTCTGCGAATGCGGGGACTAACTTAGGTTCTCTGGAAGATCAACTGGCGCAGAAAGCCGATGAGATGGGTGCGAAGTCTTTCCGTATTACTTCCGTTACCGGTCCTAACACTCTTCACGGAACTGCTGTTATCTACAAATAAGATTTAACCCATCGCAATGCCACTGCGAGTTAAATAAAAAACCCCCGCGGAATAAAATCCAGCGGGGGTTTTTTTATACACTACGTTTACAGCGGTTGTTGAGCAACATCATGATGACGAGTCACATCGACCGGCATGCCAGAGCGAATCTCCATCGCATGATCCATGACGGCGGTATCTGTTTGCGCCGCATTTTTAAATGTCTGCATGGACGCGTTCAGCACGATCGGCAGCAGTTGCGGGTCGTCATTGATTTTTTCGGACAGCGGTTGGTGTACTTCCACCAGGCGCACGCCGTTAGGCTCAACGGATGCTTTGATCGGCGTATTGATAATATTGACCTTAGTTCCGGGCGTTACCTGACGGAACAGGGTTTCGATATCACCGTCGCGCAGACGAATACAGCCGGAGCTGACGCGCATTCCGATGCCAAAATCAGCATTTGTACCGTGCAACAGGTACACGCCGCCGTATGCCGCTAAGCGAATCGCATGATGGCCCATCGGGTTATCCGGACCGGCAGGCACAACGGCAGGCAGGTCAATCCCGTTTGCTTTGTATCGCGCGCGGATATTTGCCGTCGGCGTCCAGGTGGGGTTGGCGCGTTTATCAGAGATGGTGGTTACCATCGTAGGCGTCAGCGTGTCACCACCTAACTGGCCAATACCAATAGGATACACGGTCACCGAATTGGTCCCCGGCTGGTAATAATAAAGACGCAGTTCGGCGAGGTTGATAACAATACCTTCGCGCGGGGCATCAGGTAGCAGAGTTTGTAACGGGATCGTCAAAACGCTGCCCGGACGTGGTACGTAAGGGTCAACGCCAGGGTTGGCCTGCAGCAGCGCGAGAAAGCCGACATTGTACTTTTTTGCAATCGCTTCCAGAGAACCGCCATTGTCTTCAACAACGTGAACGGCATTCTGACCCACCAGACGGCTTCCCGGTGGCGGCAGCGGCCAGGTGTTTGCCTGAGCCGGAAGTGCTAACGCGAATGTCGCTGCAAGCGTAAAAAACGCGAGCCAGCGAGAGAGTCGTTTATTGTTTAACATCACCATAAATCCATTGTTTTTACGTGGTTTTTATTATGTAAAAGTAAACGAGAATTATGGCTGTTTGCTGTGTCGGGAAGTGCAGGGAAGTGCAAAGAGTTTGTAAATTCATCAGGCCGGGTGAGTGGTGTGCTCACCCGGCCTGTTCACTATGCTACGGCGTTTTCTTCAAGCTGACGCATAAACTGGCGGACCCAGTCGATCCGCGTTTTACGCTCGCTCAACTCCTGCATAAATTTCAGCCGGGTTGGACCGTCCAGACGGAAGTGCTGCGGCTGCTTTTGCAGTAAACCAATCAGCCAGACCGGGTTGACGTGGTTTTTCTCGGCAAATTCAATGGTACCGCCTTTTTCATTGCCTTCGAGCTTTCTGATCCCCAGTTTCTGCGCCTGCTGGCGTAAACGGGCGATATCCAGCAGCGTACGAGCCGGGTCGGGCAGCAAGCCAAAACGGTCTATCAGCTCAACCTTAATTTCTTCCAGTTCGTTTTCGCCTTTCGCACTGGCAATGCGCTTGTAGAACGACAGTCGGGTGTTTACATCCGGGATATAGTCATCCGGCAGCAGAGACGGCATGCGCAGTTCAACTTCGGTTTGCTGGCTGGTGAGATCTTCCAGTGACGGTTCACGCCCTTCTTTGAGCGCATCGACCGCGTTTTCCAGCAGTTCCATATACAGTGAGAAGCCGATGCTTTCCATGGAACCACTCTGATCTTCACCCAGTAATTCCCCGGCGCCGCGAATTTCGAGGTCGTGGGTCGCCAGCGCAAAACCTGCACCCAAATCTTCCAGCGAGGCGATGGCTTCCAGACGTTTTTGCGCGTCGGTGGTCATCGCTTTCGGATGCGGCGTCAGCAGCCAGGCGTAAGCCTGGTGGTGAGAACGTCCCACACGACCGCGCAACTGGTGTAATTGCGCTAAACCGAAGTGATCCGCTCGTTCGATGATGATGGTGTTAGCGGTGGGGATGTCGATCCCGGTTTCGATAATGGTGGTACACACCAGCACGTTAAAACGCTGATGGTGGAAATCGTTCATCACGCGTTCCAGTTCGCGCTCGCGCATTTGTCCGTGACCGATACCAATACGCGCTTCCGGCACCAGTTCTGCTAATCTGTCAGCGGTTTTCTGAATGTTTTCGACGTCGTTAAACAGATAATAAACTTGTCCCCCGCGCAGAACTTCACGCAGGATCGCCTCGCGTACCACCAGGTTGTCGTATTCGCGCACGAAGGTTTTGACCGCCAGACGACGAGCGGGCGGCGTGGCGATAATCGACAGATCGCGCATGCCGCTCATTGCCATATTGAGCGTACGTGGAATAGGCGTTGCTGTCAGGGTCAGAATATCGACATCTGCGCGCATCGCCTTGATGCGTTCTTTGTGGCGAACGCCGAAACGGTGCTCTTCATCGACAATCAGCAGACCCAGATCTTTTAACTTCACATCCGCTTGCAGCAGTTTGTGCGTGCCGATGAGAATATCAATTTTTCCCTCGGCAACTTGCTCCAGAATCTGCGCTTGCTCTTTGGCGCTACGGAAACGGGACAACATCTCAATGCGTACCGGCCAGTTGGCAAAGCGGTCGCGGAAGTTGTCGAAGTGCTGCTGTGCGAGCAGGGTGGTCGGCACCAGCACGGCAACCTGCTTGTGGTTCTCTACGGCGAGAAAGGCCGCGCGCATCGCGACTTCGGTTTTACCAAAGCCGACGTCGCCGCAGACCAGGCGGTCCATGGCCAGCGGTTGACACATATCGCTGAGTACCGCGTTAATCGCCTGCGCCTGGTCAGGCGTGGTTTCAAACGGGAAGCTGTCGCAAAACAGCTGATACTGTTCACGGTCATGCTTAAAGGCAAAGCCTTCTTTCGCCGCGCGCTGGGCATAAATATCCAGCAGCTCTGCCGCAACATCGCGCACCTTCTCAGCGGCTTTCTGTCGGGCACGTGACCAGGCATCGCCGCCAAGTTTATGCAGCGGCGCATTCTCTTCTGCGCCACCTGCATAGCGGCTGATGAGATGCAGTGACGACACCGGCACGTACAGTTTGGCGTCGTTGGCATAGGTGAGCATCAGATATTCACCGGTTATGCCGCCCGCTTCCAGCGTGGTCATACCGGCATAACGACCCACGCCATGCTCCAGATGCACCACCGGCTGACCGGGATGCAGCTCTGCGAGGTTACGAATTAACGTATCCGGGTTGATGGTGCGACGAGAATCCTGGCGGCGGCGCGCCACGCGTTCCCCAAGCAGATCGCTTTCACAAATCAGCGCCAGATTGCGTTTGCTATCGATGAAGCCGTGCTCAGCTGCGCCAATCATCAGATAACGACCGTTATCTACGGCTTCATCGAGTCGCAATATCCGCTTCGGCGCCACTTTGATACGGGCGAGCAGTTCGCCAAGTGCTTCACGGCGGCCTTCACTTTCCACCGAGAAAATCACCGGACCGGTGAAGCCTTCAAGGAATTTACGTAACGCATCTAACGGCGCTTTTTGCTGTGCCTGAACGGCGATATCCGGCAGCTTCTGGAACCCGAGGTTAGTATTCGCTGCTTTGTTCGCCAGACTCTCGGTTTTCAGTTGAACGCGCGGCCAGCGTTTAAGTTCAGAAAACAGCTCATCAACCCGCAGCCACAGCGATTCCGGCGGCAGAAGCGGGCGCATGGGATCAACACCGCGATTTTCAAAGCGCGACAGGGTATCGGCCTGGAAGCGTTCTGCGCTGGTCTCGATATCACCGGTATTCACCAATAACGTATTGGCGGGGAAGTAGCTGAACAGCGGCGGCAGCGGCTCGCTGAAAAACAGCGGTTGCCAGTATTCAATACCCGCAGGTAACGTGCCTTTGCTGACCTGCTGGTAAATATGTTCGGCGTCGCGTTTCACCTCAAAGGTATCACGCCACTGGCTGCGGAATAGCTCGATGGCCGTTTTGTCAGTCGGGAATTCGTGTGCGGGAAGCAAATTAATGGCATCGACTTCTTCCAGCGTGCGCTGGGTGTCGGTATCAAACAGACGCAGGCTGTCGATTTCGTCATCAAAGAAATCCAGACGATAAGGCAACTCGCTGCCCATCGGGAACAAATCCAACAACGCGCCGCGTGTGGCGTATTCGCCGTGTTCCATGACCTGATCAACATGGCGATAGCCCGCACTGTCCAGCTGTTCACGCAGAGCGTCACGTGAAAGTCGCTGGCCCTTTTTCATGACCAGCGCATGACCGTGCAGATAGCTGTGCGGACAAACGCGCTGCATCAGTGTATTTACCGGAACGATCAGCACGCCGCGCTGCATGGCAGGCAGCTGATACAGCGTGGAGAGCCGCGAGGAGATAATCTCCTGATGGGGAGAAAAGCTGTCGTAGGGTAGCGTTTCCCAGTCGGCCAGGTTCATCACCATCTGGTCAGTAAACTGACGAATTTCATCATGCAAACGCAGCGCATTTTGCATGTCCGGCGCGATCAGGACCACTGGACCCGCGTGATGTTCGGCGATTTCGGCGACCAGCGTTGCGCAGGCGGCACCGGTAAGCTCACCTAACTGGCGCTGATCGCCAGCTTTCGCCGGGAGCGTGTAACGATGTTGTTCAGGCATTCGGTTGTCAGGATCTCGTTTAGATATACATCTGATAAGCAATGTTCTTTATTATCCGTGATCGTTTCTCATAAGCAAATTGATTCGCCCCCTGATGGGGGCAAAAAGCGCGTTGGGGTTAGCGCGAGACGGCTGATAAAGAAGGTGGAGAAAAGAGCAGGTCGGCCACTGTTTTTTGTGAAATTTTACGTACCAACAGGCCAAACAAGGTGCACAGCAGCAGGCAGGCGAACGGATACACCAGCAGCAGGGCCAGCTCCGCATAGGCAGGCCAGGCGGCATGATTGATTTTGGGGATTAGCGTTAAGCTGAACAGCTCAACCAGAATACGGTGGGTGGTGTAGATGGCGATGGTATTGGCACCAATCACGCTTAACGGGCCGGACTCACGCATACCAAAGCGCAACTCAAATTGATAAAACAGCTTCATGATCAGCACAATGGAAAGCAGAGAAAGTAATAGTGAGACATTTGCCAGCCACGCGACGACGACGGCGATTGCGCTAACCAGAACAATGACTGCATGGCGGCGCAGGGGCACCTCCTTGATCCACACCATCAGCGTTGCGCCAAACCATGCACCGAGGCTGTACCAGGGCAGATTGCGAATCACGCTGTTCATTCCCCACCACGGCGTCGGGACAAAATTGATCGCCACGCTCAGCACCACAAATAACGCCAACAGCGGCACCGCCCAGCGGCTGAAAATCTTACACAGAACAAAATAGACAATCAGCGCGTACAGATACCACAAGCTGGTGCTGGCGGTCAGCATTCCGTGGGTAAAACCTGTGATCGAATCGGCATACGCAGCGTTGGCGGCATGGCTCAGATCGCGCTGTGGGGCCAGCCAGTTATTGAGCGCGACTAACGCCAGCCATTGCACCACTCCCCAAAGCACCAGCACCCAGGCAATGCTCCAGATCCGCTTATCCACGCAGGTTGTCCACGGGACGCTATCAATGTAGCGACGGATCAGATACCCCGAAATAAAGAAAAAGACCGGCATGCGAAACGGCGCCAGGTACAAATTGAGGTAAATCCAGCATTTGCTCAGCAGCTCTGAAAGCGGATGCTGAAAAGTAGTGAGGTGCGGGTAAAACGTGATTACCGAGTGGTAAATTACCACCAGACAAATACATAACCCTTTGATTTGATTAATCCATAGTTCTTTTTTCTTCATCGAGACGGCGTATCCATATTGTTGGCTATAGCCTGCCATCCTGCGCAACCCGCTGTGCGCTGTAATGCGTAACTGTCTGCATTTTGTTTTTTTAAGATAAAGATCAGGGACCCGGGCTGAAGGAAAGAGGGACAACTTTAGCGAATTGATTTATTTATACTTTTAGGAATAGTGCTGACGAACACTTACGGTTCAGTCATTTACCCATTCCGCTTTCGCTTATATACTCGTGACTTTGCTAACAGCAACCAGACGGATTTCATGTACCAACCTGTCGCTCTATTCATCGGCCTGCGTTATATGCGTGGGCGTGCAGCAGATCGCTTCGGTCGCTTCGTTTCCTGGCTCTCCACCATAGGCATTACTCTCGGGGTAATGGCGCTGGTCACGGTGTTGTCGGTGATGAACGGTTTCGAGCGCGAGCTGCAAAACAATATTCTTGGCCTGATGCCTCAGGCCGTACTCTCGTCTGAACAGGGTTCCCTCAACCCGCAACAACTGCCGGAAAAAGCGGTGGCGTTGAACGGCGTCAACCGCGTTGCACCCATAACTACGGGAGATGTGGTGCTGCAAAGTGCGCGTAGCGTGGCGGTCGGCGTGATGCTCGGTATCGATCCGGCGCAAAAAGATCCGTTAACGCCGTATCTGGTCAATGTGAAGCAAACAGATCTGCAACCGGGTAAGTATAATGTCATCCTCGGCGAGCAGCTTGCCGGGCAGTTGGGCGTGAACCGTGGCGATCAAATCCGTGTGATGGTGCCCTCGGCCAGCCAGTTTACGCCGATGGGGCGTTTGCCGAGCCAGCGTTTGTTTACGGTGATTGGCACTTTCGCCGCCAACAGCGAAGTCGATGGCTACCAGATGCTGACCAACATTCAGGATGCCTCGCGTCTGATGCGCTATCCGGTGGGTAATATCACTGGCTGGCGTCTGTGGCTGAACGAACCGTTAAAAGTTGACACGCTGAGCCAGCAAACGCTGCCGCAAGGCACCAAATGGCAGGACTGGCGCGAGCGCAAAGGGGAACTGTTCCAGGCCGTGCGCATGGAAAAGAACATGATGGGGCTGCTGCTTAGCCTGATCGTGGCGGTGGCGGCTTTTAATATTATTACCTCGCTGGGTCTGATGGTAATGGAGAAGCAAGGGGAAGTGGCGATTTTACAAACGCAGGGGCTAACGCCGCGGCAGATAATGATGGTGTTTATGGTTCAGGGGGCCAGTGCCGGGGTGATTGGCGCGCTGCTGGGCGCTGTACTGGGTGCATTGCTCGCCAGCCAACTGAACAATCTGATGCCAATTATTGGTGTGCTGCTGGATGGCGCTGCGCTGCCGGTCGCCATTGAGCCGCTACAGGTTATCGTCATTGCGCTGGTGGCGATGGCCATCGCGCTGCTGTCTACGCTTTATCCTTCCTGGCGCGCTGCCGCCACTCAACCCGCTGAGGCTTTACGTTATGAATAAGATCCTGTTGCAATGCGACAACCTGTGCAAACGCTATCAGGAAGGCACTGTGCAGACCGATGTACTGCACGATGTCAGTTTTTGCGTCGGCGAAGGTGAGATGATGGCGATTGTCGGCAGCTCAGGCTCCGGCAAGAGTACGTTGCTGCATCTGTTAGGTGGGTTGGATACCCCGACTTCCGGCGACGTCATTTTTAGCGGTCAGCCAATGAGTAAGCTCTCGTCGGCGGCGAAAGCGGAACTGCGTAATCAGAAGCTGGGCTTTATTTACCAGTTCCACCATTTGCTGCCGGATTTTACGGCGCTGGAAAACGTAGCGATGCCGCTGCTGATCGGCAAGAAAAAACCGGCTGAAATCACCGAGCGCGCACGGGATATGCTGAAAGCGGTAGGGCTGGATCATCGTGCCAGTCATCGCCCGTCTGAACTGTCTGGCGGCGAACGCCAGCGGGTGGCCATCGCGCGTGCGCTGGTGAATAACCCGCGCCTGGTCCTGGCAGATGAGCCAACGGGTAACCTGGATGCGCGTAACGCGGACAGCATTTTCGAGCTTCTGGGTGAGCTGAACCGCTCTCAGGGCACGGCATTTCTGGTGGTGACGCACGATCTGCAACTGGCGAAGCGGATGAGTCGCCAGCTTGAAATGCGCGATGGTCGCCTGACGGCTGAACTGAGCCTGATGGGAGCTGAGTAATGGCTTCGCCTTTATCGTTATTGATTGGTCTGCGCTTTAGCCGTGGTCGGCGGCGCGGCGGTATGGTTTCGTTAATTTCGGTGATATCTACCGTTGGCATCGCGTTGGGTGTGGCGGTGTTGATCGTCGGTTTAAGTGCCATGAACGGATTTGAGCGTGAGCTGAACAACCGTATTCTGGCCGTAGTCCCACACGGAGAGATTGAAGCCGTAAATCAGCCGTGGAATAACTGGCAGGAAGCGCTCGACAAGGTACAAAAAGTGCCGGGTATTGTCGCCGCGGCGCCTTATATCAACTTTACCGGACTGGTGGAGAGCGGGGCGAACTTACGCGCGGTGCAGGTGAAGGGCGTTGACCCGAAACAGGAACAGCGTTTAAGCGCGCTGCCATCCTTTGTGCAAAACCACGCCTGGGATAATTTTAAAGCCGGTGAACAACAAATCATCATTGGTAAGGGTATTGCCGATGCGCTGAAGGTGAAGCAGGGTGACTGGGTGTCGATTATGATCCCTAACGCCAGTGCGGATCATAAGCTACAGCAGCCTAAACGCGTGCGTTTGCACGTGACGGGGATCCTGCAACTGAGCGGTCAGCTCGATCACAGCTTTGCCATGATCCCAATGGAAGATGCGCAGCAATATCTTGATATGGGAACCAGCGTTTCCGGGATCGCGCTGAAGGTTAACGACGTGTTTAACGCCAATAAGCTGGTGCGAGACGCGGGTGAAGTCACCAATAACTATGTTTACATCAAGAGCTGGATCGGCACCTACGGCTATATGTACCGCGATATTCAGATGATCCGCGCCATTATGTATCTGGCTATGGTGCTGGTAATTGGCGTGGCCTGTTTTAATATCGTTTCCACGTTAGTGATGGCGGTAAAAGACAAAAGCGGCGATATTGCGGTATTAAGAACCCTCGGGGCGAAAGATGGGTTGATCCGTGCCATTTTTGTCTGGTACGGCCTGCTGGCGGGTCTGTTCGGTAGCCTGATAGGCGTCGTCATCGGGGTGGTTGTGTCGTTGCAACTGACGCCGATCATAAACGGGATTGAGGCGCTTATCGGCCATCAGTTCCTGTCCGGCGATATCTATTTCATTGACTTCCTGCCATCGGAATTACACTGGCTGGATGTGATTTACGTGCTGGTGACAGCACTCGTGCTGAGTCTTTTGGCAAGTTGGTATCCGGCGCGTCGCGCCAGCAATATTGATCCTGCGAGAGTACTTAGCGGCCAATAACAACAAAAATACACGACAGCATTCATGCTGCATCAAGGCGTAGCCAACGCAGAGGCATCTTGAAGGATGACGTGTATCAAGGAGCGGTGATGTATTACGGATTTGACATCGGCGGGACCAAAATTGCGCTGGGCGTGTTTGATAAGCAACGTCGTCTGCAATGGGAAACTCGCGTTCCTACGCCTCGCGACAGCTACGACGCTTTCCTTGATGCGGTCTGCAATCTGGTGACGGAAGCGGATCAGCGGTTCGGCATCAAAGGTTCGGTAGGCATCGGCATTCCGGGCATGCCGGAAACCGAAGACGGCACGCTGTACGCGGCCAATGTTCCTGCCGCCAGTGGCAAACCGCTCCGCGCCGATCTCAGCGCTCGCCTTGACCGCGATGTGCGTCTGGATAACGATGCGAACTGTTTTGCTCTCTCCGAAGCCTGGGATGACGAGTTCACCCAATATCCGCTGGTAATGGGGTTGATCCTCGGTACGGGCGTCGGCGGCGGCCTGGTGCTTAACGGGAAATCCATCACCGGACGCAGCTATATCACCGGTGAGTTTGGTCATATTCGTTTGCCGGTCGATGCGCTGACGCTGATGGGCTTTGATTTCCCGCTGCGCCGCTGCGGATGCGGTCAACTGGGATGCATCGAAAGCTATCTTTCCGGCGGTGGATTTGCGTGGTTGTATCAGCATTACTACCATCAACCGCTGGATGCCCGCGAAATCATCGCGCTGTGGGAGCAGGGTGACGAACACGCGCGTGCCCACGTTGAACGCTATCTGGATTTGCTGGCAGTGTGTCTTGGGAATATCCTGACTATCGTCGATCCTGATTTGGTGGTGATTGGCGGAGGCTTGTCGAATTTTACCGCTATTACGACGCAACTGGCGGATCGACTGCCACGTCATCTGCTGCCGGTTGCCCGGGTACCGCGTATTGAGCAGGCACGGCACGGTGATGCCGGCGGGATGCGCGGGGCTGCTTTCCTACATCTTACCGATTAATACAAAGAGGTTGTTATGCTGTCGCGTCGGGGTCATCGGTTAAGCCGCTTTCGTAAAAATAAACGCCATTTGCGCGATCGCCTGCGTCAACGAATCTTTTTCAGAGACAGAGTGGTGCCTGAATTGATGGAAAAACCAAGAGTGCTGGTACTGACTGGAGCGGGAATCTCCGCTGAGTCAGGAATTCGAACATTCCGCGCGGCGGATGGTCTCTGGGAAGAACATCGGGTAGAGGACGTTGCGACTCCGGAAGGATTTAGTCGAAACCCGGAACTGGTTCAGTCGTTTTATAACGCCCGTCGCCATCAGTTGCAGCAGCCTGAAATCCAACCCAACGCGGCGCATATCGCACTGGCAAAACTCGAAGCCGAGCTGGGCGATCGTTTTTTACTGGTGACGCAGAACATTGATAATCTGCATGAGCGTGCGGGCAGCCAGAACGTTATCCATATGCACGGCGAGTTGCTCAAAGTTCGCTGTTCGCAAAGCGGGCAGATTCTGGAATGGACGGGCGATGTGACCCCGGAAGATAAATGTCATTGCTGCCAGTTTCCGGCACCGCTGCGACCACACGTCGTGTGGTTTGGTGAAATGCCGCTGGGAATGGATGAAATTTATATGGCACTGGCAATGGCAGATGTGTTCATTGCGATTGGCACATCGGGACATGTTTATCCGGCAGCGGGTTTTGTGCATGAGGCGCGGCTGCATGGGGCACATACGGTAGAACTCAATCTCGAACCGAGCCAGGTAGGCAGCGAGTTTGAAGAGAAGTATTACGGTCCGGCAAGCCAGGTGGTGCCTGAGTTCGTTGAGAAGTTATTAAAAGGGCTGTAACGGCTATCCGGATAATACTGTTTAAGCCTGTACAAGCTGGCGGTCCTCACGCAGGGCCGCCATAATCAAAAATCCAACGATGTAAAAACAACAGATCAGCCCCAGTGCGCTCAGCCATATGGGTAGTCGGGTAATGTAAACCAGGCTGCACGAGATAATCACCAGAATAATTCCGGTATACATGGGGTGCGCAATCCAGGCAAAAATGCCGCGCGTAACCCTTTTTGCACGAGGTAAATAGTAGCCTGTCCATGTGTGGCTCTCCCCCAAATCCCATTTTCCTTTGATGACCAGCGCGTTACCTACGATCGCCAAAATCAGACATCCCCACTCCACCGGACCAATCTGATGACTGAAAAACAGGCTATAACCAAAAACCAGGATCGGTATTAAAAAGGTGAGCCGTAGCAGGCGGGTTGCGGTGACAGGCAGCAAAGGACGAGCGTTTACCGGCTGCTTACGTGGGAGAATCACCAGCGTAAATACGATCAGATTAGCCAACTCAAGTAGCAGCCAGAGCGTTGTCATTGGAAGCCTCAGAAGCCGGCCTGGAATACTGTAAGCATAGCCAGAAACTGGGGAGCGGGAATCAGTCGAAAGGCGTAAAAAGTAGGGATTGGCAGGTAGCAACCCGGCGCAGCGACGCCTGCCGGGTTGCACGAGTATTAGCGTCCTGCTTTTAGCTTCTGATAATACTCTTCGTAGATAGCGCTGGCGGAACCGACATCGTTTTGCCATTCCCCTTTGTTGATGGTTTCCGCGTCAGGGTAGAGCGTTTTGTCGTTCGCGACCTCAGGACTTAACAGCTTGCGTGCTGCCAGGTTCGGCGTCGGGTAACCGATAGTTTCTGCGACTTCTTTCGCGACGTCCGGGCGCAGCAGGAAGTTAATCAGCTTCAGCGCACCTTCTTTGTTTTTCGCGTTAGCCGGAATAGACAGGCTGTCCATCCAGAAAATGCCACCTTCTTTCGGCCATACCACTTCCAACGGTGTGCCCGCCTGACGCGCAACATACGCGGAGCCGTTCCACACCATCCCCAGATTAACTTCGCCTTCCATATACGGGTTGGCCGGGTTGTCAGAGTTAAATGCCGCAACGTTAGGCATCAGCTTCTTCAACTCGTTATAGGCGGCTTCAATCTCTTTAGGATCGGTGGTATTGCCGGAATATCCCAGCTTGCGCAGCGCCATCTGGAACACTTCTCGCGCATCATCCGTTAACAGCAGACTGCCTTTGTACTCCGGCTTCCACAGATCGGCCCAACTGGTGACGGTTTTCGGATCGATAGCATCGCTGTTGATGCCAATGGCCGTCGCACCCCAGATATACGGGATGGAGTAGTCATTGTTCGGGTCAAACGGCTTGTTGAGCATCTCCGGATCGAGGTTGTGGAAGTTGGTCAACGTCGACTTGTCGATCTTCTGGATCATGCCTTCTTTACGCATTTTATCGACGTAATAGGTGGACGGAACCACCAAATCGTATGCGCCGTCTTTATAGGTTTTGAGCTTGGCGTACATGGTTTCATTCGACTCGTAGGTCGAATAGATAACCTTAATGCCGGTTTCTTTGGTGAACTGTTCCAGCAGACCCGGTGGGACGTATTCAGTCCAGTTATAGAAATAGAGCGTGTTGTTGTCATTCGCGTGAGCGGCGCTCATGCCCAGTGCCAGAGCACCCGCCGCGAGCAGGTGGCGTGACCATTTTTTCATCATTTAACGTCCCCTGAATTAAGGGCCTTAGCGGCCCTTGGTTTTATCACGTGCAATAAGCTGGCTGGCAATCACCATAACCAGCGACAGAACCAACAAAATGGTCGCCAGCGCGTTCACCTCTGGTGATACGCCGACTTTAACCATTGAGTAGATTTTTAATGGCAAAATTTCATAACCCGGTCCGGTGACGAAAGATGAAACAACAACATCATCCATCGACAGCGTAAAACTCAGCAACCAACCCGCAGCCACCGCAGGCATAGCCAGTGGCAGTATTATCTTGCGCAGAATAGTTACTTCGCTGGCACCCAAATCTTTAGCCGCCTCAAGCATGCGGACATCAAAACCTTTCAGGCGAGAGTAAACCGTCACCACCACAAAAGGCAGACAAAAAGTGATATGCGAGAACAGCAGCGACCAGAAGCCCAGTTGAATGCCGATCAGCATAAACAGCACCAGCAGAGATATTGCCATCACAATATCCGGCGACATCATCACCACGAACAGCATGCCACTGACGAACGGTTTACCGCGAAAACGGTAACGGTACAGCGCAACCGCAGTGAGTGAGCCGATCAAGGTGGCAAAGGTGGCGGATAGCACCGCCATCGTCAGCGAGTGCTGCGCCGCCTGCAACAGGCTGTCGTTATTCATCAGCAGGCCGTACCATTTAGTAGTAAAACCCTGCCAGTTGATGCCAAAGCGCGAACTGTTAAAGGAGTTCACAATCAGAATGATGATTGGAATATACAGATACGCGTAGATAGCGGTCATAAAACCGCCGCGAAGCAGTCGACCGATCATTCGAGTTCCACCTTCTTGTTCAGTAAGCGGGAGGCGCGCCAGTAGATCAGCAGCATCAGACCCATCACGATGGTCAGTGTAATGCTGGTGGCTGCACCAAACGGCCAGTCGCGGATGTTCAGGAACTGAACTTTAATTACGTTACCAATCAGCAGGTTTTTCGCGCCGCCCATTAAGTCGGAAACGTAAAACAGCCCCATTGCGGGCAGCATGACCAGCAAACATCCGGCGATAATCCCCGGCATCGTTAACGGAATAATGATGCGGGTGAAGGTCTGAAGCTTACTGGCGCCTAAATCGCGTGCGGCTTCCAGCAGCGGTTTATCGAGCTTTTCAATGCTGGAATAGAGCGGCATCACCATAAACGGCAGCAGGATGTATACCAGCCCGATAATCACCGCACTGGGAGTAAACATAATGCGAATGGGTGTATCGATAACGCCGAGCCATAACAGAAACTCGTTGAGATAGCCTTTGGTACTGAGGAAAATTTTGAGTCCGTAGATGCGAATCAGAGAATTGGTCCAGAACGGAACAATCAGCAGGAACAGCAGCAGCGGGCGTACTTTTTCCGGCAGTTTCACCAAAAACCAGGCAAACGGGTAGCCGAGTACCAGACAGGCGAGCGTGGCAATCAGCGCCATATTGAGGGAGTGAACCAGTACCTCAAAATAGAGCGGATCGAGCAGGCGCGTATAGTTCTCCAGCGTAAAGACCATTTTGACGAAATTGGCGTCGTCACGGGTCAAAAAGCTGGTGCCGATGATCATCAGGTTGGGCAGAAAGACAAATAACACAAGCCAACCGACAATGGTGAAGATCACCACACTCTGGAATTTACTTGTGCTCTTCATCAGCCAGTACGACCTCCCAGCTTTCTACCCAGTTAATTGCCATTTTCTGGTCGAGCGAGTGGTCAAAGTCAGGATCGTCTTCGTTGAAGAATTCGCTGACCATCACCATCTTGCCATTTTCCAGTTCTACAACCGACTCCAGCGTCATGCCTTTGTAGTTGCGTTCGCGCACGTAGCCGATCAGGCCTTCGATATGATTATCATCATTGATTTCATCAACGCGCAAATCTTCAGGGCGTAACAGGACGTGCAGCTTTTGTCCGGGAACTACCGCGAAGTTGACATAAATATTGCACTCGCGGCCTTCAACGTTAGCACGAACACGCTGTTCATCCAGACGTTCAATCACCGTGGCGTTAAACATATTGATCTCGCCGATAAACCCGGCGACAAACAGATTCTTTGGCTCTTCGTAGATTTCGCGCGGCGTACCGTCCTGCTCAATCTTACCATCGCGCATCACCACGATGCGGTCGGACATGGTTAGCGCTTCTTCCTGATCGTGTGTGACAAAGACAAAAGTGATACCAAGCTTACGCTGCAGTGCTTTCAGTTCATTCTGCATCTGCTTACGCAGTTTGTAGTCCAGCGCAGAGAGGGATTCATCTAACAAGAGTAAGCGGGGTTTGTTGACCACTGCTCGGGCAATCGCTACGCGCTGCTGCTGTCCGCCGGAAAGTTGATGCGGTTTTCTCTGGGCGAACTCTTCCAGTTGCACCATGCGCAGGGCTTCGGTAACGCGGGGAGAAATGTCGGCTGCGGGCGTTTTTTGCATGCGCAAACCAAAGGCCACATTTTCAAACACAGTCATGTGGGGGAATAGCGCATAGCTTTGGAAGACGGTATTCACGTAGCGATTTTCCGCTGGAACGTGAGTGATGTCCTCGTTGTCCAACAAAATATGACCGGAATCAACCGTTTCCAGACCGGCAATCAGGCGAAGAACGGTTGTTTTACCGCAGCCAGAGGGGCCAAGCAGCGTAAGAAACTCGCCATTATTGATGGTCAAATCCAGGCTGGAAATCACCTCTTTGCCATCGAAACTTTTGCGAATTCCCGCTAATTGCACCAGTGGAGAAAGCGAACGCGGTTGTTTATTCAATTTTTTACTCTGTCCCATGTAAACGCAACGGATGGCTGACCGATGCGGGGTTTGTGGTTAACCACCTTGATGACTCTTAATGAGGGCCGTTATTCTACGGCAAACCATTGTAATCGCCAATCCTTGTTGCGAATTACTGACTTAGCCCTATAGTCAGAGGGGATGTCAGGGCGAAATATTCTCACTTGCGGGGATAAAAGTGACCTGACGCAATATTTGTCTTTTGTTGCTTATTGATAATGTTGTCACAAAAAGTGAGGGTGACTGCATGGATAAACTACTTGAGCGTTTTTTACACTACGTGTCGCTGGACACCCAATCAAAATCGGGCGTGCGGCAGGTACCCAGCACCGAAGGACAGTGGAAATTATTGCAACTGCTCAAACAACAGCTCGAAGAGATGGGGCTGGTTAATATTTCACTGAGCGAAAAAGGCACGCTGATGGCAACGTTACCCGCGAACGTTGCTGGCAATATTCCTGCGATCGGCTTTATTTCCCATGTGGATACCTCACCGGATTTCAGCGGTAAAAATGTCAATCCGCAAATCGTTGAAAACTATCGCGGTGGCGATATTGCGTTAGGCATTGGTGATGAAGTTTTATCGCCGGTGATGTTCCCGGTGCTGCATCAACTTCTGGGTCAGACGCTGATCACCACAGACGGTAAAACGTTGCTGGGCGCGGATGATAAAGCAGGCGTGGCGGAAATCATGACCGCACTGGCTGTGCTTATCCAAAAAAATATTCCGCACGGTGATATCCGCGTGGCCTTTACGCCGGACGAAGAAGTGGGTAAAGGGGCGAAGCATTTTGATGTTGCGGCATTCGATGCGCAGTGGGCCTATACCGTTGACGGTGGTGGCGTAGGTGAGTTGGAGTTTGAGAACTTCAACGCCGCGTCGGTTAATATCAAAATTGTTGGCAACAATGTGCATCCCGGCACCGCAAAAGGGGTGATGGTGAATGCGCTGTCGCTGGCGGCGCGTATTCACGCTGAGGTCCCGGCAGATGAAAGCCCGGAGAAGACGGAAGGCTACGAAGGCTTTTATCATCTGGCGAGCATGAAAGGGACGGTCGATCGGGCGGATATGCACTACATTATTCGTGATTTTGACCGTAAGCAGTTTGAAGCGCGTAAACGCAAGATCATGGATATCGCCAAGAAGGTCGGCAAAGGGTTACACCCGGACTGCTATATCGAACTGGTGATTGAAGACAGTTACTACAATATGCGCGAAAAAGTGATTGAGCATCCGCACGTGCTGGATATCGCCCAGCAGGCGATGCGCGATTGCGATATTGAGCCGGTGCTGAAACCGATCCGTGGCGGCACTGACGGCGCACAGCTGTCATTTATGGGATTACCGTGTCCGAATCTGTTCACCGGCGGCTACAACTATCATGGTAAGCATGAGTTTGTAACCCTGGAAGGAATGGAAAAAGCGGTGCAGGTGATTGTGCGTATTGCTGAATTGGCCGCGAAACAAAAATAAAATATGTGTAGTTGCCGGATGGCGCTTTGCTTATCCGGCCTACAATATTTCACTCCAGTAGCCTGATAAGACGCATTGCGTCGCATCAGGCACAGTCCGCATTACCCTTCGAAGAACCAGTACCCGCTGTTGACCAGCGCGGCAAGCATTGCAAGGAAAGAAGGATCTTCCAGCGCATCCTCAAAGTTCTCAGCCGTCAGCACAATATGACTGGCCAGCGCTTCCAGCGCAGGACGATGCGGTGAATCAATTTTCTCACCGTTAGCGTAGACGTCGTCGCCAATGCGCAATACGCGCAATCCGCCCAGACGCACTAACACATCACCTTGTTTCAGGGCATCATAAATTTCGTCTGGCTGATACGGTGGCTCCGGCGGGGCAATATCCAGCTCATGACGAGACTGAGAAATAAACTCGCCAAACCACTGCTGGAAATGTTCTGGCTGATTAATCAGGCCCAGCATCATTTCGCGCAGCTTGTCCATTTCCTGCGGCAGAACATCTGCCGGATGATCGCGCGGTGGCAGATCAGGATCGCTGTAATAGGTGCTGCCCAGTTCGCGTTGTAAAACGTAATCGGCGAAGCCGCTGATCAGCTCGCGAGTGTTTGGCGCACGGAAGCCAACCGAATAGTTCATCGCGTTTTCTAACGCATAGCCTTCGTGCGGGAATCCCGGTGGAATGTACAGAATATCGCCGGGTTCCAGCTCTTCATCAATGATGGCTTCGAACGGGTCGACCTGAAGGAGATCCGGGTGAGGGCAGTGCTGCTTCAACTGCAGCTTTTCGCCTACGCGCCAGCGACGACGACCGGTTCCCTGAATGATAAATACATCGTACTGATCCAGGTGCGGGCCAACGCCGCCGCCGGGTACAGAGAAAGAAATCATCAGATCGTCGATACGCCAGTCCGGTAATTCACGGAACGGGCGCATCAGCGCGGCGGTAGGTTCGTGCCAGTGGTTGACCGCCTGCACCAGCAAAGACCAGTTGTTCTCGCCAAGATGGTCGTAGCTTTCGAAGGGACCGTGGCTAACCTGCCATTTACCATCCTGATGGCTGACGAGTCGGCTGTCGACTTCGCTTTCCATTGCCAGTCCAGCCAGTTCGTCAGGAGAAAGAGGATCAATAAAGTTGTTAAACCCGCGTTTTAAGACCACCGGGCGTTTCTGCCAGTGGCGTTCAAGAAAATCGGGCCAATTAAGTGTGAGTTGGTATTCCATAGTGAGCATCCCGCAGGCTGGTATCTGCAACCGATTATAACGGATACTTAACCTCAAGCGTGAAGTCAGTACATATTTATTACATGCGACGGTTACTCGTCTTTCTGGCCCGGCTGCTGGCGACCAAAAATAACTTCCATGCGCGCACCACCCAGCAGGCTATCACCAGCAATAATCTGCCCGTCATACTGTTCGGTGATTTCTCGCGCCACCGCCAGACCGACGCCTTGTCCGGGACGTAGTGTATCTACGCGCTGTCCGCGGTCAAACACCACTTCCCGTTTGCTTTGCGGAATACCAGGACCATCGTCTTCGACCAGAATATGCAGCTGCTCCTCAGACAGTTGCGCCGAAATCTCGACAAACTCCAGACAATATTTACAGGCGTTATCCAAGACGTTGCCCAATACCTCGACAAAATCATTCTGTTCGCCCACAAAGCTGATCTCAGGTGAGATATCGAGATTAATGTTGACCCCTTTGCGCTGATATACCTTATTCAGCGCCGAGGTGAGCTTATCCAGCAACGGCGCGACCGGGTGCAGCTCGCGGCTGAGTAGGGCACTGCTGCCACGCATACTGGCGCGATGCAGGTAATAGCCTATCTGTTGGGAAATACGGCTGATTTGTTCCAGCATGATAGGCTCTGCGTCGCTGACGTTCATCTTTTCATTACGCATTGAGCGCAACGTACTTTGCAGTACCGCCAGTGGCGTTTTCAGGCTATGAGTGAGATCGGTTAACGTGGTGCGGTATTTATCGTAGCGCTCACGTTCACTTTTTAAAAGTCGATTGAGATTACGAACCAGGCTGGTCAATTCGCGTGTGGTAGCGGGGTTTAGCATCTCACGATGATGTTCCTCAAGCTCACGGACTTCGCGGGCCAGCGATTCAATCGGCCGCAGGCTCCACCAGGCGGCCACCCATAACAGCGGAATGACCAGCAACAGATTGGCGACCAGCACATAAATAAACCAACTCCAGACCATATAAGAGCGCTTCAGCTCTATAGGAATGGTATCGACAACTACAATGGTCAGTTGCGGCATTCTGGCAGTGGCGGGGTAGACGTTCACCGCCACCGAGTGGGTCATTTCGGCGTCGTCATCATCTTCTCTGACTTCTTTTAACTGCTGCTGAGCGGAGTGATCTTCGCCCAGTAAAGTGCTGGTGGCGTCTACATTGGCTTCAATTTCATGAAAACCGTTCGTTTTTAGCCAGTCCGGTTGGATACTTTTCGTCAGCCAGGGAACATTGCGCTGAGCCCACAACAACTCACCGCTTTCGTTATAGATCAGCGACATTGTTGGGCTTTGCATATCGAGATTTTCAGGCAGCTCGACGTTTATCTTGCCGTTTTCCCACTTTGCCAGGGTATAAAACAGATTACTTTCACCCCGCAGCAGGCGAAACGTTGTCTTATCAAAGCTGACGCTGTAGCCCACCAGAGCAACCATGCCGTAGGCCAGCGAGAGCACTAATACAACGCCTGCGGTTGCCAGTAAAAAGCGCAACCGTAGCGATAGCGGGAAAAAATGACGCAATAGTTTATTCATTAGCGCAGTTCAAAAAGATATCCCTGACCACGCACGGTGGTGATGACGTCGTCCGGATATTGCGCCTGAATTTTCTTACGCAGACGTCCCATTAGAACATCAATGGTGTGACTTTCGCGCAGCTCGGCATCCGGGTAAAGCTGCAGCATGAGCGAATCTTTACTGACCACTTTGCCATTATTACGGATGAGCGTTTCCATAATGGTGTATTCAAACGCAGTGAGCTTGATAACTTCATCATTGACGGATAACTCGCGTCGAGAGAGGTCCACCTGAAAAGGCGGAAGGGAGATAATTTGCGATGCCAGACCGCTGTTGCGGCGCATCAGTGCCTGCATGCGCGCAGCCACTTCTTCGATGTGAAACGGTTTGGTGACGTAATCGTCAGCACCGGCGCTGAGGACTTCCACTTTATCCTGCCAGCCTTCACGCGCGGTTAATACCAGAATCGGCAGCGAAACCTCATTACTGCGCCAGCGGCGGATCAGCGACAAACCATCTTCATCGGGGAGTCCTAAATCAACGATCGCGATATCCGGCAGATGTTCATTCAGATAATAGTCCGCTTCCTTCGCATCTTCTGCATCATCCACCTGATGCCCTAAATCCTGTAACTGAACCTTGAGGTGGTGGCGTAATAAAGCATTATCCTCGACAACCAGTACGCGCATCATCGTTTCTCCCTAAAATAATGGTATGAATAGTTTAACGCTGATTATGTGGCTGTGGGGATAAACATTTAATAAACCGGGGGAAGGGATAATCTCGCAGGCAATAAAAAAGCCGGAAACGCTGATGCTTTCCGGCTTACTACGATATGAACGGAAGGCCGGAACAGGCGCAAGCACGCTCCGGCATCAAACAGATTACTTCAGTTCATCAACCATGGTGATGGCGCGACCAATATAATTGGCAGGCGTCATTGCTTTCAGGCGAGTTTTCTCTTCTTCCGGCAGCGCCAGACCGTCGATAAACTGCTTCATACCTTCGGCGTCAACGCGCTTACCGCGGGTCAGCTCTTTCAGCTTTTCGTACGGCTTCTCAATACCGTAGCGACGCATCACGGTCTGAATCGGCTCTGCCAGAACTTCCCAGTTATGGTCCAGTTCATCCAGCAGATGATCGCGGTTCACTTCCAGTTTGCTCACGCCTTTCAGCGTGGACTGATAGGCGATCAGCGCATAGCCAATACCTACGCCCAGGTTACGCAGAACGGTAGAGTCAGTCAGGTCACGCTGCCAGCGGGAGACCGGCAGTTTGCTCGCCAGGTGCTGCAGTACCGCGTTAGACAGACCCAGGTTACCCTCGGAGTTTTCGAAATCGATGGGGTTAACTTTGTGCGGCATGGTGGAAGAGCCAATTTCACCCGCGATGGTTTTCTGTTTGAAATGGTTCAGCGCCACGTAACCCCAGACATCGCGGTCAAAGTCGATCAGGATGGTGTTGAAACGGGCGATGCAGTCAAACAGCTCGGCAATGTAGTCGTGCGGCTCAATCTGCGTGGTGTACGGGTTCCACTGGATGCCCAGCGAGGTGACAAACTCTTCGCTGAACTGATGCCAGTCAACTTCCGGGTAAGCGGCGATGTGGGCGTTATAGTTACCGACTGCACCATTGATCTTACCAAGAATTTCAACCTGGTTGAGCTGACGATACTGACGCTCCATACGGTAAGCCACGTTAGCCATTTCTTTGCCTAGCGTAGACGGGGTGGCTGGCTGACCGTGGGTACGGGAGAGCAGAGGAATATCGCGATACTGTACAGACAGATCTTTCACCGCGTCGATAAGCTTACGCCAGTACGGCAGAACCACTTCGTCGCGTGCGGTTTTCAGCATCAGCGCGTGAGACAGGTTGTTGATGTCTTCAGAGGTACACGCAAAGTGGATAAATTCTGAAACGGCATGCAGTTCCGGGATATCCGCCACTTTCTCTTTCAGGAAATACTCAACTGCCTTCACATCATGGTTGGTCGTACGCTCAATGGTTTTGATGCGCGCAGCATCTTCTTCATTGAAGTTAGCGACGATCGCATCAAGGAAACCGATTACGTCGGCAGCAAAAGCAGGAACTTCCTTGATCGCTGCGTGCGCGGCCAGTTTTTGCAGCCAGCGTACTTCAACCTGTACACGGAATTTCAGCAAACCGTATTCGCTGAAAATCCCGCGCAGCGCGCTGACTTTATCGCCGTAGCGTCCATCGACAGGGGAAACGGCGGTCAGTGAGGATAATTCCATAGATCACAACTCCGGGGTTAAATGAGCAAGAATTTGTTTTGCCTGAGTCGTCAGGCGATTACGAGAAAACATGAGTTGCAGACGGCCTCCACCAACCTGATGCCAGAGCACGGCAGCACGGATGCCAGCCAGCAGCGAAGCGCGTACTTTAGCCTGTACCTGTGGACTCTGAAGGATGGCCGGGGAACCCGTGACCTGAATACGCGGGCCGAGTGGGCTGATGACGTCAACATAAATGCCAGCCATCGCACTCATCAACGTTTCTGACTGCAAATCAAAATGGTCCAGCTGGCGCTGCAAGCCGCTAATACGGTCTCCCAGCGTGTCCATAGCGCCCTTGGCCGCTGACAGCTTACGCTCCAGCACCATCAGGCTTAGCGTATAGCGGGTGAGTTCCGCGTTCAGCCCCTGACGACTGCTGGCGTTCAGCACGCCAAGCAGCGTTTCAAGGCCAAGACGCAGGTTGGCTTCGCTGCCGCCAAACACGCCCAGCGTAGAGCTGGGATTCATGTCGATGACACTGTTCAGTGAAACGTGTAATGCATCGGCATCACAATGCCCCTGGTGCGCCAGTTCCTGCACCAGGCGTGCCGACTGACAAATGCCTGCCAGGGCGAGGGTGATGTCATAATAATTCTTTGCCACGTTCACTGCTTCCTTGTATCAAATGTGTAAGTAATTATACCGGCAGAGGCAATCGTTGTTCGATAATGCCGCCGCCGAGGCACACTTCGCCATTGTAAAAGACAGCCGACTGACCCGGCGTGACCGCCGCGACTGGCTCGTCGAAAATGACTTCAATACGCTCAGCATCCAGTGCCTTAACGGTGCACGGAATGTCGGTCTGACGATAGCGGGTTTTCACCGTACAGCGCATGGTGCCGGTGAACGGTTCGCGATCGACCCAATGCAGCTGTTGCGCCACCAGGCCAACGGACATCAGACGTGGATGTTCATGCCCCTGAGCGACAACCAGAATGTTGTTCTCAACGTCTTTATCCACCACATACCATGGATCTTCTGTCCCTTCTTTCGTTCCGCCAATACCCAGACCTTTACGCTGACCTAAAGTGTGGTACATCAGCCCCTGGTGCTGGCCAATCTCTTCGCCGTCAACGGTGATGATTTTGCCTGGCTGAGCCGGCAGGTAACGACCAAGAAACTCGCGGAACTTACGTTCGCCAATGAAGCAGATGCCGGTGGAGTCTTTTTTCTTGGCCGTAATCAGACCAAGATCTTCGGCAATTTTACGCACCTGCGGTTTTTCCAGTTCACCGACCGGGAACAGGCTTTGCGCGATTTGCTCATGGCCGAGCGTATAGAGGAAATAACTCTGGTCTTTATTGCCATCGAGCCCACGCAGCAGGCGGCTTTTGCCGTCGACATCCGCGCGACGCACGTAGTGACCGGTGGCGATGTAATCGGCACCTAAATCTTCGGCGGCAAACTCAAGGAAGGCTTTAAACTTAATTTCTTTATTGCACAGAATATCCGGGTTTGGCGTACGGCCCGCTTTGTACTCTTCAAGGAACAGTTCAAAGACGTTGTCCCAGTATTCTGCGGCAAAGTTGACGGTATGCAGTTCAATGCCGAGTTTGTCACAGACAGCCTGCGCATCCGCAAGGTCGGCGGCCGCTGTGCAGTATTCCTCGCCATCGTCCTCTTCCCAGTTCTTCATGAACAGGCCTTCTACCTGATAGCCCTGTTGTTGTAACAGCCAGGCAGAAACGGAGGAGTCGACACCGCCGGACATGCCGACGATCACTTTTTTTGGGCTTTCAGACATAGGAATACTCACGACATTGAACTTCAAGGCGGCATATTCTAGCACGCAGCCCTTTACTTGACACCCTCTGTAAACGGCCAGTTAAATTCGCCGATCATGGCCAGTGGGTAGCGCTGTCCGCTCTGATAACAGCGAATACTCTCCGCAACCAACGGCGAACGCAGGTTTGGCGCAGAGAAAATCTCTTCTGCGCTGACCCAACGACAGCAATCTATATCGCTGTCATGAGGTTCTGTAGCGCACATATTGGCAAGCTCAATAGAGAAAAGAAAACGCAAAAAGGGCGTTTTGTCCGGTGCAATCCATTGATGCATACGAATGAAATGCTGCGGCTGCGCTTTAATGCCCGTTTCTTCCCACAGTTCGCGTGCTGCGGCTTGCACCAACGTTTCATCGGCTTCCAGGTGTCCTGCAGGCTGATTCCACAAGGCTTTGCCATTGATCGTTTCTTCAACGACTAAGAATTTATCTTCTGCATGCACAATGCAAGCGACCGTGACGTGCGGTTTGAACATATTTTCCCCTTATTCCTCAGCAAATCCTTCGGCAACATCTGGCCAGCTAATTTCGCCGCTGGCCTTGTCGATACTAATATAAGCCACAGGAGGCGACGTTTGTGGGTCGGCCCCTCCACGGCACAATGCGGTTTGATGATCCTCGCGCACGATAATCTCAATGGCCTTTTTAGCATTCCAGCTTTCATAAAAAATACATTGGTGGTCGTGACGTAGCCCAAGGGTGGCGACTCTCGTTGCTTTGTCTGTCGACAGCGGGTTGATGTCGTCGCGATAGTGGTCACCGCTGTTTATAGCTTGTAACTGCGACTTTTTTAACCAGCCGCGTATGATTTGGCGATCGGTGGTGTAATAGACCGCTTCCATAAAATCATCGTTGGATTGTTCTTGTACAGAGACGAGGTCGCCGGGCACTAAAAATACGGACGGGCTGCGACACTGTTCGGTTGGCATCGCATAGAACCATGCGCGGGTGTCTCCTGTTACCTGATAGTGGTTTGTGGAGGAGGAGGGTAAGAACCCGCGCTGCGACATCGCTTTATTTGCCCATGTCTGGCAAGACGCGCTTACTGCAAGCGGACTGGATAACGGCGTTAATCCATTAACCGAGACCCAGCCGGTGGCGAAGGTTCCTTTAGCGTCCCGATAACGTACGTAACGATAAGGCTCATCTTTGGAAAGCATGCCCGTGCTTTTGTAGCGCTGTGAACTCCTGAGCACCTCGACGGTGTCGCCATTGACCATGAACGCGGGGAGTTGACACTCTGTTGCTGGTGCAGAATAGAAATGCAGGCGTGAGTCGGTTTTTACTTTGGCAGACTCATAAAGGTAGTTTGCCTCTCCTGCTGCTGTTCCGGCAATCGTCTCACAGTCCAGTTTTGCTGAACAAAACGGTGACGCGCCGAGCAGGATGAATGCTGCAAAAAGCTGCTTATCCATTTTTTTCATTCTTCCCTGTTAACACTCACGTTAAACTGTACGGTTACGATTTCAGTTCCCGCCACTCGCCGTTAGCAAGATTTTCCAGCGTGTAATCCCCCATGGCATAGCGGATGAGGCGCAGCGTAGGAAATCCAACATGCGCTGTCATACGACGTACCTGACGGTTGCGACCTTCATATAAGGTAACTTTCAACCAGCTGGTGGGAATGTTTTTCCGTTCCCGAATCGGCGGATTTCTCGGCCACAGCCATACGGGCTCCTCTACTACTTCAATGCCTGCGGGTAGCGTGGGGCCATCATTGAGCGTTACTCCGTT
The DNA here is from genome assembly GCF_030333015.1 of Citrobacter sp. Cpo012. Classification (NCBI taxonomy): domain Bacteria; kingdom Pseudomonadati; phylum Pseudomonadota; class Gammaproteobacteria; order Enterobacterales; family Enterobacteriaceae; genus Citrobacter; species Citrobacter sp. Cpo012. The sequence goes on along the minus strand of NZ_JAOWGR010000038.1, from coordinate 5,096 downwards.
ACGCAGGGCGTCCAGCGCTTCTGCTGTCGGCTCGCCTTCAACCTGGACGTAATAAATTTTCCCGGTACGCTTACCGGGTTGCGTTAACCGCGCCTGCAGCGCGCCGTCATTGGTCAGCACCAAAAGCCCTTCGCTGTCCCGGTCGAGTCGGCCCGCCGCATAAATTCCCGGCACGGGAATAAAATCTTTTAACGTGCTTCTGCCAGCCTCGTCAGTAAATTGTGGCAAAACATCGTAGGGTTTATTGAACAAAACCACGCGTTTTGGCTGGTTTTCTTTACGCTGCTTAGTGACTTGTCGTGAGCTGAATCGCTCAACCCGGTGATTTCTAAAAGAAGTTTTTTGCATGGTATTTTCAGATTATATCAATTGCCGCATTATAGCCTAAGAACGAGTGTCTTTCATGGCGGCGAACAATAGGGTAGTATTGACACGCTCATTACAAATCATTAACAAAAAGTTGCTCTAACGCATCCGTGTAGCAGGACGCAAACGCACATGCAGCGTGATGACAGACGAGCAGAACCAGAAGCGCTCGAAGGAGAGGTGAATGGAAAGCAAAGTAGTTGTTCCGGCGGAAGGTAAGAAGATCACCCTGCAAAACGGCAAACTCAACGTTCCTGAAAATCCGATTATCCCGTTCATTGAAGGCGACGGTATCGGCGTTGATGTAACCCCACCGATGATCAAAGTTGTCGATGCTGCTGTCGAGAAAGCCTATAAAGGCGAGCGTAAAATCTCCTGGATGGAAATCTACACCGGCGAGAAATCCACTCAGGTTTATGGCCAGGACGTCTGGCTGCCTGCTGAAACCTTAGATCTGATTCGTGAATATCGTGTTGCCATTAAAGGCCCTCTGACCACCCCTGTTGGCGGCGGTATTCGCTCTCTGAACGTAGCTCTGCGTCAGGAACTTGACCTGTATGTCTGCCTGCGTCCGGTGCGTTATTATCAGGGCACACCAAGCCCGGTTAAACACCCTGAACTGACCGACATGGTCATCTTCCGCGAAAACTCCGAAGACATCTACGCGGGTATCGAGTGGAAAGCTGACTCTGCCGATGCTGAGAAAGTGATTAAATTCCTGCGCGAAGAGATGGGCGTGAAGAAAATCCGCTTCCCGGAACATTGCGGCATTGGTATCAAACCGTGTTCTGAAGAAGGGACTAAACGCCTGGTGCGTGCAGCGATTGAATACGCCATCGCCAACGATCGTGATTCAGTTACCCTGGTACACAAAGGCAACATCATGAAGTTCACCGAAGGCGCGTTCAAAGACTGGGGTTACCAGTTAGCACGTGAAGAATTCGGTGGTGAACTGATCGACGGCGGTCCATGGGTGAAAATCAAGAACCCGAAAACCGGTAAAGAGATCGTGGTTAAGGACGTTATCGCCGATGCGTTCCTGCAACAGATCCTGCTGCGCCCGGCTGAGTATGACGTGATTGCCTGTATGAACCTGAACGGTGACTACATCTCCGATGCGCTGGCCGCACAGGTTGGTGGTATTGGTATCGCGCCGGGTGCAAACATTGGTGACGAATGCGCTCTGTTCGAAGCAACCCACGGTACTGCACCGAAGTATGCAGGTCAGGATAAAGTGAACCCAGGTTCCATCATTCTGTCTGCTGAAATGATGTTACGCCACATGGGTTGGGTTGAAGCGGCTGACCTGATCGTTAAAGGTATGGAAGGCGCGATTAACGCCAAGACCGTAACCTATGACTTCGAACGTCTGATGGATGGCGCTAAGCTGCTGAAATGTTCAGAGTTTGGCGACGCAATCATCGAAAATATGTAATGCGGTAATTTGTTAAAATTATTAACGGGAGCATAACGCTCCCGTTGTTTTTTGTTAGGGTGCTAACGGTTATCAAAAATTTATCAAAATAAATTATCAAAACCTCCTGGCTGTTTGGCGCGCAGTGGTGGGATGGCAGAAAATGTCACCATGCCGAGTTGTATTTTGCACCCTTATGTAGTTCGCGGTTAGTTTTTAATGTATGCAATAATATTTATGACTAGTATGTGTCTGAGACATACATTTCTATTTTATGTTTTAAGTGCAAAGTAATAGGTTGTCAGTCAACAAAAAATGAACCAGCATAGTTAGTTTATGGGATACGATTAAGCTATTTATCTGATGTGAATTCTAGACGAAGCGACATGTTTGACTATTAAAACATGAGAGTGGTACGGGACTAATTTTTAATGGAGAAAATGTATCCACATGAGCGTTAATCAAAATACCACCATTGGTGAATCTTGGGGGCTCGTATCGCTTACTCCGGAGTATATTGAGGCAGAACATGTTGGCTACGTTACGGCGATTGAAGAAGCCCTTTCTGATGAACAAATCCGCAATATTGCGTTATCCGGAAATTACGGTGTTGGTAAGAGCAGCATCTTGCAGGAGGTTGCTAGGCGGCAAGATGGTAGGGTAGTTGAGATCTCTCTGTCAACGCTATCGCCGATCGAGGTATCAAAGCTTGATGATTCAGTGCCAAAGCAGGCAACTACTCCGACGAACCGTATACAGCAGGAAATTGTAAAACAGCTGCTCTATCGTGAGGAGCCGAGTAAAACCCCCGGCTCACGCTTTAGGCGGATTGAACGCTTTCGATGGCAAAGGGAAATTTGGTTAGCTGCATTGATGGGATTTGTTGTTTGTATCATTTTCCTGTTGACTGGGTGGACAGCTAAAATTATTTCGGCGGTTCCTCCCCTAAAAGATATAGGTACTTGGAAGCATGCACTCATTTTTGTAGCGGCGACAGGGAGTGCATTTTTTGTTCGCTGGCGCTTTTATGGGAAGCTTCATATCAAGCAGTTTTCAGCTGGCTCGGCTACGGTTACCTTAGACGACAACTCTGTAACATATTTCGATCAGTATCTTGATGAGATAGTCTATTTCTTTGAGGTGTCAGACCGTAATATTGTTATTTTTGAAGATATCGATCGTTTCAATGACTCACATATTTTTGAGACGCTTCGCGCTTTGAATACTTTGCTTAATGCGTCGCCACAGATTACAAAACCTATCCGTTTTATCTATGCCATTAAAGACAGTATATTCGATTATATTACCTTGAAAGATGAAGGCCGTAGACTTGAAGAGGACATCCTTGCAATTGACGATCCTGCATTGGTTGAGGTAGTACGCGCCAACCGAACTAAATTCTTTGACTTGATTATTCCGGTGGTACCTTTCATTACACACCGGAGTGCTAGAAATCTAGCAGTGCAGCAACTTGGTCAAATGGAATATGAAGTAGCATCTGAACTTATAGACTTAGCGGCTCAATATGTCCCAGATATGCGGTTGCTGAAGAACGTTCGTAACGAGTTTGTTATATTCCGTGACAGAATTTTTTCTGGTGATGGTGAAGAGCTTAATCTTAATAAAACAGATTTATTCGCGATGGTTCTCTATAAAAACACTCATCTTACGGACTTTGAGGCGATTAGACTTGGTAAGAGTAAACTGGATATTCTATACAAAGTTAGTCGAGAGATGGTGACCAAGAATATCAAGAAGCTAGAGGATGAACGTACAGTGCTACGCCAACAGCTTGAGAAAATAAATGGAGCGGTCCTACGCAGCGAACAATTGGGTGCACGACTAATTGCTCATATTGAGCGAACAGCAAAAGCAGTTAATTACCAATTCTATAATGCATCCTATTCGTTTGAGGGGGTTGCATTATCTAAAGATGAACTTAGCGGAGTGCAGTTTTGGACGGATTTTGTATCAGCCGAAGATAACCCTACTCTCCACTTTCGTAACCGCCAGCTTCAAATTATGGATTTTAGTCGTGATAACCTTGCATCTGCCCTTGGTGACCCACTAGATTCAAAACTATGGGTGAATCGCCACGGGTTTAACAGACACCTCGGAGTCATTTAAGATGACTTAAAGAGAGGTGCCCATGAGCGGTAAACGTTATCCCGAAGAGTTTAAAATTGAAGCAGTCAAACAGGTTATTGATCGCGGTCATTCTGTTTCCAGCGTTGCAACACGTCTCGATATCACCACCCACAGCCTTTACGCCTGGATAAAGAAGTACGGTCCGGACTCATCCACTAATAAAGAACAGTCAGATGCTCAGGCCGAGATCCGCCGACTCCAGAAGGAGTTGAAGCGGGTTACTGACGAACGAGACATATTAAAAAAAGCCGCGGCGTACTTCGCAAAGCTGTCCGACTGAGGTACGCCTTTATTCGTGACAACTCCCGTTGCTGGCCTGTTCGTCTGCTCTGCAGGGTGCTGGATGTTCATCCCAGTGGCTTTTACGCCTGGTTTAAGCAACCGTATTCTCAGCGCCACCAGGTAGATCTAAGACTGACGGGACAGATCAAACAGTTCTGGCTGGAGTCCGGTTGCGTTTATGGTTATCGCAAGATCCATCTGGACTTGCGGGATAGCGGTCAACAGTGCGGAGTGAACAGAGTCTGGCGACTGATGAATCGTGCCGGGATAAAGGCTCAGGTCGGGTACCGGAGCCCGCGGGCACGCAAAGGCGAGGCCAGTATCGTATCGCCCAACAGGCTCCAGCGACAGTTCAATCCGGATGCTCCGGATAAGCGTTGGGTAACGGACATAACCTACATCAGGACCCACGAAGGCTGGCTGTATCTTGCTGTGGTTGTTGATCTGTTCTCACGCAAAATTATCGGCTGGTCAATGCAATCCCGGATGACAAAGGACATTGTCCTGAACGCACTGCTGATGGCTGTATGGCGGCGTAATCCCCAAAAACAGGTGCTGGTTCATTCGGACCAGGGCAGTCAGTACACAAGCCATGAGTGGCAGTCGTTCCTGAAATCACACGGCCTGGAGGGGAGCATGAGCCGTCGCGGTAACTGTCACGATAATGCGGTTGCAGAAAGCTTTTTCCAGTTGCTGAAACGCGAACGGATAAAGAAAAAGATCTACGGAACGCGGGAAGAAGCCCGCAGCGATATTTTTGATTACATCGAAATGTTTTATAACAGTAAGCGTCGGCATGGTTCGAGCAATCAGATGTCACCGACAGAATATGAAAACCAGTATTATCAACGGCTCGGAAGTGTCTAGATTATCCGTGGCGATTCAA